>NZ_JAUEDK010000043.1 GCF_030385785.1 Crenobacter oryzisoli
GGCGCAGACTGTGTCCCTGCGCGGTCATTTGCATGATGCAGGCACGTTCTTCTGGGCAAAGCTGATGGTAGTGGGAGGGCATGGCAACACCTTATCAGGGTGTTGCACTTGGGGTTGGAAACCGCCCATTCAAAAATTCTCTGATGGGGTTAGGGTCAGCAATCTTGAGTTGAGAACGGCGACCGATGGTTAGGCTTTAAGCATGTATAATAGACCATCATAGAAACGATTTTTACAGTAGCAAGATTAATTCATGGGAAGTGAATATGACCGAAGGCTCAATTAAATGTTGTTGGTGTGAAAAGATCTTCAACCAGTCCGAGTTAAATGGCCCAAACACCAATCTTTGCCCACATTGCGGGGAGCCGGTACTGCCAGCACCTTTTGGTGGTCTGAAGCAGGGGCAGGATTTTGCATGCAATTTAGGTGGTACATGGACGAAGATATCGGACACTATGGCAGTGCTACATGATTCAGACCCAACCACAGATAAACCATGTGAATTTAAGGCTGACGAGCAGGTTTATCCGTTCTGACGTCCAGCGAAACAACTCACAGGGCAGACCAGAGTTTCGTCGACTGATCGAATGTGTACTCGGCCACAAATCCACCGCCCATCGCGATCGAAAGCCGCATCTTGTTACGATTTGCCTGGCAGTTGCAGGCAGCCGCTTGACATCGCACTTCGCACGTTTCTCTCGGTTCACTTCAGAAAGGCGTTCTGCCAATCTGAAGAGAACCAACAACGCACCAAAATGTGTTCCTACAATTAGGTGATGACGTCAGGTGGAGATCGCACTGTGAAGCAACTGCCGATCTTATGGCAGAGACTCGTGAGCAATGAAGGTAAAACCTGTGATCGTTGCAATGCCACCTATCTGGAAATGCAGCGTGCCATCGACACGCTCAGGCAGTCGCTCTTGCCATTGGGCATTGAGCCAATCCTCGATATCAAACAGCTAGACGAGAAGTCATTTAAAGCCGAGCCTTTAGAGTCCAACCGCATCTGGATAGCAGGAAGACCGATGGAGGAATGGTTAGGTGCCAGCGTGGGAAGCAGTCCTTGTTGCTCCGTCTGTGGCACGTCGTCAGAGTGCCGAACGGTTGAACTGGATGGCATCGCCTTCGAAACCATCCCTGCGACACTGTTTCTCAAGGCGGCCCTGGTCGCCGCTTCACAGCTGATACAAATCTCGAGTGAGGCACCGGGCTAAGGCGGTGGGCCTCAGGTGCGGCCGACGGGGCGTATTGGCTATTGGCAGACTTGTGGTGAGCGACGCCAAACAGCCGCGCAGTCTGGTACCACGCGGCGCGGGAGGGAAGCCGACTTACTTCGTCATCATCATGTTGTTGAGGACGTTCTTCACCCCGGGGACGTTCTGGGTGATTTCACCGGCTTTGAGCATCTGCTGATCATCCGTCATGGTGCCGTCGATGGTGATGTCACCTTTCTTGTTCGTCACCTTCAGGTGTAGCTTGGCCAGTTCCGGATCCTGATCGAGGGCGGCCTTGACCTTGGCGGCCAGTTCCGCATCGGAGACCTCTGCGGCCAGCTGCTCAGCGTGGGTGGATCGCATAGCGTTCGGCTAACTGCAGCGCACGGCCGTCGATACGCCCGTCACCGAAGAAGTGCTTGCTGAACACCCCGCTGTCCATCAGCAGTGGCCGCTCGCCGCAACTGACGATCAGCTCGTCGGTCGCCGCCGCTCAGGTGGGGAGAGCTGCGCCCCAGCGCCAGCAGCACGCCCTGGCGGCGGTCCGTCATGTCGCTGTGGTCACAGCAATCGCGTGAGGCAAGCCTTGCGTATCGACGGCAAGGTGGCGCTTGATTCCGGACTCCTTCTTTCCGGTGTCATAGCCCTTTTCGCTCGCGCTATCGGTATTTTTCACGTTCTATGCGTCAACGATCAAAAAACACGTCAAACCGTTGCGCCCCTGTTTGAGACGGGCCGCGCTAACCGGAGTTTTTGAGGGTCTGCTCCTGGACGCTCACGCCTTCCTGGGCAGCTTCGCTCCATCGGTTGAAATAGGCATGCACGGTGCGCCACTTGGGGACGTCGCTCGGCAACATGCGTTATTGGCAGCCACTCTTGAGTAGGCGGAGCACCGCGCACCAGACCTCAAACAGATCCACGGTTCTTGGTTTGGTCTTCTTGCACACGCTCTTCAGTAGGGACTGATCTGTTCGAACTGTTCACGACTCACGTCGCTTGGATCCTGGGTCTTTCGCCATGATTATTCCAGCTCGAAAGATCGTGAACAGGCGCTACACCGTCCAATATGGCGCGACAGCTAGCCAGTGCGGACACTATTTACTGAAAGGTGGAACTCTGGTTGTAGTAGTCGAAGCACTGCTGCAGCTGCTTCTGCTGTTGCGGACTGGTCGGGCCGAACGTCACGCCGTACAACTTGCCTAGCTCGGAAGGCCGCTCCCAGAGTACTCGGCCGCTGATATCGAGTGGGGTTTGGTTACTGTATGTCCCGATGGCGTCGTGCGGCACCCGCAACCTTAGTGCCAGCAAGTCACCTTGCTTAGCCTGCAGGGGGACCGGTACGCGCATTTGCAAGCCCTTCATGCTGAAGTCGACGGTGATGGCATCGCGCGGCTGCCCCTCCTCGGACACCTCTACCAGCAGGCTTTTCTTCACGCGCGGGAGTTGCCGCTTTTCATTTGCGCGCAAAGGTACGTCCGCGCCGTGCTCGAAGCTGAACTGCTTCATCAGATCGCGAAGTTTCTCTGTGACGCGATACAAGTCCTGGCTGATGGCGCCAGTGGTATGCACCTTGAGCGCATTGTCCGACAAGGTGTTCAGTAGGATGTCCAGCCGCTCGCGCAGATTGGTCAGCTTGTCCATCTGCTCAAGGCTGACCTGGCTGATCTGGTGTGCCGCAGCGACATTGTTATCGATGTCTTGCACGATGCTGGAGAGTGCCTGGTTGGCCTGTTCCGCTTTTTCCATGCCGGCGCTGGTGCGCTCGATGATGCCGCGTACGGCCAGGGTGTTTTCCTGCACCAGATGGTTGAGATTGCCGATGATGGCGGTAATTTCGTCGGTGGCCTTGCTGGCGTTATGGGCTAGCTTGCGCACCTCCTCGGCCACAACGCCAAAGCCGCGTCCGTGCTCGCCAGCGCGCGCCGCTTCGATTGCCGCATTGAGCGCAAGCAGGTTGGTCTGTTCCGTGATGGCGGCAATCGTTTGGGTGATGACCTGGATTTTCTGGTTGGCCTCGCCCAGTGCGACGATCTTGGCCTCCGCGTCGCGCGCCTCGGCCACCGCGCGATCCATCCCCTCAATATTGCTCCGCATGGTCTGCATGCCCTGTTGGGCGCTGCTACGCGCTTGATCGGCGTGCTCGCTGACTTTCATCGCGATGCTGCGCACGGCTTCTGCCGTTTGCGTCAGATCCGCGGTGGCCAGCCGCACTTCGGCGGAGTGATGTTGCTCCTGCTCGGACGTATCGATAATGTGTTTCGAGATATCGGTAATTTGATAGGACGACTGGGCAACTTGCTTGGTCTCCTGATCGATCTGGCGCAGATAATTGGCCAGCTTGCCCGACATGGTCCGCATGGCGCCCAGGAGGCTGTTGGGATTCGACGACGCGTTTTTTACTTCCTGAGACAAGTCGCCTGCGGCAATGCGACTAACGACTTCTGAAGCATAGCCTGGCTCCCCACCGAGAATGCGGGTCAGCCGGCGGTACACGACGAAATTGATGAGTAGCACCAGTGCCATGGCGATCGCGGCGAAGCTCGTGCCCAGGGTGCTGTTGATGTCGATTTGGCTCTGCTTGGCCTCATTCGCTGTGGCGGTACGCTGAGTGAGCTCTACGGCAAGCTGCTCCAGCTGCTTGTTGATGGCCTCGGTTGAGTCGTCAAAGCCGCTGCCCGGGCGCTTCATGATGGCATTGCCCGCTTCGCGGCCCTGGTGGATGTAGGCCTCGGCCATGTCATGCCCGATATGGTGCAGCTGATCCACTTGGGCGCTGATCTGGCGCAGCATGGCCGCCTTCTCGGGCAACAGCTGTTCCAGCTTTTTCAAATTGTCCTGTGCCTGAACTCGGTTGGTCTCGGCGTCGCGGTAGTCGTCGGCCCCCTCGCCGATTGCGCTCGCATCGGTCAGGAACTGCTGGATTTGCACCACGTTGTAGCGGGCATCCTTGAAAGTCTGCGTGGCCAGTACCCACTTTTGCTGCTCCGCCTCCGCACTGTGCAGCGAGGCATTGCTCAACCAGAGCACGATATTACCAATCAGCAGAGGCAGGACCACCAGGATGGTGCCGATCAGCATTAATTGTCTTACCGTCAGCTTTCGCAAGACATTCTCCTTGTTCAACCCCGCGATTGCGGGCATTTTTTTATTGAGGGCGGTGGCCGGCTAGGCCGCCAGCGGGGTCAGCTCAGTCAAGTCGGTCGCGCTGGCAGCGATCTCCAGATCGTAGTCGGTCTGCAGTGCCATCCAGAATTGCGCGGTGGTGCCGAGCACGCGGGACAGCCGCAGGGCCGTGTCCGCGGTGATGGCGCGCTGGCCGTGGACGATCTCGTTGATCCGGCGCGGCGGCACATGCATGGCGCGCGCCAACGCGTTCTGGCTGAGGCGCAACGGCACGAGAAACTCTTCGTTGAGCACTTCGCCCGGGTGAATGTTCGGTAGCTTGTCCATGGTCTGTTCCTCTGCTTCAGTGGTCATCGACGATGTCCACGTCGTCAGCGTTGCCGTCCCTCCAGCGGAAACACCCACGCCACTGGTCATTAATGCGGATGCTGTATTGTCCGGCCCGGTCTCCCTTGAGTGCCTCGAGGCGATTGGCCGGCGGGATGCGGAGGTCAGCCAGTTCATGAGCCGCGTTGAGCATCCTGAGCTTCATGCGCGCTTTGCGCTGGATGTCGGCAGGAAGGCGAAGGGACATCGTTCCTGACCAAATCTTGGCCGTTTCTTTATCGTTAAAGTTCTGAATCGCCATGGCTCAAACTATAACGCCTAACGACATATAACGCAATGCGTTATAGAAAGTGGCACGGTGCGAGAACGGCTCTACCAGGCCACGATTCACGGCGTGTCCGTTCCTCTGCGAAGCCGCGAAAACCGCTGCGGTATTGATGGCTGCCTGGCAAGCAGCCATCCGGTGCACCCACGCCCTCCTGCCAAGCGGCAAGGTGATCGCCACCTTGTTTCGGGTCGGGCGGCCTGAAACCGGCTGGCTAGCCAAGGGGGAGCAGGTCGACCGGGTTCCCATTGTCCGACGTGGAACCGCCGGGGGGCACCCGGTCACCGCCACCACGGTGGAGTAGTGCTTATTTATTGCGCAGCGCTGGCGAAGCGCTGACGGGGCTTGGGTTTTTTCGCGAGGGCGGAGGCGTTTTTCCACAGAGACTGTGGGTGGCGGTACTGTCAACTTGTTGACCTGGGCGATCCCCCCGGAAGATGACGGTCATGAAACGGTTCTGTCGCAGTAAGCCTGGGTTAGACTTTGGCTGAGTCGAATTCGATGTGTTGACAGCGTCCATGAACCCAGAAGTTGCAAAGGTACTGAAGCGCCTGCATTACCCGCTGGAGGTGATGCTGACCTGCGTACGCTGGTACGTCGGGCATCGTACGCTATGACCAAGGACCGCTTCGCGCCGGTTACGCCATTCAGCAGAACAGTGACATGCAAGTGACCTCTAATGGTTTCTACAAGAGTGGACTGGCGAACTTCATGAGCGTTGGTTATGACTTCGGCTCTTTCTATCTAGCCGGTCTGTTTTAATATGACGAGTTAACAATATTGAGAATAGTGGCAATGACCGGCACCGCAATTATGGCAGCTTGCAGGCAAGCTACACGCTCGGCAGCAACCAGTTTACGGTGCAATACGGCCAAGCCAGTTCGTGGAGCGGTTTCGCCGGTGTTGGAGACAGCGGTGCCTGGATGGGCACGTTTTCCTACAACCTCCACCTGAGCAAACACACCCAACTCTATGCGCTTTATACCCGCCTGAATAACGGGTCGAATGCGGCCTACCAACTCGGTGGGGATCCGGCGGCACACGCCGTTCCTACCCTACGCAACCAGCACTCGGTCGCGCTTGGCATGTGGACGAATTTTTGAGTTGCCTTGGCGCTTTGCAGAACCCGCCCCGTACAGCAGTCCTACACGTCATATCCCAGACGATCATTTGAGCGAACGCATCTGGAAACTCCCCATGATGCCCTGAAAGGCTTGGGCATCCCCGCGGCATGCCTATTGGAAGCCAATTCAGGCCATGAGAGACTGGAAAAACAACAACCCGATTTATTCAAATCGCGCATTCTCAATCGTTCGGGGCTAGACAACAATGTGGCTGTAGTCGTAGCGGCCAACTGCGCTTTTTTCAATCGTGAAAATGCTCGTGCGCAAAATCTCGGAAAAGTTTCAGCGTGGGTGATTCGCTGCGTCTTGCCAGACTGACCAAGGCATATTGTCCCATGCGTTCGAAGTGGGGATGAAGCTTGATTTCCTGCAACTTGCCGGCAGATATCCTTGCCTTGGCGCTTGCAAATATGCCGAAAAATATTGCATCGGTGGCTTCGGCGACATCGAGCATGCCATGCAGGTCTTCACAGTTTATTGTCATCAATCGACTGGGATGCGCCTCGGGACCTAATTCGGTAACGAGATCATGGATGATTTCATCGCTGAGTGGCATCGAAGCCACCGGGAATTGGCGCAACATGGCCAGATCAATGTGTGGGTGGGCCAGGAGAGGGTGACCGGTTCGGCAAATGAAACCGCCTCGGACCGGTGGCAGTGGCTCGATCAGCAGATCCTCGACGGCAGTCAGGGCCCGACGATCAATGACGATGATGTCGACCGTTTCGTCGAGCAATGATTGGGTGAGCATGTCTACCGAACCACGCGCCAACTTGACTTGGACTTTCGGATGGCAGCTCGCCATTAGGGTGAGGAACGGGGTCATCAGTATGGCTGCAGGCGTGGGGCCGAAGCCGATGCTGATCGAGCCAAGTTGGCCTTCCTGGAGAAGGAAGATCCCCCGGTGCAGTTCGGCGGCCTCGAAAACGATCCGCCTGGCGCTAGCTACAACTTGCTGGCCGTAGGCGGTGAGCGTGTTCCGTTTGCCATGTCGGTCGATCAGCCTGACGTTCAGTTCTTGTTCAAGAGCCTGAATACTCCGGCTCAAGGCAGGTTGGGTCAGGCAGAGTGCATCGGCCGCTTTACGGAAGGATTGATATTCGGCCAGTGCAATGAGGTGGCGCAGGTGGTTCAGATTCATTGATTACACTTTGTAATCGAATAAAGAAAAATTTCGCATTAGACGCATGATACTCCGGTTTGTATTCTTCGAACCTTGCTGGGTTTGGCGCAATTGGTCGAACGGTTCCAGCAGCTAACTAACTAGCGCAAGGTTCTGAGCCATGCCATAGCCTTAAGATTCGGAGGCTATGACCAACCGCAAACTAAATAAAGGCCGCGCGGTAGTGCTTGGGCTTCAGTCCCTGCAGTGTGGTAACCGTCAAGGAGCCTTTACATGAGTACCACGACAAGCAACGCGCCGTACAAGGGCAATGATCGCCTGTTGTTTGGCATCATCATGGGCGTGATTGCCTTCTGGTTGTTCGCCCAGACGACACTGAACATCGCTCCCGACATGAGCCGCGACCTCGGTATGTCGGCCAACACCATGAACAGTGCGGTGGCGATCACCGCACTGTTCTCCGGCATCTTCATCGTCGTTATCGGCGGCCTGGCCGACCGCGTCGGCCGCATGAAGATCGTGCGCATTGGCTTCTATCTCAACATCCTCGGCTCGTTGCTGGTCGGTCTGACCCCGACCGGTGAGCTGGCGACGCCAGTCCTGCTGGTCGGACGGGCACTGCAGGGCCTGTCGGCGGCATGCATCATGCCTGCCAGCCTGGCGGTCGTAAAAAGCTATTGGGATGGGGCGGAACGTCAGCGCGCGGTCAGCATGTGGTCGATCGGTTCCTGGGGTGGGTCCGGCATTTGCTCGCTGTTCGGCGGCCTGATGTTGCAGAACTTCGGCTGGCGCTCGATCTTCTTCGTGTCGATCGCGGTCTGCGTACTGGGCCTGTGGATGATGCGCGGTACGCCGGAAAGTAAGGCCGAAACCAAGGGTGACTACAAGTTCGACCTGCCCGGCGTGCTGACCTTCATGATCGCCATGGTGGCCCTGCAGGTGGTGGTCACCCAAGGCAACAAGCTGGGCTGGACCAGCCCGCTGTCGCTAGGCCTGATCGCCGTCGTGCTGGTCGTCGGCGCCGTGTTCCTGAAGATCGAAGCAAAGTCGTCCAGCGCTTTCATCGATTTCAGCCTGTTCAAGAACTCGACCTACACCGGCGCCACGATCTCAAACTTCCTGCTCAATGCGGTGGCAGGCACGCTGATCGTGTCGCTGCAGCTGGTACAGTTCGGCGGCAATATGACGGCCCAGGCCGCCGGTATGCTGACGCTCGGCTACGCGGTCGCGATCATCGCCTTCATCCGTGTCGGTGAACGGCTGCTGCGGGCCTTCGGTGCACGCAAGCCGATGATCTGGGGCTGCCTGATCACCGGCTTGGCAATCGTACTGCTGTCACCGGCCAACCTGATTCTGGCCGACTACAAGCTCCTCGCCGTCATCGGCTACACGCTGTTTGGCGTCGGCCTCGCCTTTTACGCCACCCCTTCAACCGACGCGGCGCTCGCCAACCTGCCCGCCTCCCAGGCTGGCGCGGGTTCCGGCATCTACAAGATGGCCTCCTCGCTCGGCGCCGCTTTCGGGGTAGCGATCTCGGCGGCGATCTTCACCGCGCTCAGTGCCAACAACGAAAGCATCATGTGGCTGGAAGGGGTAATCACCTTCGTCGGCCGGCAGGACAACCTCGCCGTGCGCGAGGCCGCCATCGTGGCGCTCGGCTTCAACGTGCTGATGATCGTGGTCGCCATCCTGTCGATCATGCTCACCGTGCCGAAGGGCAAGAAGGCCTAAGGACCGGGACACCTTGGGCGGGGCTCCGGCGCGACCGGGCCGCGCATCGCACTCCGCCAATCTCATATATTGACGATCAGGAACAGAGCAAATGACTGAAGCATTGAAAACCCTCGACCAGGCCAGCATCGAACAGCACTTCCACTACCTGCACCAGCACCCTTCGTTGGCCTTTGAGGAAACCCAAGCAGCCAGCTACATCGCAGGGCTGCTG
The DNA here is from genome assembly GCF_030385785.1 of Crenobacter oryzisoli. Lineage (GTDB taxonomy): Bacteria > Pseudomonadota > Gammaproteobacteria > Burkholderiales > Chromobacteriaceae > Crenobacter_A > Crenobacter_A oryzisoli. The sequence continues at coordinate 9,182 of NZ_JAUEDK010000043.1, forward strand.
CGTGAATGGGGTTACGAGGTGACCGAAGGCATCGGCAAGACCGGCGTGGTCGGCCGCCTCAAGGTCGGTGATGGCCAGATGCGCATTGGCCTGCGCGCCGACACCGATGCCTTGCCGGTGCAGGAGGCCGCCGATCTGCCGTACAAGAGCAAGATCGAAGGCAAGTCGCATACCTGCGGCCACGACGCTCATACCGCGATGCTGCTCGGCGCCGCGGAATACCTAGCCAAGACGCGCAACTTCAACGGTACGCTCAACCTCATCTTCCAGCCCGCCGAAGAGATCATGGCCGGCGCCCCGGCGATGATCGCGGATGGCCTGTTCGAGCGCTTCCCGATGGACGTGGTATTCGGCATGCACAACATGCCCGGCCTGCCGACCGGCAAGCTGCACTTCACCGGCGGTCCGATCATGGCCGCGGTGGACAACTGGGAGATTGTGCTGACCGGTGTCGGCAGCCACGGCTCGATGCCGGAAAAAAGCATCGACCCACTGGTGGCGGGCGCGTCGCTGGTTATGTCGCTCCAGACCATCGTGTCGCGCAACGTTGCGCCGATGGACGCCGCCGTGGTCAGCGTCGGCGCCTTCCTCGCCGGCGACGCCGGCAACGTCATTCCGCAGACCGCCACGCTGCGACTGAGCACGCGCACCCGCAAGCCGGAAACCCGCGAGATGGTGCTGAACAAGATCAAGTCAATCACCAAGGCCACCGCCGAGGCCTACAATGTCGGCTTCGAGATCAGGGAAGGCCAGCCGGGTGCGGTCCTGATCAACGACGCGGAGCAGACCCAGATCTGCGTCGACATCGCGCGCAAGGTGTTCGGCGACGAGCAGGTGGTCACGCCGGGGCCGACCTTCATGGGTAGTGAGGACTTCGCCTTCTACGCGCAGAAGGTACCGGGGGTGTATTGCTTTATCGGCAATGGCAACACGGCCAATGTGCATCACCCGATGTATGTGTTCGACAAGAGCAACCTGCCGGTCGGCGCGGCCTACTGGATTGCGGTGGCGGAAAACTACCTCAAGTAAGCATCGCTCTTCTGACGCCTTCCTACCCCCGTTTTCTCTGGTGGGCTCGCGAACGTTCGCGAGGCCACTTCCCTTACTGGCGCGGTTTCAAAGGCGGTCGACTGTGGGGCTCTGTCGCGAGGTTCTGTCGCAGTAAGGGCTGCGGTAAGATGACAGCCCAACCAACACACTCAAATGGCATGAAGAAGACGCCCGTACCGGCATGGCGAAAAGCACTCAAGCGCCTGCATTTCCCGATCGATGTCATCTTGCTATGCGTGCGTTGGTATCTGGCTTACTCCCTCAGTCTGCGTAACCTGGAAGAAATGATGGCTGAACGTGGGGTTGCCGTTGATCACGCTACCGTACACCGCTGGGTGAGGTTCTGTCGCAGTAAGCCTCCAGTAGAATGGACCGGTGTCGAACACAATGTGTGGGCAACGGTCATGAACCCGGAAGTGGCAAAGGTCTTGAAGCGTTTGCATTACCCGTTGGAGGTGATGCTGACCTGCGTGCGCTGGTACGTTGCCTATCCCTGAGCCTGCGTCATTTGGAAGAGATGATGGCCGAGCGAGGTATCTCGGTTGACCACTCCACCGTGTATCGCTGGGTGATCAAGTTGTTGCCGCTCTTCGAGAAGGCGTTTCGCCAACACCGGCGTCCGGTGGGCAACAGCTGGCGTATGGACGAGACGTCCATCCTGGTTAAGAGCCAGTGGAAGTATCTCTATCGGACAGTAGACAAGGACGACAAGACCATTGATTTTCTGCTGCGCGCGCACCGCGATACCCCCGCGGCGCGACGCTTTTTCGAGAAAGCCATCGCTGGCTGTGGGGCTCCGAAGACCGCCACAGTGGACAAGAGCGGGGCGAACCTGGCTGCCCTGCAGGCCATCAATGCCCATCGGGAGACGGCCATTGAGATCCGCCAGAACAAGTACCTGAACAACCTCGTCGAGCAGGACCATAGGGCGATCAAACGCCGGGTCAGGTTGATGCAGGGATTCCAGAACTTTCGTTGCGCCCGCATCATCCTGGGGGGCATTGAGACCATGCACATGATCCGCAAAGGGCAGATGCTTACCCACAAGGGGAGCAGTCCGTCCGCTGCTGAGCAATTCTATTCCCTGATCGCATAACCGCCGTCTCTTGTCGCACCACGCTTACCCAGCCCTCCTTATCGCGACAGAACCCTTCGAAGACCTTTTTCTTCCCCGGATCTGAGTCAGCCGCGAGATCCTTGAACTGGCCTCGGCGTGAAGGTCGTCGGGAGTGCCCATGGTTCTAGGAACAGTCCATGTTGGGGCGGGCTATCCAGGTTTATCCTTGTGTTTTCTGTTCTGTTGAGGTTAACCGTATTTTGCGATTGCTTAGAGCGCCAAGGTCAGCTGATCTTGACTAAGCCACGGGCAAACAACACGACGGCAACGACGGCAGTCAGCACGAGGACACCCGCCAGAATGGCTTCTACGCGGGTAAAGACCGCTTGATCGGGGGCGTGTTCGTGGCGAGCCCACCAGAAAACCGGGAATCCCAGAGCGAAGAGAATGGTCGACATCAAGAGGAATTGAGGGCCTGCCGCATAGAGCAGCCACAAGGAGTAGACCGTGCCAAGCATGCCCGTCCAGACCGACTCATGAGCCGTTTCACCTGTGCTTGCTGCATAAGTTGATTGCTTCGCATAGCGCCATAAGAAAACGGTACTGGCAAGATAAGGGGGCAGAATCATGACGCCGGTGATCGAGATCAGCCATATCCAGGCATTCTGCGCAAACAACACCACGAAAATGGCTAGTTGCATGGTCGCGCTGGAAACCCAGAGTGATGGAGCCGCCGCGTGGTGCTGGTTCTCATGAGCAAGAAACTTAGGGAATACCCCGCCTTTTGCGCCTTCGAAGGGTAGTTCGGCGACTAGAATGGTCCAGGCCAGCCAACAGCTTAGCAAGGAAATGATCAGCGCTACGACGATGAACACCGCGCCCCACTCACCGACCGCGGCCTTTAAAACGTACGCCGCCGAAGGCGAAGCGAGGCCTGCGAGCTGCGCTTGATGCATCAGGCCGAACGGTAGTGCAGACAGCAAGAAATAAAGCACAGTGCACACGATCAGACCGAGAAAAGTGGCAACACCGACTTGCGAGGTCTTGTTGGCACGGTCGGAGACCACCACAGCACCCTCTATGCCGATGAAGACCCATAGCGTGACTAGCATCGTGCCCTTGACCTGACCAAGTACGCTTCCCAAATGCGCTTGGGTGCCCCAAAAGTCAAAGGAGAACATCCCCGCTTTTATCGCGACAGCCATGGCGCACAAAGCGACCGTTATCGTGCCGATGTTCAACGCACTCGAGATTACATTCAGGATTGCTGCGCGCTTCACCCCGGATAGCACCACAAAGTTCATCGCCCAGATCAGCAATGAGGCCCCGATGATCGATGGCCAGTTGCGGCCACTGGCAAAGACGGGAAAGAAATAGCCGATCGTCTGCATAATCAGGACCGCGAACGCGACATTGCCAAATGCCGCGGACAGCCAGTACCCCCACGCCATCTCGAAGCCGGCGAGCGAGCCGAATCCTTCCTTCGCGTATGAGTAGATACCTGCCTTCAAGTCCGGTCGTTTATCTGCCAAGGTACGAAAGGTGTTCGACAAGAAGAACATGCCTACCAGTGTAATAACCCAGGCAATGATGACCGCGCCCAGCCCCGCGCCGTGTGCCATGTTTTGCGGCAGATTGAACGCGCCCCCACCGATCATCGAGGCGATAACAACGCCGGTGAGAAGTGGCAACCCCAACTTTCGTGTTTTGGGTTGCGTTGCAGTGAGGGATCGGTCTTCGTGGCTCCCCGAGAGGCTGTCTATAGGGTTCATGAGAAACACCTCCTGACAACATCATGTGTAACGGTAGCTTCATTGCGACGCCGGGCTGGAGACCCGGATTGTCGCACCCCGCACCCGTAATAGTTGGCCAACTTTCAATTCAGGGAAGTCTCCAGTCCGCCGCCCCTCAGCCGATGGCTCAAAAATGCGCACCCAAGTGCCTCCGTCCCCGATGCCGGTTACCAGGGCATCAAAGCGTTGCCCGATTCGTGAATGCAGCAGCAGAGCCGCCTCAGACTTGCGAAGCTGTCACTCCACCTTTCGTGCGGCGTCCTCTTGCATGGTGCAGTGCAAGGCCAGTTCGTCCAGTTCATCATTGGAGTATGGCGACACGATACCGGACCTTGCCATGCTCATCCACGCCGTGAACCTAGAACACGTTCTTAGCCAGATCCAGCCCGATCGTCCTAATGTTCATGGTGACGCTCCCTTCGGTCAGTGAGTTGGTTGCAAATTCAGGCCGCTACGCCCACTGCCACCGGCTTAACGTGCTTTAAATTCCGTTTTCTGAGACGACCCCTACAGGCGCGTCACGAACAGGAACAGGGCCAGTGGCAGCAACGCGAGCAGGCGGCGCAGCGCGAGCTGCTGCAGCAGAAGGTGGCGAGTCAGGCGCAGGCGCTGGCGCAGGCGAGCAACGCGGCCTCGGCCTGCAGGAACAAGTGGACATCTTGCAGCAGCAGCGGGACGCGGCCCAGCAGCAGGCCGAGCTGCAGCAGCAAGGCGCGGCGGCGGCGCAGGCGGCACTGGGCAGCGTGCAGGCCGAGCTGGAGCGTGCCGCGGCGGAGCGCGACGAGGCGCGCCGCCTGCTGGACGCCCTGCTGCAGCGGCTGCCGCCGCCGGCCAGCGCCGCCACGCCGTGACCGGTCAATTTTTAGGCAGGGCCAACGGACGGCGCGTCACGGCGGGGTGTGCCGTTCGAGCGGGGGCGGTTATCCCCCGGCTTATCCACCGCGGCGGGGGATAACGGGGCTGTGGTCGCTCGGCCGTCGCTGCAAAACGTAGATGTATTTCCGAAATTAATGCGGAAAATAGACGGCAACATGGACAAAGTAGTTGCTTTTTGCTAAAAAACCTCATTTATAGATGTTTCTGAAAATCCGTAGACGCCGCTGTATTGCTCCAGGCCTTTTGTAGATGACTGCTACCCCCTCCCGAATCTTCCTTGGCTATGAAGCGCTAATTCGCCATTACCAGCTTCAAGTGCCCCCCCTGCGTTGCGTGTATGTGGCCACGGAGCGGGCGATGGAGTCCCGCTCCATCAATGCAGAGGGGGAGGAGCGAATTGAGCTGCCCTTGCAGCGGATCTCCGATACTGATTCGCTTGTAGGCCAACTTACCTTTGCCTTCAAGCGGGAGCACTTGAACCTCACGGTGCTGGGCGCGCTCTTCGAAATTCCCGAGGTGCTTGAAGCTATTCAGGCCTGGCTGCATGACAAGCCCAGCTCGAAGTATTCGCGCCTAGCAGGCCATTTGGCTACTTGGCTGACCGGTCACGAGTTTGATTACCGCTTGCCGGCAGGCAGTCCTCGGATTCCTGTCCTCGACCCTGCGCACTATGTCGTAGGGCCGGCCATCTCGGACTCCAAGTTTGGCATCGTGAACAACCTGCTGGGTGACAAGTGGTTCAGCCCGCTCGTTCGACGCACAGACAAGCTGCAACAATTTCTTGCCGAGGGGCTGGCGAACAAGGTAGGTGAGGCGTTTCAGACTATTGAACCTGAGATGCTCTCAAGGGCGATGGACTACCTTTACCTTTCCGAGACGCGCTCGACTTACAACATCGAGGACGAGATTCCAGACAACAACCGCGCAGCTAAATTCAGGCATCTCCTGGAGCGCGCGGGCGAGCCCGGGCTGCTTACCGAAGAGCAACTGTGCGAGTGGCAGGCGCAGATTGTGAATGCCCGTATGGCCGAGTACGAGTTCCGCAACATTCAGAACTGGCTTTCGCGCCCAGGCCGACTACGCAACATCGCGGACTTCATTCCTGCTCCGCCCGAGCTGGTGCCCCGAATGATGGAGACAATTGCCCAGGTGGCACAGTATGCCTCGACAGGTGGCTTGGACCCGGTTCTTGCTGCGGCTTGTGCGTCATTCGGCTTCGTATTCGTACACCCATTTCTCGACGGTAACGGACGACTTCACCGTTTCTTGCTGCACCACATCCTGCGGCAGGCTGGTTTTACGCCGCCCGGGGTAGTGCTGCCCCTTTCTGCACGGATGCTCAAGCAGTTGGACCGCTACTCGGCCTTACTGAAGCGCTATTCGCGCCCGCGCACCGAACTTCTCGACTATACGTTGGATGGCGATAGTGCCAACATTCATGTGGGCTCGAGACAGCCTTTGTGGCTCTACGCCTACTTCGATGCAACGGATATATGTGAATTCATCCTTGAATGCTGCAAGGCCTGTGTCGAGGAGGACCTGCAGGCAGAGGTGGTCTATTTGCGCGCGCATGATGCCACGGTGCGCGACCTTGAGACTTGGCTCAATATGCGGCAAGCCACGCTCAACATTCTCATTGATGTCATCGTGCAGGGTAACGGGGCACTCTCCAAGCGCAAACAAAAACTAGTCGAAGGCTTATCCGAAGCAGAAGTGGCCCGGATCGAAGCGACCGTTTGCGAGCACTTCGCGGCCTACATCGACCAGCGAGCTGGTTTAGGGGGGTAGTAGCGAGTTTTTGGAAAATTGACCAGTTTGTAGGCGTTTTTCCTAATCGCTAGATGTGCAACTGCCAAACCCTGCCCAGGGTAGATGTTCTTAGAGCCTGTTTACGATCTCCTGAGTAACAGGGCCAGGAAGGTGAGGTGGATGAACTGCAAGCTGGTATTGAGCAGTCGCTCGCAGTTCTTCCACAGCCGCCTGTTCTTTTCCAGCCAAGCAAAGCTGCGCTCGACCACCCAGCGCTTGGGAATCACCGCGAAACGATGCAGTTCGCTCCGCTTGGCACGCTACGTTGCTCAAGGGAGGCTGACGGTAGGCACTACGTATAGGTGGCAGATTGATCGAAACAGCTTGGACGCGTACGTGCGGACTCTAGGCTAAGTCGCGCCGACGCTCAGATGAGGTATGAACTGTTGGCGTTGATGGTCGATGTTTCTCCAGATGCTGTGGGTGTAGCCGCTCGTTACTTTGGATCAACGTGAGTCATCACGTCCAGCACCAGGTAGGCAGCCATGACGCGCTTGCGTGCCTCCTCTGCGATGTCGTGGCCTTAGCGCACGGTAAGCTTGGCATTCAGCTCTAGGTGCACGTCGACCAGGATCATGTCGCCCATGCGGATGCTTCAGCCGTTTGAAGGCTTCCTCGATGCGCCATCGTTGGTGGTAGAGAGCACCAAAATCGGCAGCCGGAAATGCTTGTGCGTCCAGCAAGTTGGTCATCAACACGTGAGTGGTTCCATCCGGGGCAACGCTGCGCACGAGACGAACCTCCGTTTACACAAAAATTCGGACACGCCCATTTCCGAAACCGGAATCGAACCCGCGTCCGTAGCCCAGACCAAAAGTACACCCATTCCGGGGTAATGGCATCCCGCCGTGCAGGGAATGGTGCCCTCTATCACCGCACTATGTGCGGAGAATAACTTGCGCATGCGGAGAATGTGGCCCACAATCTCCGCATGAATAGCGGCGATTACAAATACATCTGGCAGGCCAGTGACTGGCCGAATTGGCGCTTCGACCTGGCGGCACTGGCTGGACCCATGGCTGAGGTCAGTCGCGCCCAAGGGCTCTTGATGGGGCGCTTGGCCGACGTGGGAATGGCCCTGCGCGATCAGGCGAGTCTTGCGGCGCTCACCGAGGACGTGGTCAAGACCAGCGAGATAGAGGGTGAGCAGCTCAATGTCGAGTCGGTGCGCTCTTCCATCGCTCGCAGGTTGGGCGTGGACATCGGCGCCTTGGCCCCGGTCGATCGTCACGTCGAAGGCGTGGTCGAGATGGTGCTCGATGCCACCGCCAACTGCGCAGTCCTGGTCACGCGGGAGCGGCTGTTCGGCTGGCACGCCGCGCTGTTTCCCACCGGCTACTCGGGGCTTGCCAAGATCAAGGTCGGCTGCTGGCGCGACGATGCCAGTGGCCCGATGCAGGTGGTGTCGGGCCCCATCAGTCGCCAGCGTGTGCATTTCGAGGCACCGCCTGCTGGCCGTCTGGAAGTCGAGACCAGCCGATTTCTCGACTGGGTGAATGGCGCACCGAACGAGCCGCCTTTGCTCAAGGCCGGCCTGGGCCATCTGTGGTTCGTAACGTTGCACCCGTTCGACGACGGCAACGGTCGTATTGCCCGGGCCATCGGCGATCTGCTGCTGGCGCGTGCCGACGGCAGTCCGCAACGCTTCTACAGCTTGTCGGCACAGATCCAGCGCGAGCGTAAGGCCTATTACGACATCCTGGAGCGAACCCAGAAGGAGTCGATGGACGTCACCGAGTGGCTCGCCTGGTTCCTCGATACCCTCCATCGCGCCGTCGATCAGGCGCAGCACACGCTCGATGCCGTGTTGCGCAAAGCGCGGTTCTGGCAGCACTGGGCGGCTATATCCTTGAACGAGCGACAGGTGAAGCTGCTCAATCAGCTGCTCGACGGGTTCGAAGGCAAGCTCACCAGCAGCAAGTGGGCGGCGATCGCCAAGTGCTCTCCGGACACGGCCCTGCGCGACATCAACGATCTGCTGGCGCGGGGCGTCCTGCGGAAATCGAATGCGGGCGGACGCAGTACCAGCTACGAGCTGAACGATTTGCCGCAGTAGCTGCGTTTCATGGAGTTGACCCGGTGCGCGACAAGCCTTGGCCTTCAGGCTGGGGAGGATGTCAAAGTACCGGCCTGGAGCTGGCTGATAGAGGACTACGACCGGATCAGAAACCTGATCACCCCCGGGACCTCCTGGGAGGCGGGGGCAGCTCTGGCAGATCGCTCGGTTGTGGCGGCATTCGGCATGGCGTCCTCGTTCTCGCTCACAGGAAGGTGTCGGCGATGTCTATCGACGAGCGTTGCCCCAGCGCGTCGAAGTTTGCGGTCAACCAGGCATCGGCGCGCTCGCGTCCCAGTGCGAAGACTTCGCGCAGGAAGCCCCAGTCGGCGTTGAACTTGCTTGATACCCCCAGCTGGGCCATCTCAGCTTCGGCATCGATGCTGTGGATCAGCATGCGCCGGTAGCTAGCCGGATCGAGCGCGCCTTTGTCGATCAGTCGGGTGATGAAATCGACCGCGCGCATCTCGCGCATTAATGACGAGTTGAAGCTCAGCGTGTTGATGCGGTCGAGGATCTGGCGCGCCGTGGTCGGCACCTCGGGGATGCGGATCGGGTTGATACGGATGATCAGCACATCGCTGCTGTCGGTGTCATAGATCAGCGGGTAGATCGGCGGATTGCCCATGTAGCCGCCGTCCCAGTAATACTCGTTGTCGATTTCTACCGCTTGGAACAAGAACGGCAGGCAACTCGAGGCCAGTACCGCCTGCACGCAGATCTCGCTGGTGGTGAACACGCGGATGCGCCCGCTCAGCACATTGGTGGCGCACAGGAACAGCTTGACGCTCCGGCAGTTCTGCAGCACTTCGAAATCGACCACTGCGAGCAGCACATCGCGCAGCGGGTTCAGGTTGCACGGGTTCAGCTGGTAGGGCGAGAAGAAGCGGGTGAGATGGTCGAACATTAGCCAGGCCGGCGACAGGTCCATATTGCCACAGCCCATCATCCGGTCCAGCCAGGAGGGTTGCAGCGGGCTTAGCCGCGCCGCATCGGATATCTGGCGCCAGAGCGTTTCAAGCGCGCGGCGCGCTCCTTCGCCCCCGCCGCTGGCAAGACCGTAGGCGAGCACCGTGGCATTGATCGCGCCGGCGCTGGTGCCGCAGATGCCGTCTACCTCGATCCGGCCGTCTTCGAGCAGGCGGTCGAGCACCCCCCAACTGAAGGCCCCGTGGGAGCCGCCCCCCTGCAGCGCTATATTGATGCGGCGAATCGCGGGCGATGGCTTCGCTTGCATGGTGGGCCTCCTCTGTGTGCAGTCTAGCCGACGCGCACCGCCTGGCCAGTGCGCCGGGCGCTGCGCGCTGATGCGATGGGGGACCGTGGCTCATGGGGCAAGTCAGCGCAATGCTGGCTGGGCGAGCCGCCACGCCAGATTGGCGCGGGCGCGGGCTTCGCAGCGGGTATGGAAGAAATCCGTATGGTAGATAGCGGGGCGAGCCAGCAGGGCGCCCAGGAAGGCCCGTTCTCTGGCGTCGTAAGCGACATCGCCCTGGTCGGGACGCTCGGCTCGCAGGAGCGCTTCATCGCGGCGAAAGCGGGCGCGGTCATCCCCTAGATTCACCAGGTCGATGTCGGCGGTAAAGCGGGCATCGAGATCGGCCGGTACAACGTCATGTGTCGTCGCCAGGATCATTTCGGCGATGCGTGCGGCTGCGGCGATGCGTCCCTCGGCGCAGCGCTCGAACCACTCGGCGCTGAGCCGCTCATTGTCTTCCGCACCGGGAATGTAGATCACATCATGAAACCACAATGCCAGTTCCACGGCATCAGGATCGTGGCTCGCTGCGCGCGCGCAATCCAGACCGCTCAGGCAGCGACGGATGTGGTCCAGGGTATGATAACGGCGCATCGGCTCGGCGTAATGTCGCGCCAGGTCGGCATAGACGATTTCGCCCTGCACGCCGCCGCAGCGCGACCACAGCGCCAAAAAGCGTGTTTCCATCCGCTTCATCCCGATTCCTCTGTCTCAGAGAACGCGTGCCGGACGTTCGGAGGAACGAGGCGCGCGCTTCAGGGGCCCGGTAGACAGCGTAAGCCTGGCGCGCTGCTTCAGCGTTGGCGTTCGGCCATCCAGAACCACCGGTTCATAGCCCAATCCGATCCGCCCATTGCGCATGCTTCAGCTAAGCGCGGCGAGCAACGCCCCGGCCTCCTGCAGGTCCGCGGTGTCGAAACCTTCGGTGAACCAGTCATAGGTTTCGGCCAAAATACGGCGGGCGTCGCCCGGCTTGCCCTGCTGTCGCCACAGCCGGCTCAGGCCCATCACCGCGCGCAGCTCCAGCGAGCGGGCTCCCTGTCGGCGAGCGATCGCGATCGCCTTCAGGAAGCAGGCTTCGGCTTCATCCCAGCCGCCGGCCTCCTCCCCCTCGCGGCTCGGCTGTTGCAGCATCAGTTCCCCCTTGAGTCGATACAGCTCCGCCTCGTACACGCGCTCCTGCTTCTGGTCCACGACGGCCAGCGCCTCGGTCAGCGTCTCAAGCCCTGCCTCGGTCTGTCCTGCTCTTCCGTAGGCTTCGGCCAGCAGCGCCAAGTAATGCGTCTGCCAATGCTCCGCCCCAGTGGCCCGATAGGCGGCCAAGCCCTGTTGCATCCTTTCGACTCCCTCTGCGGCGCATCCCTGCTCGGCCAGCACCCAGCCCGAGAGGATGGTTCCGTAAGCCAAAAAGTACGGGAAGCCATGCTCGGTCGCGAGGGCGATGGCTGCCTCCGTCAGCTCGCGCGTCGGCTGTGCCTCGCGCCGGTGCAGATGAAGCTCGGCGGCGAAGATCAAGGCATTGGCCGAGTCAGGAGGTTGGGACCGGATCTGAGCCAGAGCGAGCATCTCCTGGCTGCGCGCCAGGGCCTGATCCGGATAGCCGAGCAGCCACAGGTCCAAGGCGAAGTAGGCCAGCCCCAGCACGCCGGGCTCCAGTCCATAGAAGAAGGCAGCCGAGGGGTCATAGAGGGCCAGGGCCTGCTCCAACTGCGCGCGGGCAGGGTCCAACTCGCCGAGACCGAGTAAGCTGGTCCCCAGCGCTCGATGGGCTTGTGCGAGCAACGCAGGGTCTTGTGCCTTCCGGGCCAGCGTAAGGAGTTGCTCCCCCAGTTCGCGTGAGGTCAGCAGTTCCCCACGGACTAGATAAAATGTGCGCAGCCCCAACAGCGCGGGGAAGAGCTGGATCGTTTCGCCGAGCTGTCGGCACAGCGTCAGTGCCCGCGTATAGGTCGCTTCGACTTCCGGGGCAGCGTGCCCCTTGGTGGCCATCCAGGCCGGACCTAGAGTGATCAGAAGCTCGAGTTCTTGTCGTGTGCGCTCGGGAGCATCGGGCAGCGTTGCGAGCAGGGCCAGCGCCGTGGTCAGGTGGGCGACCGCTTCGGCATCGGCCGAGCGCTGCAGCGCCTGGCGCCCGGCGCAGTGCAGGTATTCCACCGCCTTCGGCGCGTTGCCGCTGCGGCTGAAATGATGCGCCAACTCGCTGCTGTGCTCCTCGAGCCGGGCGCCGAACAAAGCCTCGATGGCCTGGCCCGTCCGCTCATGTAGTGCACGGCGCTGATCGCTTAACAGCGAGCCGTAGGCTACCTCCTGGGTCAGCGCATGCTTGAAGCTGTACTCGACCTCCGGAAACGCCGGCTGCTCATAGATGAATTCACCGGCTTGCAGCCGCGTCAGCAGGCTCTTCATGGTGTCTTCGGACTGATCGACCACGCGCGCGAGCAGGCTCCAGGTAAATACCTTGCCAATCACCGCCAGGGTTTGCAGCAGCGCCTTCTCGGCCGGCTGCAGTCGGTCGATGCGGGAGGCGAGCACCCCCTGCACGGTGGCCGGGATCTGGAGCCTGCCTGGGAGCTGCTCGAGACGGTAATGACCGCGCTCGCCCTGCAGCACGTGCCCCTCAGCCAGCGCCTGCACCACTTCCTCGATGAAGAAGGGGTTGCCTTCCGTAAGCTCCAGGATCAGGCGCTCGAGCGGGGCCAGGCCGGGGGCATCGCCCAGCAGCGCGTGCAGGAGCTCCCGGGCTTCCGCTTCGCCCAGAGGATCCAGCCGCAACTGGGTGTAGTAGCTCTTGCGGCCCCAGTCATGCCGGTACTCGGGCCGGTAATTGACCAGTAGCAGGATACGGGCGTTGCCCACGCTCTCGCCGAGAAAGCCAAGGAAGGCCTCGGTTTCGCTGTCGAGCCACTGCAAATCCTCGACGATCAGTTCCAGTGGCTGGGTCAGGCTCTCGCGCACCAACAGCCGCTTGATCGCCTCGAAAGTCCGCTGCCGGCGGATCTGCGGGTCCATCATCGCCAGCGCCGAGTTCGGCTCGGCTGCCCCGAGCAGGTGGAACAGATAGGGCAGCGTGTCTTCCAGTGCGCGGTCCAGGGTCAGCACCTTGCCGGTGATCCGCTCGCGCCGGCGACGCTCGTCGTCCTGCGCCGTGAGCTGGCAGTAGTTCCGCAGCAGCTCGATCAGCGGCAGATACGGATAGGCTTTGCCGTGCGACACCGAGAAGGTTTCCAGTACCAGGCAATCGCGCGGCGCGAGCAGCTTGAACTCGTGGTATAGCCGAGACTTGCCCACCCCAGGGTCGCCAACCATACCAACGATCTGGCCATGGCCGGCTTGCGCCCCCGCCCGAGCTGCGCGTAGCTGCCCGAGCTCGCGCGAACGACCGACAAAGCGCGCCAGCCCGCGGCTGGCCGACACCTGCAGCCGGGTCCGCAGCGGACCGAGACCGAGCACTTCAAAGACCGCGAGCGGCTCGGGCAGCCCCTTGATCGGCGTCGCGCCGAGCGCCTTGAACGCAAAATAGCCTTCGGTCAGGTGGCGCGTGTGTTCGCTCGCGACGATCGAGCCGGGCACGGCGATGCCCTCCATGCGCGAAGCAATGTGGATCGAGTTGCCCACCGGATCGTAGTCGGTGTGCAAATCATGGATGCGGATCGTACGCACGACCACTTCGCCGGAGTTGATGCCGACGCGGATCTGCAACGCGATTCCCTGAGCGAGACGCACGCCGTCGGCGTACCGGTGCATGGCTTCCTGCATGCGCAGCGCCGCCAGCAAGGCCCGCTGCGGGTGATCCTCGTTGGCGATCGGCGCGCCGAACAGCGCCAGGATGCCATCGCCCATCGACTTGGCCACATAGCCTTCGTAGTGATGCACGGCCTCCATCATCAGCGCCAGCACCGGGTCGATCAGCCGGCGGGCATCTTCGGGATCGAGGTCGTGGATCAGCGCGGTCGAACCGGCCATGTCGGCGAACAGCGCGGTAACAGTCTTGCGCTCGCCGTCTGCCACGCCGCGGGCTTCCATGGCCGCCTGTGCCGCCCGGATGCGTTCTGCCAGGTAGGGGGGCGTGTAGTCGATGGGCGCCGTGGTCGCAAGCGCCGCGCTCGGGGGCGGCCCGTTCAACGGCGCGCCGCATTCGCTGCAGAACTTGGCGCTCGCGCTCGCCTCGTGCCCGCAGGCAGGGCAGGCGCGCACCACCTTGGCGCCGCATTCCTCGCAGAACTTGGCGCCGGTCGGATTCTCGAATCCGCAGCTTGCACAACGCATAGGGCTTACCCCCGCCTCCGGCGGTTTTCAAGGTGCAACCGTTTAATCGGGGCTGGCAGCTCGCCGGGCTAGCCGCCCGGGCCGCGCGACCCCGATTTTTCTGCACATCGTCCGTTACGGCCGAATGCCGACAATAGCAAACGCGATAAAGCCTGTCGGCTGGCACCGTTTTGGGCATGGCCGCCCCGTAACCATAGTCTGTCGGGGGCTTGTGCGATAAGCCTGTTCAGACGGTTCTCGCCATATCGTGGCTATTTCGAGGGGGGCGAGAAGAGGGCGAGCGCCTTATCAAAGGAACTCTTTGCCGATGTCGATGCTCGAGCGCTGCCCGATGTTTTGATAGTTTTCCTTGAGCCACGCCTCGGCTTCGGTCCGTCCCTTGTCCCGCAGAAAGCAGAGGAAGTCCCAGTCGGCGTTGTACTTGCTCGACACGCTGAGTGCGGCCATCGTCTGGTCGGACCGGATTGAGTGGATCAGCATTTCCTTCATTTCGCCGCGACCGACCTTGCCTTGTTGGATCAGCGAGGAAACGAAGGCGATCGCGCGCATCTCACGCATCAGCGACGAATTGAAGCTCACTTCATTGATGCGGTTGAGAATTTCGGCCGCAGTGGTCGGCACGCCGGGGCGGACGATCGGATTGATATGCACAACCACTACATCGCGCGTGCTGCAGTGGTAGATCAGCGGGAATATCGCCGGGTTACCAACGTAGCCGCCGTCCCAGTAATATTCGCCATTGATCTCCACCGCCTGAAACAGGGTTGGAATGCAGGCCGAAGCGAGCACCGCTTTCACGCATATGTCATCGCCGGAAAAGAGGCGGATCTTGCCGGTCTCGACATTGGTCGCACAGAGATAGAGGCGGATCGGGCAATGCCCGCGCAACGCGGTGAAATCGACATGTTGCTCCAGCAACTCGCGTAGCGGGTTCGCGTTGAATGGATTGAATTGGTACGGCGAGAGGACGCGCAGTGTGATGTCCATCAGCAGGTACAAGGGCGAGTGTTCCAGCCCGAAGCTGTGGGACCCTTTCAGCCATGGCAACAAGCGGAAGGGGTTATGCCGCTGCGCCGATTGCGCGATAGCGTGCCAGAAGTCGTGCAGCGCCTGACGCGCGCCCTCGGAACCACCCTGTAGCAGCCCGTAGGCCAGCACTGCAGCGTTCATCGCACCTGCGCTGGTCGCGCTGACGCCTTCTAGTACAAGCCGCCCGTCCTCGAGCAGTCGGTCGAGCACGCCCCAGGTGAACGCTCCGTGCATCCCGCCGCCCTGCAAGGCTAGCGCGATCGGCTTCTGTTCGCCGTTGTTCGGCCGAGTTCCACTCGTTGCAGCCATCGTAAACCTCCCAGGGTCCGATCCCAGCCACGTCGTCGCTTACGCCAACCCCCGGCGTTTGCGTGTCGACGGGGTCATAATACAAGGCGGGCCTCATCCAGACGCTATATTGCTCCGGCT
The DNA here is from genome assembly GCF_030385785.1 of Crenobacter oryzisoli. Lineage (GTDB taxonomy): Bacteria > Pseudomonadota > Gammaproteobacteria > Burkholderiales > Chromobacteriaceae > Crenobacter_A > Crenobacter_A oryzisoli. Next base: position 24,805 of record NZ_JAUEDK010000043.1, read on the forward strand.
GGACTGGAAGCGGATATCCGGCTCGGCCATCCCCCTTCGCCTCGATGAAGCCGTACTCCTTAAACACGAACGGTTACCGAGGCAGCATTGCGTCGCATCCATGAGCTTGGGCGTGGATTTCGGATACCAAGCGTAGTCAGATAAACTGACATGCAGAGGTTCCGATGTACAAGATTCCACGACAAAGCTACACCCCAGAATTCAAGCAAGAAGCCATCCGGCAGATCGAGGCCGAGGGCAAGTCTCCAGCCCAGGTCGCTCGTGACCTGGGCATCTCCGAACAAACGCTCAGCAACTGGCGCAAAGCACACAAGGCCGGCAAGCTGGCCTCCGGTTCTGGTAAACCGGTCACGCCAGAGCAGATGGAACTCTCCCGCCTGCGGGCCGAGAATGCCCGCCATCAAGATGGAGCTCGAGATCCTGGAAAAAGCCACGGCGCACTTCGCCAAGAAGTCGCAGTGAAGTACGCCTGGCTCGATGGAATGCGCACTCACTATCCCCTGCAATCCTTGTGCCGTGTGCTGTGGGTCAGCACCAGTGGTTTTGCCGACTGGAAGGCTGGCTGGCGAACGGAAAAAGCGAAGGCTCGTCTGTAATGGGCGGGATACGCTACACACCACCAGTGCTTGCCGGGTTTCTGTTATTACATTCCGAAACTCGGGTCAGATGAGGACTTGCTTCTCGGCCCGGCTTTAGGGGCCGGCTGGAGCAAGGCCAGGTAGGTCTCCAGCGATCGTTGGACTGCCTCAGCCACTAGCCTAGTGATGCTGTCGTAGACACCTGCCACGCAAGCATCGTCCAAGGCGTCGTAATACGCCAGGCGGTCTTCCTTGCGGATCACGGCCGGAGGATAGCCGGCTTTCATCAGTTCAAAGTTCAATAGCAAGCGCCCAGTGCGCCCATTGCCATCTACGAACGGGTGAATCGCTACGAAGCGCGTGTGCAGTTCGGCGGCACGCTTGATAGGGTGCATCTGCCCGGCCGACTCGTACCAGGTCATCAGGTGCTGCATTTCCTCATCCAGGTGCAGGAAGTCCGGTGGGGTCGTACTCGCGCCCGCGATGACCACGTTTTCAAGGCGGTAGCGGCCCGCCTCTTCATTGTCGATCCCCTTCAGGACCAGGCTGTGAATGTTCTTGATCTGCCACTCACTGAGCGGCTCCTGCTTGGCTACGACCTCCTCAACATAGAGGATCGCATCGCGATGGTTGGTCGCTTCAAAGTGCTCACGCAGTGACTTGCCGCCGACGGTAATGCCTTCGAGCACCACCTTGGTCTCACGTAGGGTCAGCGTATTGCCTTCGATTGCGTTCGAATGGTAGGTCCACTCCAGGGTCAGTTTCTCTTGAAGCGAGGCGACGGTATGGGGTGGCAAAGGGCGAACTGCATCCAGCTTAGCCTTCTCCGTATCCACCGCTTGTAGTTTCGCTTCCAGTTCGGGGCTCATGTGCCGCTCCTGTATGTCATGGCTTCAGTGTACCGTGCGCCGTGGCGCTGTTGCACAAATCAGTTGAAGGGTGAATTTTCCCAGACCCCAAACGTACTTTGAGCCTGTTCAAAGTCTTTTGAAGAGCAAGGCGAGCAAGGGCAGGTGGATGAACGGCAGGCTGGTATTAAGCAGCAGCTCACAGTTCTTCCACTACCGGCGATTCTTCTCCAGTCAACAATACCCATGCGGTGACGTGCGGCTCAGCGATAAAACTTGTTTTCTTTTTTCAGGTCTTGTAAGTCCTTTAGCATGTCGCGCCGTATCCCCGCGCCTAGCCAAGCCAAAGGACAGACCAGATTGTCACAGACATAGCGTCCCTGTAGATACAGGACGCCTGCTTCTATGAGTTGACCGCTGCCTCCGGCGACGTTGCGTAGCCGTTCGGTGAGCCCTAATACGCCGTAACCCACTAAGCCGTCTTCGCACAGCAACACGGAGTAGTGGGCGGTGTCTTTAAGGTATACCCAGCGACCTATCTGCATATTGGCAATGGCTTCTTGGATGTCATCGTCCATAGAGCCGCCGTCGGACAGATAGCCATCCAGTCGGTGGCGTTCTGCATCAAACCGTCGGCGTGAATCGGCCAGCGCCATCAAGGGGCTCTCTGTGTAGCGCTGCTGCTCCTCGGTACTCAATTGCTGTGGCAGGCAGTACAGTAAGAAGGCTTGGTACTGCTGGATAAAGCGTCGAGCTTCAACCTCGGGTAAATGCATATTTAGATACCATGCCTTTGTCGTGTGCGCCGCGTGCTATTGAGGGTTCCCCAGGTTTGGCCAATCGAAATGTGCCGACAGTGGAGTGGTGCACTCTGCGGTAAATTTGGGCTTTACAAAAAGGTTGCCATTGTAGCCGATGGCGCATCGTTCGATACGGCAGGGCTAGTCATCAAGCCCACGCTATCAATGTGACAGCGACTGCGCAGTAGCTTGCTGATCAGGCTCTTGCGGCGGGGAAAAGTGTTAGGTGTACCGGGTTTCTGACCGGAGGTATCCAGCCGCCCTCATCACTCCGCCGGCGGCAAGCGGCGCAACACTTCGTCCAGTAGCCGGCCCAGTGGGAGCGAAGCTGCGAGTGCGACACGAAGTCGCATAGTTAATTGTCTCATCACCTCGTTGGAGAGAAAGGAGACCTGCTGTTCCGTCAGCAGTAGTCTACCGGCACATGCGTCACTGGCAACGGTGGTGTATGAAGCTGCCGGGACAATGTCTCGGTGCCCTCGGGCAGCAAGGCGGCAAAGTCCTTCGCAGCATCGGTCTGGCCCGTGCCACCTTGCATCTGCACTGGAAGGTGGCTTGCTACAACCTGTGCCGTCTGTGCACCCTGAAAACGAGCGGCGTGATGGCCTTCTAACGCCCAAATGGCGCCTACGGCGGCACAAAATGGCCACCTGGGCGCAAGAAACAATGAAAAACGTACGCTAAAGCGCCTTGACCTTGCCTCAAGAGCTGAGTTTGTACGTCACACTCCGCCGAAAGGCGGGTTATTCGAGGTGCCCCCTTGTCTATCCAGAGGAGCTGCCCTCGCTGCTTTAGGGACTGATTGTAGGCATGCCAGTTTGTCGTCTAGTACTTGGGAGGGAGGGGCTTTCTCATGCCGTCATTCTACTGAATGCAAATAGCCCCGATTTGTGCAAAGCCGCAACAAAGCCGTTTGTACTATACAAAAATACCCTATTAGTTAAAATAAACGTATAGCGTTCGTGCCGGTAGACGCCCAGCACGTCGCTGGCAGGCTACAACTTGGTACAGCCATCATGAAGAGGCGACATATGTTCAACCGGGCACTCAAACAGCAAATCACGCAGCTTCAGCAGGCACTGCATGCCATGCAACCGTACAAGCTGTGCATGGATAACAATTTGACCTCAGTGGAGTTCGACCTCGCAAAGAATGTGGTTGCCGCCAGCAAGCCACTGCTGGAACGCTTCGGTTATCACGGCATTGAGGCGCTCCGCGGCAAACCGTACAACACACTGTTTCCCGACATGCCAAGCAATGGCAGCCAATATGTACAACTCTGGAATACCTTGCAGCAAGGAACGACGTTTACAGGGCAGTTACAGGGTGTGGATCGAAGCGGGGCCCTACTATGGCTACAGGTCTGCTGCATGCCGCTGCTGGACGAGCAGCAAAAACTGCGTGGTTATTTCCTGGTGGGGCTCGATCTGACCGACCAGATTGCAAGTTCGCAGCGCAATAGCGCGATCCTCCAGGCGATAGACCGCTCAATGGCCATCATCGAATTCACCCCCGATGGCAAGATCGTCACTGCAAACGACAATTTCCAGCAGGTCACCGGCTATCGTGCCGACGAACTGAAGGGGCACCATCACAGCATGCTGTGCGAACCAGCGTTTGTGCAAAGTGCGGAGTACGGCAAGCTGTGGAACAGCCTGCAACGCGGCGAGTACCACGCCGGACGTATACAGCGCCGCCATCGCAATGGCGAAGCACTATGGCTGGAGGCAAGTTACAACCCGGTACTGGACAGCACCGGCAAGGTGCAGAGTGTGATCAAGTTTGCCTCTGACATCACCGCACAGGTACATCAGGCCAACGCAGAACGGGATGCAGCAATGCTGGCATACCACTCTTCGCAGCAGACCCTCAGCCTGTCTGACTCCGGGGTAATAGGCGTACAGCAAAGCATAGGCGAGATACAGGAAATGGCCGGCAATCTGGAAAGCGCAGGCCAGAACATACAAGGTTTGGGCGCCAGGTCACAGGAAATCACCAGCATCGTGCAGACTATCCGCGATATTGCCGACCAGACGAATTTGCTGGCACTGAATGCGGCCATCGAAGCGGCACGCGCCGGTGAGACCGGCCGTGGTTTTGCAGTAGTTGCCGACGAGGTGCGCAAGCTGGCCGAACGCACCGCCAGCTCCACCTCCGAAATCACCCGCATGGTGAACGACATCCAGCAACAGACTGCCCAGGCAGTGCGCAATGTGCAGGAACTGCTGCAACAGGCGCAGCACAGCGTGAGCATGGTACAGGCTGCCGGCGACACCATCGGCCAGATTCGAGATGGCGCCGAATCGGTGGTGGGCGCGGTCAATAAGCTCACGCAGATGAAACAATGAGTCATCACGCCATGCGGCAGCTTTTTCATTGCAACGCTTGTTCTGTCTACGCGGCCGCTGGCATCGCCGTATGCGGCATCAGGCGAGAACCGTTGGGCATCAGGCGCTACAGTGCTCGCAATAGGATCAGCCATGCGCAGCGGATTCAAGGGCAACAAGCAACGGCTGCCCAGCAAGCCGTGTGCCGGCTGCGGCCTCCCCATGAGCTGGAGCCGTAAATGGGCGCAATGCTGGGAGCAGGTGAAGTATTGCATCCGAGCAATGCCGGCGGCAGCACTGAGCCATGGTCGAACTGCGACTAACACTGGGCAACCAACTCAACCCCGCTGCACAGCTGGTTTGCCCTGCCACGCAGCGATGTGGTGTACCTGCTGCTGGAGCTGCGACAGGAAACCGGTTACGCGCTGCACCACGCGCAGAAACTGCTGGCGGTGCTGGCCGCCATGCGCGACTTTGCCCGCCAGCTGAAAGTGGCCAGGCATCGAGTGCGCTATGTCGCCATTGCCCCTCAGCAACCGTTGCTCGCTGAAAGACAACCTGGATGCCCTGCTACAGCACTACCAGCCGCAGGCGTTCCGCTGGCAGCAGCCAGATGAATGGCGGCTGGATCAGCAATTGCAGCAGTGGGCGGCGCGGCAGCAGATTCCCTGCCACGCGGTGAACCGCGAACACTTCTACACTGCCCGCCACGATGCTGTCACCTCGCGAGGTGGTCAGCGCCGCCGAACAGGCCTGGCACAACGGACAGGCGCCGCTGCCGGCGGTGGAAGGCTTTAGGCTGGCGCGAATACGTGCGCGGCGTGTACTGGGCGCGCATGCCGGCCTACGTACACAGCAACAGCTTCGACCATCAACTCCCCCTGCCCGCCTGGTTCTGGCATGGCCAGACCGGCATGCGCTGCCTGGCGCTGGCCATTGGCCAGTCATTGTGCGATGCCTATGCGCACCATATCCAGCGCCTGATGGTAATCGGCAACTTCGTCTTGCTGGCCGGGCTGTCACCGCAAGCCCTGTACCAGTGGTACCTGGGGTGTATATCGATGCCTTCGAATGGGTGGAGCTGCCAAACACCTTGGGCATGAGCCAGTATGCCGACGGTGGCCTGCTGGCCAGCAAGCCTTATGTCTCCGGCAGCGCCTACCTGCACCGCATGGGCGACTATTGCGGTAGCTGCCGCTATCGCCGCGAACAGCGGCCTGGTGAGCAGGCCTGCCCGTTCAATGCCCTGTACTGGGATTTCTTCCTGCGCCAGCAGCATCGCCTTGCGGCCAACCCCAGGCTGGCACTGGTGTACCGGCAGCTGGACACCATGGCCGATGCGGAAAAGCAGGCCATCACCAGCACGGCGGCGCAGCTGCGCCAGCATCTGGACAGCCTGTGAGACGACAACAAGCAAGGTTCTATATGCACATTTCCCGCCTATTCACCACCCTACTGTTGGCCGCCAGCCTGTTTACCGCTGGCTGCTCCACCCTGCCGCCGGCTGGTATCCACCCAGTAGGCAATTTTTCGCTGACGCGCTACAACGGCAACTGGTACGAGATTGCCCGCCTCGATCACAGCTTTGAACGCGGCCTGACTGATGTCAGCGCCGGCTACAGCCAGAACAGCGACGGGAGCATCCGGGTGCTGAACCGCGGCTACGATGTGGGTAGCGGGCGCTGGAAACAGGCACAGGGCCGGGCGCTGTTCAATTTCGACCCGCAAACCGCATCGCTGAAAGTCTCATTCTTCGGCCCGTGCTATGGTGGTTACCACGTGGTGGCACTGGACCCGGACTACCGTTGGGCGCTGGTTGCCGGCAATGACCGCAACTATCTGTGGATTCTGGCGCGGGAACGGCAACTGCCGGTCGAGGTACGCAACGCCCTGCTACAGCAGGCGCGCAGCCTGGGCTTCGACACCAACCAGCTGATCTGGGTCAGCCACAGTCGCGGCCAACCTTGAACGGAGAACGCAACATGCCCTTACGCCGGAACCCGCGCAAGCTGCTGCTCAGCAAGTGGACGGCAGTGCAGCCGCGCAACAAGGAAAAGCATTTCATCGTGACTCGGCTGCTGCAGCCAGAGGATCCGGCACAGCCGTTAACGGAGGTAGAGCTGGAGGCGGTCTACAGCCGGCGCAGCCAGGTAATTGCCTGGCAGACGCTCACCGATGCCAAGCTATGGCGCCAGGGCTGGCACTGAGGCACTAGCTGTTCGCGGCCAACCAGCCGGCAACCAGCGCGTCCAGATCGGCCAACTCGCGTACATGGCAAACCCGTGGCTGCATGCCATGCAGCTGGCGACAACCGCCGCCGCCCACCCATAGCTGCGTCTGCGCCGGCAACTGTGCCACCAGCTGCGCCAGATCGGCGGCGACATCGCCCTGGTAGGATGGCGAAAACGACAGCGCCACCACATCCACTGCGTGCTTGCCCGCCGCCTGCACGATATCGCCCAGCGGCATCTGCGCACCAAAGGCGATGGCATCACAGCCCTGCAGCCGCAGTAGTGTTTCTACCATCAACAGCCCCAGCACATGCTGTTCGCCCGGACAGGTAGTCAGCATCACTCGCGGAGTTTGTCGACCTGCTGGGACGCTTGAAAGGGATTCACGGATCACCCGAGTGACTTCTTCCGAATACAGGTGCTCCTCGTACACCTGGAGTTCACCACGTAACCAGGCATCGCCTACTAGCTGGTTGGCGGCGGGTAAAAATTCCAGCACGAAGCGGCGCAGACCCAGCTCCCGCAGCTGGTGACGCAGATACTCTCGTGCCGCGGCGGCAACATGCCCTTGCAGCACTGCCACCAGCTGGCTGCAATTGGTAGGCACCTCCAGTCGTGGCGTGTGGTTTTCGGTTAGTGCCTGCAAAGCCGCCATCTCCAGTCGCACCAGCTTGCCGGGGCGAAAGCCTAGATCAAGCAGCCGGCTGATCAACCTGAGCTTCGCGACCTCGCCCGGTGAGTACAGCCGGTCGCCGGCTTCATCGCGCGCCGGCTGCGGAAAGCCATAGCGTCGCTCCCACATGCGCAGCAGGTCCTTGGGTATGCCTGTCTCGCGCTCTACCGTAGCGATGGGGAGTCCGGAAGCTGTGGGGGTGGTGGCGGCAGACATGGCAGGTCGGGGGTGAGTTTGGCCAAAGGCGGGCATTATGCCATGTGCTGCTTGAGGCGACGCAGCAGCCAGCCCAGTACCGGCAGTTGTTCATATACGCCTTCGGCGGCGTCCCAGTAGTCGCGGTGTTCGCAGATCAGTCCGGCGGCATCCAGCCAGAACAGTGTGCCGCCATGAATCTGCAGCTGGCGGCCATGCAGCGCAAAGCAGAAATCCCTGCTCACGAATGCGCGGGCGTCCTGCTGCACTACCTCGCCAATCACGAAACGCGGCTGGCTCAGGGTACGGAACATGCGCGCATATACGTCCCGTATGCTTCCTCCGCGACCGCCACAAAGTAACGCAAGTGCCGCAACTCCATCTCAATACCTCCAAAGTATCAAAAAAATACTAAATCAGTGTTGGACGGCGATAACACCGGTTTGTATCGTTAGCTCAAGCCTTGTTCAGTTCCAACTTTATACTTTAAAGACATGATCCGCTCAATCGAAACCATACTCGTCGATGTCCCGACGATTCGCCCTCACAAGCTGTCCGTCGCCACGATGAGCACGCAAACCTTGGTGTTGGTGCGCATTCAATGTGACGACGGTGTCGAAGGCTGGGGTGAGGCCACCACCATTGGCGGTCTGAATTATGGGGACGAAAGCCCGGAGAGCGTCAAAGTCAACATTGATACGCACATTGCCCCATTAATGATCGGCATGGATGCGCGCAATGTGGCGGCTGTCATGGCGAAACTCCGTAAAACCATTCAGGGCAACCGCTTTGCCAAATGTGCCATTGAAACGGCGCTGCTGGATGCCCAAGCTCGCCGGCTGAATATTCCGCTGAGCGAGTTACTGGGGGGGCGTTTGCGCGATGAATTGCCGGTCGCCTGGACGCTCGCCAGCGGCGATACCCAGAAAGATATTGCCGAAGCGGAAACCATGCTCGAACTGCGCCGCCACCGCATCTTCAAGCTGAAGATCGGCCTGCGCCCGGTCGCCGACGACGTCGCCCATGTACTGGCAATCAAGAAAGCGCTCGGCGATGCGGTCAGCGTGCGCGTCGATGTCAACCAGGCCTGGAGCGAGCTGGAGGCCGTCAACGGCATCGCTGCGCTGGAGGCCGGCGGCATCGACCTGATCGAGCAGCCGATCCGCGCCGAGAACAAGACCGGCCTGGCACGACTGGCGGCCCGTTTCGCCGTGCCAATGATGGCCGACGAAGCGCTGCATGGCCCGCTGGACGCCCTGGAGCTGGCGACCCACGCCGGCGCCGACGTGTTCGCGGTCAAGATCGCCCAGTCCGGCGGTCTGGTGCCGGCCCAGCAAGTCGGCGCCATCGCCCAGCTGGCGGGGATCGAGCTGTACGGCGGCACGATGCTGGAAGGCGCCGTCGGCACCGCCGCCTCGGCCCATCTGTTCTCGACCTTCTCCAGTCTCGCCTTCGGCACCGAATTGTTCGGCCCCTTGCTGCTGACCGAGGAACTGCTGGTCGAGCCGCTGGTTTACCAGGACTTCATGCTGCAAGTGCCGAACAAGCCCGGCCTCGGCATCGACATCGACCGCGACAAATTGGCCCTGCTGCGCCGCCGTTAAGGCCGAGCATTCCTTAAACCGAATCACTTTCAAGGAATACCACCATGCTATTTCACGTGCGAATGGATGTGAATTTACCGCCGTCCATGCCGGAAGCCGAAGCGGCCGAACTCAAGCGTGTCGAGCGCGACAAGGCGCAAGCGTTGCAGGCCAGCGGTAAATGGCGCCATTTGTGGCGCATCGCTGGCCAGTATTCCAACATCAGCCTTTTTGATGTGGATAGCGTGGACGAGCTGCACACCATGATTTCCACCCTGCCGTTATTTCCCTACATGACGATTCAGGTGATGCCGCTGTGCCGCCATCCTTCGTCTATTCGGGATGACGACAAATAAGCCGCGAGCATTGTATTCATCGCGACACCCCCGTCATTAATCAGTCAACCGCCCACCACAATCAGTCTTGTTGATAAATACAACAGAGGAGAAACAGTCATGACACACAATGAAATTGACGCCCTGGTAAAAAACTTCATCGTTGACACCGCCAGCGGTGAGGTCAACTCCCGTATTCAGCAGATCGTGGTTCGTCTGACCAGCGACCTGTTCAAGGCGATCGAAGACCTGGACCTGAGCCCGAGCGAAGTCTGGAAGGGGCTGGAGTATTTCGCCGAAGCCGGCGCGACCCACGAACTGGGTCTGTTGGCCGCCGGCCTGGGTCTGGAACGCTTTGTCGACATCCGCATGGACGAGGCCGAAGCCAAGGCCGGTATCACCGGCGGTACCCCGCGTACCATCGAAGGCCCGCTCTACGTGGCCGGTGCGCCGAAGTCGGAAGGCTTTGCCCGTATGGACGATGGTACCGAGGCCGACCAGGGTGAAGTGCTGTTCATGCAGGGCACCGTCTACGATGCCAACGGCAAGCCGCTGCAGGGCGCCCAGGTCGAAGCCTGGCACGCCAACCTGATGGGCAACTACTCGTTCTTCGACAAGAGCCAGTCGCACTTCAACCTGCGCCGTACCATCATCACCGACGCCAACGGCCGCTACCAGTTCCGCAGCATCATGCCGATGGGCTATGGCTGTCCGCCGGAAGGCACCACCCAACGCCTGCTGAACCTGCTCGGCCGCCACGGCCGCCGTCCGGCCCACATCCACTTCTTCGTGACGGCCCCGGGTCACCGCAAGCTCACCACCCAGATCAACATCGACGGTGACGAGTACCTGTGGGACGACTTCGCCTTCGCCAGCCGTGAAGGCCTGGTCCCGACCGTGAACCGCATCAGCGATGCGGCCGAGATCGACAAGAAGGGTCTGCAGAAGCCATTCGCCTCGATCGACTTCGACTTCAGCCTGAACGCCGAGACCGACGCAGCGCCGACCACCATCGTCGAGCGCAAGCGCGCCAGCGCCTAAGGCATAGCGCGAAGCAGGGCTGCTCTCACGGGCAGTCCTTTTTGGACCTGAGAGGAGAACGGTCATGATCCCCATTTACCCCGATACCGGCGCGAAGCTCAAGACGCTGGACGACTACCTGATCGAGAATCCCGAGACCGGCGACTACCGTGTGCACCGCAGCGTCTTCACCGATGAGACGCTGTTCGAACTGGAGATGAAACACATCTTCGAGGGCAACTGGATCTATCTCGCACACGAAAGCCAGATTCCCAACGTCAACGATTATTACACCACCACCATGGGCCGGCAGCCGATCGTCATCGCGCGCAACCGCCAGGGGGAACTGAACGCCTTCATCAACGCCTGTACCCATCGCGGTGCGACGCTGTGCCGCCACAAGCGCGGCAACAAGGCGACCTACACCTGCCCGTTCCATGGCTGGACCTTCAACAACAGCGGCAAGCTGTTGAAGGTGAAAGACCCGGAAGACGCCGGCTACCCGGACTGCTTCAACAAGGAAGGCTCGCACGACCTGAAGAAGGTGGCGCGCTTCGAGAACTACCGTGGTTTCCTGTTCGGCAGCCTGAACGCCGATGTGAAACCGCTGACCGAATTCCTCGGCGAGGCCGCCAAGATCATCGACATGATCGTCGACCAGTCGGCCGATGGTCTGGAAGTGCTGCGCGGCTCCTCCACCTACACTTTCGACGGCAACTGGAAGCTGACCGCCGAGAACGGCGCCGACGGCTACCACGTGTCGGCGGTGCACTGGAACTACGCCGCCACCACCAGTCATCGCAAGGAGCAGAACGCCCGCGAAGACAAGACCCGCGCGATGGACGCCGGCAAGTGGGGCAAGCAGGGCGGTGGCTTCTATGCGTTCGAGCATGGCCACATGCTGTTGTGGACCCAGTGGGCCAACCCGGAAGACCGCCCCAATTTCGCGCGCCG
>NZ_JAUEDK010000044.1 GCF_030385785.1 Crenobacter oryzisoli
CCGCGTCAAAATAGTTGTCGCCTCGATAGAATCCATAACTCGGGGGCGATGATGAGAGAACGACTTGGCGCGATACGGACAGGAATTCAAAGATAGAGCGGTGGCGCGGTTGCTGCCGCCGGAGAGCGCGGCGGCGGAAGCGGTTGCGCGTGAGATCGGTGTGGGGGTGGCGACACTGGAGCGTTGGCGTAGTGATGCGCTGTCCATGCCCGCTCGCGAGCGGGCATGGACAGCGGCGGCCCGGTTCGAGGCGGTGCTCACCACGGCAGCCCTCGATGAAGCCGGCAAGAACGCGTGGTGCCGCGAGCACGGGGTCTATCCGCAGGAGCTGGTCCAATGGCGTCAGGCGGCTACCCAGGCGCTGGCGGAGCCGGAAGAGTGCCGTGCCAGCCCCCAGCAAACCAAACAGGATCAGCGCCGGATCAAGACACTCGAACGGGAGCTGCGCCGTAAGGACAAGGCCCTGGCCGAAGCCGCAGCGCTGCTTGTCCTGTCAAAAAAAGTGGCGGCGATCTTCAGCAGGGACGAGGACGAATGATCGGCCTCGAAGATCGCCAATGCCTGGCCCGGGATATCGATGTGGCCAAGCAGTCCGGGGCACGGCTACGCCCGGCCTGCGAAGTCGCCGGCATCACGCTGCGTACCCTGCAGCGCTGGAAGACCGAAGACGGCCTCATCCGGGGTGACCGCCGCCCCGAGGCCGTGCGAGCCCCCTCCCATCGGGCGCTCAGCGCGGCGGAGCGCGCCCAGGTGCTGGAAGTGGCCAACGAGGCCCGCTTTGCCGAGCTGCCGCCGGCCCGCATCGTCCCGATGCTGGCCGATGAGGGCCTCTATCTGGCCAGCGAATCGAGCTTTCAGCGGATCCTGCGCGATGCAGGGCAAACAGCTCGCCGGGGTCGCGCCAAAGCCCCTGCGGCATCCCGCCCGCCGAGCACTCACGTCGCCACGGCACCGGGCCAGGTGTGGTGCTGGGACATGACCTATCTACCCGCCACGGTGACGGGGCGTTGGTTTCATCTGTACCTGATCCTGGATCTGTACAGCCGCAAGATCGTTGGCTGGGAAGTACATGCCAGTGATGCGGCCGAACACGCGGCACATCTGGTGCGTCGTACCGCGCTATCGGAGGGCATTGCCGCCCTGGCTGACAAACCCATCCTGCACGGGGACAACGGTGCGACGCTCAAGGCCACCACGGTGCTGGCCATGCTCCACTGGCTGGGAATCAAGCCGTCCTACTCGCGGCCCCGGGTCAGCGACGACAACGCCTACGCTGAAGCCCTCTTCCGTACGGCCAAGTACCGCCCCGAGTTTCCTGCCAAGGGCTTCGAGGATCTGGAGACTGCCCGATCCTGGGCCAGCCGCTTCGTGCACTGGTACAACGTCGAGCATCGCCACAGCGGCATCCGCTACGTGAGCCCCGCCCAGCGCCATGCGGGAGAAGATCATTTGATTCTCGCAGCCCGTCACGTGCTCTATGCCGAGGCTCGCCGACGCCACCCTGCACGCTGGGCAGGCAACACCCGGAATTGGTCGCCCATCAGCACCGTGACGCTCAATCCCGAGCGCGAAGCTGTTGTCTCCATGGCCACCCAAGGCACGAATAGACAGCCTTTGGCTGCATGAATCAGGCGACAACTACATTGACGCGCGCCGCATCGCGGGGGCGTCCATTTCATTAACAAAGGTCACGGTGATCGTTTGACACTTGACTCCAACCCTGAGCAGGCACCCAAGTCACATCACTGAGTGGAAGAATCACCTCGTCCAAACATTTAGCCGCCCATTTGCAGGGAATGACATATTTCCGAAAATGTTCTGGAAGCAGGAATGAATGTAGGGAAATACCGAGTCGGCTAGCGATCTGGGATGTGGAGTTGTTGGTGGTGGGACACTCGCCCACCACCAACAGCCGCATGAACGTACGTACGACAGGATATGCCTGCTGTTTTGAGCCAATGTGAAAAGTAAGGCCGGGCCGCATCCTAACTCAAAACCCAGCTGGTTCAACCGCTTTTTTGCCGGTCAACACTGCGGACCTATTTTCGTGTCTGATTGTAAGGCTATCCTACCACAACCAGCTAAAAAAATTAGTTAGTAATATGTGAAATTATATTTACTTCACACTAATCTTGAACTCGCCAGAGACTTTTGGGTTCGCTTGATAAAACCACGCACACCCCTCTTGAACAGGGCTTAACATCAGCGAGGCATCAGAATCTGCCGGAAAACTTGAAATAACAGAGACTCGCTTCGTCTGGCCTGGCAAAAGACCACCAGGAATTACTGACCGCACACCATCCAGTAACACACGCCGCTCAGAATCGACCCATTGGTAACTCATAAATACTCCCCCAATATTATTCGTTGACCAAAACGGGTTATCACCAGTGTTTTTTAAATCAAGATCGACAACAATCTGGGTTCCTCTTCCAATATAATTAGATATTGTCGATCCTTTGTTAATAGTTACGGAGTTTATTTTAATTTCTGCGTCATAATCATTAAAGCACTTAATTGGAGGATGGTTAGATATCGCGCTCATTTTGATTATTTCGTCACTATAAATATCGAAAGGTAATATCCTAACTTTCATGTTATAAAAAGTTGAAAAAAACAAAGATAGCAACAGTAAAGAATAAATACCAAGTTTTTCGAGACGAGATACAGCAATCGAAGCAAGGAGTAATGGAATTAAAAAGGAAAAAACTGAGAGAGCCTTAAAATAGCCAGTGTAATGGGACATTACTGTCGGGCCAAAACAAACGTAAAGTGCAACCAAAGAACCAGTTGCTAGGGCAATCCCACCAAGTTCGGGAGTCGACGATAAAACTCGATTATTTATCAGCTTCCATGCGCTAAACAAAGCTGCACCAAGAACCATTATAAACAGGATCAATGATCCTGCTTCAGCATAAGATGGAAAGCCACTCCCAACCAATATATGATTATCAGAGACCCCGGAAAGCAAGTATTTAAACCAAGCGACAAAAGGGGTGCCTAGAATGCCCTGTGCTTGCGACGAAGGAGTTACGCCAAAATGATTCGATATGTAGAGACGCCAACAAATAGCTACAATCCCTGGAAGCAGCAAAAAAATATAATTGCTTCGAACAAAGAAATGACTTAGGCCATTTATCAGTTTCCAGCCCCTCTGATCTTCTTTGGTTTTTATTGATTGAAATAAATAAAAAAAAGCAATAAATGATGGGAATAGTACATAGACTTCGCGAGACAAGCTAGATAGCACAAATGGGATTGTTGACCACCCCAATCTGCCAGACACGGCCAACCATAGCGCGATAATTAGAAATGCGTCGGCAGCAGCATCTGGAAGAGCATTAAAAAGCGTAATCTGAGTGCCAACACTCAAAGACCAAAGCAAAATAAGAAATGGACTTAACCCAAATCGAACGAAGAGACTAGCCCCAACAAGGGTTGCTACCAGTAATAGACAAAAATAACTAACAAAAAAGGTAGATGGGGACACCCAGTTGTTACCAGTAATGGCTGAAACAATCGCAACAAATAGGGAAAGCCCAACGCGTTGATAGCGATATGAAGGAGCATCGATATGGTTGGCAGTGTCTTTTAAGGCTAAAATGTCATTGGCGATATAATAATAAAACTGCCCATCCCAGCCTGTCTGACCAGGACCGTAATACAGCGGTTTCACACCATGTTCTCTTAGCTCACTAGGCACACCGAACATGTCACCTGCAAGAATATGATTATTTATATCATCATTAAGTGTGCGAGTTAGATATATGCTGAAAGAAGTGAGTGTAAAAAAAAGAAAAACAAAAGCAACCAGCAGGCTGGGCCGATATTTTCTCAAAAAATTACCAATATTCTTCATGATTATCATTTTGATAGAGCTAATCGATATTGCTCTGCATCCCAATTCAACAACTCCCCAATCTCTTGTGGCCGCAGAGTGTTAATTTCCTGTCCATGCTGCTGCCTCACCAAGACTTCGTAATAACAGCGCAACTGCAATATCTTGGCTAAGCTGAAATCGGACTGAACAAAGACACCTACATCTTTAATAAATATGAGCTCAGGGCGATTCTTTGCGGAACGCAAGAAGATATGAAGCGCTTCAATGCTTGGATATGCCTGAGCTGCAGGGCCCAAAAAAACCACATGATCAGGATATAATGTCCACTGTGAGTCTAATCGCGCAAATAATGTTAGGTCTTTGGCTAAGTAGTGCAAATACGGATCGGACACTGGAATGTATCCGCCACCGATGTCAATGGCGGACGGGCTATACACTTCATGATCAATCGGTGTAGTCCGCATGCAGTCTACCAATAGCTTCAACGTTGCCTCAATCTCTGCAATGTTGTTACCACCTATCACAATGCCGTGGTTTTGGAGAAAAACAACTCTGAATGCAGCCTCGCCCTGAAGTGCATGGTTAACTGCCGCAGCTAAGTCAGCACCGGGCTTCTTATAAGGCACTGCAGTCCACGCAACAGCATCGTTTAGGAGCATTTGCATATCTGATAACCAGTTTTTCCGTACCAGATGTGCCAAAACCTCAACTGCGTGGAGGTGAACAACTATTGGATGCGGCATTAGCGCATGGAGCAGGGTTTCAATCGAAGGTCGTAGGGAAGATGAGCCAAGCACAGTCGGTGTAACTGAAAAGTTACCGCATGCGATGGCATTTCGTAGAGAAGCCAGATCAACTGGAACAAAAATTTCCTTTAGCTCGGCATCAGCAAGCCAAGTACCAGAAGCTTTGATCCAAAGGATCTCTCCATCCTTCCATGATACGTTTCCACCAGCTCCCTGAACCAATAATGGATCACAGCCAATTTTGGAGCAAAATGATTTTACTTGATTTGCCATGCACGAGTTTTTGACAGGCATTATCAGGGCCTTCCTATTTTTACAATCAGTTTTCGAAGCGCTTCGAAATCACCGAACACTGCATCCGGTTCGTTCAAATCTACCCCAACCTCAACTCCGGCATGATATTTTTGCAGTGTTACGGCATTGATATTTTCTCGAGCGCCTCTGATATCATTAACAGGGTTATCGCCAATCATCCAAATACAATTGCCTTTCGGGCGCATTTTCTCAAGTGCTATCTGGAAAGGGGCCTGATGTGGTTTGTCAAAGCCAGCCTCCTCACTTGTCACAATGTAGTCAAAGTAATGATCCAGGCCGAAGTAAACAACTTTTCTAAATTGAATCTGAGCTGTCAGATCTGTAACGATTGCAGTTGGAATGCCGAGTAAACGAATATCATCCAGCAACTCCTTCACACCATCAAACAGGATTGCATTACTCAAAAAGGTTCTCCAGTAGGTCTGTTCAAAATCAAGCGCCAATAGAACCTGTGAGCCCAAACCCATTATCTCAAGCATGCGCTGTAAATAAAGTAATCGACTATGTGAAGAAGCCGTGTGTTTGAGGCGAGATTTGACCTCTGTCCTGGCCAGATTGAATGCTTTGTCAAAATCTTCGGGAGGTATTGAAAACATTTTCGCCACCTTCTCTCGCACTGCACACTGGGCCGCAGCATGAGCTGGGTCATACGGATAAAGTGTGTTGTCCGTATCAAACAAAATGGCATCGGGGAGGCGAGTAAATCGCTCTTGGTTATTAATCTTCATTTTATGAATCGCTTGGTCAGAGCTTGGCTTATATGAGTGAGAGTGATCAGTTGCATCAGGCCCAACATGCCATCCTGCCACTTGGGTGAAATATCCAAGAACTCCTGAACACGAGGGCATAGCATTTCTGCCGCCATA
This sequence comes from Crenobacter oryzisoli, assembly GCF_030385785.1. Classification (GTDB taxonomy): domain Bacteria; phylum Pseudomonadota; class Gammaproteobacteria; order Burkholderiales; family Chromobacteriaceae; genus Crenobacter_A; species Crenobacter_A oryzisoli. Next base: position 5,769 of record NZ_JAUEDK010000044.1, read on the forward strand.
GCAATGTCGGCCCCCGAGGTTTCTCCCTCAATGGTTAGTTGCACATCTGAGCCATCATCGTTGACTACAACGTCAACATGTAGCCCACAGACTCCTACAAGAGTCCGATGTATTGAAAGTTCATTGAATCCGTTTCGGGTATTAACGACAAGTTTCAATCGGAGAGGGTGCTTGTCATCCAACCCCTCCAACATCCTAGGATGAATCGGTTGCAATGAAATAATCAAGTCAGCATGTCTGGATTGTGGGCGAATAAATTGTTCGGAATCAGGCTCCCTCTTTTCGAAAGACCCGAGAACCCGCTCAATAGTATGCCCACGATGATGTACATCGCGCTTAATCTTGAAATGTCGACGTAATTCTTCATCAATGTCTAAATATATTTTCAAGTTGTAGCACTCCCGAATAACTGGGAGATAAAGCGCATGCAAACCGCTTGCAATTATAAAATCATTACTGGCCATCATAAATGGCTTACTCATTTTGCCTGTCTTATGATCATAATGTCTTGACATGACGCTTTTGCCATCGGTCAATGACACAAGATCATTGCAAAACCCCTCGATATCATTCGCCATAGGGTTTAGATGGGTCATCACCTGCCACATGGGCTTTTGTCTATCCCACAGGTGGTAGTCATCACCGGAAAGCTTGACCACCGAATGCTCTCCAAACAGTCCGGTAATAGCATCGGTGAATGTGTCTTTCCCTGCTCCGGAATCCCCTGCGATGCCAATGGCAAATGGCTTTCGGCTTAGCCGGAAAAAATCGTTTCTGCCAATGGCCTCTCGCCAAACTCTGATTGCAAGCACCCCTCCGATGGCAACCATCACCGTATGCAAAAGTGACGAAGTGTGGCCACTCATTTGCCCTGGAATATGAAGTGCAACGCCTAATGCAAATTCGTTCCCATTCGCGAACTGCAGTTGCGTTAACAGAAGCGTACTTAATACATACCCCCCTGAAAACGCCCCAACCATTAGGATTGCAATGCGGCCACTCATCGCTTGGTAGAGTACGAGGAATGGGATGCACCACACAAACCAACCCGGAGAAGATGGTGTCATTAATACAATCAGCAGGAATGCAATACCTATCGTCGCCTGAAACAGATCAAAGTTAAGGCGCCGAACTCGCCATGCCAAGTAGAGCATGACCAGATAAATTAGAGGGACAACAAAGATAGATACATTTCCAGCTAATCCAATGGCTAGCTGATATATCTTTTCTATTTCCGGGTTGCCAAAAAGCATTTTGAGCCCAGCCCCCGATAAGAGGAAAGACCCAGCAAGCAAAAAAATGCTCAACCCAAACCCTGACACAAATTCAAATGAACGTTGCCTGAGCGCTCGATTATTAAATAGATAAATTGCAAAAAAAGGAACAGCCACCACCATGCTCAGCTTGGCAGAAATGGCTGAGGCTAAAAGAACACCTGCCAACGTTAGTTTAACTCGACGTACAAACAACATCGAAAGTACTAATAGCAGCGCGGGGATCAAATCATTTAATCCCAATCCATAACTTGCGATAATGATTATGGGAGACAGCCAATAAGTTAGCAAAAGTAGTCGCTGTCGATTAGGAAGAAGCTGATGAAGGATCAACAACAAGCTGAAATCAGCCGCCAAAATGGTTAAGTCATATGCATAAAGTAACGGTAATCCTATGATTTTGGAAATAAGCGTCAGAGGAAGAAAAGTCAGCCACATCGCATACCCGTAGGGGAAAGCAACAGGGTCGCCTCCGTGAGCAACCCATGCTGACCAAGGATCAAGTGTAAGCGCAGAGGTGCTCATATCTAGGAATGGCCCGTACCAGTCCGTGACAGCAAGTGGAGCCATGCCGACGATTAAGGCCAAGCGAATTGCCAACCCCATCGTGAAGAAAGGATGAATAAGGAGCTTCTTCATCTGAACGCAACCGTTTTTTCCCAAAGATCAGGGCGCTTTGTACAAACAGCATCCGCCAAGATATTTCGCTCTTTCAATAGCGATGCCAGCTGAAAAATTTCTATCTCGGGATCTCGCCCTTGAAGCTCTGGAGAAACAAGACAAAGTTTGAACCCCGCATCCTTGAGCCTTCTTGCATTTTGCTCATTCAGAGGGAAGTGGGTAAAGCAATCTACCCAGACCCAATCCACCTTGCCTGCCAAATTCAGCGCTGTCTCAATCGACTCGAACTCTGAAATACGAACAGCACACCTATGTTCGCCAGCATTTGACCATTTTACTAAAAATGGGAAAGATTGGTCTAAGAAAAAATAATCAGAAATACTTTTTGATTCCATTAGAGAAATCAGCCGCGCTTCGAGCCCTTCTTCCTTTACATTGAGTATTAGAGTTCCATGTCGATAGGCATTGATCCACTCATCAAAGTGCTCGCCAGGCATGCAAGGATCATGATGGATTATCAACCGATCTCCCTCGCTTCTAATATCCACCTCTACTCCATACTTTGAGTCGGTTGCCATAAGGTCGGATACTGTATTACGTCGGTGAAAAATGAGTTTCATGTTCAAATTTTCTTTTTCAACTGAAGACTGAAATCGACCGTTCTACGTATAAATTTTCGCTTTGCGGCCCAATTGACATTCCAGTGAGAGACGCCATGTGCCCTCTTACCAAACTCAACAGGAAAACGATGAACCTTGAGTTTACAGATTTGAGCCTGATAGTAAGCGTACAAATCAAGTGAAAAATCATCCGGGGGTGTCATCCAGGATTCAAAGAACCGGCGAGAAAACATTGTAGGCTGCGCATTGATGTCCCACATAGGACGTGCGAGTAACAGAGTTTCGAATAAACTCATTCCAACAGTAAAAACAACATCCATGAAAGGGCGGCCGTAGCGTCGACCTTTTACAAAAATATCATCCCCATGCTTTTCAAATAAAGACAGGCCGCGAAGTGCATCTTGAGGATCAGTTTGCATGTCCGCATGCGTCCAACCTAGAATTTCGCCTTTTGCCGCCTTGAGGCCAGACACAATTCCAAAGCCATACCCTTGATTTTTTTCAATACGAATAGCTCGACACCCGGGGTATTGGGGAAGTAGCTTCTGAAGTACTTCTTTTGTGCTATCGGTTGACCCATTGTCAACTAGAAGAACCTCCACACGTGGCTTGTTAGCCAGCCCTTTACAGCGCTCTAACAGCAACGGTAGATTATCTGCTTCGTTGTAACAAGGAATGACAAGAGAAAATCTCATAAATACCCCGATGTGTTACGCTGTCTGAACACAAAAAGCTTCATGCCCAAGAAGTTAAGGGATGCAGAAACTCCAGTTGCGAGCAAAAAAGGCAATTGAATGGCAGCAAACGTATTAGCAACCACTTTTAATGCGAGTGAATTGATTAGAACATTTGCAGCAAGTGTGCTTGCATACAATACGACAAACCTGCACGCATTACCTGGGGCATGCGATTTGTGGCCAAAGGTCCAGAAACGATTGGCAAAGTAGGCAAATAGGGTTCCAACCAAAAACCCAATGGCTTTCGCCATGTCGACAGCCATGACATCAAGTCTAATCAGACCACGGTAAGTAACGAAGTCGACCAAGACAGTCGTTGCGCCAACAACCAAAAATATGGCCAGCTCGCGCTTAATCATGCAATTGCCTCAGGCAGTGCCGGAATTATAGCTTTGTATTTTTCCTTTAGGATGTCAACTTTGTCATTTGGTATTCGACCATCAAGCTCCAACCGGTAGGGATGGCTAGCCCATTTATGAAAGCACGATTGCCAGTACTCAAATGTACGCAGATCGTTCGGTGTGCCCCAGCATAAATAACTGTCCACTTCGAAAATATAGCAGCGTAACCCAAGTGCTATTGCATCATCAATGAGCGAATCAATGTAAAACTCTCCATTAATCTGACCGTTACGCGCAATGAGTCGATCAAAGGAACGGCGGAAGTCTTCAACTCTGCGAAAGGTGAATGTACCCAAGACGATTGGGTCAGATGCTGGGGTGCCCAATGGTGTTTTGACTGAAATCGAGCGGATTAGTCCATCTTCGGCATCTATCCATCCAAACATTTTGGGGTGACGTAGAGCATTTGGATAAGCGCGAACTCCCCAAACGATAACATCGACAGACGGATCGTCGACGAGTTTATTAAAGGCATCAATATTGTAAAGTGCGCCGTTATCACAAGCACCAATGGTGATCGGAGCGCATTTCATTTCTTGCTTTTCATCTAGGGCATCCAGACCAATTAGTGCGCTACAGGCTTGCCCTTCCGTCACACGGTCAATCGTTTTGATAATCGCCGCCGGATAGAGAGCTTTTAGCTCATTTGCTACGTTCTCGTACCCTGCCATATCTGCTCTCAGCACAAAAATATGCTGTTCTGCAGGCGGCAGATCATTAGTAGCTTGGGCTACCATAGACCGTCCTGAAACGGAGATGAGTGGCTTGGACTGGTTGTAGCCTTCATTAGCAAAACGTTGTCCCAAACCAGCCATCGGAACCACTAATGCCCCACGTGGGGTCGAATTGTTTTGGGGTTGAGAAATTAATCCCCTGAAGGCCTTAGACCAAGTGTTGTATTCAGCCACGTCTTCTGGAGTCCCCCACTGCATGAAGTGCTGTAACGGGTAAACAACGACGGGGTTTTTATTTGCAAGCAATGGCTTGTAGGCAAGGCTGACATAATACTCCCCCCCAACATTTAGATCCTGCTCCATTACTGCGTGGAATGCTTGACTCATGATTTGCGCTGACGCAAAGTAATAAGTCCCACTAGAGGCATACTCCTCCATCCGGTTATCGGTGTAAGGCTGTTTTTCCTGTATGTCGTGAACCCACCCATTTATTTCATGCATGTAGGCGTAATTTGTGCTGCCCAGCGAGTGGGGGTGAAAGCCTCTATATGCGGGAATTGCTCCAGCACAACCTGTGTCTTTAACGAATTGCTTGAAGTGACACCAATCCCAATAGCACGTGAAGTCGCAATAATTAACAACTACTGGCGCTGCTGGATCAAGTAGATGTTCAATGTGACGCACCGCATTGATTGGGCCGAGCTTATGTGGCGGTATACCAACCACCTTCCCTGAAGGACAATACTCCTTCAATATGGCTTCCATGCGATAATCCGGCTCGTTTAAATGGTCATGGTTACATATAAAAATGAAATCTGCTTCACCAGGAAACATGTCGATAACGTGAGCTACGATAGGTTTGCCATCAATTTCGATCAGTGGTTTGGGTATTTTGTACCCGGCGCGACGAAATCGCTCTCCAAATCCGGACATGGGAATAACAATCTGCACAAAATCGCCTTTTAATATTGATTTTTCAAAATGATGTTATTGCATTGATGCACAAGCAATGCCGCCATTTTAATCTAGTGGGCGGTGTTTGCACACTAGAGCTAGTATCTTTTGGGCTTTGCCGCGTGTGCGAAGGTCTCTGAGGTGTACGCCGAGACTGGGGTGTCCTAGCAAGAGGGGACAGCTGCGTTTCATGCGGCCTCAGCAGAATGGCGCTGTTAAGGAAATGGACGTCCCCTTCCTGAAGCGGCACCTCGGTGCCACAGTGAGTTTGCAACCGACTCACTGACCGAAGGGAGCGCCACCATGAACATTACGACGATTAGACTGGATCTGGCCAAGAACGTGTTCCAGGTCCACGTGGTGGATGAGCGTGGCAGAGCCGTTCTGCGCAAACAGTTGGCTCGCCATCAAGTGGCCGCGTTCTTTGCCAGCCTGCCCCCCTGTCTGGTCGGCATGGAAGTATGTAGCAGTGCACACTACGGGGCTAGAATGCTGGCGACCCAAGGCCACATCCTCAGGCTAATGGCACCCCAGTTCGTGAAGCCCTACGTCAAAGGCAGCAAGACCGATGCGGCTGATGCCGAGGTGATCTGCGAAGCGGTGTCCCGTCCCAACATGCGCTTTGTGCCTGTGAAGTTACCCGAGCAACAAGAGCTGCTGGCGGTTCACCGGGCTCGGGCCGGTTTTGTGAAAGCCCGTACCGCCCAAGCCAACCAGCTGCGTGACTTGCCGGCTGAATTTGGAATAGCCATTCCCATGGGGCTGGCATCACTGCGGCAGCGCCTGCCGATGGTGCTGGTAGATAGTAACAATGGGTTACCGGGGATGATGCGAGAGCTGGTCACCAGACTCGCCGATCATCTTCGGGTTCTGGATCAACAGGTGGCCGAGCTGGAGAAGCAGATTCAGCTGTGGCATCGCCAGAGCGAACCTTCGCAGCGGCTGGCGACGATACCAGGCATTGGATCGATCACCGCCAGGGCGTTGGTGGCGAGCATTGGTGATGCACGCTCGTACAGCAACGGTCGACAGCGGGCTGACTGACTGGGGCTGGTCCCCCGACAGCACTCCAGTGTCGGCAAGCCGGTCTTGCTGGGCATTAGCAAACGGGGGGACGTCTATCTGCGCACCTTGCTGATCCACGGTACCCGAGCGGTAATCCAGCATGTTGAACGCTGCTGTGATCAAGCGGGGGCTGGTTGAAGCAGCTATTAAGTTGGGTGCTGCTGGCCCACAACCGGCAGTGTGGTGTACCGGCCCCGTTGGCCGCGTGAACGCCTGCACGGAACCTCGTCAGCAACAAGAAAGGCTTTCCTACCGATTGCCCAGGCGATCAACGAGTGATGGCGAAACAGGTGAGACCGTGGTTGGCAGAACCCGCTATATACGGAGCACATCAAGTGCGTCAGTCCGATTGGGGCCCCAACCAGCAGATTCCATCAGGGATGGGTAACAACACCGCTGTCGCTAAAAATCCGAATATACGGCTGCAATCGCTACCTTCGAGCCACCATGAAATGAGTGCTTGGCAAATTTGGGGAGTCCATGTACGTCCATGCACGGATATAAGCGTGCAACCAACCACTGTATGTCATCTCGTGAAAACTGCCCTTGGCAAACAGGAGTCATCCAAATAAGCAGCTCTAAGTCCTGTCAAGTTGCCGCAAACAGTGCGGGGTCGACTCGCCACATGAACCCGCACAAGCCCCGCTATCGCACGCACCACCAACTGGCCAGAGTCCAACCGCAGCCTGCAGAGCCGGGGCAACCTGCAAGCCACGAATCTGATTTGCCTGTGCCGTTCGGGCCTTCACGAATCCTTGCCGAACTCGATGTAATGCCAACACCGCTTGCTGCTCCATGCTTTTGACCGGAACGTAGCGCATATTCGGCCGAGCCACTGCTTCGCAGATGGCCTCGGCATCGGCCATATCGTTCTTGTTGGTCTTCACGTAAGGCTTCACGAATTGGGGCGCCATCAAGCGTACCGTGTGCCCAAGGGTCCGCAGCTTCCGTGCCCGGTGATGAGCACTGCCACAAGCTTCCATGCCGATCACACAATCCCGGTTCAGGTCATCGAACCATGCAAGAAACGTCTCTCGACGCAGCTTCTTGCGCACCACTACTTGTTCCTTGCTATCCACACCATGGACCTGGAGCACTGACTTTGCCAAATCAACGCCGACGCGCATAAGCTTCATGGTGGACTCCTTCTTCCTGGTGACTGGTTGATCCCACTCTCCAGTCTGGCACCTGATGCCGTTTAGGGGAGGAGGAGTCCATCCCATTGCTTCCATGCCGACCAGACAGGGGGGGCAGGTTGGCAAAGAACGCGGCCACTTGATGGCGAGCCAACTGTTTGCGCAGAACGGCTCTGCCACGCTCATCCGCCACGTGGACCTGGAACACGTTCTTGGCCAGATCCAGTCCAATCGTCGTAATGTTCATGGTGGCGCTCCCTTAGGTCAGTGAGTCGGTTGCAAACTCACTGTGGCACCGAGATGCCGCTTCAGGAAGGGGGCGTCCATACCATTAACGGCGCCGGCCTGGGTAGTCCACTGTTCCATGGGAACTTTCTTACTAGTGGCAATGGTAATCGGAAGAGTGGATGCATATGGTTATCATCAATGAATGGCCGCTCTTGAGTTAGGAATGCTCATGCCGTTCAGCAACAGGACTGGAAAGAACGCCGATTTTCTGTTTACCTTGACGGTCTACAGGGTTATCACCCGTCGTCGCTAAGTGGTGACGGCTATGAAGAAGTAATTTATAAGGAAATGCCATTGGTCTTATGCCTATAAAAGGCAAGATTGGGCTTCTTGAGCAACCTATAGGGAACGTAACTCTAAGCGACAATCTCTGAAGAGAGCGAGCTAACAAGTTTATGCTAAGTACCGCATCGTCGAGTGGATGGGCATCTCATCAAACTTTCAGCTACTGCTCATGGCCTCGGTCGTGACTAGGTGTCGAAGCGTATGCGAACGCCATGCGTTGGGTAGCCCGGCGGTCCGAGAGGGACGCTAGGTGCTTGCAAGGCATGTTTAATTACAATCTTTGGATGGCCCTGCCAAGCAAAACATCTTCGGAGATCCAAGATCCCCGATGGTGGCTGTAGCGAGGCTCTGTTTGTAGTGATGTTATAACGTCAGCCCGGGCTTTACTAGCTATGTGCCTTTAGGTGCTTGGAAGATGTTTACTATGACAAAACAGTCAATCTGACTTCGCCGCAATACACTTTGCCGACGCTAACGTAAAATGGGCATGAGTGTGTGCTGCATATGTCATAATTGCCGATTTTTCTATGCAATAGAGCAAAATGTCTACCTTGATCCCGACTATTCTCTGCGGCGGCGCAGGTTCGCGCCTTTGGCCTGTTTCCCGTGAGCAGCATCCCAAGCCGTTCATCCGCCTGTCCGATGGACAGAGCCTGCTGCAGAAAGCCTTCTTGCGTGGTTTCGAGTTGCCCGGTACCTCTGAAGTACTGACTGTCACCAATCGCGACCTGTTTTTCAAGACAGAGGATGAATTCCGGGAGGTCAACACTAAGAAGTTGCCGACCTCGTTTGTGTTAGAGCCCTTTGGCCGCAATACAGCTGCGGCGGTGGCCAGTGCGGCGCTGCAAATTCAACGCCGTCACGGGGATGATGCCGTTATGCTGGTATTGGCGGCAGACCACCTGATCGCCGACCAGCAAGCGTTTGCCATGGCGGTGACCAAGGCCGTTGAGTTGGCGGACACTGGCAAGCTGGTGACATTCGGCATCCGCCCGGATGCGCCCGAAACCGGGTATGGTTACATCGAGGCAGACGGCAACCAGGTAATTCGCTTCGTTGAGAAGCCATCGCTTGAAGCCGCTCAGAACTATCTGGCCACGGGCCGCTTCCTGTGGAACTCCGGCATGTTCTGCTTCAGTGCTGGCGCTCTCATCGCCGAGATGAAGAAGCATTGCCCGACGGTACTGCAGGCTGTTGAACGTTGTATCGATGCCTCGCGTCTTGCTGTGGGCAAAGGCTTTATCCAGTTGGAATTGGAAGCGGACAGCTTTGTCGACGTCCCTGATATTTCCATCGACTATGCCGTCATGGAAAAGTCTTCCAATGTTGCTGTGGTTCCATGCGATATCGGGTGGAGCGATATCGGTTCATGGGCTGCCTTGGGTGGCATTGGGGCAACAGATGCTGTAGGCAACTGCGTTGAGGGTGACGCAGTCCTTCACGATGTCAGCAATTGCTACATCAAGAGTGAAGACCGCTTGATCGGAGCGGTGGGTATTGACAATCTCGTGATCATCGACACCCCAGACGCCCTGCTGGTCGCCAACAAGGACAGGGCCCAGGACGTAAAGCAGATCTATGCTGGCCTCAAGGCACAAGGGCATGAGGCGTACCGATTGCATCGTACCGTGCACCGTCCTTGGGGAACCTACACGGTTTTGGAAGAAGGGGACCGCTTCAAAATCAAGCGTATCGTGGTCAAGCCCGGCGCCAGCCTCAGCTTGCAGATGCACCATCATCGGAGCGAACACTGGATTGTCGTGAGTGGTGCGGCACGTGTTATCAATGGCGACAAGGAACTCTTCGTTTCCACTAACGAGTCCACCTACATCCCGGCTGGTCACCAGCACCGCTTGGAAAACCCCGGGGTGATCGACCTAGTCATGATTGAAGTGCAAAGTGGCGAATATCTGGGAGAGGACGATATTGTGCGCTTCCAGGACAACTACGGACGCTGCTGACACCATGATCCTGAGTTGTTTCAAGGCCTACGACATCCGGGGCCGCTTGGGCGATGAGCTCAATGAAGACATCGCGTACCGCATCGGTCGCGCCTATGGCCAATACATACAAGCAAAACGCGTTGCGGTCGGTGGTGATGTGCGGTTGAGTAGTGCCAGTCTCAAGCAGGCACTTGCCCACGGCCTGATGGATGGCGGTGCCGACGTGATTGACTTGGGTATGACTGGCACTGAGGAGGTCTACTTTGCCGCCTTCCACCTGGATGTGGATGGCGCCATCGAGGTGACCGCCAGTCACAATCCGATGGACTACAACGGCATGAAGCTGGTCGGGCGTGGCGCGCGCCCCATTAGTGGAGACAGTGGGCTGAGGGAAATCCAGGCGCTGGCGGAGGCCAGCCGCTTTGTCCCGGCCGCACAGCGCGGCCAGTTGACGCAGCAATCGGTGCTGGAACCTTATGTCGATCACCTGCTGTCGTACCTCGATCTAGCCACATTGCGTCCACTCAAACTGGTGGTCAACGCGGGTAATGGTGCGGCAGGCCACGTCATCGATGCCATCGAAGCGCGTTTTAGCGAGCGGAATGTGCCGGTGGAGTTCGTCAAGGTGCACCATCAGCCGGATGGTTCTTTCCCCAACGGCATTCCCAACCCTTTGTTGCCGGAGAATCGCGCAGCCACGGAAGAGGCCGTGCGCGCACATGGCGCCGACATGGGTATTGCCTGGGATGGCGACTTCGACCGCTGCTTCCTGTTCGACGAAAATGGGGGCTTCATCGAGGGCTATTACATTGTCGGCTTGCTGGCAGAGGCCTTTCTCGTCAGCCATCCCAGCGAAAAGATCATCCACGACCCGCGCCTGACCTGGAACACCATCGCCATGGTGCAACAGGCCGGCGGTGTGGCAATCCAGAGCAAGACCGGCCACGCCTTTATCAAGGAGCGCATGCGAGCCGAGAACGCCATCTATGGTGGCGAGATGAGCGCGCACCACTACTTCCGCGACTTTGCCTATTGCGACAGCGGCATGATCCCGTGGTTGCTGGTGGCGGCGCTCATGTCGCGTAAGCAGGCAAGCCTGTCCAGCCTGGTTGGCGAGCGCATGGCAGCCTATCCGTGCAGCGGCGAGATCAACTATCGTGTTATCGATGTGCCGGCGGTGCTGGCACGAATCGAAGCCGCGTATGAATCACAGGCATTGTGTGTTGAGCGTACCGACGGATTGAGCATGGAAATGGCTGACTGGCGTTTCAATGTGCGAGCTTCCAATACCGAGCCGCTGCTGCGGCTGAATGTGGAGTCACGAGCAAATCCGGGCAGGGTCAGCGCCGGTGTCGCTGATCTCGAACGCCTTATCAAAGAGAGTAACTGATGCTAATGGCCGTACCCAAGGCGCTTTGGGCATACCGGGGGTTCATCCTTGGCAACGTCAAGCGCGAATTCCAAATCAAATACCGCAATTCGTTGTTGGGCGCTTTGTGGAACGTTTTGAACCCCCTGGCAATGATCGTGGTCTACACGGTGATCTTCTCAAAGGTGATGCATTCGAAGTTACCAGGAGTGGATCGGTCCTTTGCTTATAGCATTTATCTATGTGCGGGAACGCTGACCTGGGGACTGTTTGCCGAGATCGTCGGGCGCGCCCAGAACGTGTTTTTGGACAATGCCAATCTACTGAAAAAAATAAGCTTCCCACGGTTGTGCCTGCCAGCTACGGTGGTTAGTAACGCATTGCTCAACTTTGCCATCGTGTTTGGCTTGTTTACCTTGTTCTTGCTGATTAGCGGTAATTTTCCAAGTGTGGTCTATTTTGCCTTGATTCCAGTGTTGGCGGTGCTTGTAATGTTTGCCATCGGCTTAGGCATTACGCTGGGGGTGCTCAATGTCTTCTTTCGTGATGTTGGCCAGTTTTTCGGTATCTTCTTGCAGTTCTGGTTCTGGGGGACGCCGATCGTGTACCCCGCGGCCATCCTGCCTGCAAAGCTGCGCCCTTATGTGGAACTGAATCCCATGGCCGACGTGGTAGTGGCCTGCCAGACTATTTTGGTCAACGGCCAGTGGCCGCAGTGGTCTTCGCTTTGGCCAGCATTGTTGCTAGGGCTAGTACTGTGTGGTTTAGGTTTGAGGTTGTTTCGCAAACATGCCGGCGAAATGGTGGATGAACTCTGATGGGAAAGATTACAGTCAACAACCTAGGCAAGGCCTACAAACAATACCCCAGTCGCTGGGGGCGTCTGGCTGAATGGCTGATTCCCGGCAGCAAATCCCGGCACCGTTTGAATTGGGTAATGCAAGACGTCAGCTTTACCGTCAACCCTGGCGAGGCGGTGGGCATTATCGGTATTAATGGCGCCGGTAAAAGCACGCTGCTGAAAATGATTACGGGCACCACTCAACCGACCTCCGGGTTCGTAAAACTGGAGGGTCGTGTTGCTGCGCTGCTGGAACTGGGGATGGGGTTTCATCCAGACTTCACCGGTCGCCAGAACGCTTATATGGCCGGGCAACTGCTGGGCTATTCCGTTGAGCATATCTCGCGCCTAATGCCGGAAATCGAAGCCTTTGCTGAGATCGGTGACTATATCGATCAGCCAGTAAGGGTGTACTCCAGTGGCATGCAAGTGCGCCTAGCATTCAGCGTGGCCACCGCCATCCGTCCGGATATTCTGATCGTTGATGAAGCCTTGTCGGTGGGAGATGCCTACTTTCAGCATAAAAGTTTTGATCGTATCCGCGAATTTAGCAAACAGGGCACCACACTACTTATCGTCTCGCATGACAAACAAGCCATACAGAGCATCTGTGACCGGGCCATCTTGCTCAGTCAGGGGCGAGTTGCGATGGAGGGTGAGCCGGAAGCGGTGATGGACTACTACAATGCGTTGTTGGCGGACAAGGAAGGAGCGAGCGTCCATCAGGTTATGACTGACGATGGAAAGTTCCAAACCATTTCCGGGACCGGTGAAGTTGAAATTGAAGACGTCCAATTACTGAATGCAGACAACGAGTCGATAGAGCTAGTCAAGGTCGGGGAGGACGTGAGGCTTCGGGTTTCTCTATATGTGAAAGAAGATATCGAGAGCTTGGTGATAGGCTACTTGATAAAAGACCGGCTGGGCCAGCCTGTTTTCGGAACAAATACATCCAATCTACACCATCCCCTGGAACATGTGAAAAAAGATTCTAGACTACAATTCGACTTCAGATTTTCAGCCAATATTGGTGAAGGAAGTTACTCTATCGCTGTTGCAGGCCACCGTGGAGCAGTGCATGTTGGTGGTAACTATGTATGGAAAGATCTCGCTTTAGTATTTAATGTAATTAATTTTGATAAGAGTTCGTTTGTTGGTGTTGCATGGATGAATGCGAAAGTGGAGTGTCATGTATGAAAGACGATTTTTATCGATCTTTTGAGGATAGACATCGTGGGTCGCGAGATGTAATCAATGAGCGGTTGAACGTTTATTTGCCTTTTGTCGATTCATTGTCAAAATATTATCCGAATGAGCCTGTCTTGGACCTGGGATGTGGTCGTGGTGAGTGGCTTGAATTGATGCTTGAAAAGTGCTTTGCCCCATTCGGTGTCGATCTTGATGATGGAATGCTTGATGAGTGCCGAGAACGTGGATTACCTGCTCATAAGGGAGATGCAATAGCATTTTTGAAGGGATTACCTAATGAGAGTCAGGTGGTTGTTTCTGCATTTCATGTGGTTGAGCACATAACGTTTGAGCAATTGCAGTCAGTGGTGTCTGAGTCTTTGCGCGTTTTGAAACCAGGTGGCTTACTGATTATGGAGACACCCAATCCTGAAAATATTTCTGTGGGAACGCGCAGTTTTTATCTCGACCCAACACATCAGCGTCCGATTCCAGATTTATTGCTTTCATTCGTGGCTGAATATTATGGTTTTGCAAGGGTAAAAACCCTCCGGCTTCAGGAAAATAAATCACTCAAAAAATCCAATAGCTTGTCTCTAGTAGATGTGCTGACCGGTGTTAGTCCAGATTATGCAGTAATTGCCCAAAAGGCTGCATCAGATGATGTGATGCATATGACTAGTCAGCCCTTCGAGAAAGATTATGGAGTCACCCTGAACGAGCTTGCTGCTACATACGATCTGCAAATATCAAAAAAGATAGAGCAGGCAGAGAGCGTCGCGCAAGCCGCCAACGCTCAATTGTATGCGGTCCTAGCAAGCCGTTCCTGGCAGATTACTAAACCGCTTCGATGGTGCGGCTTGCAGGCCCGCCGGCTCCGTGATGAGGGGTTTGTATCCCGAGCTAAAGCGCTTGTAAAAAAGATTGGTAGACCCGTAGTAAAGCGAGCCATGGAGTTCGTCAATGCTCGGCCAGTGTTGCGCAAGAACATCATCGAGTTAATCAATCGTCTAGGATTGTACGAAAGAATACGCCGCCGATATTGGATCTTGCAAGGGAAAACCCATAAGGTATCGCCCCTCGTTATTGGTCGCTCCTTCGTTAATGAATTTTCTGACCTATCCCCACGCGCTAGACAAATTTATGCAGATCTAAAGATTGAGATTAAGAAGTATAAGGAGAACTGCTAATGCGGATTGTCATTGACATGCAGGGTGCGCAATCGGAAAGCCGGTTTCGAGGGATTGGCCGTTATACACTGGCCTTGGCGCAAGCTATTGCGCGACAAGCGGGTGAGCACGAAGTATGGTTGGCTCTGAACGCGCGATTACCGGAAAGCATCCCTGATCTGCGGGCTGCATTTTCCAGCTTGATTCCTTTAGACCGCATTCGCATTTTTGATGTGCCATGCGATGAACAGCCCAGCTCTTGGATGTCACGTGCTGCAGAGCTTATTCGAGAAAGTTTTCTCGACTCTCTTCAGGCAGATGTCATTCTTGTGACGAGTTTTTTTGACGGTTTTGGGACTTCGGCGGTTACCTCTATCGGCGCGCTCCCTGTTAGTCATCGAACGGCAGTAATCCTGTATGATTTGATTCCACTGCTTAATCCTGAACAATACCTGCCAAATAAGATATTCAGTGACTACTATTACCGAAAAATAGACTGGATAAAAAATGCAGATATGCTACTGGCGATTTCGGAATCCTCGCAGCAAGAAGGCGCTCAGCATCTTGGCATGTCGCCAGAAAAGATTTGGAATATTTCCGCTGCAATCGGTCCCCAATTTCGCCCACATCAGCTCGGAACTATGGCGAAACAGGCTCTGCAGCACAGGTTGAAAATCAAGAGGAAGCCGGTACTGTATGCGCCTGGTGGTTTTGATCAGCGTAAAAACTTCGCTTGCCTGATTGAGGCATATAGTCTATTGGATAAAACTCTGCGTGACCAACACCAACTAGTCATTGCCAGCAAATTGCAGCAGCCACAACGCGAAGAGCTGACCACGCTGGCTAAGCGATTTGGCCTAGCGCCGGATGAGATGGTACTCACGGGCTATGTGGAAGACGATGAGCTGATCGAATTGTACTCGTTGGCCGAGCTATTTGTATTTCCCTCTATACACGAGGGCTTTGGCCTTCCCATATTGGAAGCAATGGCTTGCGGCACGGCGGTAATTGGCTCGAATCGCAGTAGTTTGCCAGAAGTGATTGGTAATGCTGATGCACTATTTGACCCGTTTTCTCCGCGCGCGATCGCAGACAAGATGACTCAAGTCCTCACCGACACTACTTTTCGCGAACAACTCCGAATGCAGGCACAGCACCAGGTGCAGAAATTTTCGTGGGAAAGCTGTGCAAAAACTGCGCTTCAAGCCTTGGAGACGCTCAGCAATTGGAGCCCTAGCAGTGCTCATGCCAAACTACCTGTGCCATCTCTGCTTACGCTACTAGAGGGGCTAGCGGCTATCACTGATGGTGAACCCACGGAAAGGGAGTTATGTGCGGTCGCAGCCAGTATAGCTTTCAATGCTTCTTCCCATAATGAAAAACAGTTGCTGTTGGATATATCCTCCATTGTCCATGTCGATGCCAAGTCTGGTATCCAGAGGGTAGTACGTAGTTTGTTGATTGAGTTATTGACTTTCCCTCCGCATGGCCTTGTCGCACGACCTGTTTATTTTGATGATGGCATTTACCGTTACGCTAATCACTTCACTAACGGCATTATTGGAAATTCAGACGAATGTAATGATGCACCAGTAGATTATTGTCAGGATGATATATATCTGTCGTTGGACCTGAACATGCACCTTGCAGAAAAAACACACTCAGTGCTTGAGCACATGAAATTGATGGGTGTGAAGTTGAACTTCATCGTCTACGATTTGCTATTGGTTCAACGCCCGGACTGGTGGCCAGCTTCGAACTCTGCACTTTTCAATGAATGGCTTAGCAGTATCAGCAAACTAGGTGACAATCTTGTTTGTATTTCAAACGCAGTGGCAGAAGAGCTTAATGAGTGGTTGAAATTAAATTTACCGATGCGTTTGGATAATAGTCCTATCGTATCAAGCTTCCACTTGGGGGCGGATATCCATAATAGCCTTCCAACAACAGGACTCGCAGCTGATGTTGGAATGATTATGAAGGGACTGCAGGCTAGAGTTAGCTTCCTGATGGTTGGCACCATCGAACCTCGTAAAGGCCATGCCCAAGTACTGACAACATTTGAGCGATTATGGAGCGAGGGTTGCGATGTAAACTTGGTCATTGTAGGCAAGCGTGGCTGGATGGTGGATAAACTTATCAATCGTCTTAAGTGCCACCCTGAAAAAAGTCGTCGATTATTCTGGTTGGAGGGTATCAGCGATGAGTTCCTAGAAAAGGTCTACGCCGCATCTACTTGTCTAATAGCCGCCAGCGAAGGTGAGGGCTTTGGCCTTCCGCTAATCGAAGCCGCCCAGCACAAGCTACCGATCATCGCTCGCGATATTTCGGTATTCCGTGAAGTGGCCAGTGAACACGCCTATTACTTTAGTGGCCTAGGGGCTGACGATCTGGAGATGGCCATCAAGCGCTGGTTGGAACTATTCAAAAAAGGTAAAGTGCCTGTTTCCGACAACATGCCGTGGCTGACTTGGAAAGAGAGCGCTCAGCAGTTACTGCAAGCCATCTTCCCTGTTGCATAAGTAGTTACCAATATTACAACTGACCATTAATTAAAGTAAGTTGAGAAAAATGAATCAAAAATCCGCCATTATCACCGGTATCACTGGCCAAGACGGCGCTTACCTTGCAGAACTCCTGCTGGAAAAGGGTTATTCCGTTTACGGAACCTACCGCCGCACCAGTTCGGTCAACTTCTGGCGTATCGAAGAACTGGGCATCCAGAACCATCCCAACCTGCATTTGGTTGAATATGATCTGACCGATCTGTCGGCCAGCATCCGCCTGTTGCAAAGCACCAATGCGACCGAGGTGTATAACTTGGCGGCGCAGAGCTTTGTCGGCGTGTCGTTCGATCAGCCGGCGACTACTGCCGAGATTACGGGTATTGGCCCGCTCAACCTGCTGGAAGCGATCCGCATCGTTAACCCGAAGATCCGCTTCTATCAGGCGTCGACTTCGGAGATGTTCGGTAAGGTTCAGGCCATTCCTCAAGTGGAAGACACCCCGTTCTACCCGCGTAGCCCCTACGGTGTAGCCAAGCTGTACGCGCACTGGATCACTATCAACTACCGCGAAAGCTACGGCATCTTCGGTTGTAGCGGCATCTTGTTTAACCACGAGTCGCCACTGCGTGGCCGCGAGTTTGTGACTCGCAAGATCACTGATTCGGTAGCTAAGATCAAGCTGGGTAAACTGGATGTGCTGGAATTGGGCAACCTCGACGCCAAGCGCGACTGGGGTTTTGCCAAGGAATACGTGGAAGGCATGTGGCGCATGTTGCAGGCTGACGAGCCGGATACCTATGTGCTGGCTACCAACCGGACCGAAACCGTGCGTGATTTTGTCGCCATGGCATTCAAGGCTGCCGGTTACTCCCTGCATTTTGAGGGCACGGCAGAGAATGAGGTGGGGATTGATACGGCAACTGGCAAGACGCTGGTGCGCGTTAATCCTAAGTTCTATCGCCCGGCTGAAGTGGAGTTGCTGATCGGCAACCCGGCCAAGGCCAAGGCGAAGCTGGGCTGGGAGCCCCAGACCACCTTGGAAGAGCTGTGCCAAATGATGGTGACAGAAGACCTGCGCCGTAACCAGCAAGGATTCTCGTTCTGATGAGCTTGGCCGACAAACGGGTATTGATTACCGGTAGTGAGGGCTTTACCGGCCGCTATATGGCGGCCGAGATGCAGGCTGCCGGTTACCGCGTATTTGGTCTGGGCTCGCATTCGTTGGATGCGCCTGATTATTATCAGGCGCATCTGGCGGATGCGGCTGGACTAAAGACTGTGCTGGCCGAAGTGCAGCCGGACGTGGTGATCCATCTGGCGGCACTGGCGTTTGTCGGCCATGGTGATGCGAATGCCTTTTACCAGGTCAATTTGCTGGGCACGCGCAACCTGCTAGAGGCCATCTCGGCTATGGGCAAGGTGCCGGATAGTATATTGCTGGCTAGCAGTGCCAATGTGTACGGGAATGCGTCTGGTGGGGTATTGAACGAAAATACCCCGCCTGCGCCAGCCAACGACTATGCAGTCAGCAAGCTAGCAATGGAGCATATGGCTCGGCTCTGGCAGGACAAACTGCCTCTCATCATCACCCGGCCGTTCAACTACACAGGCGTTGGTCAGGCAGACAATTTTCTGCTGCCCAAGATTGTTTCGCATTTCCGTCGCCGTACTGCTGAGATTGAGCTGGGTAACCTTGATGTCTGGCGCGATTTCAGCGATGTGCGAGCGTTGGCTACGGCTTACCGTCGTCTGATCGAAGTTAGGGCTCATGGCCAGACAGTGAACGTCTGCTCTGGGCGAGCCCATTCGCTGCGCGAAGCGTTGGCAATGTGTGAAGCCGTCACCGGACATAGCATACAGATCCGAGTCAACCCGGCATTTGTGCGGGCTAATGAAGTGAAGACGCTGTGTGGCGATGCCACGCGCCTGCGTGGCCTGATTGGTGATTGGGACACGCCTCCACTGCTGGAGACGCTGCGCTGGATGCTTGGAGCCGCATGAAGGTAATTCTTTCTGTCGAGCCGGTACGCTTTCCGCTTACCGGCATCGGCCGTTACACTTGGGAGCTTGCTCGGCAATTGCAGAAGTCGCAAGAGATAAGCGAGCTGCGCTTTTTTGCCGGGCGGCACTTTTTATCCGATTTGCCAACGGCTGGCGAGCAATCTGATCACCAGCACAAGCTCAAGCGTTGGGTACAGCAAAGTTATATAGCGACTGAGGCCTATCGGCTGCTGATGCCCATGCTTAAGCGCCAATCGCTGCGCGGCTATGAAGACTTTCTGTACCATGGGCCGAATTTTTTTCTGCCGCCGTTTGCCGGCAAGCGGGTAGCGACGTTTCACGATCTGTCGCCATTTACCTGGACACAGTGCAATACCCCTCAGCGGATACGCTTCACTCAGAAAGAGCTGCTCAAGACGCTCCAACGAGCAGATGCGCTGATTACCGACTCCGACTTCACTCGCACTGAACTTGCCGATTATTTCTCTTGGCCGATGGAGCGTATACATACTGTGCCGTTGGCCTGCGGGCCGGATTTTCATCCACGAGCCCCAGAACAACTGCTGCCGGCATTGACGCGCTATGGTCTGAGCCCAGGAGGCTACACACTTTTTGTCGGCACCATTGAGCCGCGTAAAAATATCCTGACATTGCTCGATGCTTACTCCAAGCTGCCACGATCGTTACGCCAACGCTGGCCATTGATTCTGACTGGCTATCGGGGGTGGCGCAGCGAGTTGATTCATGAGCGTATCCAGCAGGCAGAGCACGAAGGCTGGGCCCGTTACCTTGGCTTCACCCCGGCTGAGGATCTGCCGCTACTTTTTGCTGGTGCAAGACTCTTTGCATTCCCATCTCATTACGAAGGCTTTGGCTTGCCTGTCTTGGAAGCCATGCGTTCCGGAGTGCCGGTGGTGTGTTCTAACAGCTCTTCATTGCCAGAGGTGGCTGGTGATGCTGCGTTAATGTGTGCCTCCGAAGATGTGGACAGCTTGCAAGCCTTACTGCAGCAGGGTTTGGAAGATGAGGTCTGGCGTACTGCGGCTATTGTGAGGGGCCTGAAGCGAGTTGAGCAGTTCTCGTGGCAGCGTTGTGCGGAAGAAACACAAGCAGTGTATCGAAAAGTATTGGAAGCTTGATGCGAGTATTGCATTTCTTCAAGACCTATTACCCGGATAGTTTTGGGGGGATAGAGCAGGTCATTTATCAACTCGCCGAGGGTGGGCGTCAATTCGGTATTGAGTCCGAAGTGCTATCTCTCAGTAGGAGTGGTGTGGCACGCCAGGAATCGTTGGCCAGCCATATTGTTCATCGTTCGAAGCTAGACTTTTATATTGCTTCAACCGGATTTTCCTTTTCAGCATTCCGCGACTTTGCTGAACTGGCAAGGCAGGCAGATGTAGTGCATTATCATTTTCCATGGCCGTACATGGATGTTGTGCACTTTGCGACGCGAATCAAGAAGCCAAGTGTCCTCTCTTACCACTCCGATATAGTCAAGCAAAAAACCCTGCTACAGTTCTATCGGCCGCTGATGTATCGTTTCATGGACAGTGTCAGTCGGATTGTTGCCTCTTCCCCGAATTATCTTGCAACGAGCCCAGTATTACAGCGATACACCGATAAGGTGAGCGTAATTCCGTATGGCCTCGACAAGGCAAACTATCCAATCCCCGCTCCGGAAAGATTGTCTTTCTGGAGGCAGAGGATGGGCGAGAAGTTCTTCCTGTTTGTTGGGGTGCTTCGTTACTACAAAGGCTTGCATATTCTATTAGATGCCCTACGGGACGTGGACTACCACGTTGCCATTGTCGGTACGGGGCCAGTCGAGGCTGATTTGAAAGCGCAAGCTCAGCGTCTTGGCCTGAAGAATATCCACTTTTTGGGGGCGTTGCCCGACGAGGATAAGGTAGCATTATTGGAGCTTTGTTACGGAGTGGTGTTCCCTTCGCATTTGCGCTCCGAGGCTTTTGGCATATCCTTGCTAGAAGGGGCAATGTATGGGAAACCGATGATTTCGTGCGAGATTGGCACCGGTACGACCTACATTAATCTTGACGGGGACACGGGTTTGGTCGTGCCGCCTACAAATCCGGAGGCACTGAGAGCTGCAATGCACAAACTGTGGAACGACCCAGCGTTGGCTCGTGAGATGGGCTCAAGGGCGGAACAGCGCTATCTACACGTATTTACGGCAGAGAAGATGGTTGCACAGTATTCTAGCCTGTATCGGGAAGTCGTTGAATTGTCGGAACTGAGCAACCGGACTTAGCGCTTGGCCCTCCTGGGCAATATGTCCAGCCAGATCATCAATAAGTCTCAACTCGTGGTCGCGGCGTTACAAGTACTTTCAGAACTTTATTAGGTACTGCTTTGGTCATGCGGCGTCATTACCGGAACAGCAAGGTGGCCCCTTCGTGAATTGCTTTCTTTAGAAGGGGCATGCCAACATCAAGTGATTTTTGTTAGCAGCTCTTAATGGCTATCTACGGTGTTCATGGCTTTATTCTACTCGCTAGCCAAGAAAGAGCGATGAAATCTACGGTTAACCGCACAGACCATGCTGTGGCTGCCCCTAATGTGGCGTACTTGCCAATAAGGAATACCATTAGCAGGAGGTATGGAATTATTTCTATCGCATGAAGTGCTGCTGTTGTTCTTGATTGGCCTTGCGCTTGTATCTTCGCAAATGGTATCTGTGCTAATGAGTTAGAGATAAATCCAATTAGTAGAATGCGGAATACCATCGCGGGCTCGCCTGCATAATCCTTCCCCATCCAAAGTGTCAATATTTCATTGGCGAATATACAGACAGGGATAGCCATTGCGCTGCATGTGATTAACAAGCCGAGCAGGCTGTTTTTATAGAGCCTGCGATGCTGATGAGCATTCCTTTGATAACTAAGTTTTGGAAATAATGCTCTAGCTACAGCGCTAGGGATGGCGAGCATGCGCATTATAGCTTCAGATGGTGCAGTATAAAATGCGACACGCTGTGAACCTAGAATGTGCGAAAGAATAAAGCGATCAAGATAGACCATGATAGGGCTTATTATGTTGCTAATGGTGACCCAACTGCCAAATTGAATAAGTGATTTCAACGTCTGAAAGTCAAAATTTTGCTGCCCTTTCGGCATGGCTCGTTGACACATGGCAAAACTAACTAGTGCAGCGATAATTCGCCCCACAACCAGTCCGATGATGCTAGCCTGTAGACTATTGTTAATGAGTATTGCGAGTGCTGGTAGAGTTGCAATCAAAGAATTGGTGGCGATTTTTTGAATGTTTAGCTCGGCAAATCGTTCCGTTCCCTCAAGGTAGGCCAGCCACACTTGCCCTAATAAAAAGGCAGGAATGGCTAATGCGAGGACGCGAAAGCTGCTGCGGGCGTCTGTCGATATCTCATTGGGTATCTTGAGTAAGCTAGAAAGAGGGGCTGCGGAAAGCCATAAAATCGCGGCTGCCAGTGTACTAAGCAGAAAAACGACGCGTAATGAAGTTCCAACTATATTGCGTAATTTCTCTCCGTCATCACGGTGCATTGCTACTGCACGAATGACTGAACGGGATAGGCCTGCGTCAAAAATACTTGCGTAACCAACAATTGCATACGCTAATGTAAATATGCCAAATTTTTCAACCCCCAATTTGCGAGCAAGAATGCCGATGGCAGGGATTGCGATCAGGCTGGGGATTGCAAAGCCAGCAATGTTCCAAGCGCTGTTTTTTATTAGACTCATTTCAGGGGAAGAGTTCCTGATGATTGTCGAGCAATGGAGCTCCTAAGTCATTAGCTGATAATTGCGGTGCATCTATAAGAGGCCATTTTATCGCAATAGTTATGTCATTCCATGCAATTGAACGGTCTAACTCCTTAAACCAGTAATCTGTCGTTTTGTATAAAAGCTCCGCCTCGCCGGTTAGCGTCAGGAAACCATGGGCAAATCCTTGAGGAATCCATAGTTGGCGTTTGTTTTCCGCTGACAGGTTCACCCCTACCCACCGACCAAAGCTTGGTGAGGATCTCCGGATGTCCACCGCCACATCAAATACTTCTCCCACCACGCAACGTACCAGCTTCCCTTGTGCGTGTGGTGGCAATTGGTAGTGAAGACCGCGCAACACGCCCTTGACTGAGCGCGAATGGTTGTCTTGAACAAACGCTACCTTGTGGCCGATGGCTTCCTCGAATTTCTGCTGGTGGAAACTCTCGAAGAAGAAGCCGCGCTCATCTCCAAACACGGTCGGCTCGATGATCTTGACGTCGGGAATAGCAGTATCGATGACCTTCATTAGTAGACGGTTTCTTTCAGCACATTTAATAGGTACTGGCCGTAGCCGATTCTCTTGAGTGGAGCGGCCAATCTGACTAGTTGATCAGCATCGATGTAGCCTAAGCGGTAAGCGATTTCTTCCAGACAGGCAACTTTCAACCCCTGACGGCTCTCGATGGTGGCGATGAACTGGCTGGCTTCCAGCATCGATTCATGGGTGCCGGTGTCGAGCCAGGCGTAGCCTCGCCCCATGGTTTGGACGTCGAGGGTGCCTGCCTTCAGATAGGCTGCGTTGACGTCAGTGATTTCCAGTTCGCCGCGTGCTGATGGCTTGATCGACTTGGCGATGTCGACAACCTTTTCATCGTAAAAGTACAGGCCGGTGACAGCGTAGTTCGACTTAGGATGGCTTGGTTTCTCGTCCAGGCTGATCGCCCTGCCGGCTTGGTCGAATTCCACCACGCCGTAGCGTTCCGGATCATGGACATGGTAGGCGAACACGCTGGCGCCAATTTCCTTGCTGGTGGCATCTTTCAGCAGCTTGACGAAGTCGTGGCCATAAAAAATATTGTCGCCCAGTACCAGCGCCGAGTGAGCACCGTCGATGAACGACTCGCCGAGGATGAACGCTTGTGCCAATCCATCCGGACTCGGCTGCACGGTGTAGTGTAGGTTGATTCCCCACTGGCTGCCATCGCCGAGCAGCTGTTCGAAGCGCGGGGTATCCGCCGGCGTCGAGATAATCAGGATGTCGCGAATGCCGGCCAGCATCAGAGTGCTGAGCGGGTAATAGATCATCGGCTTGTCGTAGATCGGCAGCAGCTGTTTGCTGACTGCGAGCGTAGCCGGATATAGGCGGGTGCCGGAACCACCGGCGAGGATGATACCTTTTCGTTTCATGCCTTATTTCGATGCCTTACTTCGTGTTCAGTCGTTCAGCTGAGCAAATACGTAGTCGATTCCTTGCCGCCAATTGGGGAGCGCCAAGCCAAAGGTCTGGGTCAGTTTAGTGCAATCCAGCCGCGAGTTGGCCGGCCGCGGGGCGGGCAGCGGATAGCCGCTGGTCGGGATCGGCTGAACCGTGTCGGGATGCAATGCCAGCTCAAACCCGACCTGTTCGGCCAAGCCGATCACGTGCCGGGCGTAGTCGTACCAGCTGGTGCTGCCCGAGGCCGTCAGATGGTACGTGCCGAACGGGAAGACCTCAGCGGGTTGATGCAAGTAACGTCCCAGCAGCTGAGAAGTTACATCCGCGATCAGGGCTGCAGAGGTCGGGGCGCCGAACTGATCGGCGACAACGGACAGACTGGTGCGCTCTCGGGCCAACCGGAGTATGGTTTTCAGGAAGTTGTTGCCGTGTGCGCCGACTACCCAACTGGTGCGCAGGATCAGGTAGCGGCAGCCGCTGGCACGGATTGCCTGTTCACCTTCCCATTTGCTGCGGCCGTATACCGATTGTGGGTTGGTAGCGTCATCTTCGACATAGGCACTGTCTTTTTGTCCATCGAACACGTAGTCGGTCGAGTAGTGGACCAGTAGCGCGTTGTGCCGAGTAGCCCAGTCGGCTAGCCGTGCTGGGGCTTGGGCGTTGATCGCCATTGCGACGTCTTGTTCGGACTCGGCCCGGTCGACCGCAGTGTAGGCGGCCGGGTTGACAATGATGTCCGGTTGGAAGCGGTCGAGCACCGCCTCGAGGTTGGCTGAATCGGCCAAGTCGAGCTGCTGACGGTCGCAGGCGAGAATCTCGCCGAGTGGCGCCAGTGCGCGCTGTAGCTCGAAGCCGACCTGGCCGTTGGCGCCGGTAATCAGGATGCGGGTCATCTCAGGCTCCGTATTGGGTGGCTACCCAGTCGCGGTAGGCGCCACTGGTGACGTTACGCACCCAGTCCTGATTGTCCAAGTACCAAGCGACAGTCTTGCGGATACCGCTATCGAAAGTCTCGGCCGGCTTCCAGCCCAGCTCGCGTTCCAACTTGCGTGCATCGATCGCGTAGCGACGGTCGTGGCCTGAGCGGTCTTGCACGAAGGTGATCTGACTGGCATAGCGCTTGCCGTCGGCGCGCGGTTTCAGCTCGTCGAGGATAGTGCAGATGGTGTGTATCACCTCGAGGTTGGGCTTCTCGTTCCAGCCGCCGACGTTGTAGGTCTCACCGGGCGTGCCGGCCTCCAGCACGCGGCGGATCGCGGCACAGTGGTCTTTCACATACAGCCAGTCGCGTACCTGCTGACCATCGCCGTAGATCGGTAGCAGCTTGCCGGCCAGAGCATTCAGGATCATCAGCGGGATCAGCTTCTCTGGGAAGTGGTACGGGCCGTAGTTGTTCGAACAGTTGGTGGTCAGCACCGGCAGGCCGTAGGTGTGGTGCCAGGCGCGGACAAGATGGTCGGAGGCCGCCTTGGACGCCGAGTAAGGGCTGTTCGGCTCGTAGGGATGGGTCTCGGCAAAAGGGGCATCGTCCGGTGACAGCGTGCCGTAGACCTCGTCGGTGGACACGTGCAGGAAGCGGAACGTCTGCTTGGCTTCGCCGCTCAGCTCGTTCCAGTAACCGCGTACCGCCTCGAGTAAATTGAAGGTGCCGACCACATTGGTCTGGATGAACTCGCCCGGCCCATGGATCGAGCGGTCGACATGGCTTTCGGCGGCGAAGTTGATTACCGCGCGTGGCTTGTGCTCGGCCAGCAGCCGCGCGACCAGTTCGCGGTCGCAGATGTCACCGCGTACGAAAAGATGGCGCGGAACGTCCTTCAGTGAGGCGAGGGTGTCGAGGTTGCCGGCGTAGGTGAGCTTGTCGAGGTTGATGACGGGCTCATTGGAGCCAGCCAGCCAGTCGAGTACGAAGTTGCCGCCGATGAAGCCGGCGCCGCCGGTGACGAGGATCATCCGATGTGCCCTTGCGTGAGTCTTGGGTTAAGACCGAGCAGCACTACTAGTGACTCGGCTACGGGTAGCCGGCCGGGTTCTGACTTTGCCAGTGCCAGCAGTCGCGGCAGATGTCATCGAGGCTACGTTTTGTTTGCCAGCCCAGCGTGCTCAGGGCAAGGCTCGGGTCGGCATAGTATTCCGGGAGATCGCCCGGACGGCGGGCGACCAGCTCATAGGGAATCTCGCGACCGCTCGCTTTTGCAAAGGCGGCGATGACCTCCAATACGGAATAGCCGCGCCCTGCACCAAGGTTAAGGGCCATCAGTCCCTGACGTTGCTGCAAGGCTTCTAAGGCCTTGACGTGACCCAGTGCCAAATCGACGACATGAATGTAGTCGCGTACCCCGGTGCCGTCTGGGGTCGGGTAGTCGTTGCCGAACACTTTAAGCTTGGCGAGCTTGCCGACGGCGACCTGGCTGATGAACGGCATCAGGTTGTTGGGGATGCCGTTCGGATCCTCGCCGATCTGGCCGCTTTCGTGAGCGCCCACCGGGTTGAAGTAGCGCAGGCTGGCAATGCGCCAGTCCGGCTCTGCGACAACCAAATCCTGCAGCACCTGCTCAATCATGGCCTTGGTGCGCCCGTAGGGATTGACCGGGGCAAACGGCATCGACTCCTTGTATTGCACCGTCCCCGGATCGCCATACACCGTCGCCGACGAGCTGAACACGAACTGCTTCACGCCATGACTACGCATCGCGGCAAGGAGCGTCAGCGTGCCGGTGACGTTGGTGTCGTAGTACTCCAGCGGCTTGGCGACCGATTCGCCGACTGCCTTCAGCCCGGCGAAGTGGATCACCGCGTCGATCGGGTAACGGAACACCGCATCGAGCGTCGCCGCGTCGCGGATATCGCCTTCGACGAACTGCAGCGTCTTGCCGGTCAGCGCCTGCACGCGGCGCAGTGACTCTGCCTTGCTGTTGCACAGGTTGTCGAGCACGACCAGCTCAAAGCCGGCGTTGAGTAGCTCCAGGCAGGTGTGCGAGCCGATATAGCCGGCGCCGCCGGTGACCAAAATCATCGCTATTACATTTCGTACTTGTTAGCAGGGTCAAGCATTTTCGCACAGTTCTACGCCGTGGCTAAGCAGAGAGCATGCCATGATGGTGCAGGCCCCAAGGGGAGCGGCCTGCCGGCATGGTCGGCTGTGGCCGATGCGCTGGGATCAAGACAGGGCAAGGCTTTGCGGTGAGCAGGGGGAAGGTGCAATGACTGTCGGCGAAATGCCACGTACCTGCCAGACGTTTGACCTTTGGGCTACCAAGAGAATGGCAATGCGGCTGGCATTGCAGACTAGGCTTGTCGCGGGATGTGTGGCTAGCAATGTTCTTTATGAAACGCAATTCCACTTGGTGGAAAATGTCGCAATTTTATAATTTCGTTGCGCTTTAACAAAACTCGTGCTTTAGAATTAGGCACGACTCGTCCGTCTGGCTGAGGCACCTGCACGGTCGTTCGCTACAACATCACTTGCTACTCAATCAGAAAGAAAGGGAACCCATGCAGATCGCCATTGTGGCCGAGCGCGTGGCCAACGAGACGCGCGTCGCCGCCACACCGGAAACGGTGAAAAAACTCGTCGGCCTCGGGCATTCGGTGGTGGTGGAGAAAGGCGCCGGGGTGGCTTCGGCCGTGCCCGACAGCGCCTACCAGGCGGCGGGGGCGAGCATCGCCGCCAGTCGGGCGTCGGCGCTGGCCGCCGGCGACATCGTGCTGACGGTGCGGGCGCTGCCCGCCGAGGACATCGCACAGCTGAAGGACGGGGCGGTGCTGATCGGCATGCTCGCGCCGTACAGCAACCCCGACCTGCCGAAGCTGGCCGCCAAGCAGGCGTCGGCGTTCGCGATGGAGCTGCTGCCGCGCACCACCCGCGCCCAGTCCATGGACGTGCTGTCCAGCCAGAACAACATCGCCGGCTACAAGGCGGTGCTGCTCGCCAACCACTATTACCCGCGCTTCATGCCGATGCTGATGACCGCTGCCGGCACGGTGAAGCCGGCGCGGGTGCTGATCCTCGGCGTCGGCGTGGCCGGCCTGCAGGCGATCGCCACCGCCAAGCGCCTCGGCGCGGTGGTCGAGGCGTTCGACGTGCGGCCGTCCACCAAGGAACAGGTCGAATCGCTCGGCGCCAAGTTCGTCGAGGTGCCGATGACCGACGCGGAGAAGGCCGCCAACGACGGCGTGTACGCCAAGGAGATGTCCGAGGACTACCAGCGCCGCCAGACCGAGCTAGTCGACAAGCACGCCAAGCAGGCCGACATCGTGATCACCACCGCGCTGATCCCCGGCAAGCCGGCGCCGCGCCTGTTGTCCGCCGCCACCGTGGCGGCGATGAAGCCGGGCAGCGTGATCGTCGACATGGCGGCCGAGAGCGGCGGCAACGTCGAATCGACCCGCTGTGGCGAGGTGGTGCACACCGACAACGGCGTCACCGTGGTCGGCACGGCCAACCTGCCGGGCCTGATGGCCGGCGATGCCTCGGCGCTGTACGCCAAGAACCTGCTGACCTTCCTGAGCCTGATGCTCACCAAGGAAGGCTTCTCGATCAATCTGGAAGACGAGCTGCTGGCCGCCACGCTGGTGACCCACGCCGGCGAACTGCGCTTCGGCCAGGCTGCCCCGGCCGCCGCTTCCGCCGCCCCGGCTGCCGTCCAGGCCGGCGCGTGACCGCATTCAGGAGAGTTTCATGGTTGTAGATCCGTTTATCACCAGCCTGACCGTGTTCGTGCTGGCCGTGTTCGTCGGCTACCACGTGGTCTGGAACGTCACCCCGGCGCTGCACACCCCGCTGATGGCGGTGACCAATGCCATCTCGGGCATCATCATCGTCGGCGCCCTGCTGCAGGTGGTCGACATCAACGGTGCACAGCTCACGCTGACCTCGGTGCTCGGCGCGATCGGCATCTTCCTCGCCAGCATCAACATCTTCGGCGGCTTCCTGGTGACCCAGCGCATGCTCGACATGTTCAAGAAGAAGCAACGCTAAGGAGCCGACCCGATGATCAATCTTTCTGCAATTCTCTATCTGGTCGCGGCGGTGCTGTTCGTCCTCGCGCTCAAGGGGCTGTCGTCGCCGACCTCGGCGCGACGCGGTAACACCTTCGGCATGATCGGCATGGTGATCGCCGTGGTCACCACGCTGATGATCATGGACAAGCCGGTGTGGGCGCTGCTCGGTGGCGCGATCGCCGCCGGCGCGCTGATCGGCACCTGGAAGGCCAAGACGGTCGAGATGACCGGCATGCCGGAACTGGTGGCGGCGATGCACTCGCTGGTCGGTCTGTCAGCGGTGCTGATCGCCGTGGCCGCGATCTTCCACACCGGCCAGGAGCACACCCCGGTCCAGAAGGTCGAGCTGTTCATCGGCGCCTTCATCGGCGCGATCACCTTCACCGCGTCGGTGATCGCCTACGGCAAGCTGTCCGGCAAGTTCGGCTCCAAGGCGGTGTCGTTCGGCGGCCAGCACCTGTTGAACCTGGTGCTGGCGCTCTCGATGGTCGGCTTCGGTCTCGCCTACTTCGTCACCGACAGCCACGCCGCCTTCCTGGCGATGCTGGCGGTGGCGCTGGTGCTGGGCGTGACCTTGATCATCCCGATCGGCGGCGCCGACATGCCGGTGGTGGTGTCGATGCTGAACTCGTACTCGGGCTGGGCGGCCGCCGGCATCGGCTTCACGCTGAACAACCCGGTGCTGATCATCGCCGGTGCCTGCGTCGGCTCGTCCGGTGCGATCCTGTCGTACATCATGTGCAAGGCGATGAACCGCTCGATCGTGTCGGTGCTGCTCGGCGGCTTCGGCGCCGAGGCGGCCGCCGGTGGCAGTGCGGCGTCCGGGCCGAAGAATTACAAGTCCGGCTCGGCCGACGATGCGGCGTTCCTGATGGGCAACGCCGACAGCGTGATCATCGTGCCGGGTTACGGCCTGGCGGTGTCGCGCGCCCAGCACGCGCTGCAGGAGTTCGCCGACAAGCTGACCGAGAAGGGGGTCAACGTGCGCTACGCGATCCACCCGGTGGCCGGCCGGATGCCGGGGCACATGAACGTGCTGCTGGCCGAAGCCGAAGTGCCGTACGAGCAGGTGCTGGAGATGGAAGAGATCAACTCCGACTTCTCCAACACCGACGTGGTGCTGGTGATCGGCGCCAACGACGTGGTGAACCCGGCGGCGCAGAAGGACAAGGGCAGCCCGATCTACGGCATGCCGATCCTGGAGGCGTACAAGGCGCGCACCACCATCGTGGTGAAACGCTCGATGAACGCCGGCTATGCCGGGCTCGACAACGAG
>NZ_JAUEDK010000045.1 GCF_030385785.1 Crenobacter oryzisoli
ACTGGGAAGCGCGGGCCATCGAAACGGTGTCTCGGCATGGGCGCCGGCGCATCTTGTTGACCTCCTTGCTGGATACCAAGGCGTGGCCGGCCAAGGAGATCGCGGCGCAATACCAGGAACGCTGGCAGATCGAGACCAGCTACCGCGAGCTGAAGCAGGACATGTTGGGGGACGAATTGACGTTACGCAGTGGCACTCCAGAGACCGTCCGACAGGAAGTGTGGGGGACGCTCTTGGCCTACAACCTGGTCCGACTGGAGATGGCTGAGATCGCGCGGGAAGTGGGGGTTGCGCCGACCGATCTTAGCTTTACGACAGCGCTGCATTATTTGCGCTATGAGTGGAGCTGGCTGGCGATCAGCAGCCCCGGCACCTTGCCGGCGCGCTTGCTGCGTCTGCGGGAACGTCTCGGGGAGTTGTTGCTACCGAAACAACGGCGGGGGCGTGAATGCCCCCGCGTGGTGAAAAAGCTGCCGTCCCGTTACCCAATCAAACAGGTTCGATCTGCTAAGTGAACGGCATTAGCCTTATTGGCGGGGTTTTCGTATCCAGATTGCCGGGGCGGGATGATGTCATTAGGCTAGAGCCTCTACTCACGCCAACCTCACCATCATGGACGCCACCCTCAAGCGCCTACTGCTCGCCGGCGGCCTCATCGTTTCACTCGGCATGGGCATTCGTCACGGCTTCGGCTTCTTCATGCCGCCGATAACCGGTGCCTTTGGCTGGAACCGCGAAGCCTTCGCACTGGTACTGGGCTTGCAGAACCGGCTGTGGGGCGCGGCCCAGCCGTTTGCCGGGGCGCTCTCCGATCGCTACGGTTCGGGCAAGGTGCTTGGTATCGGTGCGCTCCTCTATGTCGCCGGGCTCACTCTGATGACGGTCTTTGCGACCCCTGGGCTATTTGCACTCACTGCCGGCGTGCTAATCGGCCTCGCCCTGTTGTTTGTACTGCGGGCGACCGTCCTGGCGGCCTACCTCGATCCAGTCTTCAAACTGACCGTTTCCAATCTGACGGCAATGTGTTTTTAGGAGAGCATCATGTTGACGCCTCAATTGTTAGAGGAGCTGAACTCGCTGTGGGAAGAGGGTGAACGCCACGATGCGGTCACCCAGGAACGGCGCGAACGTCGTCTCAATATCACGCCGGACACTGGATGCTTCCTCTATCAGCTGGCACGGACCCGCGGAGCTCGACACATCGTCGAGATTGGTACTTCGAACGGCTTCTCCACATTGTGGTTGGCGCTGGCTGCCCGAGCCAATCAGGGGAAAGTCACCAGCCTGGACATCCTGGCCGAGAAACAGCAGCAAGCTGCTAGCAACCTGGCGCGATTCACCCTTGTCGACTGGGTAGAGCTGGTCTGCTGCGATGCGCTCGACTGGTTGGCCAAAGCGCCGCTTTATAGCGCGGATTTGGTGTTTCTTGATGCCGAGCGGACGCTTTATCCCGCTTATTGGCCACATCTTCAGCGCATTCTCGCTCCGGGCGCTTTATTGGTGATGGACAACGCGCTGTCGCATCCCGATGAGTGCAGGCCTTTCATGGCCGAGGTGCTTGCGACGCCGGGCTATCTCGCCGAAACTTATGCGATTGGTAAAGGCCAGCTTGTGATCTTGAAAGACTGTTAACGTGTCAGAACAACTTCTTAAACAACATCGCGACGCGATCGACCACATCGACGCGACAATCCTGAAACTGCTCAATGAGCGAGCCGAGCATGCCCGTCAGATCGGCGAGATCAAAGGTGGTGGTGTCGTGTACCGCCCCGAGCGCGAGGCGCAGGTGCTCACCCGCATCAAGTCGCTGAACCCAGGCCCGCTGCCGGGCGAATCGGTTGCCCGACTTTTC
The DNA here is from genome assembly GCF_030385785.1 of Crenobacter oryzisoli. Lineage (GTDB taxonomy): Bacteria > Pseudomonadota > Gammaproteobacteria > Burkholderiales > Chromobacteriaceae > Crenobacter_A > Crenobacter_A oryzisoli. The sequence goes on from NZ_JAUEDK010000045.1 coordinate 1,853, forward strand.
CGGGAAATCATGTCCGAATGCCTGGCGCTGGAAAAACCGTTGTCGATCGCCTATCTGGGCCCGGAAGGCACCTTTAGCCAGCTTGCCGCAACGAAGCATTTTGGCCATGCCGCGCGCGGTGTTGCCTGCTCATCGATTGACGAGGCATTCCGCCTGGTAGAGTCACGCACCCTCGACTATGTGGTCGCGCCGGTGGAGAACTCAACCGAAGGCGCAGTTGGTCGCACCCTCGACCTGATGATCACCACCCCCCTGAAGATCTGTGGGGAGGTGGTGCTACGCATCCATCACCATCTGCTACGCTCGGTCGCTACCACCGAAGGTATCCGACGCGTCTATTCCCACGCGCAGTCGTTGTCACAATGCCACGAGTGGCTGAACAAAAACCTGCCGGTCGACGTCGAGCGGATCTCGGTCGCGAGTAATGCCGAAGCGGCGCGGCTTGCAAGCCTCGATCCGGCCGCTGCCGCGATTGCCGGCCAAGCGGCCGCCGAGCGTTTCGGCCTGACCAAGCTGGCCGAAAACATCGAAGACGAGCCGAACAACACCACCCGTTTCCTGGTGCTCGGCCATCAGGACGTGTCCCCGAGCGGTAGCGACAAGACCTCGATCGTGGTATCGGCGCCAAACCGCCCAGGCGCGGTGCACTCCCTGCTGGCACCGGTAGCCGACAACGGCGTGTCGATGACCAAGTTCGAATCGCGCCCGTCGCGCGTCGGTCTGGGCGACTACGTGTTCTTCATCGATATGGAAGGGCACCGCACCGATGCGAACATTGCCGCTGCGCTGCAGGGCCTCGCCGAGAAGACCGCCTACCTGAAGATACTCGGCTCCTATCCGGTGGCCGTGCTGTAAGCGTCGTCACGGTAACGCTCGCCGTCGAGGCATAGGTCTAAAGCGGTTCATTGTTGTGTACTGCACGATCAAATCTAGAAAGTACAAGTAATGCGTGAATTGAAATCGGTCTGCGTCTTCTGCGGTTCGAACTACGGTGTAAGCGCCGAGTACGAGACCGGCGCGCGTGCGTTTGGCCGACTGTTGGCCGAAACCGGCCGAGCTCTCGTGTACGGCGGAGGCAAGATTGGCCTGATGGGCGCGGTCGCCGACGCGGCGCTGGAAGCCGGCGGTAGGGTAATCGGCGTGATTCCGACCTTTCTGAAAGATAAGGAGCTGGCCCATCCCGGCCTGACCGAGCTGGTGGTGGTCGGCAGCATGCACGAGCGCAAGGCAAAGATGGAGGGGCTCTCCGACGCCTTCGCCTGCCTGCCGGGCGGCCTTGGCACCTACGAGGAAATGTTTGAGATTCTGTCGTGGGCGCAGCTTGGCATGCACGAGAAGCCGATCGGCGTGCTTAACACCGCGGGTTTCTATCAGCCGCTGTTGACCATGCTGGACAGCACCGCTGCCGCTGGCTTCATGCACGAGAGGAACCGCTCGCTGCTGGTCGCCGGTGACGATGCCCCGGCGCTGCTCGCCGCGCTGGACAACTATCGGCCGATCCATGCCAGCAAGTGGCTGGAGCGCTCCGGCACCTGACAAGCCGCGCCGGCTAGCCCGGCGGGCAGACAAGACAAAGAGAACACTAGAGGAAATCATGTCCCTGAGCCGCATTGCCCCCGATTACATCCGCGCCATCGCCCCATACATCCCAGGCAAGCCGGTTTCCGAACTGGCCCGTGAATTCGGCCTTGCCGAAGAGAGCATCGTCAAGCTCGCTTCCAACGAGAACCCGCTCGGTCTGCCTCCGAAGGCGCGCACCGCGCTGGAAGCCGCGGTCGGTGAGCTGGCCCGTTACCCGGATGGCAATGCCTTCGACCTCAAGAGCGCCATCGCCGCTAAGTTCGGCCTCGCCCAGAACCAGTTGGTGCTCGGCAACGGCTCGAACGACGTGCTGGAGTTGGCTGCGCGCACCTTCCTTGCGCCGGGCACCAGTGCAGTGTTCTCCGAGTATGCGTTCGCCGTCTACCCGTTGGCGGTACAGGCCGTGGGCGCCACGCCGATCGAAGTGAAGGCGCGCGATTACGGCCACGATCTCGATGCGATGCTGGCGGCGATTCGCCCCGACACCCGCATCGTGTTCATCGCTAACCCAAACAATCCGACCGGCACGCTGGCCAAGCCTGGCGCGCTGCTCGAGTTTCTCGAAGCGGTGCCGGAGAGCGTGCTGGTGGTGCTCGACGAGGCGTACACCGAATTCCTGCCGCGCGAGCTGGCTTCCGATAGCTTCGGTTGGCTCAAGCGCTTCCCGAACCTGCTGGTTTCACGTACTTTCTCGAAGGCGTACGGCCTCGCTGGCCTGCGCGTAGGCTTTGCTGCTGCTCACCCGGACGTGGCCGAGTTGATGAACCGCGTCCGCCAGCCATTCAACGTCAACAGCTTGGCACAGGCTGCCGCTTGCGGTGCACTGGCCGACGACGAGTTCCTGGCTGAGTCGGTGCGGGTCAACAGCGAGGGTATGAAGCAGATCACTGACGCACTGGAGCGCCTCGGTCTGCCGTATATCCCGTCCTACGGCAACTTCGTGACCTTCCACGTCGGCGACGCCAAGGCGCTGAATCTACACTTCTTAAAGAATGGCGTGATCGTGCGGCCGCTGGCGAGCTACAACATGCCAAATAGCTTGCGCGTCAGCATCGGCCTGCCCGAGGAAAATGCCCGCTTCATCGAGGTACTCGAAGCGGTGCTCGGCTAGGTTAAAGCTGGCCGAAAACGTTCGACCAGTTAGGCCGGCTGCCATCTCGCAGCCGGTTTTTTGCTACAAACCCAGTGCGTACCGTCAGCCAGCCTCCACCGAGCCGGTTGACGCAACGCTCTTAACTGCAGAGATAAAGCAGCATGATTATTGTGATGGCTCGTGGAGCGAGCGATGCCGACATTGCCGCCGTGGTCGAGAAGATCCGAGTGGCAGGTCTCACCGAGCATGTGTCGAGCGGCACCGAACGCACCATCATCGGTGCGGTCGGCGACGAGCGGGTACTGACCGCCGACATGTTCGAACCGATGTCCGGTGTGGAGCGCGCGATGCGCGTGGTGAAGGAATACCGCATCGTCTCGCGCGAGGTACATCCAGATAACACCGTTGTCTCGGTGCGTGGCGTGCCGATCGGCGGCAAGACCATCCAGGTGATCGCCGGGCCGTCCTCGGTCGAAACACCGGAGCAAATGGCGGCCAGCACCCGCTCGGTCAGCGCGGCCGGTTGCCGGCTGCTGCGGGGCGGCGCGTTCAAGCCGCGCAGCAGCCCGTACAGCTTTCAGGGGCTCGGCGTCGAGGGGCTGGAATATCTGCAGCAGGCCGCGCGCGCCGCAGGCCTGCCCGTCGTCACCGAGCTAACGGATGTGCGCCTGTTGGACACCTTCCTCGAGTACGACGTCGACGTAATCCAGATCGGCGCTCGCAATATGCAGAACTCGGACCTCCTGAAAGAGGTCGGTCGCGTCAACAAGCCGGTGATCCTGACACGCGGCCTGTCCGCCACGGTGAACGAGTGGCTGATGGCCGCCGAGTACATCGCCGCCGGTGGCAACCACAACATTGTCTTCTGCGAGCGTGGCGTGCGCGGCTTCGAGACCGCCTACCGCAATATGCTCGATGTGACGGCGATCCCTATCCTGAAGCGCGAGACGCACCTGCCTGTGATCGTCGACCCGAGTCATGCCGGTGGCAAGGCCTGGTTGGTGCCGGCGCTGGCCAAGGCGGCGATTGCCGCTGGCGCTGACGGCCTACTGATCGATGTACATCCGAACCCGAGCGAGGCCTGGTGCGATGCCGATCAAGCACTGACCCCTAGCGAACTCGCCACGCTGATGCGCGAGCTCGCCCCACTGGCCGAGGCCCTCGGCCGGACCCTGTGAGACAACAAGAGGAGAGACGACATGAGCGCATCCGTGGTTGAGCTGACACTGACCCAGCAGGACAATTACCGCATTCGTCTCGACTTTGGCGACGACGTGCCGGCGCTGATCGGCGACGAGCCCCCGCCGCTGGGGCAGAGCGTCGGCCCGGCGCCACAACAGTTGCTGCTGGCTGCAGTCTCCAACTGCCTGGTCGACAGCCTGCAGTTCGCACTGAGCAAATACCATCAGAATGCCTCGCCCTTGCGCGGCGAGGCCCGCGCCACCATTGACCGTAACGAGCATGGGAGGCTGCGGGTGCAGTCGATCGAGGTCACGTTGCGACTCGGTCAGCCGGCCGACAGCATTGAGCACCTCGACCGCATCCTCGACGGCTTCGAGGACTACTGCACGGTGTCGCAAAGCGTTGCCAAGGGCATTCCGACCACGGTTCGGGTCTTGGGCAACGATGGCCGCGTGCTGAAATAGGCCATGGGGCTCCACAACAAGAAAGCCAGCTTTAAGCTGGCTTTCTTGTTGACGCAGCGTTGGGCTTAGAGCCTGTTCAAAGTCTTATAGATAATCGAGCAGCACTGGTACCAGCCAATCACCGCTCACCACCACCACCACCGGTGCCATCAGCGCACCGCTGCCCAACCAGTGCCAGCTGTAGCTTGCAGACGCCTGCTCCTGTAAGCGGAATGCGAAGCAGCGATAGGCGATATAGCTCATCCCGCACAAGAGCGGTGGCAGCGTGCCGTAAGCGAGCAGGGTGCGCCAGGAAAACAACCATGCCAACACGACAAAGCCGACCAACATCGTCAGCTGGGCGAGGAAATACGCCGACAACAACGGCGGAGCTTCCGGGAAGCTGATGCCAAGCCGACTGAACCGGCCATAGCAGACCAGCCAGAGCAGGGCTGCCATCGCCATCAGCGCGTAGGGGTAGAGAAAAGGCAACCAGATCGGCGTCAGCGGCAGATCGGGAAGCATCAGCTTGAACGGGATGGCGATCAACCAGTAGCTGGCGGCCAGGCTGGCAGCAGCGACGCCGCTGCCACTCACCAGTACACGCCACAGGCCATGCAGAAGGAATAGGGCGACAACCGAGAACAGGACCACGGCGGTAATCGACATATCAGCGGCCCGCCGCGCAGCAGCGCAGCAGGGCAGCAGTAATAAGCTCGCCCATTTCTGCGAGGTAACGAGTCTGGCGGTCCGAGCTGAAACGGTCCGGATCGTCGCTGGCCAACAGCAACAGCCCCAATGTAGCACCCCGCCCCTGGCGCAGCGGCACCTGTGCGAACGACTGCATGGCGGGCTCGACCGGCAGCCAGCCCAGCAGCTCGTCATTGACATAATGGCCGCAGCAGGGTCCCGGTAGACGGTCGGCATGGCGGCGCAGTTCGACCGACACGGAGGCCGCGGAGCCATCCTCCCCCCACCAGCGCAGCGCAACGCGCTCCAAGCCGAACAACTCGTCGAACAGCGTCGGCAGGCGATTGAGCAGGGAGGCGAAATCATTTGCCTCCACCAGTGCCAGAGCCAAACGATGCTGTCGCTGTTGAATCAGGTCGTTGTCTTCTGCGCGCCCGAGCAGCACATGCAGATTTCTCTCCAGTTGCCGGAAGCGATCCTTGCTTTCGAGCAGTTGCCGCTCGACCAGGGGAATCACCCGGTCGTGCGCCGGGCACAGGCCGAACCGGCTCGCGTGCCGGTCGAGAAACTCCGGATTGTCGGAAAGAAAGTCGAGAACGTCCGCTGCCTGCATCGCCTTACCCTTGTCGAGCGTTATTACACTCACACGTCGATTTCGCCGGTAAACACTGTCACCGCCGGTCCGGTCATCAACACCGGCGCACCTTCGCCAGCCCATTCGATAGTCAGGTCGCCACCGAGCGCGTGCACGGTGACGGCACCGTCGAGCAGGCCGCGACGGATACCCGCCACGACAGCTGCGCAAGCGCCAGTACCGCAGGCGAGAGTCTCGCCCGCACCCCGCTCGTATACCCGCAGTCGAATCTCGTTGCGCGCCACGATCTGCATGAAGCCGGCGTTGACCCGCTCCGGGAAGCGCGGATGTGATTCGATAGCCTTACCGACCTCTTCGACCGGCGCGGTAGCCACGTCGTCGACTACCTGCACCGCGTGCGGATTGCCCATCGACACCACGCTGATCTCGACAGTGCGGCCGGCAGCTTCCAGCGGGTAGCTGATCGCTTCTTTATCGGCCACGAATGGAATCTGCGCAGGGGCGAAGTGCGGCACCCCCATGTCGACGGTCACCGTGCCCGACTTGTCGAGCTTGGGTACGATCACGCCCTTGGCGGTCTCGACCCGAATCGACTGCTTATTGGTCAGCCGCTGCTCGGTGACGAATCGCACAAAGCAACGCGCGCCATTGCCGCACTGTTCGACCTCGCCGCCATCATTGTTGAAGATGCGATAACGGAAATCGTTTTCAGGACGTTCAGGCGCGCTGACCAGTAGAAGTTGGTCGAAACCGATGCCAAAGCGCCGGTCGCCCAAGGCTTTGATCTGCTCAGGGGTTAGCTCAATAGACTGGCGCACGCCGTCGACCACGACAAAGTCGTTGCCGAGACCGTGCATTTTGCTGAACTTCAGTTTCATGGAAATGTCTGTCGGGGTTGGCCGAAAAATGTCCCATCATAGCGCAAATGTTGGCCCACACAATGGCGATGCTGGCCGCATTGACACCTTACTAACCAGTAAGTAGAGTGGGCCGAATGAACGACCCGCACGCCGCGCGTCAAGATACGCGCAAGATCATTCTCGACCTCGCCGAAGCGCTATGGCTGGGCCGTGGTTTCAATAGCTTCAGCTATCAGCATATCAGTCGCGAACTGGGCGTGAAGAACGCCGCCATCCATTACCATTATCCCCGCAAGACCGACCTGGGCGTCGCGCTGATCGAGCGCTACCGGCGCCGCTTTGCCCGTTTTGCCGAAGCGCAGGCTGGGCTCGATCCCCGTGAGCAACTTGAGCAGTACTTCAGCCTAACTGACGCCTACCACGACCAAGACCAGCGGATATGTCCAAGTGGTGTGCTCTCCAGCGAATATCAGACCCTGCCTGAAGAGATGCAGGAGGCCGCGCGCGCTTTCGTCGCCGAGATGCGCGCTTGGGCGGTCACGATCGTGCGTGATGGTCGCGAATGTGGCGTGATGCAGTATCCCGGCTCGCCCGAAGCGATGGGCGAGCTGGTTTTTGCCGCGCTGCAGGGAGCCCTGCAGCTGGCCCGGCTCGACACGGCCGCGCTGCCGGCGGTCAAGCAGCAAGTACGCTGCCTGCTCGGCTTTGCCGATGCCGACCCACACCACGAGGAAGTCCATGACAATACAAAAAAATCGCATGAGCCGCATCGCCGACAAGGCGAATAGCCTGCCGGAGGGGCTGCGCAGCTTTGTGCTGTCCAAGATGTTTGGCCGCGTCGTACCGTTCCTGTCCACTGCCGGGGTGCGCTTCGAGAACGTTGCCCAGGAGCGACTGGTGGTATCGATCCGCAACCAGCGCAAGGTGCAGAACCACATCAAGGGGGTGCATGCCGCTGCGATGGCACTGCTGGCCGAAACCGCTACGGGCTTCGTAGTTGGCCTGAACGTGCCGGACGATAAGTTGATGTTGCTCAAGTCGATGAAGGTCGACTATCTGAAGCGGGCGCAGGGCAATATGCGCGCAGTCGCCACGCTGACGCCGGAACAGATCTCGTCGTTCCATCGGGTCGATAAGGGCGACGTCACCGTGGCTGTCAGCGTCACCGATGACAGCGGGCAGGAGCCAATCCGCTGCGAGATGATCTGGGCCTGGATTCCGAAGAAGCGTCCGTAAACGCTATGACGAGGGGAAACTGATATGGAATTCACCGAACTGACGCTGACCGTTGCCGACCATGTCGCCGAGGTTACGCTGAACCGTCCCGGCAAGGCCAATGCGCTTGACGCGTCGTTGTGGACCGAGTTGAAGGCCGCGCTGGAATGGTGCGACCGCAGCGCCGAAGTCCGCGTGGTGGTGCTGGCCGGCGCTGGCAAGCATTTCTGTTCCGGTATCGATATTTCGCTGTTGGCCGGTCTGGAAGGGCAGCTCGACAAGCACTGCGAAGGGCGCAAGCGCGAGCGGCTGCGCGAACTGATCCTGGAACTGCAGAGCACCGTCAACAGCCTGGAGAAGTGCCGCAAGCCGGTGATCGCCGCAATTCACGGCGCCTGTGTCGGTGGCGGACTCGATGTCGCGCTCGCGGCCGATTTTCGCTACGCGAGCCGCGATGCGCAGTTCAGCGTTCGCGAGGTGGCGATGGGTATGGTCGCCGACGTCGGCTCGCTGCAGCGTTTGCCGGGCGTGGTCGGGCAGGGCATCGCACGCGAGCTCGCCTACACCGCGCGCGATGTCGACGCCGGTGAGGCGTTGTGCATCGGCCTCGTCAACCGGGTGCTGGACGACATCGGAGCCTGCCGCGACGCTGCGCTATCCGCCGCCCGCCAGATCGCCGCGCAGTCGCCGCTGGCAGTACGCGGCAGCAAGCAGATCCTTAACTACAGCCGCGATCACAGTGTCGCGGATGGTCTGGATTATGTGGCGACGTGGAACGCCGCGATGCTCCTATCCGAGGACATCCAGGAGGCGATCGGCGCCCAGGTGATGGGCAGGCCTGCCAGCTTCCGAGACTAGGTACGGGGAAAGTAGGGCACCAGCTTCATGGTACTGACACAGAGATGACCTACACTGAGCAGGCGTAATCCTAATTTCCTCTCTTCGTTTCTGCCCCGCCCCTGTGCGGGGCTTTTTGTTGCTTATCAGAAAGGCAGGTGATGGCGCGGACAGAGCGATTTCACGCGGACCATGTCGGCCGAACCGGCTTGGCCGGCCAAATTGAAGCGCCGGAGCGCCCAGCTATTCGTCCATCGCATCTGCGGGGTCGAGTGCGCATGCTGGCGTCGTGAACCTACCAATGATATGGTCGATGTCGACAATCGCCAGCCCATTTCCGTCAACAAGTCGGGAAGGCTGGCGCCACACTGACATTCCTTTCTGCCATGCGTTTACTCAAAGACCTGTCCGCCTCGGCGATCATCGCCGGTTTTGTTACCGTGCTGGTCGGTTTTACCAGCTCCGCCGTCATCGTCTTCCAGGCCGCCAACGCAGTTGGCGCCACCCAGGCTCAGATCGCCTCATGGATGTGGGCTTTGGGCCTCGGTATGGGGCTAACCTGCATCGGCCTGTCGCTGCGCTACCGGATTCCGGTGGTGACGGCTTGGTCGACGCCCGGCGCAGCGATGCTGATTACCAGCGCCGCCGGCGTCCCGATGGATCAGGCGATCGGCGCCTTCCTGGTGTCGGCGTTATTGATCACGCTGGCCGGCTTTACCGGTTGGTTTGAACGCGCAATCAAGCGCATTCCTGTATCACTGGCCTCGGGCATGCTGGCCGGCGTGCTGCTGCACTTCGGCTTGAACGTGTTCGTGGCGATGCAATCTCAATTCACTCTGGTGCTGGCAATGTTTGCCGCCTACTTGTTGGCACGGCGCCTAGTGCCGCGCTATGCAATCGTCGCCGCCTTGCTGGTGGGGTGCATCATCGCGATGCTGAACGGGCAGTTGCACCTGCAGGGCCTGCGTTTCGCGCTGGCCGAACCCGTGTTCACGATGCCGAGCTTTACCTCCAGTGCCCTGATCGGTGTGGCTCTGCCTCTGTTTATCGTGACGATGGCCTCGCAGAACGTGCCAGGGGTGGCGGTGATTCGTGCCTCGGGCTACCACGCACCGATCTCGCCGGTGGTGGGCTGGACCGGCGTCGCCACCTTGTTGCTGGCCCCCTTCGGTGCTTACGCGCTCAATCTTGCGGCGATCACCGCGGCGATCTGCATGGGGCGCGAGGCACACGAGGACGCCGATCGTCGCTACGTGGCCGCAGTGGCGGCCGGGGTGTTCTATCTATTGATAGGCCTGTTCGGTGCGACGGTGAGTGCGCTGTTCGCAGCGTTCCCGAAGGAGCTGATCCTGGCGATCGCTGGCCTGGCTTTATTGGGCACGGTCGGAAACGGCCTTGCCATCGCCTTGCGCGACGAACAGGACCGAGAGCCGGCGCTGATCACCTTCCTGGTGACCGCATCTGGCATGAGTCTGTTCGGCGTTGGTTCGGCGTTCTGGGGGCTGGTAGCCGGTGTGTTGGCACTGCTGGTAGCACAGTTGAAGCGCCCAAAACTGCAGTGAGCCCGAGACATTCAGCCGCCCTCCCTGTCTGCCATAATTATTACTGTGTTTGATAAGGAGGGTGGGCCATGAATGCCGCAAAGCAGATCCGCAAGCTGATCCAGGAAGGAGAGAGCCCCGAGCAAGTGCAGGTGCTGAAGGATTTGGCGGCAGCGCTGGAGTTGAGTCGCCCCTTCGACCTAGCCAGTCTATATGAGATCGATCAGCGTTATTTCGACCTTGCGATTGACCTGCTGCAGGACTGGCGCCTCGATCACCACATTGCCTCACGCAGTAAGCTGCTAGAGCAACTCCTGGTCGAAATCCCCCCTGATTTGAAGGTCGAATTGCCTGCCACGCCCCAGAAGACCCCGGAAGACGAATCAAAAAGCTAAGGCTGGCCCATTTGGCCAGCCCCGAATTTGGCGACTCTATCAGAGTCCTACCGCGCTCTCCTTGACCGAGGACGGTCAGGAGGGCCGGGGGAATGCCTTTCAATGGCTGAGTACCATTGGTTTACGGTGATGCCGCGAAGGTCGATTGTGATGTTTGGCGGGCGGCATGCTCTGCATCGGCATTGGCGAGGCGGTACCGCTCTCGGTGACCAAGTTGGCGCTACCATTCACGCGATTGGCGTAGGCCGGCGCCTCATAGGTCTGGGCCAGCGCGGGCAGACTCAGCGTCAGCAGTGACAAAAGAACCATCTGTTTCATTGCATATTTCCATTATTGAATAGTGACTGGACAAGCTATTCAGAGCCGCGGACAAAAATCCAGTGCAACGTCCACTGCAAGGCGCGACGATGCAGGCAGGACAAGTAGTACAATAGGCTGGCCAACACTGCTGCAGGGTTTTTGCTAGCGGCGCCAAGCACTCGCCGTCAAAGCAGTTGGTGGTGCTGTAATGCCTGAGCCAGAGCTTTGGTCGAGACAAAATGATGGCCCAGGAAGCCAGCGTTGATCGCGCCCGCTACGTTGGCCGAAAGATCATCGACGAACAACACCTCGGCCGGTGCCACTCCAAGCTTTCTCGCACAGCGCAAAAAAGCCTGCGACGCAGGCTTGGCAGCCCCGAGTTCGGCCGATGAGTACACCGCTTGACCGAATATCTCGAAGACCGCTGGGCACAGGTGGCAGATATGCTCGGCGACAAGCCGACAGTTATTGGTCAGCACTGCCACGCGCCGGTGTTCCGCCAACCGTTTGGCCAGAGCCAACACCTCATGTTGCGGTGTCATCGCCGCTTTGCGGGCCGTCAACCACGTTTCCAGTGTGACTCGGCAACCGAGCCGCTCGCCCATCTCACTCAGATATTCTGTCTCGCTCAACAGGCCTGCATCGGCCCGAGCCTCCAGGCCGGACTCCCAGATCGCCTTGTACACCGCTTCCGGATCGCACCCGCTTGCCAGCGCCATGCAGGCAATCCGGGCAGAACGATCGTAATGGCACAGCACGTCATCGAGATCGAACAGGACGAGGGTGGGCGAGGTTGGCATGGTGGATATCCGACGAGTCGAAGCGTCTCATTCTGTCAGACAGAGGTGCCGGTACACCGCGTTTTCAGCTGGATGCGGGTGGTAACGATCCGCGCCAGCACCACTCCATAACGGCCTCGGTTTGTCAGACATCAGCGATGCTGCCTAGCAGGGTAGGGTCGATGATATAGGCATTAATAGTGATGCGGCGACCGACGATGATAGGAGTGATAGTGTGGCGGACGATGTGCTGAATGATGGTGCCAGTGCGTCGGGTGCGGCTTATGGTAGTGATGATGGTGTGGCGGTGGAGTGTACTTGGGTGGTGCGGCATTGGCGGCTCCGGTGAACAGAGTGCCACCTGCCAATACCATAGCAATCACAAATTTCTTCATTATTCTCATCCTTGTTGTGAAATCGGATGAGGCAAGCTTAAGTTCGGATGGGCTTTACAGTTGTTATGAAGCGTTAAGAAATGTAAGCGCCGCCGAAACCGGCGGCGCCAGACGAAGTGCAATCAGCCCGGCGGGCTTGTCGCCGACAGCAGTGCTGCCAGCCCGAACAGCAGTACGAACACCACTGCCTCAGGGTAGAGGAGACTGAGAAAGCGTGGACGAGCCTTTGTCTTGCCACTCAGCAGTTGCGGCAGTACCCCCAGTCGGTTGATCGTACCCAAGGTCAGCGCCACTACCACCAACACAGTCTTGGCGATCAGCAGCAGGCCATAAGGCTCACTCCACGGTGCTTGGGTGCCATGCAGCATCCGCCAGGCGTTCAACACGCCGCTGGCGAGCACCAGCACCATTGCCCATGCAGCGAGAACCGACAGTTGGCGGGCCTCGCCATGGCTGAATGCGTCACTGCTCCGATGGTGACGCAGCAGGAAGACAAACACGCTACCGGCCCACGCGCCGGTAGCGAGCAAGTGCCCGATATGCACCAGTGCGGCAAGGCTAACGAAGCCGGCATCGGCGACATGGCCTGTGGCGGCATGGCTGTAAACGAAGACGAGCAGTGCCAGTGGCCATAGTCGGCGCATGGTCGCGGGGCCCGAGCTGGCCAGGCCCAGCATCGCCAGCCAGCCGGCGGCGCCGATGCCCCACATCATACCGAAGTGGGTTTGGCTAATGACCATGCCGACCGCAGGTAAGGCACCCGCCAACGATTGGCCGCTCATCGCCGAGACCCGGCCGAGCAGGTAGATTAGATAGTCCGCTCCAAGCAGCCCCAGCCAGGGCCAAAGACGGAACCGTGGCGCATCACTAGCCGCCGGCCGCAGCAGGCTAAAGCCGATCAGCAATGCCACCAAAAGATCGAGCAGCCAAGTACTGGCCGCCGACACCACCAGCGTCAATCCTTCCACTATTTGACCGTGAAGCGATAGTGGCCACTAGTGCGGTGTCCATCTTCCGCCACTGCAACCCATTCGACGCGATATTGGCCGCCAGCCAGCGCCGGCAGGGGTAACGCCATCACCTTGGGATTGGCTTTGTCGACCGCCGATTTGTCAGTAACCAGCTTGTTCTTGGCATCAAAGAGCTTGATCGAGCTGAGCGCCGGCTCCAGGCTCTCACTGAAGGCGATCCGAATCTCCTTCGGCGCGGCGACGCTGACGTCGGCCTGCGGACTGAGCTGCTTCGGGTGGGCATGGGCGAGGGCGAGCGGTGCGGCGCAGGTCAGCAGCAGCACGGTGCTCAGGATCATTTTGCGAAGCGGTTTCATCGCGTTTTTCCTGTTAACGGGAATGATTCTTGATTTAAACGCGAATGGTAGCGCTTCGGATGACCTTCGGCCAAGGCCTGCGCTGTTTTGTCGCACCCAGCCGAACCTTGTTGGATAAGCCTGCGAGGGAGGCGTCTGCACTTCGAACCTGCTCACGATCTGCTGCACTCGGGTGATCCGGTGTTGAAATGACGCTCAACACACAGATCTACTCGATAAATACATTCCGCTTTTTCCCGCCATTTCGCCTTGGCTGACTCTTCGTGCGAGAGATCGTGAACAGGTTCTTACAGACCGTATTTCTTCACCTTGTCGTGCAGCGTGGTTTTGGCTATGCGCAGCGCCTCACTGGCGCGGCTGAGGTTGCCGTTTTGGCGACGCAGCTCCTCGGCGATCAGCGCACGTTCGAATGCCTCGACCGCGTCAGCGAGCGGCAACGGCCCGTTGACTGACCCTCCATTTGCCAGCGGAGCGCGAATGCCCAATGCGAAGCGTTCTGCGACGTTGCGCAGCTCCCGCACATTGCCAGGCCAGTCGTGCGACAGCAGCGCCGACTGCTCGTGCGGCTCCAGTTGCGGCACCGGGCGATCGAAGCGTGCCGCGGCCTGCAGCAGGAAGTGCTCGAACAGCAGTGGAATGTCTTCGCGCCGCTCGCGTAGCGACGGAAGTTCCAGTGTCACCACATTGAGGCGGTAGTAGAGGTCATTACGGAAGCTGCCTTGAGCGCTGAGTTCCTTCAGGTCTGACTTGGTGGCGGCGATCACCCTGCAGTCGACTGGGATCAGCGTATTGGAGCCGAGTCGCTCCAGCACCCGCTCCTGCAGCACGCGCAAGAGCTTGATCTGGAGTGCCAGCGGCATGCTCTCGATCTCGTCAAGGAACAGCGTACCGCCGTTAGCGTACTCGATCTTGCCGATGCGGCGCTTGCTGGCTCCGGTGAACGCGTGAGCCTCGTGACCGAAGATCTCGCTCTCGAACAGGTTTTCGGCCATGCCGCCGCAGTTGAGTGCGACGAAGTGGTGGCGCTGGCGATTGCTGATCTCGTGCAGACAGCGCGCCACCAGCTCCTTGCCGGTGCCGGTCTCGCCGTGGATCAGCACGTTGGCCGAGGTGTCGGCGAGGTCCGCGATCAGTGCGCGCAGCCGCTCGATCGCCGCCGAACGGCCGATCAGCATCGCCTCCAGGCTGCTGCGATCTTCCAGCTGGCGACGCAGGCTAGCGACTTCCAGGCTCAAGCGGCGCTGCTCGAGCGCACGACTTACCACCTCGAACAAGCGTTCTGGCGAGAATGGCTTTTCCAGAAAGTCGTACGCGCCGTCCTTCATCGCCTGCACTGCCAGGCTGACGTCTCCATGGCCGGTGATCAGGATGACTGGCAGCGTTGCATCCTGGGCTTTCAATTCTTTCATCAACGTCAGACCGTCGACACCGGGCAGATGAATGTCGCTGACGACCACTCCAGCAAACCCCGGTTTCAGATGCTCGCGCGCTTCCTCGGCACTGGCGACACCCAGCGTGGCAATGCCTTCCAGCGCCAATGCCTGTTCGCAGCCGAGTCGCACATTCGGGTCGTCCTCGACGATCAGCACGGTCAGGCTTTCAGTCATGTTGCTCTTCCTCGGATACGGCCGGCAGGGTCAGCGTGAACTGTGCGCCACCCTCCGGATGATTGTCGCCCATGAGTGCGCCGCCGGCTTCGGCCACGATGCCGGCCGACAGCGTCAGCCCCAAGCCCAAACCGATGCCGGCCGGCTTGGTGGTGAAAAACGGTTCGAATAGATGGGCACGCACGCTATCGGCCAAGCCCGGACCGTTATCGCGCACACTGAGCACCACCTGCGCGCCGTCACGCCGACAGGTGATCTCGATGCGCGGAGCGGGGTAGTTTTCCAACTCGTCGAGCGCGTTGGTCAGCAGGTTGACCAGCACCTGCTCGAATCGGTTCGGGTCGCAGCGCACCGCCAGCGTCTCCGGCATGGTTGGCCGAAGCACCTGGGTGCGCGTCTTCTTTAGCCGCTGGTCAACCAGGAAGAGCGCGTTGTCGATCGCCCGCTGCAACTGGGTGACGCCGACGCTGCTGGTAGACTTGCGCGCGAACGAGCGCAGCGCCGAAGTGATACTGCCCATCTTCTCGACAAGCTCGTTGATGGTGGACAGATTGGCGCTGGCGGTAGCAAGGTCGCCGCGCTCGAGAAAGCGGATCGCATTGCCGGACAAGGTGCGCACTGCCGCCAAGGGCTGGTTGAGTTCGTGGGCGACACCGGTCGACAGCTGACCGATCACCGCGAGTTTGCCGGCCTGCACCAACTCGTCCTGTGTCTGGCGCAAATGCTGCTCGGCACGGGCGCGCTCGGCCACCTCGGCCTGCAGGCGCAGGTTGGTCGAAGAGAGGTCGGCCGTGCGATCCTCCACTTTGCGCTCCAGCTCGTTATACGCTCGCTGCAGCGCTTCGCGGGCAGCGAGCTTGTCGCGCACATGGCGGCGCCTCTCGCTCCACCACAACAGCGCGACGATCGCCAGCGCAGTCAGCACGCCAGCCAGCGCGGCGCGGCTATAGGCAAGTTCGTAAACTGCGTCGAGGCTGAGCAGCTCGGTCACTCGCCAGTCGGACTGCGCCAGTGCCCGGCTTTTGGCAAGGAAATGACGAGGATAGGGGTCGCTCGACGGTAAAGATGTCGATGCCTTAGGGAGCAGCACTACCTGTACGTCACTGTCGAGGCGGCGCAGAGTCTTCAGCCCGAGCGGCGGCAGGGGCAACCGGTTGTACTGGCGGGTGCGGTCGAATTCGGCGCGCACCGCGGCGTCCAGCGGCTCTGCCGCGGTGAATTTCCAGCGAGGTTCGGATGACAGGATCACCACGCCGTTCTGGTCGGTGACCAACACCAGCGACTTGCTCTCAGCCCAAGCCTTTTCCACACGGGCCAGACTGATTTTCACGACCGCGACACCCAGTAGCCGTGGCCCGTCGTACAACCCGTCAGACAGGTAATAGCCAGGCTCGCTGCGCGAGGTGCCGACACCGAAAAAGCGACCGGCGCCGCCAGCTGCCGCATCCTGGAAATAGGGGCGATACGCGTCGTTTTCACCCAGATAGCTGTCCGAGCGTTGCCAATTGCTGGTCGCCACGACCTCACCCAGCCAGTCCTGGATGTAGATGGCGCTGGCGCCGGTGCGTTCGGCTAGCCTTTCAAGGTAGCGATTGGCCTCCTGCTGGCGCTGTGGATTGTTCGGGTCGTGGATCAGTGCATCGACTGGCTGGGCAAGCCCCAGAATGCCCGGCAATTGCGCATAGCGGGCGATCTCGCTCTCAAGGCTGGTCGAATACAAATCGAGCCGCTGACCCGCCCGGCGCTGCATGACGTCGAGCGCATCAGACACGCTAGCCCGAAACGCGCCGATACCTGCGGCCGTTACCAGCAGCAGGGACAACAACACGGTCAGAAAGATGCGCAGCTGGCGCCGGCGCGAACGGGTCATGGTCGAGACAATACGAATTAGGCCGGCATGCCGGCGTCGAATCAAGGACACATCATTAGCCACAACTTCGTCGCCCCCGTTGCGCGGGACGACGCTAGATCATACCCGCCCCGGCCATCTGGCCGAAACGGTAGCGTGAAGCCGTCAGCGAAACAACCTTGCTAAGGGCGCTTCGATGGCGTCTCCAGGTGGTAAAAAGCCCACCGCCCGAAGGGCGGTGGGGGCAAAGTGGCCGGCGCAGCAAGAACCGGCCGAAGAGGGAGCTTGCCTGTTACAACCTTCAGCTGCCGAGTCCGGCGATGTGGTCACCGGGCCCGGCAGTTGAGGCTCAGTAGGTGTAGAACATCCGCTGGATGTCCTTGGTGTCGTTGGTCTTGGTCAGAGCCAGCATCAGCAGGATGCGAGCCTTCTGCGCGTTCAGGGTGTCGCTGACAACCAGGTCTTCTTTGTCGTCGTTGGCCTCGCCGTTGCGGGCCACGATACCGCTGCCCACGCGCGAGCTGCGCACCATCACTACGCCTTGCTTACGGGCGTCGCGGAACGCCGGCATCATCTGCGCGGCGATGCTGCCATCACCTACGCCGGCCTGCACGATGCCCTTGGCGCCGGCGGCGATGTCGGCGTCCATCGCAACACGGTCCATATTGGCGTAGCCGTAGACGACGTCGACGCGCGGCAGCTTGTCGAGCTTGGACACGTCGAACTCGGTGTCGGCGGTGTTCTTGCGGGTCGACATGCGGTAGAAGTGCGGCTTGTTGTCCTGCATGTAGCCAAGGAAGCCCAGGTCCGGGGTGCGGAAGGTGTCGGCGGTCGAGGTGTTCGACTTGGTCACTTCGCGAGCGGCGTTGATCTGGTCGTTCAGGCTGACCAGCACGCCCTTGCCGATCGCTTCCTTGCTGCCGGCCAGCGTCACTGCGTTATACAGGTTGATCGGGCCGTCGGCGCTGATCGCGGTCGCCGGGCGCATCGAGCCGACCACTACCACCGGCTTCTTGCTCTTCACCACCAGGTTCAGGAAGTAGGCGGTTTCTTCGATGGTGTCGGTGCCGTGGGTGATCACGATGCCGTCGACGTCCTTCTGGGCCAACAGCTGATTGACACGCTTGGCGAGCTTCAGCCACACCTCGTTGGTCATGCTCTCGCTGGCGATCTGGGCAACTTGCTCACCGCGGACATCGGCCACCTGCTTCAGCTCCGGTACCGACTCGATCATCTTGTCGACGCCGAGCTTGGCCGCGGTGTAGCCGATGGTGGTGGTGCTGGTCGCGCCAGTGCCGGCGATGGTGCCGCCGGTGGCGAGAATCACCACGTGAGGCAGTGCAAAGGCGGGGGCGCTGAGCAGGCCAGCAAACAGGGCGGTAGCGGCAAGCAGTTTTTTCGGTTTGAACATCATGGTCTCTAACTCCATTTGCAGAGTGCTGTTATGCGCCGTTTTGTAACGGCGTTTTGGTTTTGCCCATGGGGGCAGTTTCTCGGGGTTTTCTGACGGCGATCAGCTTTTGGCCGATCGCCACCTGAATAAACGTCAGCGGACGCTGTCGTATGCTTCGCGTGCCGGGGCGGCGTCCTGCTCCGCATCGGCCATGTCCACGTTGCCGCTCAGTTCCGGACCGAGCTCGCCTTCGGACTTGGCCACCACGCTGGTAGCGATGGCGTTGCCGATCACGTTGGTCGCGGTACGGAACATGTCGAGGAAGTGATCGATGCCCAGGATCAGCAGAATGCCAGCCTCAGGCAGGTTGAACATCGGCAGTACAGCGGCTACCACCACCAGCGAGGCGCGCGGTACACCGGCGATGCCTTTGCTGGTTACCAGCAGGATCAGCAGCATGGTGAACTGCTGGCCGAGGGTCAGCGGCACGTTGTAGACCTGGGCGATGAACAGCGCGGCGAACGAGGTGTACATGATCGAGCCGTCCAGATTGAACGAGTAACCCAGCGGCAGCACGAAGCCGGAAATCTTGTCTTTTACGCCGAAACGCTCCAGCTGCTCCAGCACCTTCGGATAGGCGGCCTCGCTGCTGGCGGTGGCGTAGCCCAGCATCAACGGTACGCGCATCAGGCGCAGCAGGCTGAATACACGCTTGCCGAGGAAGAAGTAACCACCGGCAATCAGGAATACCCACAGGGTGAAGATGGCCAGCACAAAGCTGCCCATAAACTTGGCGTACACCGACAGTACACCCAGACCCTCAGCAGTGATGGTCGAGGCAACCGCGCCGAATACGCCCAGCGGGGCGAACATCATCACGTAGCGGGTGATCTTCAGCATCGCGTGCGACAGTTCGCCGATGCCTTCGACAATGATGCGCAGCGGACGCTCCTTGAACGAAGCCAGTGCCACGCCCAGGAACAGCGAGAACACCACGATCTGCAGCACTTCGTTATTGCTCATCGCCTCGAAGAAGCTCTTCGGGAACAGGTGGGCAATGAAGTCCTTCAGGTTCAGCGCGCCGGTCTTCAGGCCGCTAGTCGCAGCCGCTGCCGGAAGCGGCAGGTTGTAGCCGACGCCCGGCTTCAGCACATTGACGAATAGCAGGCCCAACAGCAGCGACACCATCGACGCGGCCATAAACCAACCCATCGCCTTCATGCCGACACGGCCGACAGCCTTGGAATCGCTCTTGGCAATGCCGTACACCAGTGTCGAGAACACCAGCGGACCAATGATCATCTTGATCATCCGAAGGAAGACATCGGTCAGGATGGAGAAGTAGCCGGCCAGATCCTTGGCGGCCTTCGGATCGGGAATCGATACGTGACAGGCATAGCCGACGGCGATGCCAAGCACCAGGGCCGCCAGGACCCACAGAGTGATGCGGTTGGTTTTCATGCGTTCCTCTCTCTTGTTGCTGCTGTGTGTTGTGTACTGCTGGTCAGACTAGGGCAGAGCACCAGTCTTCGATCTTGGTGGGTTGAATCAGGCGAGGCTGCGTGAGCACTTCGGGGCGCAGCAGCTCGGTCAGCTCTTCGGCCGACATCAGTCCGCGCTCTAGCACGATCTCGGCTACGCGGCGGCCGCTAGCAATTGCTGCACTAGCCACCTCGGCGGCGCTGGCATGGCCGATATGAGGATTGAGCGCGGTGGCGATGCCTATCGAGTTCTCAACATTGGCGCGCAGATGCTCGCGGTTGGCGGTGATGCCGAGCACGCAGTGCTCGGTCAACGTCTGGCAGCCCTGGCGCAGGTGGTTGATGCTTTTGAACAGACTGTGCGCGATGATCGGCTCGAAGGCATTCAGCTGCAGTTGACCCGCCTCGGCTGCAAAGGTGATCGTCATGTCGTTGCCAATCACCTCGAACGCAATCTGGTTGACCACTTCCGGGATCACCGGATTGACCTTGCCAGGCATGATCGACGAGCCGGCTAGACGCGACGGCAGGTTGATCTCGCCGAAGCCCGCGCGTGGGCCGCTAGAGAGCAGGCGCAAGTCGTTGCAGATTTTCGAGAGCTTCACTGCTACGCGCTTCAATACGCCCGAAAGCTGCACGAAGGCGCCGCAGTCCTGTGTCGCTTCGATCAGGTTCGGGGCGATCATTACCGGAATGCCGCTCACTTCATACAGCTGGCCGCACGCGCGCGCTGCATATTCCGGGTGGGCATTGGTGCCGGTGCCGATGGCGGTAGTGCCGAGGTTGATCTCGCGCAGCAGTAGTGCCGCTTCCTTTAGTCGCTCGACGTCCTCGGAGAGCATTACCGCGTAAGTGGAGAACTCTTGGCCCAGCGTCATCGGAACCGCATCTTGCAACTGGGTGCGACCCATCTTCAGTACGTCGCGAAATTCGACGGCCTTGGCCTCGAAGGCGCGGCGAAGAATGGTCAGAGCATCAGCGAGTCGGAAGATGCTCGTATAGGCGGCCAGCTTCAATGCTGTTGGGTAGACGTCATTGGTCGACTGGCTCATGTTGACGTGTTCGCACGGATCCAAGTGCTGGTAGTCACCCTTGGCATGACCGAGCAGTTCCAGTGCTCGGTTGGCGATCACCTCATTCGCATTCATATTGGTCGAGGTGCCAGCGCCGCCCTGGATCACGTCGACGACAAAGGCGTTGTGCAGGCGGCCTGCGCGGATCTCTTCGCAGGCACGCACGATCGCGTCGGCCCGCTGCGAATCCAGCAACCCCAGCTGGTTGTTGGCCTGGGCTGCAGCCTGCTTGATGGCGGCCAGTGCATTGATCAGGTCGGGGTAGATGGCGATCGACGTGCCAGTGATAGGAAAGTTTTCCATCGCACGCAGGGTATGTACGCCGTAGTAGGCATCCGCCGGGACCTGTTTATCGCCGAGCAGATCGTGCTCGGTGCGGTCAATTCGCTGACTCAAGGGGTTCTCCTGTCAAAGCCTGTAGTTTTGTCGCTCCTCGTCGGTTGCTTTTACCGCGGGGCCGCCCCTTTATACGCAAGGACCATGCCAGCTTCGATTGCAGAAAAGCAATCTGTAGTGCATTGATTTTTCAGTGATTTAAATTGACAAAAAATTGCCGTGTTCGGATTTCCGTATTAGCGATGAAATTGTCGTTCGGATTTCCGAACGTTTTTACTAACGACAGCTTTCAAAGAACCTCAGAAATGGAAAAGCCGCTGATCAACAGAGGTTTTCAATAGCAGAGGGGAGGTGCAAGCAGCTCGACAGGTAGCGCCCAGCAAGGTTGGCTGAAAGACGCCCTTGGCGTCAGGGGGATAGACGTCGAGCTTGAGCAGGGTGGCAGCCATCGCGGCGAAGATTCGACCCGCACTTAATGTGGCGCCCGAGCAGGGAACGAGACAGTAGAGCGGAGGTCATGAAGCGGCTTTCGAGGTAGCTGCCAGGTATGACAAAATCGTTAATCGTGCCAATAAACATTAATTACGCATAAGTTGTCGGCGTTTATTTGCATATCGATTAAATAACCGCATTTCGACAGCCACTTATGGTTGAGCGTGAGCCGATTGAGTCCACGCACGCTTATTCAGATGAAAAAGACCATCGTGGGCAACCACACTGCGAGTCAACCGTTTACGTTGGCCGAAACAGTAACGCTGTGTATCATTCCCGTGGTTGCGCTTTCGAAGAGCTTGACTCACATGAATTTCAGAGCGCAAACCGACCGATAGCCACACTTGCATACCCTATGGAAAAAATCATTGTCTACGCCTTGCCGATCTTTATGGTGTTGATGGGCGCCGAGTTCGCCTATGGCTACATCAAGCAGCGCAACACCTATCGGCTGAGCGATAGTCTGAGCAGCCTCAGCCAAGGCCTGATGAGCCAATTGGTAGCGGGGCTCACCCAACTGTTCCAGATTGGCCTCTATGCCATGACCTACCGGCGGGTGGCGCTCTTTCCCCATGCCTCGATCTGGCAGGCTTGGTACGGCTGGCTGATCGCCATTGTCTTTTTCGATTTCTGCGACTATTGGCTGCACCGCATGGGACATGAGAGTGCCGTGATGTGGGCGGCGCACGCAGTGCACCACCAGAGTCAGAGCTTCAATTTCTCTACCGCGCTGCGGCAGGAAAGCACCGTCGCTTTTCTCGGTTGGCCTTTTTATCTGCCCATGGCCGTACTGGGCGTCGCCCCGGAGCAGTTCGCCCTTGCCGGGCTGATTGTCCTTCTGTACCAGTTCTGGATACATACCGAGCACATCGGCAAGCTCGGCTGGTTCGACCGAGTGTTCTCATCCCCATCGAACCACCGCGTCCACCACGCAGTGAACGACCAGTATCTCGACAAGAACTACGGCGGGATGCTGGTGATCTGGGATCGCATGTTTGGCACCTTCGCCGAAGAGAAAGAACCCTGCGTTTATGGAACGCGCACGCAACTAAAAAGCTGGGACCCTATCTGGGCCGTTATGGTCGGCTATTGGCAGGTGGCCCGACTTGCCCGCCACACCCAGCATTGGCCTGACAAGCTACGTCTGTGGTTCAAACCACCGGGCTGGCTGCCGGCAGACATCAAGGCGCGGTCACCGGAACCCGTATTCGACCTTGAAGAGGCAAGCCGTATTTACGATCCGCTATTACGCCGCAGTACAAAGGGGCTGGCCATTGCGCAATTCTCCGCGATGATGGCAGCAAGCGCGCTGTATCTCTGGTACGCCGACGATCTGTCGTACGGGCTGACCCTGCTGGTGACTGGGCTCATCATCAGCGGGCTTTGGAGCCTAGGGGCCTTGCTGCAGGGCCGGGTCACTGCGAAACATGTCTTGCTGGTCGACCTGGCTGGTTTGGCCATCGCGCTATGGACGTTCAGTTGAATTGCAGATCACGGTACGACAGCGTGGGGGCCTAAGGGTTTTCCATTTCGGTTTGGTCCTCTAGATTCATCGGCGGAAGATGAAGCCGCGGTAGCCAGGCCGGCTTCCTTTCTCTGGCATTCGAAGCATTCTCGGTCCTACTGTCCCTAGGGTAAAATTTTGCTGCTGGGGATTAGAGATCTGGCGGTGTCGATTGAAGTCGACGTGCAGTTCCTCCGTCAGGTGGCTGACCGTTCGTGCAGCGCGGTGTTCAAGCCATAGAGGATGCAGTCCGCCATGGTGGCCGAGCGCGCTGGTGATACCTTGCGGACAAGGCTGCAGGCGATATTGGCCGCAGACTGTGCTCGCCCTGGGTCAACAGACAGGTGCCGCTGTCCAAGTGATTTCGGCAGCGGTTTTTCTTTCTGCAGCCTAGTGAAGAACGTGGCTCAGGGTAGGCCGAGTGGTTTGCTCTGACGCCTGAGCGTTGGTGTAAGATTAGGCCGCACCTCCATTTGGGGGCTCCGAAATTGAAGAGTAGGCGGTTGATTTACGGGGACATGGCTGGTCAGATCGTTCTGACGTCAAAGACAGAATGAGCCACAAAGCCATTGATTTCGTAGCGAATGGGAAACGTTGATCATTTGATGATGAAAACGCCTGATCTGTTGCAACGCCTGATCAAGGAATGGCCGGAGACGTTGTCCGGCCATTTTACGTTGGAGCTGGCGCTCAGTGGTGGATTGGACTCGGTGGTGCTGCTAGACCTGCTGCTGCAGGCTCGGGCACACCAATGCTTTACGTTGAGTGCCGTGCACGTGCACCACGGCCTATCACCGAATGCGGATGCCTGGTCGGAGCATTGCAGGGCGTTGTGCGAGGCGCGGGCTGTGCCGCTGCGGATCGAGAGAGTTCAAGTCATCCCGGACGGCGACGGTGTCGAGGCGGCGGCACGGCGTGCGCGTTATCAGGTGCTTGCCTCATCTTCGGCCAATGTGGTCACGTTGGCGCAACATCAGGACGACCAGGCTGAAACGGTGTTACTGCAGGCACTGCGCGGGGGTGGTCCGCATGCACTGGCAGCCATGCCGCGTTGGCGGGCTCTGACACCAGCGATTGACTTATGGCGGCCCTTGCTGGGCATTCGCCGCGACGAGTTGGAGACCTATGCCGTAGCGCAGGGGTTACGCTGGGTTGATGACGAGAGCAATACCGATCCTCGCTACCGCCGCAACTGGCTGCGCCACCACTGGTTGCCTGTGCTGGCTGCCGAGTTGCCGGACTATCGGGTGCAACTGCAGCGCACCGCCAGCCAGTTGGCCGACGCGGCGGCGTTGCTCGACGAGTTGGCCGAGCAGGATCTGGCGCAGGCCGTGCGAGGAGGGCGTCTGCAGTTGGCCGAACTGACCCGGCTGTCCGAGCCTCGGCAGCGGCAGTTGCTGTTGCGTTGGGTGGAGCGCAGCGGGCTCGGTAGTGCGACGCCGGAATCAGTCGAGGCATTCCGCCGCCAGCTGCTGACCGCCCGTAGCGATGCCACGCCACAATGGCGGCTGTCGAGAGGTCTCGTCCACCGTTACCGTGGTGAATTGTGGCCCGATGCGGGGTCGGCCTCTCCCCAATGTCAGTATCTGTCATCGGCGGTATTGACGACGCCCGTGGCCTTGCCGGACTGGCAGGGGGTGCTGGCGTTCGAGCCGCGCAAGGGCGGGCTGCGCAGCGAGCTGATTGAGCAGGGGCTGTGGCTGCAGCCGCGGCAGGGCGGAGAAAGGCTGGCGTTGAAGGTTGGCCGAAAGCCGGTGAAGACGCTGCTGCAGGAGGCCGGGGTGCCGCCGTTCCTGCGTGAACGCTGGCCGCTGCTGGTCGATGCCGGCGGCGAGTGTGTGGCGCTGCCGGGCGTGGAGGTGGCAAACACCGCGCAGAGTGACGATGGCTGGTGGCCACTCTGGACCCCGGCGCTCGGCCCGCAGATCGACGCCGGCTAGCATTACTGTTCGGCCAACCTTGCGGCTCCGCCAACGACAAAGCCCCGTTCGAACGGGGCTTTGTCATATTCGTCCGCAAAGCAGCGGCATCTCAGTCGTAGCGTCGGCGCAGCTCGTCGACCGTGTGATTGATCAACCAGTTGGCGATCGACAGCGACGGTGGAATCAACGGCAGCGCGTCGATGTCGTACCAATTGGCATCCTCAATCTCGCCGGCCTGCGGGACGATGTCGCCGCTTGCGTACTCGGCGATGAACGCCAGCATCAGCGAGTGGGGGAACGGCCAGGACTGCGAGCCAATGTAGCGCGGGGTTTGCAGCCGCAGGCCGACCTCCTCGAGTGTCTCCCGATGCACGCAGTCTTCCAGGGTTTCACCCGGCTCGACGAAGCCGGCCAGCGCGCTGTACACCCCGGGAGCGAAGTGTGGGGCGCGCGCCAACAAAATCTCGCGACCGCGGGTAACGGTGACCATCATCGCCGGTGCCAGGCGCGGATAATAGACTTCGCCGCAGCTGGGGCAGCTGCTGCCCTGGTCATGGTTGTGAGGGCGCAGCGGAGCGGCGCAGGCGCCACAGAAGCGGTGGGTATGGGCAAAGCGATTAAGCTGAGCCGCCCGCACCAGTGCCTGTGCCTGGTCACGCGGTAGACCGAGTAAGGCTGGGCGTAGTGGGCTAAGCGTGGTGCCGGCCGGGACGGCGCCGACCAGATTGGCCGAAAACAAGTTGCGGCCGCCCAGTTCACCGAGGAAGCGCCGTCCAGTCAGCGACCAGTTCGAAGCTTCGTTGCCGGGCAGGCTGTTGTCGATCAGCACCACTTGCTGGCGGTCGAACACGCTCCACAGGGTGGGTAGCGTCGGGTCGGGCGAGGCGGGCAGGTTGAGCAGCATGGGCGGAATCAGGCGGTGAAAGACGCCAAGTGTAACAGGCTGCCGACCGTTATTGCGCCGCCGACGGCAAGCGGTCTCAGTCACGCCCAATTTCACCGTACATCCAGCGTTCGCTCTGTCGTCGTACCACCTCCGATAGTGAACCGCTTTCCTCGTAAATGCTGCGCAGCCACTGGCTGTCGATGTTGCGCTTGAGCACGCGCTCGCGCAGCTGGGCGTGTTCGCGCTCTGCTCCGAGTGCCCTGGCATGCGGCAGCAGCGCGTTCAGCGTCTCCAGCATGTCTTCGAGCAGGCTGGTCTGGCGCACTTGATTGGC
Organism: Crenobacter oryzisoli; assembly: GCF_030385785.1. Classification (GTDB taxonomy): domain Bacteria; phylum Pseudomonadota; class Gammaproteobacteria; order Burkholderiales; family Chromobacteriaceae; genus Crenobacter_A; species Crenobacter_A oryzisoli. The sequence goes on from NZ_JAUEDK010000045.1 coordinate 27,963, forward strand.
GTCAACCAGTACCGCGTCGTAGCCGAAGCGACAGGCTTGGAAGCGGTTATAGCTGTAGGTCAGGTAGTGCTCCACGCGGATGTCGTTCCAATCTTCTTCGAAGCAGCGCCTTGCCAGCATTTGCGCATAAGCGGCCAGCAGCACCGGGGTGTCGACCGACAGCGGAGTGTCGCAGATGCGGATTTCGACCGTGCCGTATTCCGGCTTGGGGCGGATGTCCCAGTAAAAGTCCTTCATCGACTCGACAATGCCAAGGTTGGCCATCTTGATGAAATAGTCGTTGAATTCGCTCCAGTTGTGCACCAGTGGCATCGACCCAGACAAGGGAAAGGCATTGACGCTGGTTAGGCGCGAAGTCTGAAACAGCGTGTCGACGCCTTGGTGGAACGGCGACGAGGCCGACAGCGCGATAAAGTGAGGGATGTAACGAGAGAGATGGTGGGTGAGTCGCACCGCCGCATCGCCATCTGGACAACCGATATGGATGTGCTGGCCGTACACGGTGAACTGCTTGGCAAGATAGCCGTACAGCTCCGACACCAGGCGGTAGCGTTCCTTCGGATAGATGCGTTGGTCGCGCCAGTGCTGGAACGGGTGTGATCCGCCGCCTGCGAGGCCAAGGTTGAGCTTTTCGGACGCGTTGACCAGCAGTGTGCGGATCGCGATCAGTTCGTCGAGCATCTCGCTGGTCTTGTGGTGCACTGCGGTACCGATCTCTATCATGCCTTGGGTGATTTCTGGCTTGATGTCATAGCCGTGCTTGCGGCGGTTGATCAGTTCGAGCAGGTCGTCGGAGCCGCGGGTCAGGTTGTAGTCGCGCCGATTCAGGATCATCAGCTCCAGCTCGACGCCGAGGGTCAGCGGTTGGCTGGTGGAGAACTCCAGCATGGTTTTACTCCTTTTGTCACACCATCTGCTTCAGTGTGGCGGATCATTCGTGAGTTTCACCTGCCTGCTGTAGGGCGAAGCGGCTGGTCAGCGGGCCAATCAATTCGAGGATGCACAGCACCGCCAGCGTGGCTGGCATCAGCATCGAACTCTGGCTCGACAGCAGGGTGCTCGGCGCTAGCAGCATCAGCGCCTGAGTGCCGCTGCCCATTGGGGTCAGTGCGAGGCCCAGCAGGGCGCCGCGCTTGCTCGTCAGTCCGTTGCTACGGGCAGCGACGGACCACGGCAACATTGCCAGCACACCGCGCAATAGCACAAAGGCCAGGGCCAGCGGCCAGATTCGCACTAACTCCGACGGAACCAGTTGTGCCCCGGAGGCGACAAAGAAGGCGACGAAGAAAAAGCTGCTGCGGGCGAGCAGGGTTGGGTCAGTCAAGGTGTTGCCGCTTTGCAGGTTGCGGGTGGCCAAGCCGAAGACCAGCAGGGCCATCGCCGGCATCATCGCCATCTGCTCGGCCAAGCCGACCACCAACGCGATCATCGCGAACAATAGCACCCATTGTGCCTCGCGTTGGCGACCGCTTAGCCAGGCATTCAGGCGGATTGCGACCAGCCCAGCGATCAGCCCGAGCGCTGCAGAACCGAGCACCAGCCAGGAGGGGCGAAGGAACACCGACTCGACGTCAGCAGCGCTGGCGAAGTGCGAATAGGAAAGTGCCAGGCCGAACGCCACCAGTGAGAACAGTCCGTTCAGGCCGGCGGTGGCGAGCAAGCGTTCGGTGACCTGGCCTTCGGCGTGGGTTTCACGGGTGATCTCGAGCAGGATCGGTGCCGAGCTCGACACACCGGCAGCGGCGAGTAACGCAGCGGGAGCATATTGGAGTTTGAACGCGAGCAACAGGCCGAACAAGCCGGTAAAGAGCAGGGTGGATGTGATCAGCGAAGTGAGTAGGAGGGTGCGCTCGCGGTTTAGCCAGCTCAGGTCGACCCGGCGACCCAGTTCGAACAGCGCCAGACCCAGTGCCAAATCGCTGAAGAGCGATGCCTCGCTCAAAATATCGTGCTGGATCAGGCCTAGGCCAGAGGGGCCGATGATCAGACCGGTAAGGATGTACCCGGTCACGCTGGGTAAATGGGCAATGCGCTTGGCAATCTGGCCGCCGAGCACGCCCAGTGCCAGAATCAGGCCAAAGGCAGTCAGTGGGTTGAGTGCCAGTGTTTGCCAAGGAAAACTCATGAGCGCCTCCTTATGAGGTTTGATGAAAGCCCCCGCTCATGAGAGGGGCGGCTCAACGGCTCGGGTGACGCGTGCTGCACGGTGCCAGGGCTGACGGCCGCGAGGAGGGTAACGAACAAGACGGAGCCGGGCGGCGGCGTGAAGCGGTGGTTCCGTGCGGGCTGTATAAGCAATCTCTGAAAGGCAGTGTGGTGATTTTTGACTGGTTTGGCAAGGCAAAACGTCGCGAACAGGCCCAGGAACAGGCCCTGCGTCTGGGTGAGATTGGCCGTGGTTTGCCGCTGTTGCATGGCCTGACGGACGATGAGTGGCAGCGTCTGGCTGGGCTTGCCGTCGGCTTTTTACATGACAAGAGTCTGCTGCCCATCAATGGCATGTTGGTCGAACAGGAGGCTGCTCTGGTGGCGCTGCAGGCGGTGCTGCCGGTGTTGAATCTGGGTGAGGAGGCATTGGCCGGTTGGCAGGAAGTGATTCTATATCCGGATGCTTTCGTCACCCGTGATCTGTGGTTCGACTATGCAGGGCTCGCGCATGAAGGCGAACAGGTGCTGATTGGGCAGGCTCGCCAGGACGGGCCGTTGGTGCTGTCGCTGCCGGCAGTGGCGGACTCGCCCGAGCTCGACGGCTGGAATGTGGTCATCCACGAAATCGCCCACAAGCTCGACATGCTCAATGGCGCACCGAACGGCTATCCGCCGCTGCACAAGGGGATGAGTCGCGAACAGTGGGCCAGCGACTGGGGAAGGGCGTACGACACGTTCTGCCGTGACCTGGATACTTCGCCTGATGGCGAAAGCGAGCAGTGGCCATGGCTGGACCCGTACGCCGGCGAGCATCCGGCGGAATTCTTCGCCGTATTGAGCGAAGCGTTCTTCGAAACGCCGCACTGGCTGCAGTGCGACTTGCCGGAACTGTACCGGCATCTCGCCGCGTTTTACCGGCAAGACCCGGTCAAGCGGCTGCCGGAACCGGGCGAGTCTTTGGGCCCATCGGCGACGGGCGAGGGCGCGGGCTAGTCTTTGCTGGCGTTCTGGTCCAGGCCCAGCTTGGCCCAGCCTTCATGACCCAGCGCGTTCAGCGTATCGATGTTCTTCTGATAGATGCTGTCGGCTTCCGGGAACGCCTCCACCGCACGATCAATGCTGCTTTCGCGCAGCAGGTGCAGCGTCGGAAACGGAGAGCGGTTGGTGTAGTTCTCGATATCGTCGAGGGCAGTGCCCTCGAACTGGAATTGTGGGTGGAAACTGGCGATCTGCAGTTCGCCTTCCAGCTTCAGCTCGGTGACCACCGAGTCCGCCACTTCGAGGAAATCGTTGAAGTCGAGGAAGTCGGTCATCACGTAGGGGTGGATCAGCAGCGTGGTGTCGATCTTCTCCGGGCTGGCTTCGGCCAAGGTTTCCAGCTCGGTTACCAGGTCTTCGATCAGCGCGTCGATGTGCTTGGCATTGCTGACGATAAAGCGTACCTGGTTTTTGACATAAACCGACTTGGCGAACGGGCAGAGGTTCAGACCGATCACGGCCTTTTCGACCCATAGGCGGGTAGCGGCAATGATCTCGTCGTGGCTAAGCGTGTTCATCACGCGTCCCTTTAAAGCGATTAAGCGATGAAATGAAAAAACCCGGCCTAAGGCCGGGTTTTGCCAGGGCTGTCAAAAATTACAGCGGCTGGATGTTCGACGCTTGCTTGCCCTTCGGGCCAGTGGTCACGTCGAAGGACACTTTCTGGTTCTCAGCCAGCGACTTGAAGCCGCTGGAATTGATTTGCGAGAAGTGTGCGAACAGATCTTCGCCGCCTTCGTCCGGAGTGATGAAGCCGAAGCCTTTAGCGTCGTTGAACCATTTTACGGTACCGGTAGCCATGTTGGTTTCCCTGTGTATGAAGTTAAAAGTTACGAACTCGCATGAAATTCAAGGGAAATGGCGACTTGAGGTACTGACTGACGCCACTACAGACAAACACATCTCACAACTTGAAAATTCTGCTGCCGATATCCTGCCCGTTGTTACGCCTGTAAGCAAGCTTTTTTTGTTGGGGGCGGGCCCGGTGAGCGCCGTAGTTGTCGTTAAGTAACCGGCTCGGCGTGTAGGTTTAAAACATTGGCATCCCCAGTGGCTGAGGGTGAGAGTGGCTATAAGAGTCCCAGCAACCATCCGCCCGTGCCGCAGGCCATCACGACCAGCCACGGCGGAAGCCTCCAAAAGGCGAGGGCGACGAATGCAACCAGAGCCAAACCGAAGTCAGCTGGCCGATGTATGGCACTGGTCCATACCGGTTGGTAAAGCGCGGACAATAGCAGCCCGACCACGGCGGCGTTCACGCCAGCGAGCGCTGCCTGCGTGCGGAGGTTACGACGTAGTTGCTCCCAGAAAGGCAAGGCACCCGCCACCAATAAAAACGACGGCACAAAGATGGCGATCAGGCACACGACAGCACCAAGCCAGCCATTGGGGGGGCTTTGCATTGATGCCCCGAGAAAGGCCGAAAAGGTAAACAGCGGGCCGGGCACCGCCTGCGTCATGCCATAGCCCGCCAGGAAGGTTTCGTTCGTTACCCAGCCGCTGGGGACGACTGCCGCCTGCAGTAACGGTAGCACGACATGCCCGCCGCCGAAGACCAACGCGCCGGCCCGGTAGAAGGCGTTTGCCAGCGCCAAAGTGTGATTCGGCCAGATTTCCAGCAGGGCCGGCAAGCCAAGCAGTAGGACGAAGAATAGTCCCAACAGCAAGATGCCAGCCTGGCGGCTTAGTGAAATCGGCAAAAGCTCGTGAGCGGCGGCCTGCATAGGTTTAAAACACAGCAGGCCGGTTACGGCGGAGACGACGATCACGCAGACCTGTCCCAGAGGTGTCGGCCATAGCAGGATGATGCCGGCCGATGTCACAGTGATGGTAATTCGCATCGCATCGGTACAGAGCGTGCGGGCCATTCCCCATACAGCTTGGGCCACAACCGCAACGGCTGCCACTTTCAAACCATGCAGGATGCCGACCGGTAAGGCGTTTCCCCAGGCAGACAAGCCAAGCGCGAACAATACCAGTGCGATCGCCGACGGCAGCGTAAATCCGGCCCAGGCCGCCAATGCCCCGGTGAATCCGGCCCGCGACAGCCCGAGGGCCATGCCGACTTGGCTGCTGGCCGGACCAGGCAAGAACTGGCAGAGCGCCACCAAATCAGCGTAACTGCGCTCGTTGAGCCAGCGCCGGCGTGTGACGAACTCGTTCCGGAAATAACCCAGATGAGCGATGGGACCACCAAACGATGTCAGACCTAAGCGCAGGAACGCGATGAATACCGTCCACGTGCTATCACTGGTTTTTTGATGCTGCTCGATGCCTGTCGACAACATTGCTCCGGGTCTTCTTTGACAATGAAATGGCCGAATACTACCCGAAGTCAGACTACCGCATCGTCCGGCATAGCTTTCCGTTTGTTTATATGGAGTGCGGCTAAGAGCCACTAACAAAACTTAGCGAAGTGGCCTTGGCTAGGCGTGCGGCTACAGACAATCCAACCTGGACTGGACGTGGCAGAGTTAGGATTTTAGCCCTGCTTTTTACAGATACATTTGTTCGTGTAATGTATATTATGTCAAATCTTTGGTGCATTTATCAGGGCTCTCCGCCTGTTTTCCGCCCCTCTCGACTCCACCAGTACGTGTTTTCACGAATACCGCATGACGAAAACATAATTAAAGCTTTCTAACCGTCAAAAAAATCCACTACTCATGGCTCATGCCTGGGCTTTTGCGCTATGAAGTTGCGTAAACTAACAAATCCTGTATTGCTGAACTTTTCGTGCGATCTGTACTAGCTAAAGCCACCCGAGCATTAGACATAAGCGAGACGCAATGGCTCCGCGTGGCTGTACAGTGTGAGTCGTTGTCGTCGCATATCTATGCTGCACCGGATCCGTGCCAAGGTCTCGGCTGAGCTGGCCATGAGGTCCGTGGCAGGCGCTTGGCCAATCCCTATCGACGCTGGCAGGCTGTCCAGGTCATTCTGTTGTGTTGCCCGAATACCGTTGCGCCGTCCGCTTGGCTGCTTAGCAAGCCGAGCTGATCGAGGGCTAATATCCAAACGCGACTGCTAGAGGTGCCATGTCATCTTTCTTGCTGAATTCAGATGGTTCATGATTCGTCGACACAATAAACGGCACATGACAAACTCGGGCCGAGTGATCGCCTTATAGTGGCGCAGATACTAACCTTTTAGAAAGTAATGCCATTTCATGTGATAATTTTCTTCATGAAATGCAAACGAAACTCTGACGCCCGCGGGATTGACCACCACACCCTCCAGGTCATGCGCCAGCAAGCCGTCAAGGCGATTCGAGAGGGCCAATCGGTGCAAAGCGTAGCAGCCGCCTACGGTGTCAACCCGCGCACGGTGTTTCGCTGGTTAGCAGACTTTGCCAATGGCGGCCAAAACGCCCTGCTGGCCAAGCCGATCCCGGGGCGTCCACCGAAGGTGACGGCCGATGAGATGAGCTGGCTGGCCAAGGCGGTGAAAGACAATACGCCGCAGCAGTTCAAGTTCGAGT
>NZ_JAUEDK010000046.1 GCF_030385785.1 Crenobacter oryzisoli
GGGTCGGCGATGGTGTACACCGGGTGGCCGAAGCCGATCACCACTTCCTTGCGCTCGACGCGGGCACGGATGTCCGCCTCGGCTTCATCCGGGTTCTCGTAGCGCTGCTGGATCTCGAACGCCACCTCGTTGGCGCCGCCATGCTTCGGACCGCGCAGCGCGCCGATGGCGCCGGTGATGCTCGAGTACATGTCCGACCCGGTGCCGGCGATCACGCGGCCGGTGAAGGTCGACGCGTTGAATTCGTGCTCGGCGTACAGGATCAGCGAGGTGTGCATCGCCCGCACCCACAGTTCGCTCGGCTTCTCGCCGTGCAGCAGGTGCAGGAAGTGGCCTCCGATCGAGTCGTCGTCGGTTTCCACGTCGATGCGCTTGCCGTTGTGGCTGAAGTGGTACCAGTACAGCAGCATCGAGCCGAACGAGGCCATCAGCCGGTCGGCGATGTCGCGCGCGCCGGCGATGTTGTGGTCGTCCTTCTCCGGCAGGGTACAACCGAGCGCCGACACGCCGGTGCGCATCACGTCCATCGGGTGCGCCGAGGCCGGCAGCGCTTCCAGCACCGCCTTCACCGACGCCGGCAGGCCGCGCAGCGCCTTGAGCTTCTGCTTGTAGCCGGCCAGTTCCGCCGGGTTCGGCAGCTTGCCGTGCACCAGCAGGTAGGCCACTTCTTCGAATTCACAACGCTCGGCGATGTCGAGAATGTCGTAGCCGCGGTAGTGCAGGTCGTTGCCGGTGCGGCCCACGGTGCACAGCGCGGTGTTGCCGGCGGCGACGCCGGACAGGGCAACCGACTTCTTCGGTTTGCTGACGAGGGTAGCTTCGCTCATCTGGGGTTTCTCCTTAATGCAGACTCGATCTGAATGGCTGGATCGGGGGCTTACTTGTTCTTGCCGTCGGCAAACAGCGCGTCGAGCTTCTGTTCGTAGGCGTGGTAGCCCAGATGCTCGTACAGCTCGGCACGGGTCTGCATGGTGTCGACCACATTCGCTTGGGAACCGTCGCGGCGGATCGCCTGGTAGACGTTCAGCGCCGCCTGGCTCATCGCGCGGAACGCCGACAGCGGGTAGAGCACCATGCCGACGTTGGACGACGCCAGCTCCTCGGTGGTGAACAGCGGGGTGGCGCCGAACTCGGTGATGTTGGCCAGGATCGGCACCTTCACCGCCTCGGCGAAGCGGCGGTACATCGCCAGATCGGTCATCGCCTCGGGGAAGATCATGTCGGCGCCGGCCTCGACGCACGCCACCGCGCGCTCGATCGCCGCGTCCAGCCCCTCGACCGCCAGCGCGTCGGTGCGCGCCATGATCACGAAGCGGTCGTCGCGACGCGCATCCACCGCCGCCTTGACGCGGTCGACCATCTCGGCCTGCGGCACGATCGCCTTGTTCGGGCGGTGACCGCAGCGCTTGGCCTGCACCTGGTCCTCGATGTGCACCGCGGCGGCGCCGGCTTTTTCGACGGCGCGGACGGTACGGGCGATGTTGAACGCGCCGCCCCAGCCGGTGTCGATGTCGACCAGCAGCGGCAGTTCGGTCACGTCGGTGATGCGGCGGATGTCGATCAGCACGTCTTCCGGCTGGGTGATGCCCAGGTCGGGGATGCCGTTGGAGGCGGCTGCGACGCCGCCGCCGGACAGGTAGAGGGCCTTGAAGCCGCTGTGTTCGGCGAGCAACGCGCTATACGCATTGATGGCGCCGACGATCTGCAGGGGGTGTTCCTGGGTGAGGGCGATGCGAAAGCGCTGGCCAGGGGAGAACTGAGACATCTGGGGGAGCTCCTCTTTACAGATGAACTGGAGTAATTGCTCGTCATTCTAGCAAGCGCTTGGTTGTAAATGGAACCCCTCTGGGCATTTTTTGTCGGAGCGGGGCAGCTCTGTTAAGGTTCGGGCATTCGTTGCCGGCCGTCAGGTTTTGCGGCACGTTGGTCGCGAGGCTTTGCGATGCTGTCTGGCCTGACACAACACTGGCGCAGACGGCGGGGGAACTCGGCACCGGCCGTGTGGTCTAGTCTGTGCCCGCCCAGCGATCTCACAACAATTAAGGGCCGGCGCATCAGGGAGCATTACAACGACATGAGTGATCGGGATATCGATCAACAGTTGGTGGAGCGTGCGCAACGAGGCGAAAAAAGAGCTTTCGACTTGCTGGTCGCTAAGTATCAGCGCCGCCTCGGCCGTTTGCTGTCCCGGTTCATTCGGGATGGCTCCGACATCGACGACGTGACCCAGGAAGCCTTCATCAAGGCATATAGGGCATTGCCGTCATTTCGAGGGGAAAGTGCGTTCTATACCTGGCTGTATAGGATTGGCATTAACACCGCCAAAAATTTTCTGAGCGCAAGCGGGCGCCGCCCGGTAGTGGGCAGTGAGGTAACGGACGAAGACGGCGAGACCTACGACATGACGTCGCAGGTTCCCGACCTGAATACGCCCGAATCCGAGCTGATGAACAAGCAGATCCTGCAAACCGTCAACGCGGCTGTTGAGGCGTTGCCGGAGGAACTGCGGACTGCCATTACCCTGCGGGAAATGGACGGCTTAAGCTACGAAGAGATAGCCAGCGTGATGAATTGCCCGATCGGCACCGTTCGATCGCGGATTTTTCGCGCGCGAGAAGCCATTGCTGCAGAACTCAGGCCGTTGCTGGACACAGCGAAAAACAGAAGGTGGTAGGTATGAAGGAATCGGTATCCGCTTTGATGGATGGCGAACTCGACGGACACGAGGCCGCCAAGGTCGTCACAGCGCTCGGTAGCGACGAGTCGCTGAAAGAGCTATGGGACAGTTATCACATGATCGGGGACGCGATGCGGGCCAATACGATCCTGTCGGTGAATGTCCGTCAACAGGTGGCAGAACGACTGACCGACGAGCCGACCGTGCTGGCGCCGCGCCGCTGGTTTGGACAAGCTCGCGCGCGCCAGCTCGGCGCCGCCGCGCTGGCCGCCAGCGTCACTTTCGCCGCGGTGGTGGCATGGCAGCAACTGGGCAGTGCGGGGGCGCCACACGCCGAATTGGTGGCCGCCAATACGCCGGTAGACGTGCAACGCGTGCAGCCGGGCCGCGACGATCCCTATCTGATGGCTCATCAGGAAATGTACTCCGACCCTAACGTGATGCGCGTCGCCTTGGGTAGCGGAGGTCGCAACTGATGCATCGTATTTGCTGTATCACGGGTGGCGTGCTGCTCGGCGTCTCCCTGGTCGCGCATGCCGGCGATGACTGGCAGCCGTTGCGCAAGGCTGCGCAGGCCGGACGGCAGCAACCGCTCAACGGTACCTATTTGCACCAGATGAGCGGTGCGCTGGAAACCTTTCAGGTCTACCGTGGCGTGGTTGACAATCAGCTGACCGAGCGGCGCGAGTCGCTTGACGGCCTGCCGCGCGAGATCCTGCGCCAAGGCAACGATGTCACCTATTTCGCGCCGGACGCGCGCGCGCTGACGGCGGCGCGCTACAGTGCAGTGCGACTGTTTCCTGCCGTGTTGCCGGACAACGTCGACGGCTTGGCCGCGTCGTATACGGTCAAGCGGCTCGGCAGCGACCGGGTGGCGCGTCACGACTGTGACTGGTATCTGCTCAAGCCGAATGATGGTCTGCGTTATAACCAGCGCTTCTGCCTCGATAGTGTGACCGGCATGCCGCTGAAGGCGGTGATGCTGCTACCGCGCAGCAATGAGGTAGCCGAACAGTACACCTTCACCGATGTGGAGCTGACGGCGCCGAAGGATCGTTCGGTATACAAGTCGCACTACAAGCTCAGCTACACCCAGCGCGGCGGTGCTCAGTCTCCGGCCCCCTCCACGGTGCCGCCGGTCGTGACGTCGGTCGACGTCACCGGTTTGCCGCCGGGCTTTAAGCTGTTGCGCGCAGTCGAGCGAACCATGCCCAGTGGCGACAAGGCCCGCCACCTGATGTATACCGACGGGCTGGTGATGCTGTCGCTGTTCGTCGAGCCACAGTCGGGCGACCCTCGTCCCGATCGTGCCAACGTGGTACAGGGGGCGCTGTCCATCGCGTCGCACAGCGTTGACAACATGCAGCTGACACTGGTCGGCGACCTGCCCGAGCAAAGCCTGGCTAGCCTGCTGCGTTCGATCAAGGTTAGCCTGAAATGATCGAAACCCAGGCGCGCGTGATACGGCTGGAATCCGGCCATGCCTGGGTCGAACCGCGTCCGCACACTCCATGCGGGCAGTGCGACCCAGTGCATGGCTGTCGCTCGCTCGCGATAGCCAGGATGTTCAGCCCCAACGGCCCGGCGTTTCGTGTAAAGAACCCGCTTGATGCTGCAGTTGGCGACTGGGTAACCGTATCCGTCCCCGAGCGTGGTATGTTGCACAGCGCGCTGCTGATGTATCTTGTGCCGCTTATCGGTCTGTTTGTTGGCGCTGCCGCAGGCGCGCTGGCGAGCGAGACCGTGTCGGTGCTCGCCGGTCTTGCCGGTTTTGCCGCCGCGCTGGTCGCGGTGCGGCGCGTTTCGCGTGGATTTGGCCAACGCCCCTTGTTCCAGCCGGTGATCACCGAGCGTGTTGATGCCCTTGCCTTAATTTCGGAGAGACCATGCCGATCAAAAAGCTGATCGTAACCGCTGTTCTGGCGTCTACCGTCGCACTTGGCCCGCAGATGGCCACGGCGGCGGTTGCCAACCTTCCCGATTTCACTCAGTTGGTGCAGGACGAAGGGCGTGCCGTCGTCAATATCAGTACCAAGCAGACTGTGCGCGAATCGGTCGCTGAAGTGCCCGACGGGATGGCCGGCGATCCGTTCTTCGAATTCTTCCGCCGTTTCGCGCCGCGCCAGCAGCGCGAATTCCAGGCGACCTCGCTCGGCTCGGGCTTCCTTATCTCCAAAGAGGGCTATGTGCTGACCAACTCGCACGTGGTCGCCAAGGCCGACGAGATCACAGTCACGCTGACCGACAAGCGCGAATTCAAGGCCAAGCTGATCGGCTCGGACGCTCGTACTGACGTGGCGCTGTTGAAGATCGACGGCGCTGGTGACTTGCCGGTGATAAAAGTCGGCGACGACAAGGCGTTGAAAGTGGGCGAGTGGGTGGTGGCGATCGGCTCGCCGTTCGGTTTTGATAACTCGGTGACTGCCGGCATCGTGTCGGCCAAGGGCCGCCAGCTTCCGGACGAGAACTATGTGCCGTTCATCCAGACCGATGCTGCAGTCAACCCTGGCAACTCGGGCGGTCCGCTGTTCAATATGAACGGCGAGGTGGTCGGCATCAATTCACAGATCTACAGCCGCTCTGGCGGCTTCATGGGCATCTCGTTCGCCATTCCGATCGATGTAGCGATGAACGTGGCCGATCAGCTCAAGACCAAGGGCAAGGTCAGTCGTGGTCGCATCGGCGTGACCACCCAGGAAGTCAGCAAGGCGCTGGCTTCCTCCTTCGGCCTGCCCCGGGCGAACGGAGCCCTAGTCACCAATGTCGAGCACGGTGCGCCCGCCGACAAGGCCGGCCTGAAGCCGGGCGATATCCTGCTGAAAGTCGACGGGCAGGCAATCCAGTCCGGCGGCGATCTGCAGCGCGCGATCGGCGCGATCTCGCCGGGCAAGCCGGTGACGCTGGAAGTGTGGCGCAACCGTGCCAGCCGTAACATCACCGTGGTCGCTGCAGAGCTGAAGGACAGTGACCCGCACGTGGCAGAGCGGGAGGCCAACAAGCCGAAGGCGGCAGAACCGGCTGCGCAGACGATGAGTCAGGTCGGCCTAGTGGTCAGTGAACTGTCGGCGCAGCAGTTACGCCAAGCCGGTGTGCCATTTGGTCTGCTGGTGCAGCGCGCTAACCAGGCGGCACAGCGCGCCGGCATCTTGGCCGGCGACGTGATCGTCGGCATCGGTAGCCAACAGCTCGCCAGTGCCAAGCAGCTGTTCAACGAGATCAACAGCGCCAAGAAGGGTAGCTCGGTTGCGCTGCAGGTGCTGCGCCAAGGGGCGACGCTGTTCGTGGCGCTGCCGGTCGGGGAGAGCACGTGAGGCTGACGCTGTACTTTCGCGAGTACTGCAGCCTCTGTCACCAGATGTTGGCCGAGCTCGCGCCGTGGCAGGCGCGGTTCGGCTTCGACATCGATGTGATCGACGTGGACAGCGATCCGGTATTGGAGGCGCGTTTCAACGAGCTGGTGCCGGTGTTGATGGATGGCGAGACCGAAATCTGCCACTGGCATCTGAACGCCGACAGCCTGGCTGCACATCTTGGTGAAATCCGTTAAAATTCCCGCCATTAACGAACATGAGGGCACGTCTGCGTGCCCTTAACTTTTGTGTGACTGCATGAACCACATTCGCAATTTCTCGATCATCGCTCATATCGACCACGGCAAATCGACGCTGGCCGACCGCTTTATTCAATTCTGCGGCGGGCTCGAACTGCGTGAAATGAGCGCGCAGGTGCTCGACTCGATGGATATCGAGAAAGAGCGCGGCATCACCATCAAGGCGCAGACCGCGGCGCTGCAGTACAAGGCACGCGACGGCCAAGTCTACAACCTGAACCTGATCGACACCCCGGGACACGTCGACTTCAGCTACGAAGTGTCGCGTTCGCTGTCCGCCTGCGAGGGCGCGCTCCTGGTGGTGGACGCCTCGCAGGGCGTCGAGGCACAGACCGTGGCCAACTGCTACACCGCCATCGAGCTGGGCGTGGAAGTGGTGCCGGTGCTTAACAAGATCGACCTGCCTGCGGCCGAGCCCGAGCGCGTGTCGCAGGAGATCGAGGACATCATCGGCATCGAGGCGACCGACGCGGTGCGCGCCTCGGCCAAGTCCGGCATCGGCATCGAGGACATCCTCGAGACCGTGATTGCGAAGATCCCGCCACCGAAGGGCAACCCGGACGGCCCGCTCAAGGCGCTGATCGTTGACTCCTGGTTCGACAATTACGTCGGCGTGGTGATGCTGGTGCGCGTGATCGACGGCAGCCTCAAGCCCAAGGACAAGATCAAGTTCATGGCCACCGGTGCCGAGCACCTGTGCGAACAGGTTGGCGTGTTCACCCCGAAGTCGGTGCAGCGCGACAGCCTGAACGCCGGTGAAGTGGGTTTCGTGATCGCCGGTATCAAGGAACTGAAATCGGCCAAGGTGGGCGATACCATCACGCTCGCGGCCAAGCCGGCTGACGAGCCGCTGCCGGGCTTCAAGGAAGTGCAGTCGCAGGTATTCGCCGGTCTGTATCCGGTGGAGTCGCACGACTACGAGTCGCTGCGCGACGCGCTGGAAAAGCTGCAACTGAACGACGCGGCGCTGAAGTTCGAGCCGGAAGTGTCGCAGGCGCTGGGCTTCGGCTTCCGCTGCGGCTTCCTCGGCCTCTTGCACTTGGAGATCGTGCAGGAGCGCCTGGAGCGCGAGTTCGACATGGACCTGATCACTACCGCGCCGACGGTGGTGTACGAGGTGCTGATGAAGGACGGTACGCTGCTCGAGGTGGAGAACCCATCCAAGCTGCCGGACCTGTCGAAGATTGACGAGATCCGTGAACCGATCATCACCTCGACCATCCTGGTGCCGCAGGAGTTCGTCGGCGCGGTAATGACGCTGTGCAACCAGAAGCGCGGCGTGCAGCGCAATATGCAGTACATGGGCCGCCAGGTGATGCTGACCTACGACCTGCCGATGAACGAAGTGGTGATGGACTTCTTCGACAAGCTGAAGTCCACCAGCCGCGGCTACGCCTCGCTCGACTACGAGTTCAAGGAATTCCAAGCCGCTGATCTGGTCAAGCTCGACATCCTGGTGAACAGCGAGAAGGTCGATGCCTTGAGCTTGATCGTGCACCGCCAGACTTCGGTGTACCGCGGCCGTGCGCTGGCGGCGAAGATGCGCGAGCTGATCCCGCGCCAGATGTTCGACATCGCGGTGCAGGCGGCCATCGGCAGCCAGATCATCGCGCGCGAAACCATCAAGGCGCTGCGCAAGAACGTGCTGGCCAAGTGCTATGGCGGCGACATTACCCGTAAGAAAAAGCTGCTCGAGAAGCAGAAAGCCGGTAAGAAGCGCATGAAACAGGTCGGCAACGTGGAGATTCCGCAGACCGCCTTCCTGGCCATTCTTCAAGTGGGAGACAAATAAGTGGGCGGGAATCTGTTCTGGGTAGGGGTGGCTGCGGCAGTGATCGGCCTGGTGCTGATCATGCTCGGCGGCAAGAAGCAGCCAGGTGCCAAGGATTATCCGGCGTCGATCCAGTGGGGTTATCTCGCGCTGGTGATCGGCGGCTTCGTGGTGCTGTCCGACCTGATGAGCTTCACCGCGGTGATGTTGCTGTTCGTGGTAATCACCGGTGTCGTCTGGGCGCTCGATAAGTTCATGTTGGCCAGAAAGCGCGCCGCCGAAGGCCGCGAAGCCGGACACTTTGTCGACTACTCGCGCGGCTTCTTCCCGGTGATTCTGGTGGTGTTCCTGCTGCGCTCCTTTCTGGTCGAACCGTTCCAGATTCCGTCCAGTTCAATGCGTCCGGGCCTGGTGGTCGGTGATTTCATCCTGGTCAATAAGTTCACCTACGGCATCCGCGTGCCGGTACTCAACAGCGTCGTGGTGCCGATGGATCCGGTGAAACGCGGCGATGTGGTGGTGTTTAATTTCCCGCCGAATCCGAAGGTCAACTACATCAAGCGCGTGGTCGGGCTCGCCGGCGATACGGTCGAGTACCACAACAAGCGCCTGACGGTGAACGGCAAGCCGGTGCAGACTGTCGAAGATGGCACGTACGACTACCTGGAGCGCGGTCTGGCGATGATCCACAATAAGCAGTTCTTGGAAACTGTGAACGGCAAGAGTTACAAGACGCTGGATATTCCGGAGTTTCCGCCGGTGGCGCTTGGCCAGGTGCAGGATTTCCCGTACCGAGACAACTGCAGCTATGATGACAGCGGATTCACCTGCAAGGTGCCGGCTGGTCACTACTTCATGATGGGCGACAACCGCGACAATAGCCTGGACGGCCGTTACTGGGGCTTCGTCGACGACAGACTGATGGTCGGTAAGGCCTTCCTGATCTGGATGAACTTCAGCGACTTTTCGCGTATCGGCACCCGAATCCACTGAGAGAGTACTGACATGGAAATGAATGTAATTACCGTTAGACGCCAGACGGGCCTGACCATTATTCAGCTGATGGCGTTGCTGATGGTGGTGGGCATTGTACTGGGTGCGCTGGTCAAGCACTTCACTGCCTGATGCTGCAAACCCTGCCGCCGGTGGGCGCCTGTCCACCGGCTAACCGCTAGTACATCGTATACCCGTGAAAGACTCCAACCGATTCCAGCGCCTGCAGATGGCGCTGGATTATTCATTTGGTCAGCCGGATTTGCTGCGGCAGGCGCTGACGCACCGTAGCTTCGGCTCACCCAATAACGAGCGCTTCGAGTTCGTCGGCGATAGCATTCTCAACTACACCGTGGCGCGGATGCTGTACGACGCTTTTCCGAAGTTGACCGAAGGTGAGCTGTCGCGGCTGCGTGCTAACCTAGTCAACCAGAACACGCTGGCCGAGATCGCACAGCAGTTGAAGCTAGGCGATGACTTGTTCCTCGGCGAGGGTGAGCTGAAGAGCGGCGGCTTCAACCGTCCATCCATTCTGGCCGACGCGCTCGAGGCAACTTTCGCCGCCGTCAGCTTCGATGCCGATTTTGCCCGGGCCGAGCAGGTGGTGCGCCGCCTGTTCGCCGAGCGGATCGCCACCATCGATCTGACCAAACAGGCCAAAGACGCCAAGACCCGGTTGCAGGAGGCGCTGCAGGCGCGCCACTTGGCGCTGCCGAAATACCGCATCCTCGCGCAGACTGGCGAGGCCCACGAGCAATGGTTCAAGGTCGAGTGCGACCTGGGCGAGCTCGCTATTGAAACCACCGGCGAGGGCGGCAGCCGCCGCGCCGCTGAACAGCAGGCGGCGGAGGTGGCGCTCGAGCGCTTGGCCGCCCGCTATCCGCAAGGCAAGAAATGATGGACATGAACTACCACTGTGGCTTCGTCGCGATTGTCGGCCGGCCGAACGTCGGCAAGTCGACGCTGATGAACCACCTGATCGGCCAGAAGGTCAGCATCACCTCGAAGAAGGCGCAGACCACCCGTCACCGCGTCAATGGCATCCACACCGAAGAGGCCGCGCAGTTCATCTTCGTCGACACGCCGGGCTTCCAGACCTTTCACCGCAACGCGTTGAACGACGTGCTCAACCAGAGCGTCAAGGACACGCTGTCCGACGTCGATTGCGTGCTGTTCGTGCTGGAGGCCAAGCGCCTGACCGGTGCCGACCGCGAGGTGATCGCGCTGTTGCCGAAGCACCGTCCGGTGATCCTGGTCGTCAACAAGGTTGACAAGGTCAAGGACAAGCAGGAACTGGCCGACTTCATCGAGGAGTGCCGCGCTGAGTTCGAATTCGCCGATGTAGAGGTGGTCAGCGCCAAACACGGTCATCGCCTGGCCGATCTGCTCGACAAGGTGCGCCCGCACCTGCCGGAATCGCTGCCGCTCTATCCGGACGACATGATTACCGACAAGAGCGAACGCTTCCTCGCCACCGAGATCGTGCGCGAGAAACTGTTCCGCTACCTCGGCGAAGAGCTGCCGTACGCGATGACCGTCGAGGTCGAGCTGTGGGAAACCGAAGGAGAGATGTACCGCATCCATATCGCGGTGCTGGTCGACCGCGACAGCCAGAAAGGCATCCTGATCGGCAAGGGTGGCGAGAAGCTGAAGAAGATCTCCACCGAGGCGCGCCTCGACATGGAACAGATGTTTGAGCGCAAGGTGTTCCTCAAGGTCTGGGCGAAGGTCAAGTCTGGCTGGGCCGACGATGTGCGCTTCCTCAAGGAGTTCGGGCTTAGCTGAGCCGATTTGGCCAGCCGCGCGCTAGCAAGGCTGGCCGAGCCGCCCGACTCTTCATTCCGCCACCACTTCCCATCCTCCGATGAGCCAACCGGGTAAGATCGACCGCCAGCCGGGCTATGTGCTGATGTCGCAGCCGTGGCGTGAAACCAGTCTGCTGATCGAGGTGTTGACGCGTGACTACGGCCGCCTGACGCTGGTGGCACGTAGCGCACGTCGCCCGCAGTCGACGCTGCGCGGTGTGCTGATGCCGTTCGCGCCGCTGGAGCTCGCCTGGTTCGGCAAGACTGAACTGCGTACCCTGCACTCGGCCGACTGGCTGGGCGGGGTGCCGCAGCTGTCCGGCATGACATTGCTGTCGGGTTTCTACCTGAACGAGCTGGTGGTGAAGCTGACCGCCCGCGACGACCCGTATCCCGAGCTGTATTTCGCCTATGATCGCGCTGTGCATGCGCTCGGCGCCGGCGACGAGCTCCCCACAGTGCTGCGCCGCTTCGAGCTGGCGCTGCTGGCCTCGCTCGGTTACACCCCGACTTTCGACCGCGATGCGTTAGGCCAGCGCATCGACCCCGAGCAGGGCTATGCCTGTCAGGCCGACGGCTTGCCCGAGCCGCTCAACGGGCGTACCGTGGTGGCCGAATCCGAGATCGTGCCCGGCGCAGTGCTGCTGGCACTGGCTGCCGACGACTTCAGCGAGCCAGTCACCCGCCGTGCTGCACGCCGACTGACCCGGCTGTGGCTCGACAAACAATTATTCGACTGCCGCCTTGCCACCCGCGAGCTGCTGCAGACGATCACTGGCCTGTCCGACTGACGCGCAGCCTCGCGCGGCCGGGCGGCGTAACACCGAAGGAACCTGTCATGATTCTGTTGGGCGTCAACATCGACCACGTCGCTACGCTGCGCCAAGCGCGCGGCACCCGCTACCCGAGTCCGATCGAGGCCGCGCTGGTAGCGGAGACCGCCGGCGCTGACCTGATCACCCTGCATCTGCGCGAGGACCGTCGCCACATTCAGGACGACGACGTCGTGGCGATGAAGCAGGTGATCAAGACCCGCATGAACCTGGAGATGGCGCTGACCGAGGAGATGCTCGCCAACGCGCTGAAGGTGCAGCCTGAGGACGTCTGCCTGGTGCCAGAAAAACGCGAGGAGCTGACCACCGAGGGCGGCCTTGATGTGATCCGCTACTTCGATCAGGTGCGTGACTTTACGCGCGTGCTTAGCGGCGCCGGCATCCGCGTCTCGCTGTTCATCGACCCGGACCGTGCGCAGATCGAAGCGGCACGAGACGCCGGTGCTGGCGTGATCGAGTTGCATACCGGCCGCTATGCCGACGCTCACAGCGCCGCGGAGCGCGAAGCAGAGCTCGTTCGCATTACCGAGGCGGCGGTGTTTGGCTCGCACATTGGTCACGTGGTCAACGCCGGTCACGGCCTGTCGTACCACAACGTCCAGCCGATCGCCGCGATCAACGAGATCGCCGAGCTGAACATCGGTCACGCCATCGTCAGTCATGCATTATTCGTCGGCTTCCCGCAAGCGGTGCGCGAGATGAAGCAGCTGATGCTGGAAGGTCGCCGCGACGCGTTGCGCTGAGTCGGTGATGATCTACGGTATCGGTACCGATCTGGCGCGTATCGTGCGTTTCGGCCAGCTGCTCGAGCGTCATGGCCGCGACACGGCGGCCCGGCGCATCCTGGCGCCGGCCGAGCTGGCCGACTATGCGGAGGTGGCTGACCCGGCGCGCTTCCTCGCCAAGCGTTTCGCTGCCAAGGAGGCACTGGGCAAGGCGCTGGGCACCGGCATCCGCGCCCCGGTGCTGCTGACTGCGATCGCGGTGACCAAGGACGCACTTGGTAAGCCGGGCTTTACACTCGACGCGCCACTACAGCAATGGCTGGCCGAGCACGGTGTCGGCCAGCTTCACCTGTCGATCAGCGACGAGGTGGAGCATGCGCTGGCGTTCGTGGTGGCCGAGACTGCCTAGCAGCCAAGTGCTTTCTACGACAGCGGCAATCGTGTCATATTGCCGCTGTTTTAATGCCAACGGTATTTTGTGTATCAATCGTCATCTCTAGCCGCTTTACCGAACGAATTCCACTCTTGGCTGTAGGGAAAATCCTGTTCGGTCCGCTACTGTTGATGCAGGCATGCCGGGTGTGTCGCACCAACCCGCGGTTGCCCGAGGCGGCCGTTCCCCGCAAAGGGCGGGCAGTTTCGAGACAGGGGAAACTGCTGCGCGGATTGGCGACGCATCGGCGGTCGACGTGGGCAACGGTCGAGGCGCTTGAGCACCGGGGCGAGGGCGCTAGTCTGCACTGGCCTGCCGTCGCTGCATATTCTACCGGCGGCCCTGCAACCGCTACGCTGGTAACTGGGGCTGTACGCGCGCAGACTCGACCGCGCGTTGCAGGCTGGGGGCGCGGCACAGCTCCGGCCGCATGCTATTGCTCGCTGCAATGGGCTGCCGATCCGGACACGATGGCGAGCGACAAATTCCACCCCGGTGTCGGGCAATACCGGCATGGGGTCAGCTTGGTAGCCAGGCTCATTCATGACTTGCTGCGCGCCGCGCCGATCGGCCCGCATTGAAACAAAGGACTCTACGCATGACGACTCCGCTGCACCTGCCGCGCGGCCCGCTGATGGTCGACGTCGATGGCTTTACCCTGACCGATGCGGAGCGAGAACGCCTGCGCCACCCGCTGGTTGGCGGGGTAATCCTGTTCCGCCGCAATTTCCAGGATATTGAACAGCTGCGCGCATTGACCGCCGAGATCCACGCGCTGCGCAGCCCTGCACTGCTGATTGCTGCCGACCACGAGGGGGGCCGGGTGCAGCGCTTCCTGTACGGCTTCACCCGTCTGCCGCCGATGCGCGTCCTCGGCGACATTTGGGCCGAGAGCCCGGACCAGGCAAAGAGCTTGGCCGAGACGGTGGGCTATGTGCTTGCTGCCGAACTCCGCGCCTGCGGTGTCGACTTGTCGTTCACGCCGGTGCTCGACCTTGACTGGGAGCGTTGCGCGGTGATCGGCAACCGCAGCTTCCATCGCGATCCGTACATCGTCAGCGAGTTGGCCCAGTCGTTGCAGAAGGGGCTAGCGCGTGGCGGCATGGGTACCTGCGGCAAACACTTCCCTGGCCACGGCTGGGTGGAGGGGGATAGCCACCACGTGATTCCAGTTGACCCGCGTACGCTCGACCAACTGCGTGTCGATGACCTGGTGCCGTTTGGCAAGTTGGCCGAAGCTGGGCTCTCCTCGGTGATGCCGGCTCACGTCGTCTATCCGGAAGTGGACGGCCAGCCGGCCGGCTTCTCGCACCGCTGGTTGCAGGAAATCCTGCGCGGTGAGCTGAAGTTCGACGGGGTCATCTTTTCCGATGATTTGTGCATGGAAGGCGCGGCTGGCGCTGGTGGCATCACCGAGCGCGCCGAGGCAGCATTTGCTGCCGGCTGTGACATGGCGCTGGTCTGCAACCGCCCGGACCTAGCCGATCAGGTACTGGCCGAGCTGAAGAAGCCGAAACAGCCGAAGTTGGCCGAACGCCTGGCGAGAATGGCGGGTCAGGGAGAGGTCGTCGATTGGCAGAAACTCGTCGCCAGCGATGAGTTCAAAGAGGCACAGGCGGTAGTGCACTCGCTGGCGATGCCGCCCGATGCGTTGAAGGGGCCGGCGGTTGGTGAGGCGCACTGACGTTTCCGGACGGAAGATAGTAAAAAGCCACGGCTAGCCGTAATGCCGTTCACTTAAGCCGTTCAGTCCGGATTTTAGCTTCGAAGAACGCTTGGAAGTAACAAAAAAGCACCGTTTTTCCACCTTGGTGGGCGGTGCTTTTTCCTTAAGTGAACGGCATTACGGCTAGCCGTGGCTTTTTACATGGGGGCTGGCGTTAGAGTGGTATCAGGCGCGAGGCTTGCCTGCGAGACTCTCGCGCTGATGAGGGGCCAGGAAGTCCAGCACTGGGCCAGTGGGGACGATGCCGGCCGGGTTAAGGGCGAGGTGGCTCTCGTAGTAGTGGCGTTTGATATGGCCGATGTTCACCGTATCGGCGATGCCCGGTAACTGATAGATGTCGCGCGTATAGGCGGACAGGTTCGGGTAATCGACAATCCGGCGCAGATTGCACTTGAAGTGGCCGACGTATACGGCGTCGAAGCGTACCAGCGTGGTGAACAGCCGGATGTCGGCTTCGGTCAGCTGGTCGCCGACCAGAAAACGGCGGCTCGCTAGCAGGCCCTCCAGCCAGTCGAGCGTGTCGAACAGCGGCACGACGGCCTCCTCGTAGGCGGCCTGGCTGGTGGCGAAGCCCGCCTTGTAGACGCCGTTGTTGAGCGTGTCGTACACGCGGGCGTTGATCGCGTCGATTTCCTCGCGCAATGCGAGTGGGTAGTAGTCGTCGGGTGTGGCGCCGAGCCTATCAAACGCGCTGTTGAACATGCGGATGATTTCAGACGACTCGTTGCTGACGATGGTGCCGCGTTGCTTGTCCCACAGCACCGGTACGGTGACACGGCCGGTGTAGTGTGGGTCGGCGCGCGTATAGACCTGATGCAGCACCTGCGCACCATTGACCGTATCGGGGATGACACCTGGGGCGTCAGCGAAGGTCCAGCCCTGTTCGCGCATCAGCCAGTGCACCACCGACACCGAGACCAGCGATGTCAAGCCCTTGAGCGTGCGCATGATCAGCGTGCGGTGCGCCCAGGGGCAGGCTAGGCTGACGTAGAGGTGGTAGCGGCCGGGTTCGGCGGCAAAGCCACCGTCGCCGCTCGGGCCGGGCGCTCCGTCCGGGGTCACCCAGCGGCGGAAGGCTGCCTCTTTGCGCACGAAGCGACCGCCGCTGGTGGCGGTGTCATACCACACATCCTGCCATTGTCCGTCTACCAGCATTCCCATCGTTGTGTTCCTTGCTGTGTTCGGGCCGCCCTTCGGCTGCAATATTGTAGCCCCCGGCTAACTGCCATGACGGGTGGGACGGGCAGGGGGCGACATATTGGACGATTTTCCACGCATTGCGAATCTCCGCATAGCTGCACACTGGTCTGCAGGAATACCGCCCTGATGACTTCGGGGAGGCCCTTCAGGCCATCCATGCAGGCGACGAAGATGTCCTGCAGCCGCGATTGTGCCACTCAGTCACTACCTGCAACCAGAATTTGGCCTCCCCATTTGGGGCGGATCCACAGGCCGAGGATTGCCTTCTCGCCGGCTATGTAGATGCCAAGCGTCAAGTACACTGCCTTTACCCACACGGCGCCTTCACGCACCTTGGTGTGGATGCAGTCGAGGTAGACGATGGGGTAGGCTCGTATCGAGCGGACGTGATGGCCAAGCTTTCACCTTGTCGGCTACCGCGTCGGTACCGAACGAGATCAGGCTGGAGACACCGGCGCCCTACATTTCCTGCAAATGAGCCTGAATCTCGCGTACCGCCATGTCCTGTGTGTGTTACCACGGGGATCGGTCGCGGGCGGATGCCGGCCATGCCCAATGGGGAGGGGAATCTGTGCATCCAGCGCACGCTCAGCCAGTTTCTGGACTGCCCCGACAACAGTAGACACTTCCGGCTTATGAGAGAAGTTTTGTTAGCGGCTCTTATCGCTGGCAACCTGCATCGCCTACTTCATACTTTGACAGCATGGCAGCCTGACCTTCCTCAACCATTGGCATATATGGTTTCCGACCAATCTCAGCCATGCGCCATAACAAAAAAATGACTGCTTTCACATCCGAAAGCAGCCATCTAGGGGCTAGTAAACCAAGTACGATTCAGTCGTCAGTAGAGACTAAAGAAGTTTGCAGCGTTACCTCTTCGAGAGAGCCAGTGCCCTCCAGCATTTCATCCTCTGGCGCTGCATCACGCAGATGCTTGGTGGACAGAAAGTATCCGTAGCCAGCGGCCATGGCGACCACGAACACGGCGAATACCAGTGGATTCAGCCAGGCCATGGTCACCAGCGATACTGCAGCGATCACCAGCGCGATCAGCGGGAACAGCGGGTAGATCGGGGCACGGAACGGGCGCTCTAGCTTCGGCTCGCGGCGGCGCAGGCGGAACAAGCTGAGCATGGACATGATGTACATCACCAGCGCGCCAAACACTGACATGGTGATGATGTTGGCGGTCAGTGTCTGTCCGCCAAAGGTCACCAGCTCATCGCTAAAGATGGCAGTGATGCCTATGATGCCACCCAGAATGATGGCAAGGTGCGGGGTCTTGAAACGCGGGTGCACTCGGGCAAGCACGCCAGGCATGTAGCCCGCACGGGCCAACGCGAAGATCTGGCGCGAGTAGCCCATGATGATGCCGTGGAAGCTGGCAATCAGGCCGAATAGGCCGATCCATACCAGCATGTGCATCCAGCTACTGTTGTTGCCCACCACGATCTTCATCGCTTGCGGCAGCGGGTCATTGAGGTTAGCCAGCTTGCGCCAGTCACCCACGCCCCCAGCAAAGATCATCACGCCGATAGCCAGTACGGTCAGGGTGAGAATGCCGCCGATATAGGCTTTCGGGATGGTACGGCGGGGATCTTCTGCTTCTTCTGCTGCCATGGCTGCGCCTTCGATGGCAAGGAAGAACCAGATGGCGAACGGAATGGCACCCAGGATGCCCAGTATGGCGGTGTGGTTTAGCACATCGCCGCCAGCCCAGCCATTGGCGGTGAAGTTGGATATAGAGAAGCCGGGGCTGACTACTCCCATGAATACCAGCAGCTCACCGATGGCCAGCACCGTGACAAACAGCTCGAAGTTAGCCGCCAGCTGCACGCCCAGAATGTTCAGCGCCATGAACACGATGTACGCCCCCACGGCCGCTATTTTCGGGTCTAGCCCTGGGTACTGCACGCCCAGATAGGCGCCGATGGCCAGTGCGATGGCGGGCGGGGCGAACACGAATTCGATCAGCGTGGCAGCACCAGCGATGAAGCCACCAGTCGGGCCGAAAGCCCGGCGTGCATAGGCGAACGGGCCGCCGGCATGCGGAATCGACGTTGTCAGCTCTGTGTAGCTGAAGATAAAGGTGGTGTACATCGCGGCGATCAGCAGCGAGGTCACCAGAAAACCCAGCGTACCAGCGCTGGCCCAGCCATAACTCCAACCAAAGTACTCCCCGGAAATCACCAGACCAACAGCGATACCCCACAGATGAATGGTCTTGAGGCTGGGTTTCAGCTCTCGCACGACCTTTTGCTTCTCCATGACTTCTCCTTTGATCGCAATCTACTTGCACGGTGGCTTGCGCCGCTTTGCCTGTCCGGTCTGACGCCGGTTGTGACTGCCAGGCGAGTAGCGGCAGCCGTGGCTGTCCCGACACGGCCGCCGCGAATACTGCGTTCCTGCGCGGAGCTGCCGGCAACACTCTCGGGCAAGCCCGTGGCCTGCCTGCCGTCACGGAAGGTACGGCAGGGCGAGGCTGCAGGGCTGTAGAGGTGTTGCTGGCGGGGGTCAGGCCGTGTTGCCGGCGGCCAGGTGTACCAAGTGGTCGAACAGTGCTTGCTGGCGCGCGTCATTCGCCGCGGTGATCTCCGGGTGCCACTGCACCGCGGTCAGCTGCGGGTTGCCCTGCAGCTCCACCGCCTCGATCACCCCGTCCGGCGCCCATGCCACCGGTACCAGGCCTTCGCCCAGCTGGTCTATCGCCTGGTGATGCCAGGATGCCGATTCGCTGTGCTCGCCCAGCAAGCCGGCGAGGCAGCTGCCGGGCTGTACCCGCACCGCGTGCGGCACCGGCTCGCGCGGCGGCGCGCGATGAGGGATGCCATCGCCCACCACGTCCGGCAGGTGCAGGTGCAGGGTGCCGCCCAGCACGGTATTCACCAGTTGCAGGCCGCGGCAGATCGCCAGCGTCGGCAGCCGGCTGGCCAGCACCGCGCGGGTCAGCGCCAGCTCGGTGTCGTCGCGCTTAGGGTTGAGGTTGTAGATGGTGGGGTGGTCGCCACCGTCGTAGCGCGCCGGCTCGATGTCACCGCCGCCGATCAGCACCACACCGTCCAGGCGCGCCAGCCAGGCATCCACCATGTCGGCGCCGACGTGCGGCAGCAGCACCGGCGCACCACCAGCGCGCACCACCGCCTGTACGTAGAGTTCCGGCGTGTGCGGGCCGTGGTCGGGGTCAGGCGGGTAGGTCGTCAGACCAATCACGGGTTTAGCCATGGAGCTTGCCCTCGCAGGCGGCACGGAAGATGGCCGCATAGTCGTCGGCGGACAGCGGTAGTGGGTTGCCGCCGTCGCTTGGGTCCTGCTTGGCGGCGATGCCGATCATCTCGGCCTGGCTGATGCTGATGCCGATTTCCGTCAGGGTGTGAGCGATGCCGAGCTTGGCGCGCAGCTGCAGTATCCAGCTGAGGAAGCCGTTGAAGCTGGCATCAGCGAGACCGATGTAGCGCGCGGCAGCGGTGATGCGCTCCGCGATGGCCGGGCGATTCTTCACCAGCACATAAGGCAGCAGAATGGCGTTGGCGAGGCCGTGGTGGGTATCGAAGTGTGCGCCGATCGGGTGAGCTAGCGCATGCACGCCGCCCAAGCCCTTCTGGAAGGCGGTGGCACCCATGATGGAGGCGGTCAGCATGTGCGAGCGTGCTTCCACATTGTTGCCGTTGTCGCAGGCTGCTTCCAGCCAGTCGTGCACCAGACGCATACCTTCCAGTGCTACGCCCTGGGCAATCGGGTGGTAGAACGGTGAGCAGAAGGCTTCCAGATTGTGCACGAAGGCATCGATCCCGGTGGCGGCGGTGAGGTGGCGTGGCAGGCCGCAGGTCAGTTCCGGGTCGGCCAGCACCAGTTTGGGCAGCATGGCCGGGTGGAAGATGATCACCTTGCGATGCCCATTTTCATCGATGATCAGCGAGGCGCGGCCCACCTCGGAGCCGGTACCGGCGGTGGTGGGTACCGCGATGGTGGGCGCCACGCCAGCCACGTTGACGCGGGTCCAGTTGTCGCCCACGTCCTCGAAGTCCCACAGCGGGCGGTCCTGACCGACCATTAGCGCAATGGCCTTGCCCACGTCTAGCGCGCTGCCGCCGCCGACGGCGATCACGCCGTCGTGACCACCCTCCTTGTACGCGGCGACGCCGGCATCCACGTCGCGGCCAACCGGGTTGGGGCGTAGGTCACTGAATACGGCGGCGGAAAGGCCGGCACTTTGCAGGTAGTCCAGCAGACGGCCGATGAGTGGCAGTTTGGCGAGGCCGGAGTCGGTCACCAACAGAGGGTGCTTGATACCCAACTCGGCGCACATTGCCGGTAGTTCGCTAGCGCGACCGGCGCCGAAACGGATGGCAGTAGGGTAATTCCAGTTGCCTTTCAATTGCATGGTGCGTGTCCTTTAGCTATGGCCCCCGCCGACAAAGGGGGGCGGCGGCGGGGAAGCCGTTAGTCAGTCTTTCAGATGGAAGGATTTGATGCGGGTAAGCTGGCTGTAGCCCAGAACCGACAGCGAGATGCCGCGGCCGGTGTCCTTCACCCCGGTCCAGGCCAGGGTCGGGTCCAGGTAGTCGCAGCGGTTCATAAACACGGTGCCTGTTTCCAGTCGTTCTCCTAAGCGGATGGCGGCATCGCGGTCAGCAGTCCAGATTGAGGCGGTCAGGCCGTAGCGGCTGTCATTCATCAGCTGCAGCGCTTGCTCGTCGCCATCTACCGGCATGATGCCGATCACCGGGCCGAAGCTTTCCTCGCTCATCACTCGCATGCCGTGGTGCACGTTCACTAGCACCTGTGGAGCCAGATAGGCGGTGCCCGGGGCATCGGCGACAAAGTGGCCGGCCGGAATCAGCGCCTGTGCGCCCTGGGCGATGGCTTCTGCCGTTTGCTGGCGCACGAAGGCGGCGGCACTGGCGCGCACCATCGGCCCCAGGTTAGTGTTGGCATCTAGTGGGCTGCCAAAGCGATAGGTCTTGGTCAGCTCGACGAAACCGGCAACAAAGTCGTCGTAGTGGCGGCGGTGCACGTAGATGCGCTCGATGCCGCAGCAGGACTGACCAGAGTTGAAGAAGGCGCCGTCCACCAGGTTTTCGATGGCAGAGGCCAGGTCGGCGTCCTCGCGTACATAGGCAGGGTCCTTGCCGCCCAGCTCTAGACCTAGGCCGATGAAGCGGTCGGCAGCGGCGCGCTGCACGGTGCGGCCGCCTTCCACCGAGCCGGTAAAGGCGACAAAGTCGATGCCTTCGCTGGCGACCAGCTGCAGAGTGGCGGCGTGATCCAGGTGCAGGATCTGGAACACGCCGGCCGGCAGGCCGGCAGCCTTGAATGCCTCGTCGAACAGTTCGGCCACGAGAGGGGTCTGGCTGGAGTGCTTCAGGATCACCGTGTTGCCGGCCACCAGCGCCGGCACGATGGTGTTGATGGCCGTGAGGAAGGGGAAATTCCACGGTGCCAGCACCAGCACGGTGCCCAGCGGCTCGCGGCGCAGGAAGCGCTCGAAGCCGGCCTTGGGGGCTGGACGCACGTCGGCCAGGCCTTCCTCGGCAAGTTCGATCATGGTACGGGCACGCTCTTCCAGACCGCGCACTTCACCCGGCGATTGACTGATTGGGCGGCCGATCTGGCGGGTGATGGCCTCAGCGATGCGCTCTCTGCGCGCCACCAGCTCATCCACTGCGCGGCCAACCATCAGCTTGCGTTCGGTCAGGCTGACCTGACGCCAGCTCTTGCGGGCAAGGCTGGCCGCATCCAGGGTGGCGCGTACCGCAGCGGCGTCGTGGTAGGGTCGTTGCAGCAGCTCACTGCCGTCTACAGGGGAGATAACGGAAAAGTGTTGGCTCATGTCAGATGATCTCGAAGTAGCGGTTCAATTCCCAATCGGTTACGTGACGCTGGAACTCGCGTTCCTCCCATTCGCGGGTGGCTGCAAAGTGCTCGACGAAATCGTCACCCAGCCAGTCGCGTGCCACGGCGGAATGCTTGAGTTGCTGCGCGGCCTCCCATAGCGAGCGCGGCAGGCGGCGCTCCGGCGGTGCATCCAGCAGGTAGCCGTTGCCGGTGATCGGGGCATCCGGCTCGATCTCGTGCTCGATGCCGTACAGGCCGGCTGCCAGTGCGCTGGCCAAGGCCAGGTAGGGGTTGCTGTCGGCGCCCGGCAGGCGATATTCCACGCGCTGCGACTTGTTGCTGCCCGGGATGGCACGCAGCGATACGGTGCGGTTGTCGATACCCCACAGCGCGGAGGTGGGGGCCCAGTAGCCAGGAACCAGGCGACGGAAGCTGTTGATGGTGGGCGCCGCCATGCAGGCGATCTGCGGCATCAGCGCCTGCATGCCGCCGATGAAGTGACGCATGGTGCGGCTGATGTTGCCGGGCTGGCTCGGATCGTAGAAGGCGTTGTCGCCAGCACGGTTCTTCAGCGAGATGTGGATGTGGCCGCCTTGGCCTGAGTAGTCCTGGTGCCACTTGGCCATGAAGCTGCAGGTACGGCCCTGTTTCTGCGCCAATACTTTGGCGAAGGTCTTGAACAGTGCGGCGTTGTCGGCGGCCTGGAGTGCCTTGTCCACACCCAGCGCGGCTTCCAGCTGTCCCGGGCCGGTTTCCTCGTGGAAGCCTTCCAGCGGCATGTTCATCGCCTCGCACAACTGCATCAGGCCTTGGTAAAACTCGGTATTCACCGAGTTGCGCAGCACCGAGTAGCCAAAGGCACCGTGTCCCAGCGGCTTGATGTCCTGGTAACTACGGTCCAGCAGCGCACTATTGCTTTCATCGGCCACCAGGAATTCGTATTCGATGCCGGCCATCGGCTCGAAGCCCATGCTACCGGCGCGCTCGACGACTCGGCGCAGCAGGCCGCGCGGGCAGAGGCCTTCCAGTCGGCCGACCACCTCGCCCTGCACCAGGATCATGTTGTCTTCCAGCGGCAGCTCGCGACAGCTTTCCGGAATGATGCGCACCTGGGCATCGGCATAGCCGCGCTGCCAGCCGGTAAGCTTGGTGTTGTCGTACAACTTGTCACCCACATCCCAGCCAAACACCACGTCACAGAAGCCAAAGCCGCCATCGAGTGCGGACAGGAACTTGTCGTGCGACATATACTTGCCAGCCATGACACCATCAATATCGTACAGCCCGACCTTGATCTGCTTGAGGTTGCGCTCCTGAATGAGCGTGCGCAGATCATCTGCGGTCCTTACTTTGTGTGCTTCCATGTCTACCTCTCTGCTTTGTCGATGTTCGGGGCGGTTTTTCTGCCCTCTGTGCATAGTAGTAAACGTTAGAAATCGTTATTGCAAGTGCGTAAATGTAATAAAAATTTCGTTGTCGCCGGAGCGGCTATCGGCCAAACTGTTGGCAAGTACCGCCAATGCTGGAAAAGAGAACTGCTGATGAGACAAAACTGCTCTGTTGCAGAATTGCTGCGATCGGAAATGGATAAACTCACGCCCACCGAGCGTAAGATCTCGCGCGTGCTGCTGGCCAACTATCCGGTAGCGGGACTGGAAACCATTGCCCAGCTGGCGGCTAGGGTGGAGGTGAGCGGTCCCACCGTGCTGCGACTAGTGAGCAAGTTGGGCTTTGACAGCTATACCGCCTTCCAGGCCGCACTGCGCGGGGAGCTGGAGGCTCGCCTGCAATCACCATTAGTGCGGCGTGAGGTCGGCATGGCGGCGGAGGGCACAGATTTTCTGGCTGATTTCGTGCGCCGGCAGACCGAGTTGATGCAGCAGACCGTGGCCAACGTCAGCCAGGCGGAATTCGATGGCGCGGTGGAACTGCTGGCCGATCCCAAGCGCCGAGTCTGGCTGCTGGGTGGCCGGCTTACCGAGCCGCTAGCGGCCTACCTCGCTCATCACCTGAAGGTAGTGCGCTCGCAGGTGACATTGTTGCGGCCCTTGCCGACCAGCTGGGCAGACAACTTGGTGGACATGGGGAAGCACGACGTGCTGGTGGTGTTCGATATCCGCCGTTACTGGCAAGATGCGCAGCGTATGGCTGAGATGGCGGCGCAGCGAAAGGTGCAAGTGGTGCTGTTCACCGACCAGTGGCTGTCGCCGGTATCGCGCTGCGCCCGATACACACTGGCCGCACATACCGCCGGACCGGCCGGGTGGGATACCAACACACCGCTCTTGATGCTAGTGGATGCACTGATTGCCGCGGTGAATACCCGCCACTGGGGCGACATCCACGAGCGACTGCAAGAACTGGAGCGAATGAGGGCTGAGCTTGGGGAAGGCGACGAGTCCATGCGGCGATAACAGATGTGAACGCTTAATCGGGTCGTTGTTAGAGCCTGTTCACGACCTCCTGCGCAGCAGAGCCAAAAAGGCCAGATGGACGAACTGCAAGCGGGTATTGAGTCAGCGCTCGCAGTTTTTCCACCGCCTTCTGTTTTTCTCTAACCAGGCAAAACGACGCTCAACGATCCAACGCTGAGGCATGACTTGAAAGCGTGCAGTTCGCTGCGCCGGGCAATCAGCACAGTAACCTGCTTACCCAGCATATCTCATATGCCCTGCGCGAACGACTCACCCACGTAGCCGCTATCTGCCAATAGGCTTTGCACTTGCTGCAAGGCCGGCCTGCAACGCTCAAGTGTCAGCCACGCCCCTTTGCGATCAGTGACTTCGGCTGTGGTCATTGCCACAGCGTGCGGCAGTCCCCGAGTGTTCACGACAGTGTGACGCTTGATGCTTGAAATCTTCTTGCCTGCGTCATAACCCTTGGAGCCCGCCGTATCCGAGTTCTTCACACTCTGTGCGTCCGCGATCAAGAATGTGCTGCAGGCGTTGCGTCCCAGTCTGGTTCGGGCCACGCCAACCTGATTTTTTGAGCGCCTGCTCAAGCAGGCTCACGCCCTGACTGTCGGGCTCGCTCCATTTGGCAAAGTACGAATACATCGTACGCCACTTGGGAAAGTCACTGGGCAGTGCCCGCCATTGGCAGCCGGTAGGCAACAGATACAGTACGGCGCACCACACTTCATTCAAATCTACCGTCCGGGGCTTGGTATTCCTGTGTGCCTGTTCCAGCAGTGGCTCGATTTGCTCGAACCGCTCACGGCTCATGTCACCGGGGTATCTCTTGCTTCGCATCTCACTATTGCCGCGGCTACGCCCGAGATAGTGAACAGGTTCTAAGTAAGCGTGTTGCGTCGCGGGCGTTCTTGCATTGGCGAGAATATGAACTCTTGGTCTCGGTCGCCCCGATGGCAAAGCGGGTCGTTTCAGCACAGAAACGAGTGACGACTGGGGCAGTGGCGAATGCTGTTCGGTGGTCTGCAGACGGTGTTGCTGGTGCACGCGATGGTTGCAGCATCCAGGATGCGCACCTGTTCGGCCCGGACGGGTAGCCGGTGGTGGTGTTCGGCTGAGCCGGGGGCTGGAATGACAAAGGGCATCGCTAAAAAGCGATGCCCTGTGCTTTTGTTGGGGAGCCGAACGCCGGCCCCCGGGGTCGCTATGCTCAGTAGCCGACGGTAAAACGCTGGCGGCTATGCTGCGGGTGCTCCAGCTCGTCAATCATCGCGATCGCGTAGTCTTCCATCGAGATGTGGCTCTTGCCTTGGGTGTCGCAGAGCAACTGATCTTTGCCCAACCGGAACTGGGCGGTACGCTCGCCCGGTGCGAACAGCGCCGACGGCGACAGGAAGGTCCAGTCGATGTCGGTTTCGCCACGCAGGTCGTCGAGGAACTGCTTGCCAGGCTCGGCTTCGACCCGGTATTCGGCCGGGAAGCCCGGGCTGTCGAGCAGGATGGCGCCCAGCTCCACTTCCAGGCTGGCGGCACCGCCGACCACCAGTAGGCGCGGAACCTCGGCGGCTTTCAGAGCGGCCAACAGCGGGGCGGCCTTGACGGTCTGGAAGCGTGCGGAGCTGATCACCGCGTCGTGACCTCGCAGCGCTTCGACCAGCTGTACCGGGTCGGCCGCGTCGGCCTTGACGAGCGACACACCAGCCGGGGTGCCTGCTTGTTCTGGGTGGCGGACGATGCCGGTGACCTGATGGCCGCGGCTCAGTGCTTCTGCAGCGATGCGCGAACCGGCGCGGCCGGTCACGCCGATGATGGCGATCTTCATGGTGAGTCCTCTTCTTTGGGGTCGGGCCCGTCGACTTGGGCGGGCCATTTATGATGGTTCAATCCACTGTGGCCGATCGGTGTAGTGGTTATCGAAAGTAACCAGTATAATTTTTTAGAACTTTGGCGCAAGAAGGCACTTTTGAGGAAGCAAGGCACATGGACGTAACCGACAGCCGTAGTCAAACCGGCGAAACGGGGCGGGGGCGCCCGTCCGCACTGCAGGAATTCAAATGTCCGATTCGTGATGTGCTCGACCGGGTTGGCGATGCGTGGAGCGTGCTGGTGGTGACCAATCTGGCAGAGGGGCCGACCCGCTTCAATGAGCTCAAAAGGCGCATCGAGGGCATTTCTCAGCGCATGTTGACGGTGACGCTGCGCCACCTGGAGCGCGACGGACTGGTGTCGCGTACGGTGATGCCGACCACGCCACCGCAGGTGGAATACGCGCTGACCGATCTCGGGCATTCGCTGTGTCGGCCGCTCGATGTGCTGGCCGACTGGGCGACCGCCAACCAGCCGCTGATCAGGGCGTCGCGTGAGCGCTACGACGCTGAGTCGGGCGGTTGAGCCTGGCTCGGGAGGCAAAGAAACAGGCCCCGGCATTTGTCGGGGCCTGTTGCATGATGAAGGCTGGTCGTACGGGCTAGACCGGCCAGAGCCGCGCCAGCGCGCCGGGGCGCAGATTGGCTGCGTGCGGGCTGACCGCCTGCTCGATCAGGTAGCTGGGCTGGGTGGTGTCGCGATGCTGCGGTGAACGGCTGGGTTGGCCGTCGGCATCGCGCACAGTGATCACGTCCGGCGTGGTGGCTCGTGTCAGGGTTTTCACCACCACGGCGATCTCGCCGCTCATCAGGCGCACGAAGCTGCCCGGCGGGTAGACGCCCAGTTCCTTGATGATGGCGGTGGTCACTCGCTGCTCGTAGTGATGATCCTCGTTGCGGAACAGCTGGCCGAGCGCCACCGACGGCACCAGCGCCGGTCGGTAGCTGCGCGGCATTAGCTTGGCACAGGTGATGTCGGCGAGGTGCAGGATGTGAGCCAGCGGGTCGATCACATCGCCCTGGAGACCCTGAGGATAGCCGCTACCGTCCAGTTCCTCGTGGTGACTGGCGACGATGGCAAGCCAGCGCAGGTCGGTGACGCCGGCTTCGCGCAGCAGCGTCACGCCGAGCAACGGGTGCTCCCGCATCAGCTGGTGCTGTGCGTCGCTCAGCGCGTGCTCCTGGTGGTGCAGCATGTTCTGCAGCGAGACCATCGCCACGTTCATTGTTAGCGCGGCGCAGACGAGACAGTGTCGCTCTTCAGTGGACAGGGCGAGCCGTGGCGCCAACTTGGCACAGAGGGCGGCCACGTGCACGCTGTGCGCCGGCGCGTAGTCGCCGAATGGGACCAGCAGCAGCGAGGCGACCAGGCCGTCCGGGTGGCGATCGGCCAGAGCGATCAGCTCGCCGGCCACGCGCTCTACGCCGCTGACGAAGACCACCCCGTCGCGGCGAGGGTTTTCCAGCAGCGTCGCGGTGCGGCGGATCTGCTGTTCCAGCGCTTGCAGCGCATTGTCGGCCTGCAAGGGAGGAAGGCGTGGCGCAGGGGGCTCGACGGCGTTCGGCCCGGCCGCCATCCCGGCGCCGGACTCCGTGGGAAAAGGGGAGGCCGCCCCCGGTGCCGGGGCAGGCAATTCGTCGTTTGGCACGCGGGCTCCTTATCAGACAAGTGTCGGCAAGATGGAAGGGGTGACGATAACCCTTCCATGCTCAGCCGGCAGTAGGCATTGCGTTGGTATATTTGGGCCTGAGTCGATCTATGTCAAATTGCGCGGCAGGTCGTTCCACGCTTTCTGCAGCCGTTTCATCGAGACCGGATACGGCGTCTTCAGTTCCTGCGCGAACAGGCTAACGCGCAGCTCCTCGATCATCCAGCGGAACGCCATCAACTCGGCCGACGGTTCGCCGCGGTCCTTCTCCTCGGTGACACGCGCTTCCCATTGCTTCCACAGGTCGCGGATCTCGGCGCCGCGCTGGCCGTCGCGCTGCGGGTTGGTCACCTGTTTGTCCATGCGCAGGCCCATCGCCTTCATGTAGCGCGGCAGGTTGGGCAGCTGTTCCCACGGTGTGGCGGCCAGGAAGCCCTTGTAGACCAGCTGATCGAGCTGGGTCTTCAGCTCGTTGCCGAGCCGGTGCTTGGCGATCCTGGCGGTCAGCGCCGGGTATTCGCCGGCGATCTGGTTGAGGTAGCTGGTCACCGCCTGCGTCACCGCCGGCAGGCGGGTGCGCGCGCGGGTCTTCTGGTCGTTGAATTGTTTCTCGTTGCGCGGCAATTCGTCGTCGCCGATGAAGGCGCGGTCGCAGATTGCCGCGATCGCGTCGGCCAACAGGTCGTCGACATTGGCGACACCGCGCAGCTGTAGGCCGATCTGGGTCATGCCTGGCAGGCCCTTGCCGAGCTGCTTCATCTGTTCCTTCAACTGGAACTGCAGTAGCCGTACCACGCCGCGGCGCATTGCACGTTCGGCACCGAGTTCGGTGTCGAACAAGCGGATCGCGACGCGGTCTTCCTCCAGCGTCAGCGCCGGGTAGCCGGTCAACTGCTGGCGGCCGCGCGCGAACTGGATGCTCTTCGGTAGTTCGCCGAAGTCCCAGGTCTTCACGTCGTCGCGCTCGAAGTCGAGCGAGCTGTCACGGAAGGTCAGTTGCGCCGCCTGGCCGAACTGCTTCTGCAGCTCGACCAGGTCGCGGCCCATGCCCAGCTCCTGCTTGCCGTCGTCGATCACGCGGATGTTGAACTGGCTGTGCGTCGGCAGCTCGGCGCGCGCCAGCTCCACCGGGTCGACCTTGATGCCGCCGGTTTCGCGCAGGATGAAGTGCGCCAGCTGCGGGGCGATCGGCTTGCTGCGGTCGACCTTGCTCGACAGGAAGCGGGTGACGAAGTCCGGCACCGGCACGCAGGTGCGGCGGATCTGCTTGGGCAGCGACTTGATCATCAGTGCCAGCTTGTCACGGATCATGCCCGGCACCAGCCACTCGAGCAGCGCCGGCTCCAGCCGGTTCAGGATCGGCAGCGGCACGTCGACGGTCACGCCGTCGAGCGGGTGGTTCGGTTCGAAGCGGTACTTCAGGCGCAGTCGGCCGTCCGGGGTGTCCAGCCATTCCGGGAACTGGTCCTCGGTGATGTTCTCGGCGGCGTGCTGCATCAGATAGTCACGCGACAGCCATAACAGCTTGGCCTCGGCCTGTTCGGCTGACTTGCGCCACACCTCGAAGCTGGCCGCGTCGACCACCTCGGCCGGGATCAGCGCGTCGTAGAAGCCGTACAGCACCTCGTCGTCGACCAGCACGTCCTGGCGGCGCGCCTTGTGTTCCAGCTGCTCGATCTCGCGGATCAGCCGCTGGTTGTGCTGGAAGAACGGTGCGTTGCTGCTGTAGTCGCCGGCCACCAGTGCACCGCGGATAAACAGCTCGCGCGAGGCGGTAGGGTCGATGCGGCCGTAGCTGACCGGGCGGCGCGGCACCAGGGTCAGGCCGTACAGCGTCACGCGCTCGCTCGCGACGACTTCGCCGCGCGCCTTTTCCCAGTGCGGGTCGAAGTAGTGGTACTTGATCAGGTGCGGCACCAGTTTCTCGACCCATTCCGGGTCGATCTTGGCAACGCAGCGCGCGTAGAGCTTGCTGGTCTCGGTCAGCTCGGCGGCGACCAGCCATTTCGGTTTGGCGCGGCGCAGGCCGGAGCCGGGGAACACGTGGAAGTGCACGCCGCGCGCGCCGAGGTAATCATCGCCTTCCAGCGACTTCATGCCGATATTGCCGACCAGACCGGTCAATAGCGCCTTGTGGATCTGCTCGAAGGTGGCCGGTGCGGTGTTCGGCACCAGGTTGATTTCGCGGGCGATCTGCGCCAGCTGGCCGTGCAGCTCGCGCCATTCGCGCATGCGGATGTGTGACAGGAAGTGCTGGTGGCACAGGTCGATCAGCTTGCGGTTCGACTCCTTGTGGCGCAAGGCGTCGTCGAAGAACTCCCACAGCGCGATGAAGGACAGGAAGTCCGACTTGTCGTCGGCGAATTTCGCCTGCGCCCGCTCGGCCGCCTCGCGCGCCTCGAACGGCCGCTCGCGCGGGTCCTGGATCGACAGGGCCGATACCAGGATCAGCATCTCGTGTACACAGTGGTGTTCACGCGCCGCCAGCAGCATCCGGCCAACCTTGGGGTCGACCGGGATACGAGCCAGTTCCTTGCCGATGTCGGTGAGCTCGTTGCGCTCAGTGACCGCCCCCAGCTCCTGCAGGATCTGGTAGCCGTCGGCGATCAGGCGGCTCGACGGTGCCTCCAGGAACGGGAAGGCCGCCACGTCGCCCAGGCGCAGCGAGGCCATGCGCAGGATCACCGCCGCCAGGTTGGAGCGCAGGATTTCCGGGTCGGTGAACGCCGGGCGGGCATTGAAATCGTCCTCGGAATACAGGCGCACGCAGATGCCGGCCTCGACGCGGCCGCAACGGCCGGCGCGCTGGCGGGCGGCCGCCTGCGAGATCTTCTCGATCTGCAGCTGTTCGACCTTGGCGCGCGGGCTGTAGCGGTTGAGGCGCGCCAGACCCGTATCGATCACGTACTTGATGCCCGGCACGGTCAGCGAGGTCTCGGCCACGTTGGTGGACAACACCACGCGCCGCCCGCCGGACGGCTTGAAAATCTTCTGCTGGTCTTCATTACTCAGCCGGGCGAACAGCGGCAGGATCTCGTAGCCGCGCAGGCCGGACTTGCGCAAGGCCTCGGCGGTGTCACGGATCTCTCGCTCGCCGGGCAGGAAGACTAGCATGTCGCCGCCACCCAGGCGCGACAGCTCGTCGACCGCGTCGACCACCGCCTGCTCCATCTCGACTTCGGCCTCGTCCTCGTCGCGCTCGGACAGTGGGCGGTAGCGCACCTCCACCGGGAAGGTGCGGCCGGACACTTCCATCACGGGCGCGCCATCGAAGTGCTTGGAGAAGCGCTCGGCATCGATGGTGGCCGAGGTGACGATCACCTTCAGGTCCGGGCGGCGCGGCAAGAGCTGTTTCAGGTAGCCAAGCAGGAAGTCGATGTTCAGCGAGCGCTCGTGCGCCTCGTCGATGATGATGGTGTCGTAGGCGTTGAGGAAGCGGTCGGTCTGGGTCTCGGCCAGCAGGATGCCGTCGGTCATCAGCTTGATGTAGCTGGCGTCCGAGGTCTTATCGGTGAAGCGCACCTTGAAGCCGACCACCTCGCCGATGCTCGACTGCAGCTCCTGGGCGATACGGGTCGCTACCGAGCGCGCGGCCAGGCGGCGCGGCTGGGTGTGGCCGATCAGACCGGTGACGCCGCGGCCCAGCTCTAGGCACAGCTTCGGAATCTGTGTGGTCTTGCCCGAGCCAGTCTCGCCGCAGATGATCGTCACCTGGTTGGCAGCGATGGCCGCCTTCAGCTCGTCGAGCTTCTGGTTGACCGGCAACGCCGGGTCGAACTGCGGGCGCGGCAGGCCGGCGCGGCGTGCCTCGACGCGGCTGCGCGAGCGCTCCACCTGCGCAGCGATGTCGGAGAGCAGCTTGTCGGCAGGCTGGCCGCGCTTGGCACGGTCGGCGGCGTCGGCGAGTTTGCGGCGCAGGCTGTGCTGGTCGCGCAGCAGGCAGTGGGGCAGGGCGGCCTTGAGTTGGGCCAGAAGCGGGGCGGCGGTCATGCGGCGTAAAGAGCGGTGTTGGATAACGAGGCGGCGATTATAGCAGAGCTGCCTTGCCGCGCCGTTCGGCCAACCTTTACTGCCCGTCCAGTGCCTCCCGTACCCGCCGTGCCAGGGCCGGTGCTTGTTCGACCGGTACGTTGGCGAAGCCGAACAGTAACGCCGGCGGATGGCCCCCCTGCGGGCTGAAGTGCGACAGCGGCTGGCCGGCCAAGCCCCGGGCGGTCAGTCGCGCGGCGACGGCGCGGTCGTCCTCGCCCTCTGCCAACCAGCCGATCAGTTGCAGCCCGACTGCGTGGCCGTCGAGCTGCAGCCTTGTGCCGCACTCGGCCTCCAGCGCGGCGGCCAGTGCGGCACGGCGTTCTGCATAGAGCGCGCGCATCCGTTTGATGTGGCGGGCGAAGTGGCCCTGTCGCAGGAAGTCGGCCGTGGTGGCCTGGTCGAGGATGGAAGGGGCCGGTGAGAACAGGTCGGCGGCTTCGGCGAATCGCGCCGCCTCGCTCGCTGGCACTACCAGATAACCGAGGCGCAGGCCGGGGAACAGCGTCTTGCTGAAGCTGCCGATGTAGAGCACCCGCGAGGCGGTGTCGAGGCTCTGCAGTGCCGGTAGCGGCGGGCCGTCGTAGCGGAACTCGCCGTCGTAATCGTCCTCGATCACCCAGGCGCCTTGCTGCTGTGCCCAGTCGAGTAGTTCGAGTCGGCGCGGCAGCGACAGAGTGACGCCGAGCGGCGCATGGTGGGACGGGGTGCAGTAGACCAGGCGCGCCTCGGGGCAGCGGCGGATCGCCTCGTCCATCTGCAGGCCGTCCTGGTCCACCGGCACCGGCACCAGCCGTGCCCCGGCCAGTCGCAGTGCGCCACTGGCGCGGAAGTAGCCGGGATCCTCCATCCAGACCGGGTCGCCGGTGTTCAGCAGCGTCTGCGTCACTATGCTTAGCGCTCCCTGGAAGCCGTTGGTGATGAACACCTGCTCGGTGCGGCAGTCAATGCCGCGAAACAGCGCCAAGTGATGGGCGATCGCCTCACGCAACGGCAGATAGCCGGCTGGGGCCGGATAGCTCAGCCCTGCCAGCGACAGCGAGCGGGCCCGTTGCCCGGCCAGCCGCGCCCATAGCTTGCGCGGGAAGGCGTCGAGCGCAGGCAGTCCGAGCTGGAATGGCAAGGGCTGTAGCAGCTCGCGCGGCTCGGTCTGGGCCGGGGGCGAGGCATCAGGCACGACATGGCGCGCCAGTTGACCGACGCGGCGCGCCTCCAGCTGCGGATGCACCACCGTGCCGGCGGCGGCGCGGCTGAGCAGGAAGCCTTCGGCCAATAGCTGACCATAGGCCTGGTCGACGGTGCCGCGCGACACCGCCAAGTCGGCGGCCAGCACCCGCGTCGCCGGCAGGCGGGTGCCGGGCGGCAGCTGGCCGGCCAGGATGGCATCGCGGATGCGCTGGTAGAGCTGGCGGTGCAGCGGCAGCGCCTGCTCGCGGCGCAGTTCGAACTGGAGGGTAGAGGTGGTCATGGCCTGGTCGTTTTGACGGTTTTTGGCTCTGATCACTATACCATTGGCCGAGTATCTTGCTGGAAAGACTATGACGCAGTGCTGACCTGCAAGGAGATGTAATGGACGCCTCCCTCCTGCCCGAAGGTGACGACGGCGGTCTGCAGAACGACAGGAGCCCTCGCAATACCTGACGGCATCTAAAGTGCCAAAGTGGTGGTGTAGCAACAACCACAAACGGTAAGGAGGGCTCGATATGAAGATTACGACATTCGGTCTGGACCTGGCAAAGCGGGTTTTCCAACTGCATTGGGTGGATACCGCTACCGGTGAAATCTGCCGCCGGCAAGTGAAACGGGCGCAACTGAACGAGTTCTTCGCCAACCGGGAAACGTCGGTGATCGCGATGGAGGCCTGCGGCAGTGCGCACTACTGGGGCCGGCTGTTCCAGGAGCTTGGGCATGAGGTCAGGCTGATTCCCGGGCAGTTCGTCCGTCCGTTCGTGAAGAGCAACAAGACCGACGCAGCCGATGCGCAGGCGATCTGGGAAGCGGCGCAGCGGCCAGGGATGAAGTTCGTCGCGCTCAAGAGCGAAGGCCAGCAAAGCGTGCTGATGTTGCACCGGATGCGCGAGCAGTTGGTGAAGATGCGGACGATGCAGACTAACCAGCTACACGGGCTGTTGTACGAGTTCGGAGCCGAGCTGCCAAAGGGGCGACACAAGGCGCTGGAGCGGATTCCTGATGAGCTTGCGCGGCTGGAAGACACGTTGCCAGTGATGGTGATCGAAGCGATCCGTAGCCAACTACAGCGAATTGAGACATTGGGCCAAGACATCGCCGAGCTTGAGCACAAGCTGGCGGTGTGGAAGAAGGAAGATGAAGCAGCCAAACGACTGATGGCCATTCCGGGTGTCGGCTTGCTCACCGCAACAGCGGCGGTAGCAATGATTGGGGATGCCAAGACATTCAAGTCTGGGCGCGAGTTTGCCGCCTTCCTCGGCCTGGTGCCACGCCAGAGCGGCACCGGCGGGCGAGTGAAGTTGCTGGGGATCAGCAAGCGCGGTGATGTGTATCTGCGCACGCTGCTGATTCATGGCGCCAGGGCAGTGGCGACGCATCAGAAGGTGCGCGATCCCTGGCTGGACCAGTTGCTGGCGCGACGACCGTTCAATGCGGCGGTGGTAGCGCTGGCCAACAAGATGGCACGAACGATCTGGGCGCTGTTGGCCCATGGCCGGACGTATCAAACGGACTACGTGGCCAAGGCCGCGTAAAAGATTAACGAACCCTTTAGGAGGTGGATCGCTGAAAGGTTGCGCAGGTTGATGTGCGCTTGATGGCAGAACAGGTCGGACCGTGGGGAAGTAAGCCTGAATGATGGCCAGTCCTTCGAGGACTCCAAGGAGATGAGGCCTTCCCCTGCGAATTCCATCAGGGCCAGCAGACTCCGAGTCTGCAATAAAGGCCGGATATAAGTCTGCAGCCAGATCTCGAAGCCCGCATCGAACATCGCTTGCCAAGCCGGGAGGCGTCCATATAAG
>NZ_JAUEDK010000047.1 GCF_030385785.1 Crenobacter oryzisoli
GTTTGTGATCGTCGATGGCCATCCGATCCACAAGGCGAAGCTGGTCAGGGACTATGTGGAGAGCTTGGAAGGCAAGCTCAACCTGTTCTACTTGCCGCCTTACTCGCCGCAACTGAATCCGGACGAGCAGGTCTGGGCGCACGTGAAGCGCCAGGTATCAAAGCGTCTGGTGCAAAACCATGAGGAAATGAAGCGGCTAGCAATCGGCGCCTTGCGTCGAATCCAAAAGCTACCCGGGCTGGTGAAATCGTTCTTCCGCCAGCCTGAGTGCCAATATGCCTGCCAGTGACAATACTTTTGCAAAGCTTAGTAAGAGCCGCTAACAAAATTCAGTGCAATGTCTGCTGCAAGGAGGCGCAACGCAGCAGGATTTTTGTTAGTGGCTCTAAGTGCAGTCGGGGCACTGTGTGGCGAGCCATGTCGAACTATGATGCGTTGTGCCAGCTTTGGCACAGGTATTGCGCCCCCTGCGTGTTCTTCAAATCGGTCGAATCATTCTGATTTTTCGAATCATGTCTCAAGTATGTCCAGCCAATGTTGAAGCAGGACGTTTCGCACGCTCTCTCTGCGAGAGCCGGGTGCGGCCTGCCCATTACTACTTCGGATTGCGTGGAAGTGGGCGGCCGTCATGCCCTGGTTACCCTTTGTCGTAACGCTTGCAATCGATAGCAAAACCCTTCGGGCGTTGTTGTGCGGCCTTGCCTAAAGCGCTTCGCAGGGCTTTGGTAGTGGTTCTGAATCCGATATCTAACGAACAACGCGTCGAGCCACTTCGAAGAGCCTGTTCAAAGCCAGACTCTCGCCGGGGTAATGAATGGAATCTATTGGAACGAGCCATCGTTCAGGTTTTTTAAAAGCCGCAGTGTGTCGAGTTTGAAACAATCCCAGCAGGACTACCTCTCTATTTTTCTGTATCAACAATCAGGTCATCAAATAAAAGCAGCGTTTATCAGAGCTGGAATGTTTTTTGCATTTGTTTTATTGCCTGGCTGTTTCAGGCGCACAGAGCATGAGGCTGGCGGCCAAGTCCAAATCGGGGCTATCTCGGTCATCGCAGGCCCTTCCGATTGTCCTGTGCCGTGGAGGAGTGCCTGGCCCGTGATGGACGCGCCGCCATCATGAATAGTAAAGCTCCGTCGACCCATGAAAAATCGCCTAGCACTTGTCGTGCTCCTGCTCTCGACGACCTGCTTTGCCGGGGTCGACGAAGGTATGGCGGCTTACGACAGAAAGGACTACACAGCCGCCTTGGCTGAATGGCAGCCTCTTGCCAATCAAGGGGATGCTCAGGCCCAGGCTCGCCTTGCTCAACTGTACGAATATGGTCTTGGTGTCCCGCAGGACATGGCTCTGGCCGCCCTGTGGTATCTTCGTTCCGCTGCCCAAGGCTATGTCCCGGCGCAGTTCAGGCTTGGGGTGATGTATGACTGTGGCGAGGGGGTTCTGCAGGATACAACCCTGGCGGCGCAGTGGTATCAGCGTGCAGCCGACCAGGGGCATGCCCGTGCTCAGAACAATCTCGGGATGCTGTACGAAGATGGCCAAGGGGTTCCGCAGGACGTGACCTTGGCGGCTCAGTGGTATCGGCGCGCCGCAGAGCAGGGCGATGTCCACGCCCAGAACAACCTCGGTTCGCTCTATGAAACGGGCCAAGGGGTTCCACAGGACGCGGCTCAGGCCGCGCAGTGGTATCGCCGCGCCGCAGAGCAGGGCGATGCCCACGCCCAGTTCAATCTCGGCGCTCTGTATGAGAAAGGCTTTGGTGTTCCGCAGGATGCAGCACAGGCTACCCAGTGGTACCAACGCGCGGCGCAGCAGGATTATGCTCCAGCGCGAAAGGCCCTAGGGATTTCTCAATAAGAATCGGCTTTCGCCAAACTGGGGCTAGGCACAGAACCTGTTTACGATCGGCTGCACTTGGATGCTTCTGCATCGAAACAGGGCTCAAATTGCTCATGTACGCCATGAGCGCTCCGTTTTTTTCTCCTCATCTCGCCTTGGTTGATCTTCACTCGCGAGATCGCAATCAGGTTCTTAAATCTGCTTTGACCAACCTTACGCTGGCTTGGCCGGAAAACCGCGGAATTCCTGTTCCTGCGACAGCAGGTCGTGAAGCCAATCGCGAAACGCCCGTACCTTCGGCAGCTCGGCGCTGTTCTCTGGATAGATCAGGTAATAGCTCCACTCAGTTTCGAGCACGGTGTCGAACGGGATCACCAGCCGACCGCGCTCCACGTCGTCGCGCACCATCGATAGCTGACCCAGCGTTACGCCCATGCCGTTGGCTGCGGCATGCAGCGCGTATTCCAGTGTGTCGAAAGTCAACCCACTATTCGCATCGACCTTGGTGGCACCGGCCAGCCGCAGCCACTGCCGCCAGCTGTCCTGTTCCCGCCACGGGTGCAACAGGGTGCGATAGGCCAGGTCGTTCGG
The DNA here is from genome assembly GCF_030385785.1 of Crenobacter oryzisoli. Taxonomy (GTDB): domain Bacteria; phylum Pseudomonadota; class Gammaproteobacteria; order Burkholderiales; family Chromobacteriaceae; genus Crenobacter_A; species Crenobacter_A oryzisoli. Next base: position 2,434 of record NZ_JAUEDK010000047.1, read on the forward strand.
CTCGCGCAGCGGATGCGGCCCGTCGAGCAGGGCCGGTGCGCACACCGGCACCAGCAGCTCACGGCTGAGTCGCTCAGCCACCAGCCCGGGACCGGGATCCTCGCTGTCCATGCCGATCAGTGCCAAGTCGTAGAGGGCTCGGTTGAATGGCATGTCGTGCTGCAGTTGGCTGATCAGGTGCACGGTGAGCGCCGGATAGCGCGCCTGGAAGTCCGGCAAATTGGGTAGCAGCCAGCGCATCGCCATCGTCGGCGGGCAGCGCACACGCAGATCGCCCTGACGCACCATTAGCGCCTCGCTCGCCTCGTGCAGCAGCCGAAACGCCTCGCGCACCGGTCCAAGCAGTGCCTCACCCTCGGCAGTCAGGCTGAGCCCGCGGGCCTGTCGCACGAACAACGGGGTACCGTAGAACGCTTCCAGTGCCTGAACCTGCCGGCTCACCGCACCCTGGGTCAGGTGCAAAGCACTGGCGGCGCGGGTGAACGACAGGTATTCGGCCGCGGCGATGAAGACGCGCAGGGCGTTCAGAGGAGGTAGGCGCATGGGTTGGGTGGGCCTTGAGATGGGGCGATGGGTAGGCCATGAGCTTTTTGCATGGCTGGCATGCATATTACTGCTTTGTCATTGCTTATGGCTATCCGTAACATCGTTCAAAACCTACCAAAAACAAACTGGTATCGATCTTTATGCTCACACTTCTCAAAGGCAGGCTCCTGTCCCTGCAAGTGCTATCGGTTTTCGGTCAATGCGGCCAAGTCATGGAAGACGGCCGCGCGATCATGGCGCTGGCGATTCCGCTGGTGCTGTCGCAATTCGCCCAGACCGGCATTCTGTTCATCGACACACTGCTGATGGGCCGGCTTGGCCCAGCCTCATTAGCGGGTGGCGCCTTGGCGCTCTCGGCTTACTACTTCTGTTACATCCTGGTGTTCGGCGCGGTCTCGGCGTCGAGCAACCTGGTGGCACTGGCGCACGGAGCTGGGCGCCGCCGCGAAGTGGTGGCTGCGGTGCGTGCCGGTATCCTACTGTCCGCGCTGCTGTCGCTCGTGATCGGCATGGGGCTGTGGCATGCCAAACCTGTGATGCTGGCTCTGGGCCAGCCGGCGGACATCGCCGATGTGGCCCAAGGCTTCCTGCGTCTCTTGGTCTGGGGCATGCCGTTCAGCCTGCTGTTCATGGCGCTGCGCGGCTTCGCTTCGGGCATCGGTAAGCCTGGGCCGGTGCCATTCATTACCTTTAGCGCGCTGGCGCTGTCCGCTACGCTCGGATGGGTGTTGTCACACTGGATCGGGGTGTACGGCATTGCGCTGGCGTCGGCCTGTACCTATCTCTACATGGGCCTGTCGTTCAGCTGGATGGTGACGCGGCATCGGGCGTTTCGCCGCTATCCGATCTTTGCCGGCTTCGATCGGCGAGACCTGGCCATCGTGCGGCCGCTACTCAAGATAGGGATCCCGACTGCCGGTACGCTGGGGCTGGAGAGCAGCCTGTTCAATGCCTGTGCGTGGCTGATGGGGGCGCTCGGAGCGGTACAGCTGGCGGCGCACCAGAGCATGATGCAGCTGGTGATCGCGAGCTTCATGGTGCCGTTAGGGCTGATGTACGCGGTGTCGATGCGCGTTGGGCAGGCGGCCGGCGCCGGCGAGTGGGAGAGGGTGCGCCGTTCAGCGCTGGTCGGGCAGGGCATGGCCCTTGTCTGGACGCTGCTGACCGCGACGACACTGTTCTTGGCGCCGGATGCGTTGATCGCGCTGTTCCTGCCGGACGGCCGCGCCAATGTGGTCGAGGCGCGGGCGGTGGCGACGAGTCTGGTGCCGCTGGCAGCGCTATTGTGTCTGCTCGATGGCTGGCAGTCGTTGGCCGGCGCAGTGCTGCGCGCACTGAAGGACGCGCGGATCACGATGGTGATCTACACGGTTGGGTGCTGGGGCGTTGGTCTGCCGCTTTCCTGGTGGCTGTCGCGACATGGCTTGGGGCCGGCCGGGGTGTGGTGGGGCATGTGTTCGGGGCTCTTGGTGGTGTGTCTGCTGCTGTATTGGCGCTTCGAGCACGCTACGCGCCGGCTGATCCTGTTGCGGCCGAAGTTCTGAACCGTTGTCTCGACCCGCGACAGATTGAGTGTGAGCCCATAGAATCAGCGGGCTAAGAGCCGCCAAACTAACCATCCCGGCGTTGTTGCTCTGCCTTGCCGTACTCCTTGTACGGTCTGCAGCAGAGCGCCTAGCCAAGGTCGCTGTGCTGGGCTTGGTTGGCGGCTCTAAAGGGAGAGCCCATGTTTCAGTTGGATACTAGTTTGCCCACGCCCTTGGTGATCCAGATCGTCGGGCAACTCAAGACGCTGATCGATGCGCAGAAGCTGCATGCCGGCACCAAGCTGCCGTCGATCCGCAGCTTTGCCGAAGCGCACGGCGTCAGCGTATCGACCGTGATTGATGCCTACGACCGGCTGGTCGCCGAGGGCTACCTCGTGCCACGCCAGAGCACCGGCTTCTTCGTGCGCAGCTTCCATCCGCGCCACTCGTTCGGCGTCTCTGGCAACGCGTCCGAGGTGCAGTTCGATTCGCTGTGGATGCTGCACAAGTCGTGGGAGAACGATACGGCCGAGATCAATCCCGGCTGTGGCTGGTTGCCCGAAAAGTGGATGGACGACGACAGCCTGCGCCGCAACCTGCGCGCCGTATCTGGCCAGGCGGGAGACTTTCTTACTGGCTACGGCGCGCCGCAAGGCTATTTGCCGCTGCGTCGCAAGATCGCCGACTGGCTGCACGAACACGAAATCTACGCCCCGCCCGAGCAGGTGCTATTGACCACCGGCGCCTCGCATGCGCTCGGCCTGTTGGTGCAGTACCTGGTCAAGCCGGGCGAGGCAGTGTTCGTCGATGAGCCCGGCTACAGCGTGCTGCTGTTCCACCTCAAACGCCTCGGTGCGAACGTGGTTGGCGTGCCATGGTCTGCGCAGGGCCCCGACCTTGAGGCACTTGGTGCGCTGCTGCAACAGCACCGTCCGCGAGTACTGTTCACCAACCCGCGGCTGCAGAACCCGACTGGCGCATCGTGCTCGGCGGCCACCGCCCACAAGCTCTTGCAGTTGGCCGAACGCCACGACTTCCTTGTCGTCGAGGACGATATCTACGCCGAGCTCGACCCAAGCTCGCGCCGCTCGTTGGCGAGTATGGATCAGCTCAGCCGGGTGGTCTATGTCAATAGCTTCTCGAAGACGATCTGCGCAAGTCTGCGGGTCGGCTACATTGCCGGCCATCCCGACCTAATCGGTGACCTGACCCAGTTCAAGATGATGACCGGCCTGACCAGCTGCGAGCTGACCGAGCGGGCAACCTACCAGATTTTGACCGAGGGGCGGCACCGCAAGCACCTGAAGATGCTGCGAGAGCGGTTGCACGTCGCGCAACAGGCGACGCGGCAGAGGCTGGCCGAAGCAGGGCTCGAACTGTTCAGCCCGCATGCGAGCGAGGGGATGTTCGTCTGGGCGCGCCGCCCAGGCCACGACGATTCGGCTGCCTTGTCGTACGAGGCGCTGAATGCCGGGATCTTCCTAGCACCTGGGCACCTGTTCTACAGCGACAACGGCCCGTCGCCGTGGCTGCGCTTCAACGTCGGCTACTGCGACGATGCGCGTCTGTACGATTTCCTGACGCGAGCTTGAGCGACAAGGAATGAAAACGTCTGGAATTCTCATCGCAGGCAGGGAACCTGTCTGATTCTCTTGTCTGGGTGATCGCCGCAGCCAGGTGCCACGCAATGACTTCGTGGGCGCCGTTGATATTGTAAGCACCGTCACCGCTGACGCTCAGCAGTGTTTCATTGGCTGACAACTGTCTGAGCAACTCCGGCAGCAGCGGTGCATCACCCACGGCAATCCCCGTTACCTCCAGCAGCAGGATTTCCAGGGGGTGACGCATTGACCCCCTTGAATCCTCCACCACTGACGACACTATTCCGCACGATGTTTTTTCATCTTCCATTCGTCTTCGCCCAGCATCTTGATGTCGGACCAGATGAAGACCGTTGCTAGCGGCACTTAATCGTGCGTCAAGGCTGCGCGAAGATGGCCTTGGCCGGCCATCTGTCGACTTGTGCAACCAAGCTTCACACAAAGCGGATGCGTGCAATGCTACTTTGTCGAGTTGGGCTTTGGTCCTGTAGCAGCAAAGCATGGATTGCCGTACTGATGAAAAACCGGACTTGTCGGTGTTTGGGTAATTTTTGATCGCGGCCGCACTGGCGCGCTCGACGCTCGATTCCGGCCTTCGCGTCGCGGCCTCCACCTGCAACGCAGGGGCGCGGGGATCCCGGAACGAAGGAGACGTCCATGTTGATGAATTTGCTTCTCATCTTTGTTCCCATAGCGATTGCCCTGGAGGTCTTCGCTTCCGCTCACCATCTCCTCATTTTCATCGCTTCCTCCCTGGCCATCCTGCCCCTTGCTGGGTGGATGGGCCATGCCACCGAGCAACTGGCGGAACGCATGGGGGAAGGGGTTGGGGGGCTTCTGAATGCGACTTTCGGCAATGCCGCCGAACTTATCATCGCATTCGCCGCATTGCATGCAGGGCTACATCAAGTGGTAGAGGCATCCATAATCGGTTCCGTTGTCGGGAATATGTTGCTGGTGCTTGGCGCCGCAATGCTGGCCGGAGGGATGCGCTATCCCGAGCAACAGTTCAATCCGCTTGGTGCGCGATCCCAAGCTACGATGCTCGTGCTTGCGGCTATTGCGCTTATTCTTCCCGCCACCTTCGAGTCCATAGACGGCACATCAGTAAAGATGCTTCACCAGCTTAGCGTTTCGATTGCCGTCGTGCTCCTTCTCGTCTACGCGCTGTATCTGTTGTTCTCACTGGTCACTCATCCTGCGCTGTTCCGCAGTTCGCCCGCGCCCGAAAAAGGCGCACCCGAAAATGGGAGGAGAAGGTGCACACCTCCGTAGGGCGAGCCTTAGCGGTATTGGCGGCAGCCACCGTGGGGACCGCGTGGATGAGCGAGATCATGGTGGGTTCCATCGAACCCATGGTGCACGAGTTCGCTTTCAGCGACATTTTCGTCGGCGCCTTTGTGGTCGCGATACTGGGGAACGCCGCTGAGCATGCAACGGCCATAACCGCAGCGTTAAACAATCGCATGGATCTGTCATTTTCCATTGCAATAGGCTCGAGCGTGCAAGTGGCACTCTTCGTCGCGCCGGTGCTGGTACTCACTAGCTTCTTTCTCGCTCCATCCCCGATGGATCTGGCCTTCCGCCCCGACCTTATTCTGATCGTGGTCCTGTCTGTGATAGTCACGGCTCAAGTAGCGAGCGATGGACGCTCCGATTGGCTTAAAGGCACGCAACTCCTTGTCGTTTATTTCGCGCTTGCGCTCACCTTTTTTTTCTTGCCGCGCTAACGTGCTCTGAAAACGGTACCCCGAAGGGGGCTGGGGTTTCAGTGCCGCTGGTCGAAAACTGACAGGTGGCAGGCATCAGTTACCAATGCCTGATGGTGGTTCGGGCGGGCAGATCGATATCCGAAGTTATGACTGACCATCAATGACGGATGACAGCAGAAAGTTGCTGATCGGTCGATCAAAAATGGATGGGTTGGTAAGCATGGCTATGATGAGATGGCGGACACAGGTTCGCCATTTTCATTCTGTATCGGGTGTATCTGTTCCCTTGGTAGGCACGAACATGGTGGCGTCTCCACTGCTTTACCTTCAATCCGGCGGCCCTACCGCCGTACTGAATGCCTCGGCCTTTGGCGTCATTGAGACCGCCCGTCGGCTGGGGCGACCGCTCCTGGCGGCCCGGAATGGCCTGGCAGGCTTGCTGGATGGTCGGCTGGTGGATACTGCGAGGGTGAGCAAGGATGACATCGCGCTACTGCCTACTATGCCCGGCGGCAGCTTCGGCGTTAGCCGGCACATGATCCCGGCTTATTATGAAGCGCCCCAAGAGTGGTTGGCGGTACGTGATGTGTTGGAACGTCACAATATTCACCATCTGCTGCTCAACGGCGGCAACGGCAGTATGGGGTGCGCCGCACGGCTGGCCGAATTTGAGCAGCACACTGGCTACCCGCTCAGCGTGATTGGCATTCCAAAAACTATCGATAATGATCTCTTGGGTACCGATTTCAGCCCAGGATTTCCTTCTGCAGCCAAATTTCTGGCGACCTCGATGCGCGAAGTGGTGCTCGATATGAACAGCATGGAGCAGCAACGGGTCTTCATTATGGAAACGATGGGGCGGCATACCGGTTGGCTGGCGGCTGCAACGACAGCAGCCGCGCGGCCCCCTGGCGATGCTCCGCTGCTGATTCTGCTCCCCGAGGTGCCGTTTGATCCCGCCGTGTTTTTGTCATTGCTGGATCAGGGCCTGCAACGCCACGGCCACTGTGCCATTGCCGTATCTGAAGGACTAAAAGGGAGTGATGGCCTTCCAGTGGCTGAGTCCCGGCACGATGTGGTGTACGGCCACGAACAGCTGGGTGGGGCTGGGGCCTGGCTTGCAAACTTGGTGAGGCTTCAATGTGGCATTACCGCCCATGTGGCACAAGTGGACTGCTTGCAACGTGCGGCTCGGCACTTGGCCTCTAATGTGGATCTTCATATGGCTTATGAGGTTGGGTGTACCGCCGTGGAATGGGCCTTGAACGGAATGCACGGTGTAATGACCGGAATTGTACGGCGGCTGTCTGCGACTCGGACATGGGAGGTCGTTCCCATCGCCCTGGCCGAAGTCGGGGATCTAGAGCGCAAGCTGCCTCTTGAGTACATTGATGTAGCCAATCTGGGAGTAACGCCAGCTTTTCTTGACTACCTGAGGCCACTGCTGGCTGGTGAGGTGCCGGTACCGTATGGCAGCGATGGGTTGCCTGATTACCATCCGATTGCATGGCCTGATGTGTAAATGCCCGCTAGAGCAGGGAAGTTTCGTGGCGCAAATCAGGCTGTATCTGTAGTGGTTCAATGGGTCCGGACACCTCGATAGGTGGATAATCCACCCTCGAGGGAAGTTGAATGACACGAACAAGAAGACACTTCGACGCCAGTTTCAAACTGCAAGTCGTCAAGATGATCAAGGAACAAGGCCTGAGCGTCAGTCAGGTCTGCAAGGACATGGACTTGGGCGAAACCAACGTCCGCAAGTGGCTCAAACAGTACGACGACGAGTTGACTGGCCAGCCTGGGCTGGGCAAACCGCTGACACCCGAACAGCAACGCATTCGCCAGCTTGAAGAGGAGAACCGTCGACTGCGCCAAGACGTTGAGATATTAAAAAAAGCGTCGGCCTTCTTTGCCCGGGAACTGAAATGAGCCAGCGGCTGGTTCGGCAGTTGCAACAGGAGGCCGCTCCGGTTCGCCGCGTCGGTGAACTTCTCGGCATCAGCCGTTCCGGCTACTACGAGGCCTGTCAGCGTTGGGCTCGAGAGCAGGCGGCCTGTGTTCTCAGCGTGCACATCAAAGCCTCCTTCCATGCCAGCGGAGGCAGCTATGGCAGCCGCAGGATCGTGACCGAGCTGGCCGGCAAGGGCATTGCGATTGGCCGCTACCGTGTCCGTCGGCTGATGCGTGAGCAGGGGCTGAAAGCGTGCTGGAAGCCGAAGTTCGTCCACACCACCGACAGCAAACACAACCTACCGGTGGCGGAGAATGTGCTGGATCGCCGCTTTGAGCCGGCGGCGCCGAATCAGGCATGGGTGTCGGATATAACCTATATCCGCACCCGCACCGGCTGGCTGTACCTTGCAGCGGTGTTGGACCTGTATTCGCGCAAGATCGTCGGCTGGGCGATGGCGCCAACGATGCCGGCATCGCTGGTCTGTGCGGCCTTGCAGATGGCGATCGCACAGCGTAACCCGGCAGCCGGGCTGATCGTGCATTCCGACCGTGGCAGCCAGTATGCGAGCGCTGAATACCAAGCGCTGCTGCAACGTCACGGTCTGGTCTGCAGCATGAGCCGCAAGGGGAATTGCTGGGACAACGCGGTGATGGAACGCTTCTTCCTCAATCTGAAGATGGAGCGCGTCTGGCGCCGTGATTACGCCAATCAGAACGAAGCGGTGCATGACGTGGCCGACTACATCGTGGAGTTCTACAACGCCCGCCGGCTGCATTCGAAATTGGGCTACCAGTCGCCCAACGCCTTCGAGCGAAAACTGATTGGTCAGGCACCTATCGTAGTGTCCGAAATTATTTGACCACTACAATCCAGTCTGAGTGGGCTATTGACTAAGAGCCACTAACAAAACTCAGCGAAGTGGTCTTGGCTAGGCATGCGGCCGCAGACAGTACAAGTAGTATGGCAAGGCCGTATAACAACGCCAAGATAGGAGCGGCTCTTAGGGGATGCCAATCACCTGACTATACCTGTACCCTTTAAGGTCAAGAGTCATGAGCCAGCAGCTTCCTGATATCGCTTTCTTTCATGTCTTGGCAGACGCTGCAAGCAAAGAAACACTGCCGCGATTCCGCTCGCAACTAAACCTGCATGTCGATACAAAACCGACGGAGGAATTTTGGTTCGATCCGGTAACGGATGCGGACAGAGAGGCCGAGCGGGTGATGCGTGACCTCATCACAGCGAGATATCCCGACCATTCAATTATGGGGGAAGAATTTGGTACAACTGGTAGCGGTCCCATTCAGTGGGTATTGGATCCGGTCGATGGTACCCGTCCGTTTCTCTGTGGCATCCCGGTATGGGGGACACTGATTGGTTTGACGCATAACGGCCGCGCAACAATGGGTATGATGAGTCAGCCATTTACTGGAGAGAAGTTCTGGGCAGATGGGGCTTATGCTTGGAGATGCGGTCCGCAAGGTGAAGGCCAGCTTGTCACCAGGAAAAACGTTACGCTTGATCAAGCCATTTTGCACTCCACTTCTCCCGAGCTAATTGAACGAAACCCGATTGTTCATTTCCGTGAGCTTACTGAGAGAGTGTTGATGACCCGGTATGGGGGGGAATGTTATGCAATGGCCATGCTTGCTGCTGGGCAAATCGACATCTGTCTCGAATTTTCCCTGCAACCCTATGACATCGTGGCGCTAATCCCCATCATCGAGCAGGCGGGCGGTGTAGTAACCACGCTCAAGGGGGAGCGTGCTGAAGCAGGTGGCTCGATCCTTGCCTCTGGTTGTCCGCTTTTGCATGAAGAAGCACTTAAAATGCTAAACGGATAAGACGATTGTCTGAGGAGTTTTCCGGTAGGGAGAGTGTCCATCTCACTCATACGATTGGACTGCCCCGGTTCCAGTAGGCATTTCTGCCCTATGAAATACTGTTTTCAAACTCTACTGGCGACAGCTCGTTGGCGAAACCTGGTGGCAATCGTTCACCCCTGAAGTCCTCTTGGGGGGCGGCTATTTGGCTTTTTCCTAGCCATACTACTTGTGCAGTCTGTGGCTGGGCTCCTAGGGAGGATCGCTACGCTGGGCTTTGTTAACGACGCTTATTCAACAGCGCCCAGCAGGGGAAAAATCACGCGTCGATATTTTTTCTCTGTAACGATGCAGCCAATTCACCAATACGGTTTCTGGTTTCATCCACAAGACCATTGATTTCGCTCGCCGAGGTAGTAGAGCGAAAAGCTAGTTTTCTGACTTCATCGGCCACTACGGCAAATCCACGCCCCATGTCGCCGGCGCGGGCGGCTTCAATGGCTGCGTTCAGTGAAAGCAGGTTGGTTTGTGAAGCGATTTCATCGATAACAGACACGATCTGGCTGATCTGATTGCTGGAGTTCAGCACTGCTTCCATCGCGTTGTTTGTGTTGAGCCGTTCCTTATATTCTTGCTCGACATTCTTGATGAAGGCGGTGTGAACGATCTTGCCATCCATGCGAATCTTGGAGAGGGAAAGTTGGCCCCAGGTCTTGGTGCCATCCTTTCGTTCGATCACGATCTCGCGGCTGCTGCCAACAATCTTGTCGACCCCAGAAGGGATGTTGATATCGGCATGATGGTCATGGCCGTGCCAGATTCCAGGCAGCGCCAGCATTTTCACGTTCTGACCGATCACCTCCTGCCGACTGTAGCCCCATAGCTGTTCCGCTGCAGCGTTGAAGAAGGTCACCAGATTGCCGGCATCGATGGTGACGACGGCATCGAGGGCCTGTTCCAGCGTCTGGTTCATCATCTCACGTGCCTCGCGCTCTCGTGAGATGTCTTTGACGAAGGCCGTAAACAGGATTTTTTCACCTATTCTGACCTTCGATAGCGAAAGGCTGCCCCATACCGAGCTGCCATCCTTGCGTACGATTGGAATATCTCGGCTGGAGCTGACATGTTTTTTGCTGTTAGCATTGTCATGGTTGGCCGCTCCAATCCGATCGTGGTTTTTTTCAATAGCATAGGGCACGAGCATTTGTACTCCCTGCCCAATCACTTCGTCGCGGCTGTAGCCCCACAACCGTTCTGCGGCGGCGTTGAAAAAGCTCACCCGATTGTTGCTGTCGATGGTGATGATGGCATCGATCGCTTGCTCTAGCGTCTGGTTGATGATCTCCCTCGCTTCATGATCGTGAGAGATGTCTTTGACAAAGGCGGTGTAGCCGATCGTGTTGCCAGCGCAGACCTTTGACATTGACATGCTTCCCCATCTCTTACTGCCATCTTTGTGTTCGAATTCGACCTCCTGACTTGAACCCGCGATGTGTTCAAGACCTGGGCCGCGCTTGGTGTTTGACGTACTCCCCGGCAAGACAACACTGCGGTCAATCAGCATACGGGCGTCCTTGCCCAACACCTCTTCGCGTTGGTAGCCCCAGAACAATTCGGCAGCACGGTTGAAGAAGGTAATGTGATTCTGTGCGTTGATGCTAACGATGGCATCAATCGCTTGTTCCAAAGTCTGGCTGATAGTCTCGCGCGTTTCTCGTTCTTTGCTGACATCACGGACTAGAGCGATGTAGTTTTCCTTTTTTCCACGTTTGCTCTTCGATAGAGAAAGATGGCACCAGGTTGAGCTACCGTCCTTCCGCTTAATACAGAGCTCATATCCACTTCCGACGGCATGCTCCAAGTCGGTGTGTGAGCCGTGCATTCCCAACCAGCTTGCTTCGGTGCCGGGCGTGATCGAAATCAGCGCGTTCAGTGGCTGGCCAATCGCTTCTGTCCGGGGAGCACCCCACAATGCTTCTGCGGCAGCATTAAAGAAGGTGATCTTGCCGGTCACATCGATACAGAGAACAGCTTCTATGGTTTGGTCGAAAATCTGTCCTAGTTCCGTAGCGACAGAGTCGGAAGCAAATATCCTATGCAGCAGTTTTTTCACCTTTTCCCCTATCACCTTGGTAGTTGAATTCATGCCTTCAACAGGTGCTGAAGTAGAACCAACGATTTTCATTGCATATGAGCAAATTACCCCACTCTAAAAAGGTGGGGAGGGGGGCTGAATGTGGGAGCCTTATAGGCTTGCAACATGAAGCTCGAATGGCTCGGTTGCACCATGCGGTAGGATGGGATAGATAGAGAAGATCTTGTAGGGAATCACCGATCTGCGTCAGATTACTCGACATGCGGAGCACAGAAGGGTCGTCCCGGCCTATTAGGCCGGGACGGGTTTACGCCGCTATTCAGCCGTGCAGGGTGAGGCCTTTCTGTCCAAGCTTGCGATTGGGGGCAAAGCCGTTCTGCGCCAGCGTCTCGTCCGCATCCTTGTAGAAGGTGCCGATTTTGTAGATCTCGCGCGCCTCCTTGCCATTGGCTATCTCGCGGCCGAATTCGCGAGAGATACGCACCAGCTGCTCGATCTGCTCGACGGTGGTCATTTTGCGGTCACGCTTCTGCGACCACAAATTGTCCTCGATACCGCAGCGCACGTGCAGCCCCATGGCGATCGCCATCATATTGAGCGGCAGGGTGTTGAGCATGGAGCTTTCCAGCGTCAGTACGGAGCCGTCCGGGCAGGCGCGCACAAAGTTGGCCAGATTGTAGATATTGGGCGCTTCGAAACCGCCACCGATGGCTACCCAGGTGAGAATCAGCGGCACATTGCACACGCCACGGCGCATCATCCGTTCCACCGTTTCCAACTGGGCGATATTGGCGAGCTGGAAATGGGTCTGGATGCCTTTCTCGCTCAGGCGGCGGATATGTTCCTCCACCCATTCCGGGCCGGCCGGAATGGTCATCTCGCGGTAGGCGTTGTAGCCGGGCGAGCCCACCTGCAGCGAAGTGCCGTGCACGTCGGCTGCGCACATCTGCTCCACCACGTTCATCTGGTTGGTATTGATGGCGATGGTTACTTGGTCCGGCGTCGGTTTGATTTCGGCCAGCATGTGGCGGGTGTCGTCGGACAGCCACTTGGCCGCATCGCCTTCGTTTTCCGGTGCGAACGAGATCGAACCGCCCACCTGCAGGATCATGTCTGGACAGCACTCGCAGATGCCGGCGATCAGTTCGTTGGTACGCGACAGGCGCTTGGAGCCCTTGCCGTTGTCTTCACGACCATGCACATGCAGCACGGTGGCACCAGCGTGGTAGCAGTCCACCGCCTTCTGGATCTGCTGCTCCAATGTGACCGGGATGTCCTCTGGAAAATCGGAGGGCTCCCATTCCGGGCCGTACGGAGCAGCGGTGATCACGAGTTTCTGCTGATTTTCCGGGAACAGCGAACCGTCGAGGAAGTTCATTGCTTACTCCTTGAGAAATCTTGTAGAGGTGCTGTGGGGGAACGGGGGTTCAAAATGGTTTGCCGCCGACGATGGCGGCTCGCTCCATCTTGCGGTGGCACGGCGAGTAATCCATTACTGCGTAGTGCTGGGTGCTTCGGTTGTCCCAGATGGCCATGCTGTAAGGCTTCCAGCGCCAGCGCACCTGGTACTCCGGAACATAGGCCTGGCTGATCAGGTACTGCAGCAGGTCGCTGGCGTTCTTGTTGTAGTCCTGGCCATAACGGACGCGGCCATTTTTGTGGTAATTGACGAAATGGGAGGTGAAGGCGTTGACGAACAGGACCTTCTCACCGGTCTCCGGATGAATACGTACCACCGGATGCTCGGCGTCAGGATACTTGTCCTTCATCGCCAGCCGTTGCTCCTGCGGCATGGCGGCGGCGAACGAAGCATTGAAACTGTGGCTGGCGATCAGGCCTTCGATATCGCGTTTCACGTCGTCTGGCAGCTGTTCATAGGCAAGTGCCATATTGGCCCACATGGTGTCGCCACCCACCGGCGGGCATTCGATGCAGCGCAGAACGCAGCCGAGTGCTGGGGTCTCGCGCCAAGTGCCATCCACGTGCCAGGCGTTCTCGTAACGGTCGGGCGGGTTGTCCGGGGTCTTGTAGATCTGCACCAGGCCGGGCGCATCCGGGTGGCTCGGTGCCATCGGGTGGTCTTCCAGTTGGCCCAGGCGCATCGCGAAGGCCATGTGGTCGCGGCGCGAGAGTTTGTCGAGGTCCTGGTCGCGCAGGAACAGCACCTTATAGCGCAGTAGTGCGTCGTAAATGCTGTTGAACAGATCGTCGTCGCGGACCGCGTCGCCGAGATTGACGTCAAGCAGTTCCGCGCCCAGCGCGCAGGTCAGTGGCTCAATGCGCATGGTTTCTCCTCCTTTATGTAGGTGCCCGGTCTTGTTTAGTTACGTAGGCCGGTGAAGACCACTTTACTGACATGGTTAAAAAGAAATTTCTCATTGCATGCCAAATGTTTTTCAATTCATGCCAAGTACAATAGATTGAGAATCCAACGAGCTTGAGGCGAGGAACGCAATGGAAACGATGATTCAGGCCGCCACGCTGACCGGTTACTTTCAGGTAGCGTTCAAGCACGGGATCAATTCGCTGGAGCTACTGCGCCAAGTAGGGATCGATGCCGTCTTGTTGACCAGCCCGGAGCATCGTCTACCGGTTACGGCGGTGTGCGAGTTGTTGGAACGTTCGGCCGCCGTAAGTGGCTGCACCACCTTCGGGCTGGAAATGGCGGAGCTGCGCCAGAAACGCGATGTGGGGGCAATCGGCCTACTGCTGGCCCATAAGCGCACGCTGCGCGAGGCATTGCTGGCAGCTCAGCAATACCGCCACCTGCTCAACGACGCGCTTGGCCTTTATATAGAGAATGCCGGTGATACCGTGGTGATCCGTGAGGAGATCATTTCCGACGCACCACACCGGGCACGGCAGGCGACCGAACTGGCGGTGGGCGTGTTGACCAAGATCTTCCGTGCTCTGCTCGGCCCGAACTGGCACCCGCGCAGCGTCAACTTCACCCACCCGGAACCGGCCGACTCTCGCATGCACCGGAGCTTCTTCGCGTGCCCGGTGCACTTCAGCAGCGAGTTCAACGGCATCGTCTGCAACGCGGCTGATCTGGATGCACCCAACCCGGCGGCCGACTTGGCGCTGGTACGCTACGCTGAGAGTCTGGCCGCACCGCTTAACGCTGCCAGTCCGGACTCGCTGGTAGCCGATGTACGCAAGGCGGTCTATCTGCTGCTGCCATTGGAACAGGCCAATATCGATAAAGTGGCGCAGCACCTGCACATGAGCACGCGCACCCTGCAGCGCCGACTGGATGATTTGGACGTGGATTTTTCCGCCGTGCTGGCCGGCGTGCGCCATGAGCTGGCGGTGCGCTATCTGAGTAATCCGCGCTTTTCGCTAGGTCGTATCGCCGCTCTGCTCGGCTATGCGCGCCAAGCCTCTTTCACGCGCTGGTTCAGCGCGCGCTTCGGCATGACGCCGCGCGCTTGGCGGGCGACAAGAATATAGCCGTCGGAGACTGCTGGGGGGCAGGGAGGGCGACGCAATGGTAGGACACCTCCAACTTCGCGGGGGAATGAGCAGGGCAGTGTCGTTCTGCACAAGCAGTTGGCCTGCTATTAAGTGGCCGCCTTCTTTGCCAATCTACCACCCTGTCTGTTCATGGGGGCGTGTGGTAGCACTCACTGTTGGTCAGAAAGTTGGCCGCCATGGGCCAAGAACGAATCGTTCAATAGCGGGATGAGAGAACAGTACCGGAATGCGCACGGGCTCTTGTCACGATGACGGCTAACGGCCGGGAAGAGTCAAGGATTCTTCCACAAAAGCGCGGACAGCAGGGGACAGTTCACGTCTTCTGCTGGCCATTGCTAAATGAACGGAAAAATCAAAATCCGTGATGGGTCTGAAGCAAATGCCGGGTTGGGTAAAATTCCGCATTGATTCAGGTACTACCACGATGCCGTAACCCGCAGAAGCCAGGCTAATCGCAGCGATGAAGTCCTGAACGCGATGCTCCAGGAACGCCAGGAAGCCTCCGGCTGCCCCCAAGGCGGATAAAACCTCACCGAAGCCCTCATCCTCATCGAACTGTGGGGAGATGAAGGACTCATCTTTCAGGTCGTTAGCGGACAGTGTGGATCTGGCCGCCAAGGGATGGTCATTAGCCATGGCAACCAGCAGACGCTCGGTTTGTACGATGGTAGCCGTAAGGCCAGATGGGTATTCTCGACGAGGCCTCACAATACCCACGTCGATTTCGCCGCTGCTCAGCGCTTCGAATTGCCGCGGTGTTTCCATAGCGACAACCTCGATCCGAACAT
Organism: Crenobacter oryzisoli; assembly: GCF_030385785.1. GTDB lineage: Bacteria > Pseudomonadota > Gammaproteobacteria > Burkholderiales > Chromobacteriaceae > Crenobacter_A > Crenobacter_A oryzisoli. The sequence goes on from NZ_JAUEDK010000047.1 coordinate 17,956, forward strand.
TCGCATGGGTGATGCGAAACTGGCGCAGCATCCGCGACAGCACGCCGCTACTTACGCCAGAAGCGACGAAACCGATTCGCACAATGCCGGCAAGCCCTCTGGCCGCGAGCCGCCCGACCTGGTCCGCGCGTTCGATATGCCTCAATGCGGCAACGGCCTCGGCATGGAATAAACGTCCTGCATCCGTCAGTGTCACCGGCTGGCGTTTGTTCCGGTTCAGAAGGCGGATGCCGATGTCTTGTTCCAGGCGTTGAATCTGGGCGCTAAGAGCCGATTGAGCGACGTTCAATCGATCCGCCGCTTTGGCAAAGTGCAGCTCCTCCACTACCGTGGTGAAGTACCTCAACTGACGAGCATCGATCATTTGATCTCAAATAACGAATAAAATTTACGAATTACACTATGGATGTTATCAAAAAAAAGGGCTGAAATGGGGACCAGGAACTACACTGGAGAACACCATGGAAGCCCTGCACGCTGAAGCAACCTCCACAAAACAGCAACAACCGTTTCACCTGTCCCCGCATCCTGACCATCATCGGATCATGCATGTGACGGTTGACCCGCAGGTGCTTGCCGCGTTCCTGCAGGACTCTCGCGGCATCGATGTTCAGAATCTCGAATATGTTCCTTTCATGCGCTATCACCTCGCCGATCTGCTCGTTAAGCACTTGGGCCAGGATTTCGCCCGTACCTTGGTCGATCTGGTCAAGGATCGTCGGCATGGTGGCTTTACCATCGGCCTCCAAGACCTTTCGCAAGATCCTTCCGACTTCGTCAAGTTTGGTACTGCTGTCGGTCATATCCTTGGTCCAGGCAACCATGATGCAATGTCGGGGACCTTTTACGCGCGCTTCGTGGTAAAGCACACTGACAACAGCGACTCTTATCTTCGCCAGGCGTACCGCCTGTTCACGCTGCACACCGACGGCACGTTTGTTAGCGAGGCAACGGACTGGCTGTTGATGATGAAATTCGGCGAGCGCAACGCGACGGGTGGCGAATCGAGGTTTTTGCACCTCGACGACTGGGAGGACTGCGAGCAGTTCGTGAATCACAAGCTTGGAACCAAGCCCTTCCTCTATAAGGCCCCAGGTTCCAAGAATGTTGCTGAGAGGGTAGAGCGCCCGGTCTTCTTTCAAAGTGAATTCGGTTTGTCGATGTCTTTCATCGACCAGTTCGTGCAGCCTCGCAACCGAGAAGAAGCCGCGTATCTCCACGCGCTTTCAGCATCGATGGAAGCGTCGGCCAGCACGAAGGAAGTCGTCCTGCCGGTTGGTGAGCTGGTCGTTCTGAACAACTATTTTTATCTGCATGGGCGAGCGCCTTTCCAGCAAAATGAATCCCTCTTCCGGGAGTTGATGCGACAACGTGGCATGTTCGCACAATGAAATAGCCGGCGTTGCCTACCCCGCATAACCAAGTTCGGGTATGCGGGGTAGGCGGCTATCTGACGAAGTAGGGTGTGGGAAGAACGATGAAAGATTACTTAGACGGCCGGCCAATTCTGCCGGCAGCGCAACCAAGCCAAGCTGCGTACGGGGTCAAGAACGATCTCCCCCGCCGGCTTCGCAAGATCCTCTCACTGGCCGACTTTGAGCGGGCTGCACGTGGCTACCTCCCGCGTCCCTTGTTCGGCTATATTTCTGGCGCAGCTGAGGACAACCTCTCCCTCGCGGCAAACCGAGCCTCGTTCGAACGCCTGAAGTTCTGCCCCAAGGTGCTTGTCGACGTGTCGCGTCGCTCACAGAAAACAACCATCTTTGGTGAGAGCTATTCGTCGCCCTTCGGCATCGCTCCGGTCGGGATCAGCGCCATCTCGGCCTATCGAGGTGATGTCACGTTGGCTCGGGCGGCGCAGGACGAGCATATCCCCGCCATCATGAGCGGCTCCTCGCTGATCCCTATGGAAACGGTGCATGCAGCCGCACCGGGCACATGGTTTCAAGCCTATCTGCCTGGTGACACCGCGCGCATCGATGCGCTGATTGACAGGGTCAAGGCCGCTGGCTTCTCGACGCTCGTCATCACTGTCGATATCCCGGTATGGGCCAACCGGGAGAACAACGTACGCACAGGGTTCTCCCTGCCTTTGCGTCCATCGTTCCGCCTGGCAATGGATGGCATCTCCCGGCCTCGTTGGCTGCTTGAAACCTTCCTGCGGACCCTGGTCAAGCATGGGATGCCCCATTTCGAAAACTCCTTCGCGACGCGCGGCGCGCCCATGTTGTCTGCTTCGGCCATACGCGATACCACCGGGCGTGACCACCTTTCATGGCCAGACATCGCCCGGATACGCGAGCGTTGGCGTGGAAATCTGGTGATCAAGGGCATCCTCCACGCCGACGATGCAAGGCGCGCCGTCTCAATTGGTGCGGACGGGATCATCATCTCGAACCATGGCGGGCGCCAATTGGACGGTGCTGTGGACCCCTTGCACGTTTTACCTCAAATCTGCGACGCGGTTGGAGACAAGACAGTCGTGATGATGGATAGCGGTATCAGGCGTGGCGGAGATGTTCTAAAGGCGCTCGCGCTCGGCGCGCAGTTCGTATTTGTGGGGCGCCCGTTCATGTATGCCGCCGCTGTTGGGGGCGAGCCTGGTGTGCGACACGCAATCAGCCTCCTCAGAGACGAAGTGGACAGAAACATGGCAATGCTTGGTGTGCCCACGATCGGTGAAATTGACGTCGGCATACTGACCTGAGCAGACAGGGCAGGAATTCGTCATTGAGGGCGGAGGAGGCAGTGGCCTTTCAAGGCCGAGTGTCATCAACGTGAGCTTGGGGGTATCAGGGATGATACCTGTCAATGAAGCCGGCTACGCGTTTCGCCTCCCAGTCCTCCTGCTCGCGATGAGGGACATGCCGCGTGTCCGGCGGCATGATGTCCATCTGCGAAGGACCACGGACCCAACGCGCGATCTTCTCGGGGGGCAATGTGGAGCCATATTCATCCTCGCGGCCATGGATGACCAGGGTCGGGCAACTTACCTGTGACAGAGGCTCGGTCAGCGACCAGTCCGAGAATTCTGGCGACAGCCAGGTGTCGATCCAGGCGCTTAATACCCAAGCTGTTTTCTCGCCGTGATACCGCTGCAGTCGCTCAAATGGCTGCGGCTGCTTGAACTGTTCTTTCGCTTCGAGAATGCCGGCAAGCGTTCTGTCTTCCACAAAGGCCTGGGCGGATTCGGTGATCAGGGCGTCACACGCTGAGGCAAACCTCGCCGCCCCCTGTGCTCGGCCAATACGCCAGGAAAAGTGCGTCATAACTCGATGCATCCTAGTGAGTCGTGAAATAGGACGATAGGCGATGGTCTAGCGGGGTCGGGGCCGTGGGTGAGGGGTTGCCAGCAGCGTGCCAACAGGTGTTCTTCCCCGGTATCGACCCAGCGGTCTTCGATTGGATGCGGTGGATGATTCATCATTTCCCTCAGAGCCTGTTTACGATCTGCTACGTGTCGTCGCGGCGGATCTGGATGACTATCGGCAGTTTCAGGTCGAGCATCTCCCCCGGATAAGAGGGGTACAAAGCGTCAAGACCGAAATCCCGATGCAGAAGATCAAGCTGACCTCGGAGATCCCGGTGTGATGGCGAACATTCTTCGGCGCCGATGGCACACCGGGCCCTAGAGCCCTTTCGACTAGTGCTTGGGCGCTAAGCCCTCATCAAGAGAGTGCGACAAGGTAGGACCTTTACATAAACACCCCGGCAAGCGGGGTGTTCGTTTATGGCGGCTCAAACCCCGCGTGTCATCCAGCTTGGGAACAGCAACGGCGTCGTCGGCGCGCGTCCATCGGGGTCAGGCTTGGGTGGCGAGATAGCGCCGCTCCCATGGCGTGACTTCCAGCAGATAGCTCTCCAGCTCCACCTCCTTGGCCGCGATGAAGGCGGCGGCAAACTCGTCGCCCAGTAGCTTGCCCGGAATGTCGCTGCTCGCCATCCGCTCGAGCGCGCTGTCGAGCGAGCGCGGCAGCTCGGGGCGATCGTCACGGTAGAACACATTGCCTTCGGCGGGCGCGGTCGGCTCGAGTTCGTTTTCGATGCCGTACAGGCCCGCAGCCAGGCTTGCGGCCAGCGCGAGGTAGGGGTTGGCGTCGCAGCCGGGCAGGCGGTTTTCGATGCGGCGCGCCTCGGGCCCGGATAACGGCACGCGCAGGCCGACCGAGCGGTTGTCCAGCCCCCACGACAGGTTGACCGGCGCCGCCATGTTCTTGGTGAAGCGCCGGTACGAGTTCACGTAAGGCGCCATCAGCGGCATCAACGACGGCAGGCAGGTCTGAAGGCCGGCGATGTAGTGCCGGAACAGGGGGCTGTCCTCGCCGTCGGCCTGGCTGAACAGGTTGCGACCGTTCTTCAGGTCTACAAGGCTCTGGTGGATGTGCATCGAGCTGCCGGGCGCTCCGGCGATCGGCTTGGCCATGCAGACCACGTAGAGGCCGTGCTTGAGGCCGGTTTCGCGCAGTGCGTACTTGAACAGGAAGGTCTGGTCGGCCAGCTCCAGCGCGTCGTCGTGCTTGAGGTTGATCTCGAACTGGCTCGGGCCCAGCTCGTGCACGAAGGTATCTCCGTGGATGCCGAGCTTGTCGAGCGCGCCGTGCAGGTCGTCGAAGAAGTCGGCGAACTCGTTGAGCGCGCCGAAGCTGAACGCCGAATGGCCGATTTCGGTGCGGCCGCAGCGCGCCGCAGGCGGTGTGAGCGGCTGGCTCGGGTCGGGGTTGGGCGCGAGCACGTAGAATTCCAGCTCCGGCGCGACGACAGGCTGCCAACCGAGGTCGGCGTAGCGCTTGAGCACCGTCTTGAGCACGCTGCGCGAGGCGATCGGCGTGAGCGTGCCGTCGAGGTCGTGGCAGTCGTGGATTGCTAGCGCGCGCCGTCCACCTGCGGCCCACGGCACCAGGTGCAGGCGCTCGTAGTCGGGCACAAGCCGCATGTCCGGGTCGCGCTCGCCGTAGACGCGATAGTCGGGAAAGTCGCCGACCACCGTGTGAATTGCCACTGCCCGCGCCACGCGCAGCTCCTGCCCGGCGGCGAAGGCGGCGGCCGGCAGCACCTTGCCGCGCGGATAGCCGTTGAGATCGGGCACCAGGCATTCCACCTCGCGGATGCGGTGCTTTTCCAGGAAGGCCGCGACATGGCTTGGGACGGTAGGCTTGCTCATTTTTTCATTCCTCATGATGCGCCTCAGTGCCGGGGAGTGGGGCATGGGCGGCGATATGACGACCGATCTCGATCGACACGGCGACCGTCGGCGAGGGGGCGTTGCACACAGGGATGCTGCGGGCGCCCTTGATAATGTGGAAATCGGCGAAGATCCCGCCGCCGATGAGCGCATGGTCGTATGGCTTGGCCATCCAATGTGTTCCTAGGTCTGGGCGAACCTGCCACGCTGGCGCATCAGTTCGCGATGCAGCTCCGGGTGCCGCTCGAATGGGGCACGTCCGTGCATCCAGAAGCTGTTGTTCAGTACGATGAGGTCGCCGACCGGTAACGGGATCGCGGTGGTCGCCGGCGACGCTTCGAGCGAGGCCGACAGGCGGCTCAGGTAGTCGGCGTGCTCGATGGTTTCCGGGCAGGCGAACTGGTCGATGAAGCAGATGCACGGCTTGTCGTTGTCCTTGAAGAAGGTCGGGCGCTGTACTTCCTGCGCGATGTTCTTGCTCGGCGGCGACTTGTAGGTGAACGCGTGCGACGCGAGCGGGTGCTCGCCGAACGCTTTGAGATCCTCCCAGTCGTCCAGGTGCAAGAGACGCGACTCGCCGCCCGACGCGTTGCGCTCGTCGAATTTCATCATCAGCAGCCAGTCGGTCGCCTCGTCGACGAAGGTGCCGTCGGTATGTAGCGTGAACAGTCGGTAGGCCTGGCGCAAGTAGGAGTCGCTTCCATCGGTGTCCTTCACGACGAAACGGGCGTAGTAGGTGCCCGACATCGCGTCGAAATTACCCGGCCCGATCAGGTGGCCGATCGCGGTGCCGAACTTCACGTAGTCCTGGTGATCGGTCGTCGCGCCTTCCACGCCGATGGTGAAGCCACCCGAGTCCCGGTCGTGGACGATGGCACGCAATGCGTCGAGCAAGCCGTCGCCGGCGAGTTCGGCAAGGCCCTGTGCCAGCGTGAAGCGCGCATACGGCACGTATTCGAGGTGCTGGCTGCTGAACTCGGCGAAGCGGGCGAGGAATGCCGCGATCACCTCGGCCTGCAAGGTGACGTGATAGAGCCGCGGGTGGTGCGGGTGGGCGTCGATGCGGTAGCCGGTGCGTTCGGCGTAATGGCGGGTCTGGCGTGCCAGTGCGGATTGCTGCATATCCATGAGACTCTCCTGTCCAATTCGAAGATTAGGTACTGGACGGGGTGCCGGCTTCTTTGTCTGAAGCGCGTGCGTACTGCCTTGTGTCGCCGGTTGCTCGGCGTAGGGCAGCCCCACAGACAAGGCTTGTGATGGTGCGATGCGCGGGAAGCCGGCCCGGCTAAGGGCGGCGAGCGCATCGGGTGCGACAGGTGGCCGGCTCGCACCAAGCCAGGGATTGTTGGGGCTTGCTAGCTGGCCTCGACGGCCACTGAGCCGAATGTCTGCCGGTGGCGCTCGACGTTGATCTCCAGGTCTTTCAACGCGGCTACCAGTGCCGACGCCGCGCGTCCGATATAGCGGCGCTGCACCTGGGCGATCGGTTCGGCCATGCCGCCGAGCAGGCTATAGCCACGCAGCAGATCGCCGACGAAAGCACGGCCGTGTTCGGTGGCCAGCGTACAGGATGCCTCGATCACCACCGCGTAGCGGGAGTCGACTTCGACGGTGATCGACAGCGATTCGAAGACATTTTGCGCCGCCATGCCCTGCGGCAATCTGGCGTGCCCTGCGAAGAACAGCGTCTGTGCGGTGTTTCTCATCGAATTCTTCCTCGGTTTGGCTGTGCCCCCGAAAGGGTTCATCGTCGACGGCAAGGCCAGTGTAGGGCCGCAGCCAATGGGGGGCCATATACAGGAAGAGGTCGGGTTGGACCGCACTGTTAGGGTCGGGAAAGCAGTACAGCGGAGAGGAAAGGCCCGCTCGCGACGGCGTAAACAGGGTTTGCCTGATTGTGCAGTGCTTCATGTTGGCTGAATGGCGGTTGGTAGCGGCACGGGCGCGCGGTCACGCGTGGGGGGGCGCTTCGCAATGCTGCGTTGCAGCGTCGTCCGGTGCGGTGATCGCGCACTAATTCCATTTGCGCCCTTGTTCGGAGCAAATGGGAATCTCTATACTGTTCGCACATCGTTCATGGGTGCGATTATCGAACAAAATAGTCGGTGGCTAGTGGCGATGTGATCCTGCTGTCATCTGTCGGCGTATCCGACAACGAGCAGGGCATGCATGGCTTCGCTACGATCAAACCAGGGTCGGAGCATGCAGCGGACCCCCGAACCTCACCGACGGTGTTGATCACGGCAGCCGCCGGATCCACTGAGGCTCGCTTTGAGGGGCGGCCAACGTTGGGTGAGGGCTGATCCACTATGAACCGGTGTTCTTCGATTGCTAGTCCGGTCGACCGGGCAGCGCATCAAGGAGGGGGCAGAGCATGAGTGCAACGCTGGATCTGCAGGATACGCGGCGGCGTATCTTCGCAATCGTCGGGGCATCGTCGGGCAATCTCGTCGAGTGGTTCGACTTCTACATCTATTCGTTCTGCGCGATTTACTTCGCTCATGCGTTCTTTCCGACCGGTAACGCCACCACCGAGCTGCTCAACACTGCCGGCGTGTTCGCGGCGGGCTTCCTGATGCGGCCGATAGGTGGCTGGCTGTTCGGCCGTATCGCCGACAAGCACGGCCGTCGTATCTCGATGCTGATCTCTGTGTGCATGATGTGCGCGGGCTCGCTGGCGATCGCCGTGATGCCGACCTATGCCACCATCGGCGCGGCCGCCCCGGCGTTGCTCTTGGTGGCGCGACTGTTCCAGGGGCTGTCGGTGGGGGGCGAATACGGCACCAGTGCCACCTATATGAGCGAGGTGGCGCTTGAGGGTAAACGCGGCTTTTACGCCTCATTCCAGTACGTGACGCTGATCGGCGGGCAGCTGCTTGCGGTGCTGGTGTTGGTGATTCTGCAGCAGATGCTGAGCGACGCGCAGCTGAAGGCCTGGGGCTGGCGCATTCCCTTCGTGATCGGTGCGCTCACCGCCGTGGTGGCCGTGTACCTGCGCCGCGCGCTCGACGAGACCAGCAGCGCCGAGACTCGCCATATGAAGGAGGCGGGCACGTTGCGTGGCCTGTTCGAACACAAGCGCGCGTTCATCACCGTGCTTGGTTTCACCGCCGGCGGCTCGCTGATCTTCTACACCTTCACTACCTATATGCAGAAGTACCTGGTCAACACTGCGGGGATGCCGGCGCGCACCGCCAGCGCGGTGATGACTGGGGCGCTGTTCGTTTACATGCTGATGCAGCCGCTGTTCGGTGCCTTGTCCGATCGCATCGGCCGGCGCACTTCGATGATCTGGTTTGGCATCCTGACCACGCTCTGCACTGTGCCCATCCTGCGCGCGCTCGGTGGCGTCACCAGCCCGTACGCGGCGTTCGGCCTAGTGATCGCGGCACTCGCCATCATCAGCCTGTACACCTCGATCAGCGGGCTGATCAAGTCCGAGATGTTTCCGCCCGAGGTGCGTGCGCTCGGCGTCGGTTTCTCATACGCGATCGCTAATGCGCTGTTCGGTGGCTCGGCCGAATACGTGGCGCTAGGCCTCAAGTCGGTAGGGATGGAATCGAGCTTCTACTGGTACGTGACGGTGATGTGTGCGGTGGCGCTGTTCTTCTCGGTACGCATGCCCGACCCGCGGCGTCACGGCTATCTGCGCGACGAGGTTCCACCGCTCGACACAGCGCACGAAGCAGGGCGTTGATCCATTCGGTCAATCTGCGGGCCACGACCATCCCCGTATTGCAGTTTCCGGCCGGGTCCGCCCGGCCGGCTTGTCCAAAGCGGCAGACACAAGCCGCTCGTCTCACAACAAGCCAAGCGCGAGGCCGCCGCGAAAGAGCGGCCCGCCCGGCACCTAGGAGAATCATGATGAGAAAGCCTCTGTGTAGCCCTGTGCTGCATGCCGAACCGTGCCTGACTCATGGCGACGCGGGGAGGGATGCATGAGCGCCAGCCACACCATCGACGTGCAGGACTTCATCGACCGTCAGCGTTTCTCACCATTCCAGTGGCTGATCCTCGTGCTGTGTTTTCTGATCGTGGCGGCCGACGGTTTCGACGCCGCTGCGGTAGGCTTCATCGCGCCGTCGCTGGTGCAGGAGTGGGGCGTGGCCAAGTCGGCGCTCGGCCCGGTGATGAGCGCGGCGCTGTTCGGCCTGGCGATCGGCGCGCTGACCGCCGGGCCGCTGGCCGACCGGCTGGGCCGCAAGCTGGTGCTGACATTGTCGGTGCTGTTCTTCGGTGCGTGGAGCTTCGCGTCGGCCTTTGCTGGTTCGATCGAGCAGCTGACGGTGCTGCGCTTCCTGACGGGGCTTGGGCTGGGCGCGGCGATGCCCAATGCGGTAACGATGATGTCGGAGTACGCACCACAGCGTATCCGCGCCATTGTGGTCAACACCATGTTCTGCGGCTTTCCGCTAGGGCAGGCGGTCGGTGGCTTTGCGGCGGCCTGGCTGATTCCGCATCACGGCTGGCATAGCGTGCTTCTGGTTGGCGGCGTGGTGCCGCTGTTGCTGGCGGCGTTGCTAATGCTGGTGTTGCCAGAGTCGGTGCGCTTTATGGTGATACACCGGCAGCCGAGCGAGCGCATCGCCCGAGTTCTCGAGCGCATCGCGCCGGGCCAGCTCGCAGGCGTCAGTAGTTTCATGGCCGCCGAGCAGCAGGCGGGTGACGGCGGCTCGGCGTTGGGTCTGGTGCTGTCCACCCGCTACCGGCTCGGCACACTGATGCTGTGGCTGACCTATTTCATGGGGTTGTTAATCTTCTATCTATTGACGAGCTGGCTGCCGACGCTGTTCAAGGGCGTTGGGTTCTCGATCGAGAAGGCGGCGTTGATCACCGCACTGTTCCCGCTCGGCGGCGGGGTAGGCACGATCTTCGTCGGGTGGCTGATGGACCGCTGCAACCCGCACCGGGTGATCGCCGCCACCTACGCGCTGACTGGGGCGCTGATCTTCGCGGTCGGGCTGGGTACTGACAATCTGTGGCTGCTCGGCGTGCTGATCTTCCTTGCCGGCACGGCGATGAACGGCGCGCAGTCGTCGATGCCGACCTTGGCGGCCGGCTTCTACCCGACGCAGGGCCGGGCGACCGGCGTGGCGTGGATGCTGGGCGTCGGCCGTTTTGGCGGCATATCTGGTGCACTGATCGGTGCCGAGATGATGCGCCTGGGCTGGGGCTTCGGCACCATCTTCAGCATCCTGGCGATACCGGCGCTGATCGCCGCCGTCGCCTTGCTGATCAAGGCAAGCCGTGGCCGCCGGGCCGAACAGCTGGCGCTGTCCTAAGAGCCTGTTCAAAGTCTTTTTGAAGAGCCCGCCATCAGGCGGGTTTTTCGTTTGGCTTGCGCCCGGCGTCACCGAACACTCGTTTTGCCGTGGTGTTTGCCGCCCACGGCGTGGACTATCGTTTCGTCGATCTCCTGAGCCAGGCTGAATAGGCTGAGGGACGACAAGGCCTGATGTTTCAATTGCTTGAGTTGGGCTCCACCCGATGCGGTGCTCCCGATCAAGGCCACGACAATGGCGATCGTCGCCAGCCCCAGCCCCAGCCCCAGCCCCAGCCCGACTTGCTTCCTACCCAACTGCATGACTTATTCCTTTTATGATGCCGTACGCGAGCCTGCCTGCTTGGTGGCATGCAGCAATGCTATTCGATGTTTCTTAAGCGCGGCTTAGAGTCAGTTCACGATCTACTGCGCTCGGGTGACCTGCGTTGAAATGTCGCTCAACATGCTTGTCGACTCGATCGCCGAGCCGAGGCCGCCGGCAGCGCTTTCAGCGACACTTAAGTGAGATTTAAGCCGAATTCCGCTATGCTGCGCCATCTCCGCCCAGTTGCGGTCCGCATCGACTCACTCGCATCACGCATTTTACTCTCAGGGAGAGACATGGACTTTGTCATGGGGCTGATCCAGTTCGCCTTGCACCTCGACGTGCATCTACAGGCCTTGTGTCTGCAATACGGGCTGTGGATTTACGGGTTGCTGTTCCTGGTGGTGTTCTGCGAAACCGGCCTGGTGGCAGCGCCGTTCCTGCCGGGGGACTCCCTGTTGTTCGCCAGCGGCGCACTTGCCGCAGGCGGAGCGCTCGATCCGCATCTGCTGGTGTTGACGCTGGTGAGCGCAGCGTTTCTCGGTGATAACACCAACTACTGGGTGGGCCGCCGGCTCGGCCTGAAGCTGTTCGCCAATCCGCAGTCGCGAATCTTCCGGCGCAGCCACCTGGAGCGTACCCAGGACTTCTTCGCGCGCCACGGCGGCAAGACCGTCGTGATCGGCCGCTTCCTGCCGATCTTGCGCACCTATGTGCCGTTCGCCGCCGGCACCGTCGCCACCCCGTACCGATCGTTCATGGGGCTGTCGTTCTTCGGTTCCTGCTGCTGGGTGCCACTGCTCGTCTACGGTGGTTTCCTGTTCGGTAACCTGCCGATCATCGCGAAAAACTTCTCGCTGCTGGTGATGGGCATCGTGGTCGTGTCCATGTTGCCGCTGCTGATCGGCGCGCTGCGGGCGCGACGGCTCACGTCTTGAGGGGAAGTGGGGCGCTTGCTTGACCCGCCGCGAAACACCCGATTAGGATATCGATATGACTACTCGTTCGTTTGCCTCCCTTCTCGTTGCACCGCTGTGTTGTCACACGCGGCCGAGGGGGCATGACGCCTAGCGTCTGCATCGATCGAGTTCGTCCCACTGGCCGCCGCGTTGAAAAACCGGCGGCTTTTGTCATTTTGGGAGCCGCCAATGAGCCTGATCCTGTACGACACCTACCAGCGCGCGCTGCGCCCGTTCGTCCCGATCCACGCCGATCACGTCGGGCTCTACTGCTGCGGGCCGACCGTGTACGACTACGCCCACATCGGCAATCTGCGTACCTACCTGTTCGAGGACCTGCTGCGCCGCGTGCTCGAATTCAACGGCTACACGGTCCGGCATGTGGTCAACATCACCGATGTCGGCCACCTGGTGTCCGATGCCGACGAGGGCGAGGACAAGATGGAGAAGGGCAGCCGCCGTACCGGCGAGTCGGCCTGGGAGATTGCCGAGCGCTACACGCGGGCGTTCCGGGACGACGTGGCCGCGCTCAATCTGCTTGAGCCGACCATCTGGTGCCGCGCCACCGGGCACATTGCCGAGCAGATCACCTTCATCGCCGAGCTGGAGCGCAAGGGCTATACCTACCGCACCGCCGACGGCGTGTACTTCGACACCAGTCGACAGGACGACTACGGCTACCTGGCGCGGCTGGACCGCGACGGCCTGCAGGCGGGCAAGCGCGTCGAGCTGGGTGACAAGAAGATCCCGACCGACTTTGCACTGTGGAAATTCAGCGCGCCGGACGCGCAGCGCCAGATGGAATGGGACAGCCCGTGGGGGCGCGGCTTTCCGGGCTGGCACATCGAGTGCTCGGCGATGTCGGCCAAGTACCTGGGGCCGTGGTTCGACATCCACTGCGGCGGTGAGGACCACATCGCCGTCCACCACAGCAACGAGATCGCCCAGACCGAGGCCTGCCACGGCACGCGGCTGGCCAATTTCTGGATGCACGGCTACTTTCTGCAGCTGGACGACGCCAAGATGTCGAAGTCGAACGGCGGCTTCCTGCGGCTAGCGACGCTGCGCGAGCGCGGCTTCGATCCGCTCGCGTACCGCTACCTGTGCCTGACCGCGCATTACCGTAAGCAGCTGAACTTCAGCTGGAAAGCGCTGGACGCCGCGCAGACCGCGCTTGCCCGGCTGCGCGAGGCGTATTCGCGGTGGCCCGCCGGTGGCGAGCCCGATGCCGGGCAGATCGAGCGCTTCACTGCCGAGGTTAACCAGGACCTGAACCTGCCGCGTGCGCTGGCCGTGGTGTGGACGCTGGTGAAGAGCGATCTGCCGGATGCGGTGAAGCGGGCGACGCTCGATCGCTTCGAGCCGGTACTGGGTTTGCGCTTGGCGAGCTGGAAGCCGATGGTCGCGGCGATTCCCGCCAGCGTCCACAGTTTGGCTGAGCGGCGCCAGATGGCGCGTGCGGCCCGTCAGTGGGCGGAGGCGGATGCGTTGCGGGCCGAGATCGCCGTGCTGGGCTTTGATGTCGAGGATACGGTGGGCGGCTTCAGGCTGAGCCCGACCGCCTCAACGGCGCAGGTGTGATAGCTGGGATGACGACTGGATAGGTCAGGGTGGCGGGCTGGTGTCGTGTCTATCCAGTCGCCGGCCCCGAGTCGGCATCCGCATCCCAGCTCGTCACCCTCGGCATGCAGTCGTGCCAGCAACAGCAGCATTGCGCGCACCAGTGCCAGCATCATGACCTCCTTACGGCCCTCATAGGGCGTTGAGCGGAATCTTCAAATAGGACACCCCGTTGGCTTCGGCCGGCGGCAGGGCTCCGGCACGGATATTGATCTGCACCGAAGGCAGGATCAGTGCCGGCATGTCGAGCGTAGCGTCGCGCGCCTGACGCATGCCCACAAACATGGCTTCAGTGATCCCATCATGGATGTGAATGTTATTGCGGCGCTGCTCTGCCACCGTGCTGACCCAGGCCGGCGCCCGTCCGTTCGGCGGATAGTCGTGGCACATGAACAGCCGTGTCTGCTCGGGCAAATTCAGCAGGGCGCGGATCGAACGATAGAGGAGGTGTGCATCGCCGCCGGGAAAATCGCAGCGCGCGGTGCCGACATCGGGCATGAACAGGGTATCGCCGACAAACACCGCGTCACCAAGCTGATAGGCCATATCGGCCGGGGTATGGCCGGGAACGTACCAGGCCTTAGCTTCCAGGGCGCCAATGGCAAATGTCTCTCCGTTTTCGAACAGATGGTCAAACTGTGAACCGTCCGGCAGAAAACCGGCCTCGAGATTGAACAGCTGCTTGAATACCTGCTGGACCTCACGGATATGTGCGCCGATGGCGATGTGCCCCCCGGCCTGCTGTTTCAGGTAACGCGCCGCCGACAAATGATCGGCATGGGCATGCGTCTCGAGGATCCATGCCAAAGACAGCGCATTGGCTTGCAGATAGGAGAGCACTTGGTCGGCCGAAGCGGTGCGCGTACGTCCTGACTTGGGGTCATAGTCGAGCACCGGGTCAATCACGGCGGCATGCCCGCCGCGCTGGTCGAACACAATGTGAGTCACGGTTCCGGTAGTCGGGTCGTAGAAGCTTTCGATCTGGCCTTGCATGCTCTGCTCTCCTGATGGGGTGATTTCATTATATTGATAAACATAATGTCTGCAAATATAATGAAATTGATCTCGATCAACAGGACGCACCAATGACCCCTACCGCCCCAGTCATTGCCATCGACCGGCTGCGTGCCGCGGCCGGTGATGCGACCGCATTGCTGCGAACCCTCGCCCACGCGGACCGCCTGTTGTTGCTCTGCCAGCTCAGTCAGGGCGAGCGCTCGGTCAGCGAGCTGGAAGCATTACTGGGGATTCATCAGCCGACGCTGTCGCAGCAGCTTGGCGTGTTGCGCAACGAAGGGCTGGTCAGCACCCGGCGCGAGGGCAAGCGTATCTTCTATGCGGTCGCCGACGACAAGGTGCTCGCCCTGCTTGGCACCTTGTACGCGCTGTTTTGCCCGAAAGATTAAGGAACCCACTATGCATATCGACTGGAGTCATTTCACCCCGTGGACGTCGCTCGCCGGCGGATTGCTGATTGGCCTGGCCGCAGCGTTGTTTGTGCTGTGTAACGGCCGCATTGCCGGCATCAGCGGCATTGTCGGCGGCTTGCTGCGCCCCAGTCGGGGCGAGGTGGGTTGGCGCCTTGCTTTTGTGTTCGGCCTCGTGCTGGCACCACTGGCGTACTCGCTGGTTGCCGTTCTGCCTGCACGCCGAATCGACGCCAGCATCACGCTACTGATCGTGGCCGGGGTGCTGGTGGGGCTTGGCACCCGCTACGGTGCCGGCTGTACCAGCGGCCATGGCGTGTGTGGCCTGTCGCGGCTGTCGCCACGCTCGCTGGTCGCGACGCTCGCGTTCATGGCGAGCGGCTTTGCGACGGTCTTTATCGTGCGTCATCTGATTGCCTAAGGAGAGAAAATGATGGCCGTACTGTTTTCCTGGCTGGCCGGACTGCTGTTCGGCGTGGGGTTGATCCTGGCCGGCATGGCCAACCCAGCCAAGGTGCTTGGATTTCTCGATCTGGCTGGCGCCTGGGACCCGTCGCTGGCGCTGGTGATGGGAGGCGCAATTGCGCTTGGACTCGGTGCCTTCACGCTGGCCAAGCGGCGCACGCGTTCACTGCTTGGCCTGCCGATGCAACTGCCAAGCAACCGCAAGATCGACCGCCGCCTAATGCTGGGCAGCGTGCTGTTCGGTATCGGCTGGGGACTGGCCGGCATTTGCCCGGGCCCGGCCCTCGTCTTGGTCGGTGCGGGTGAAGGCAAGGGCGTGCTGTTTGTGCTGGCCATGCTGTTCGGCATGGCACTGTTCGAGGT
>NZ_JAUEDK010000048.1 GCF_030385785.1 Crenobacter oryzisoli
GGATCGCCTGGAGCAGGTCACGGGCATAGCGCATTTCATTCTTGGCGTATTCGCCAAAGACAGCCTCTCGCACCAGATGCGTCGCCAGCGAAGTCAACGTCAGCAGCCGCAACTGCGGATAGCTGGCGGCTACGCCGGAGGCATAAGCCTGTGCACCGAAGTGCTGACGATTCTCTGGGGTATCCGAGGTACGCAGCGTACTGCCATCAATCGCGTAGCGGGCCAATCCGCGCCAGCTTCTTCCCTGCTGATGCCGCTCATCCCAAACCAGCGCGCTGAGCCCGAAGAGTTGGGCCAACGGTTCCTCGCCGAGGCGCTGCCGCGCCTGGGTCAAGGCGCTCTTGGCAATCTCTGGATTGACCTCGTCAGGCAGCACCAGATCGAGATGAGCGACGACCTCCGGGATGGACTGATGCCGGTACATCGCCAACGCAATGACCAGCCAGACGGCCTGTTCGGCCGGCAATCTACGCCGCCGCACGCTGGCTTTGCCGGTCACTGCAAGCGCGTGGGCGATCCATGCCGGGTCAATTTGCTGAGAAAGTGCAGAGAAATCAGGGTGTTTATGAGCCTTGCTTACCATCTGGACCAACGTGAGGGAGTCAACCTGGCCGGAATATGAGCAAGATTCGCACCATGAAAAATGCCGTTCACTTGCTTAAGTGAACGGCATTACGCCAATAAGGCGGGGTTTTTGCAGTTGGGGAAATGCGGCGAATGCCGGTTCCGCTTAGCTGTGCTGGCGCGCGAATTCCTGCATAAAGTGCACCAGCGCCTTCACGCCCTCTATCGGCATCGCGTTGTAGATCGAAGCGCGCATGCCACCGAGCGCGCGGTGGCCTTTCAGCTGCACTAGGCCGTTCTTCTTCGCCTCGGACAGGAAGGTCTCCTCGAGGGATTCGTCCTTCAGTCGGAACACGATGTTCATCTTGGAGCGGAACTCCGGATCGACCGGGCAGGTGTAGAAGCCGTTGCTCGAATCGATCGCGTGGTACAGCAGGCCGGCTTTTTCGGCATTGCGGGCGGCCATCGCGTTGACACCGCCCTGCTCTTTCAACCACTTGAACACCAGGCCGGCGATGTAGATCGGGTAAGTGCCCGGGGTGTTGTACATCGAGTCGGCGTCGGCGTGCACCTGATAGTTGAGCATCGTCGGCGTGTCCGGCTGAGCGAGGCCTAGAAGATCCTCGCGCACGATCACCACGGTCAGACCGGAAGGACCGATGTTCTTCTGTGCGCCAGCGTAGATCAGGCCGAACTGGGTCACATCGATTTCGCGCGACAGGAAGTCGCTCGACATGTCACAGACCAGCGGCACGCCCGGCAGGCTGCTTGGGGTGAACGGGAACTGCAGTCCGCCGATGGTCTCGTTCGAGGTGTAGTGCAGGTAGGCGGCATTCGGGTCGCGCTGCCAGGTATCCTCGGCCGGCACGTAGAGATAGTGGCGGTCCTCGCTGCTGGCGACGACGTTCACCGCGCTGTAGCGGCGCGCTTCCTTGATCGCCAGTTTCGACCAGTGACCGGTGTCGACGATGTCGACGCTCTTCTTGTCGCCCAAGAGGTTGAGCGGCAGCATCGCGAACTGCAGGCTGGCACCGCCCTGCAGGAACAGCACCTTGTAGTTATTCGGAATGTGCAGCAGCGAACGCAGATCCTGCTCGGCCTCGTGCACGATCTGCATGAATTCCTTGCCGCGATGGCTCATCTCCATCACCGACATGCCGGAGCCGTGCCAATCAAGCAGCTCACTCTGCGCCTCGGCCAACACAGCGTGCGGCAATACGGCGGGACCTGCGGAAAAGTTGTAAACCTTGGCCATGTCCATCCCTTTGTCTCTTTGTTCTTGCAAATCCTTCTGGGCCAGACGCCTGACCGGCGCTGCCCCACCGGCGACTCAGGCCGCCGGACTACTCAACAGGAAGTGGGCGCGCGCCACCGCAATCGGTTTGGCGCGATCTTCCTGCCAAGCTTCAATCAGTACGTGTGCGACACGCTTGCCCTGCTTGGTAATCTCGCAGCGGGCGAACAACGGTTTGGCCTTGCCCGAGCGCAGATAATCCAGAGAGAAGTCGACGATCTTCGGTGCCTCCTGTGACTCGCGGTTCCACATCAGGTGGATCAACGCGGCATTTTCCAAGAAGCCACCGATAAGGCCACCATGCAACGCTGGCAGTACAGTATTGCCGACATTACGCTCGTAAAACGGCAGCCAAAACACCAGGTCACCCTGCTCGTCTTCACTGAACTCCACGCCCATTAGCTGTGCGTAGGGAATAGCCGCGATCAATTCGCCGTATTTCTTTTCCTCGCGCAGCCGGCAGAAACGCTCCATAAACTCGCTCATTACTGCCCCCCCTGTTGAATCATCGGTAAGGGGCTCGACTCGCGCATGAACGTCGCCACGCCATGTGCAATTGGATCGTCCGGGCTGTCATGGAAGCACACTGCGCGGGTGAATGCGACCTGACTTGCCAGCCGGTAGCATTCGGCACGACAGAAGATCGTTTTACCTGGTGTGGCGGCCTTCAGATAGTCAATGCGCAGATCGAGAGTGGCGATCGTTTCGAACTCTGGCAGACAAGCGGTGACCGAGATCGCGCTGGTAGTGTCTACCAGCGAGGTGATCACCCCGCCGTGGATTACCCCTGTGCTCGGATTGCCAACTAGGTCCTCCCGCCAATCCACCTTCAACGTCGGCAGGCGTCCTTCGCTGCCAACGTATTCAAAGCCGAGTGTCACGCAATGCGGCAGGCCGACGAACACGCCGCGCAGCGTTTCATACACGGCCGGATTAGCCGGAGGCAGGTTCAGGTTCATGCCTGCTCGCCCGCCATAGGCACGTCGCCGCCCTCTCCCTCGCCCGGCTCTTCGTCGGACTCGGTCTCGGCGACCTTCTCCAAGCCGATCAGCTTCTCGCCTTCGTCGAGGTTGATCAGGCGCACGCCCTGTGCAGCGCGACCGGTCTCGCGCACCTCCGACACCTTGGTGCGGATCAATACGCCACCGGTGGTGATCAGCATCACGTCGTCAGTTTCCTCGACCAGCGTAGCCGCCACCAGGCAGCCGTTGCGCTCACCGGTATCAATCGCGATCACCCCCTGGGTGCCACGGCTGGTCAGGCGGTAGTCGCCGGCCGGGGTGCGCTTGCCGTAGCCGTTCTCGGTAGCGGTCAGCACCTGCTGCGCTTCGTCGTTGGTGACGAGCAGCGAGATCACCTGCTGGCCTTCGCCCAACATCATGCCACGCACACCGGCCGCGGTACGGCCCATGGCGCGCACATCGGTCTCGACGAAGCGCACCGACTTGCCCGCGTCGGAGAACAGCATCACCTGGTCCAGTCCCGATGTCAGCGCCACACCGATCAGCTTGTCGTCCTCGTCTAGATTGATCGCGATGATGCCGGCAGTACGTGGCCGCGAGAAGTCGGTCAGCGGGGTCTTCTTCACCGTGCCGTTGCCGGTGCACATGAAGATGTACTGATCTTCGCGGAACTCCTTCACCGGCAGCACCGCGTTGATCTTCTCGCCGTCCTGCAGTGGCAGCACATTGACGATCGGCTTGCCGCGGCTGGTACGGCCGCCCTGCGGCAGATCGTACACCTTGATCCAGTAGCAGCGGCCGCGCGACGAGAAGCACAGCAGGTAGTTGTGGGTGTTCGCCACGAACAGCGTCTCGACGAAGTCATCGTCTTTGGTGGCAGCGGCGAGCTTGCCGCGGCCGCCACGGCGCTGCGACTGGTAGTCGCCGACCGGCTGCGCCTTGATGTAGCCACCGTGCGACATGGTCACTACCATGTCCTGCGGGGTAATCAGGTCTTCGATATTGATGTCGCCGCCGAACGGCTCGATCTCCGAACGGCGCGCATCGCCGAACTGCGTCTTGATGGCGTTCAGTTCGTCGGCAATGATCTGGTTGACCCGTTCCGGGCGGTCGAGGATATCGATCAGGTCGAGGATCACGTCCATGATCTCGCGATACTCGCCGACGATCTTGTCCTGCTCCAGGCCGGTCAGGCGCTGCAGGCGCAGGTCCAGGATGGCCTGGGCCTGGGTGTCGGACAGGCGATAGCCGTTGGCCTTCAGGCCGAACGCCTCGGACAGCCCTTCCGGACGGGCCTTGGCTGGGTCGACACGTGACAGCATCTCTTCGACTAGGCTGGAGCGCCATTCGCGACTCATCAGGCCGACCTTTGCCTCGGCCGGATTGGCCGAAGCCTTGATCAGCGCGATGATCTCGTCGACGTTGGACAGCGCCACCGCCAGGCCTTCGAGCACGTGGCCGCGTTCGCGTGCCTTGCGCAGTTCGAACAGGGTGCGACGCGTCACCACTTCGCGGCGGTGGCGCAGGAATTCTTCCAGTATCTGCTTGATGTTCAGCAGGCGCGGCTGGCCGTCGACCAGCGCCACCATGTTGATGCCGAAGCTGTCCTGCAGCTGGGTCAGCTTGAACAGGTGGTTGAGCACCACTTCCGGCATCTCACCGCGCTTGAGTTCGATCACCACGCGCATGCCGGACTTGTCCGACTCGTCGCGCAGGTCGGAGATGCCTTCGATCTGCTTGTCGCGTACCAGCTCGCCAATTCGCTCCAAGAGGCGAGACTTGTTCACCTGGTACGGAATCTCGTCGACGATGATCGCTTCGCGGTCACCCTTGCCGATCGGCTCGGTATGGGTGCGGGCTCGCATGATCACGCGGCCGCGACCGGTGCGGTAGCCTTCCTTCACCCCGGAGGTGCCGTAGATGATGCCCGCAGTCGGGAAGTCCGGCGCCGGGATGATGTCGATCAGCTCGTCGATGGTCAGGTCGCTATTGGCCAGCAGGGCCAGACAGGCATCGACCACTTCGTTCAGGTTGTGCGGCGGGATATTGGTCGCCATGCCCACGGCGATGCCCGACGAGCCGTTGATCAGCAGGTTCGGGATCTTGGCCGGCAGGATCAGCGGCTCGTGCTCGGAGCCGTCGTAGTTCGGCCCGAAGTCGACGGTTTCCTTGTCGATGTCGGCCAACAGTTCGTGGGCGATCCGCGCCATGCGGATCTCGGTGTAACGCATCGCAGCGGCATTGTCGCCGTCGATCGAGCCGAAGTTGCCCTGGCCGTCGATCAGCGGGTAACGCAGCGAGAAATCCTGGGCCAGACGCACGATAGTGTCGTATACCGCGGTGTCGCCGTGCGGGTGATACTTACCGATCACGTCGCCAACGATACGGGCCGATTTTTTGTAGGCGCGGTTCCAGTCGTTGGACAGTTCGTGCATCGCGAACAGTACCCGACGGTGGACCGGTTTGAGGCCATCGCGCACATCCGGAAGCGCCCGTCCGACGATCACGCTCATCGCGTAATCGAGGTAAGAGCGGCGCATTTCCTCTTCCAGACTAATCGGAATCGTTTCTTTGGCGAAAAACTGATCTGTCATGAGTTGTCTTGGCTGCTTTCAATGGCAAATACTATAGATTCTACCACGACAGCCCCCTCTAGCGTTGGGCGATGAGGGTGGTGTGCCTGTGCCATCTGGTGCTCGCTGTTTGCATAAAATGCACGAGGCCGGCATCGTCCGGCTCAGCCTGCAATTGTGATATGTCGTGATTGGGGGTGTGGAGCCATCCCACCACGCGGCACGGAATGGCCGATGCGTTTGGCTGACGAAGGTGCATGGACTTGGCTAACGGTTGCCAAAATACTTTCTATAGATCGTATCGTAGGTTCCATCTGACTGAATGGTCTTGATGCCTTTGTTGATCTTGTCGAGTAGTTCCCTATTACCCTTCTTTACTACAAAACCGTAACGCTCCGGGACAAGGCTTTCCCGGTCATCAACGATGGTCAACATGGAAGGATGGGTCTTCTCATAGTTCTGTATGACGCCGTTGTCGCCGACCGCCGCGTCGATTCCGCAGCTATCGAGCGACCTAAGTGCCAGCGGCATGCTATCGAAGCGCTTGATGTGAGAGTTGTGCTTGCCCAGCAGCTTTTGCATGGCTTTCTCGCCAGTGGTACCGACCTGCACCGCTACTGTCTTGCCTTTCAGATCGTGGAAGGTTCGGATTCGGGACGAATGCTGGCGGATAACGATCAGCTGGCGAGCTACAAAATACGGCTCGGAGAAGTCCATGCTATGCTTGCGCTCGTCGGTGATGGTGACCGAAGAGGCGATGATGTCTCGGTCTCCCTGCTCCAGAGTGGAGAAAATACCTTCCCACGGGGTGTTGACGTATCTGACCTTGAAGCCCCCCTTATCAGCCACCGCATTGAGGATGTCGACGGTAAAACCGACCACCTCGTCCTTGTTGTTCTGAAACTCGAACGGCACATAAGCGGCATCGGTACCGACCACATATTCCTTCACGCCGCTGGCTGCAGCAGGTTCTTCGTGCTTTTTGCCGCAACCAGAGAGCACCACGATAGCCAGCAATAATCCAACAAGCAGGCTACGGCTGAACGATCTCACCATGCCAGAACTCTCCTTGCCTCTCGGTAAATCGCTTGTTTTTCTATCGTGAGCGGGACCCTACAGGTAATATATTCAGCGGATACGTCACTTGCAATGGATCCATGCGTCCATGGTTTTTGTTCTACTTAGAGTCGATTTTTATTTATGTATTTCAAACTCTTAACAGCGATGGCGCTCGGCTTTGCGCTGGTACTGCCAGCGCATGCCGACCCGGAAGATGCACCTCTGCCGGGTGACTTTCAGCCAAGTCGTCCGGTCAAGCAGCCACGTGCTGTTGCGCCCGCCCCTCAACACGTTGCGCCAAGCCAGGCCCCGATCGAGGCGGCTACTCCAACCCATAGCCGCCACTCAGCAGTGAAATCATCGACCCGCTCGAGCAAGCACGCTAAGACCGCATCGCGCCACCACAAACCGGCAGCCAAGGGCCGTCACCCGGCCAAGGCGGGCCATCATGCCGCCAAGACGGGAAAGTCCAAGCATCAGGCGAAGAAGCCAGCTGCGCATAAGGCACACGCCAAAACCAACACCAACACTCGTCCAAGCAAGCATAAGGCCGCCAAGCCTGTTGCGAAAAAGGCCACGCATCAAGCGAAGAAGCCAACCGGCAAGCGCCTTCATGGCGCGCCGGTAAAGCACGTCAAAAAGCATAAGAAACACTGACCCCTGGGGTCGGCCGGCTGCCCCCCCCATCACGGCGCCCATGCAAGCCCCAAAGGCTGCATTGGCGCCGTTTTTCATGGGCACAAAATAAGACTTGGCTTAATCTAGCTTTATGACTATGTCGTTGAACTGGACGTTCAAACCCTGTGCAACTTGGCACACTTAAAAAGGAGACGCCGCCCCACTCAGGAAATGCCATATTGGCGTGACGAGTGCAGTCGGTCGGACAAGCTGGAGCAATGGACAAACGAATCTACCTGTTGGCATTCGTCAACTTCGTGCTGGGCTGCGTTGAAGTTGTTCCGACCGGCATTCTCTGCCCTATCTCCCGCGACTTGGGCGTCTCGGTCAGCGCCGCCGGACAGATGCTCGGCATCTTTTCTCTGGTGTTCGCGGTATCGGCACCAGTATTGCAGGTGGTTACCGCTCGATTTGAGCGTAAGGCCGTGTTTCTCTGTGCCTTGGTGGTTTTTGCTGCATCCTGCCTCTGGTCAGCGCTGGCGCCTGACTACTCGTCAAGCATGGTAGCTCGCGGCATCCAGGCAGCCAGCAGCGGGGTGATGTCAGCGATAGGGTTTTCGCTGGCCGCACAGCTGTCCGACCCAGCATATCGCGGCCGAGCCATTGCGGTTTGCGCGATGGGGGTCAGCTGCGCTGTGGTGGTGGGCATTCCGCTTGGCATCATGATGACCAACAGCTTTGGCTGGCGTGCCAACTATTTGCTGGTGATGGGGCTAGCAGCGTTCTGTGCGCTCGGCGTAATAGCCTGGCTGCCCCAGCAGCCAGGCCATGTTACGGTGCCGTTGCGCATGCAGCTACACACCTTAAGCGACATCAAGTTGTTGAGCGCTCACGCTGTCACCGTGCTGCTGATGTGGGGGCACTTTACGATATACGCCTTCCTCGCACCGTTTCTTGAACGGGTTGCCGGCATCGGGCCACACTTGACGAGCGTGGTCTATCTGCTGTTCGGCACTGCCGGAATGTTAGGAGGTTGGCTTGGGGGCTATAGCAGCGATCGGTGGGGAGGCGGGCGCAGCGCGCTGATTGGCGGTTGTCTGCTGGCCCTGTCGTTGCTGATTCTGCCGTTTGCTGCCGGTTCGCTCTGGTTGTTGCTTCCAGTGGTGGCCGTGTGGGGCATGACGTCATGGGGGGTAACCCCTTCGATGCAACATTACATTACCATTAATTCACCGGAGACCGCCGGGATCCAGTTGGGCCTTAACCTGTCTGCAATACATCTCGGCCTTGCGATAGGGGCGGCCGTCGGCGGCGTAGCGATGGGCAGGTTGCCGGTCAGTTACAACGCTTGGATCGGGGCTGCCGTGGTGGTTTTGGCCGTGCTGGCCATTTACTATTCGATTCGCCAGCCGAAAAAGACCCGGCTTGTGCTCGCCTGAGCATGTCAATGTACGGGCCGCCCCCGCTGGCTGAACTGAAAGCCTTGGGGAGGCCGCCGATTAGCCATGGCCATGCCGACCGGGGGCTGAGTTCTTTTCCGCCCGCAACCCGAACTGCGGCAAGGTGAGCGCACACCATGCTTCTCGCACTTTGGTTTTGCTGACTCTCTCCTCTCGAGGCAGCAGTGTCATTGCCAAAAAGAAGTCACGCTAATCCACATTATCTTGCGCCCCTCATCGATATCCCATCATGACCGCTACTTGGGCACAAAACAGAAAGCCACCCTAATGCACCAGCCACTCTGCGGCTGGCATCCTTCCTGATGCAGCACAGGAGAGAGCTCCGCCGCAGTGCCATTCACTGCCAGCGATCGAACGACAACGCAATGCGTCGGCAGAGGTCGGCTCCGAAGACTGGCCGGTAAACAAGGTTCATAAAAGACTTTGAACAGACTCTTATGACGGCAATATCAGTTGTTCATATTTTTTGAACTTTTCAGACGAATTCTTCCAGTATAGTAACTCAGGAAATCATTTACAATGCGACTTTACCAGCAATTGCCAAAGCCGATCTGACCCTTGTCGGTAGCGCCTGCGTTGCCTGGCCGTCGATTTGTCTTGATCGGAGATACCCCCCCAAGAGTCGTAACGACGTCACCGATCATTCGTGGCAAACGGACACCCTGCATGGTGTCCGTTTTTTTTGTTCGGAACCCTGTGGTTCGCAGCTAGCTCGGCGGATCCAGTCCTGTACAGAGCTACTCTGGAACATTTGGCTGTTCTAGCTGTCTTCTGAAAGTAGCTCGGGCGCCTCATTCCTGCATCTGCACATCGCGGCAGAAAGGAAGCTCGAAGGGGCGGCGGTGGCAATGTTCAGTTTGTCTGAATGCAAATGCAAAATTTTCCAATGTAGTAACACATGGTACTACTTATACTACAAACAGATTTATCACGAACAACAAGCGCAAATGGTCAATTTAATAAAAAATGCCATGAGTTATGCACTTTTAAAAATATTGTTGTCCACGCGTCAGATGAACGCCTTCGTATTGCTTCGTCAGAAACGATGACATATGTTGATTTTCCGGCCATTGCCGGAGGGGGCCTAAGTAACAATGCCAACTAGTCTCACTGGCTACTCTTGAGGAGTTTCATGATGACAAAGCATGTCCTTCTTGCCCTTCTCGTCGCTCTTGGTTCGACGGCCGCCCTTGCCGAAAAAGGCGACGCCAATGGTCTCATCCAGCATGAACAGCGGGAAGCGATGAGAGCGGCTCAGGCTGCAAAAGCTGCACAGGGCCAAACGACCACACCGCAGCAAGGTCAGCAGCAGGCTCCGCAACAGTAATTCCGTCACCCCGCCCGGACCGGATGGTTCGAATCGGCTGCATGGCTGGTTCGAGACACCGGTCCGAATCTTTTCGGCCACCCTTACCATCAGCCTTCCTTTGCGCCACTATGCTTCCTGGCCATACCCCGCTTCGTGGGCTGGTCAAACGAGTGGCCCAGCAAAAATGAGGAGACGGTCGTGTTTGAACTGATAGATGCAAAACCGGATGGGCACAGGGACATCATGGTACATGCCCGGCTCAATGGCATGCCGGTACACTTCCATATCACCTCTGATGCCGTCGATGACTTCCTGCGCACCGAGCAGGCTGGAGTTGAAAGTTCGGCCTCGGCCTTGATCCGCAATTGGGAGCGTTTTGCTTCCCGTGTCGAAGGGTTTGTCGTCCGACACGGCGAGCATGACTTCCTGCTTACTAGCGAGATGCTCAACCCCTAGCCTAATTATGCCGTTGCATGAACCGGACAAGCCGCTAGTCAGGCGCCCACCGAGATTGTTTCGAGGTCCCACAATCGGATGGCCGTCAATGCATTACCGTAAACCGCCCCAGTATCAATGTCGATGACATTGCCGAGCGCTTCGGGCATGGCGCGCGGGGTATGCCCGACGATCAGCGCCCGAAGGTCGGGTATACCGCGCTCATTGCCACGCATGATTCGGTCTCGGCTCCACTGCGCCATCATCTGCAGTTGGATTGCAGTGTCTTCATCTTCCAGTGTGCGAGCAAACTGCCCCCAAGTCGGTAGCGGACAATCAGCGTGGACGATGCCAATAGGGCCCAACAAGGTCGCCACCTCGATCGCCAGCGGCAGGTCGGCGAAAGCCTTGCGATAGGCATCCTGTGCGAGCTTGGGTGCACGCAGAAACCAGCTCCCGCCAATGCTCTGGTAGTACGCCTTCGAGTCGTTGTCAGTCAGGTCAGTATCGAGCGCTATTTGCTCATGATTGCCGCGCACGCTGTAAAGCCAAGGTAGGGCCAGCAGATTCAGCACCCCTGCAGAATCCGGCCCACGGTCCACCAAGTCGCCCACGCTGAACAGCCGATCGGCGGCCTCATCGAAGTTGATCTCACGCAATAGCGCCTTCAAGAGACCAAAACAGCCGTGCAGATCGCCAACTACCCAGTCGTTGCCCTGAGTGTTTTCCTCGAATCGCTTGAGCGTAATCACATTCTGCTTCTCCAGCCTTGAGGCCACTGTGCCTACACTAAACCGTACCGGAAACAGGCCATGTTCCTTACTTCTAACTTTAACTTTGATTGGCGAAACAGTATGAGGCTGCCAAGAGAGATCATCGGCACATGATCATCAAGCCAGGAGACAGGGCCGCAAAATGGCAGGTTCTAGGGGGCGTGAGCTGCGCGAAGAAGGGGGCAGAATCATTTTATATAGAACAAGGCTTGTCGAAAGCGTCGTGTTTATGGATAATGCGCCTTCCGCCGGTGTAGCTCAGTTGGTAGAGCAGCTGACTTGTAATCAGAAGGTCGAGGGTTCGACTCCTTTCACCGGCACCAGAATTAAAGGGTTATGCATATGATGCATAACCCTTTTTTCATTTCTCCGAACTTTATTTTCCGTTAGGCGACTGACCCCTTGCGGGTCAACCGGGCTCGTCAGCTCCCGTCGGGACGCCGAAACAGCGGGCGCAGCACCTCCAGCGCCTGATGAATCTGCTCAAGCTGCTCGCTGCTGCATGTGGTCAGAGCCTCGCTGATCCTGATCAGCGTTTCGTCACGGGCGTGTCTTACGATGGTGGCCCCCTGTTCGCTCAGTTCCAGGGAGATGCGACGCCGATCGTCGGGAGGGACGGTAACCTTGATCAGCCCCTGTTTGACGATGCGGTCAACCATGGTTGACGTTGTGGCGGTGGTAACGCCTAGATGCTTGGCAATGTCGCCGAGCGAACAGCCTGGATGACGACGTAGAAACAATAAGCAGCGTAGCTGTGGCACGGTAACCCGGGCATCGGCATTTTGGCGCATATGACTGCGAATGGCATGCATCAGCTCGGGAATCGTTTCGAGCAACTGTTGCGCACAAAGATCGGGACTGGTCACGGGTTTCGTTTCTTTACAAAGTTTACAAAGCTAACAAAGTTTAACAACGATATAGTTAGGCCTGCTAAGTAACTAGTCTAATATAGCAAACAACCGGAATTCTCCGCAGCGAAACCGTTCTTGCGAGCTCTCTTCTGATGGCCACCCCACCCCCTCCTCAACACGAACCGACATCTACATCTTCCCTGTCTAAGTCCGATAGTGGACGAAAAAAGCTGCTTGCGGTGCTGGTCATTGCGGCCATTGCCGGATTAGGGTGGCATTTTATGCACCAGAGCCCCGCCGACGGTGCTGGCTATCAAAGCGGCCGCCACGGAATGGGCAAGACGGGGGCACCTCAACCGGTGACGGCCAAGCCGGCGGTCAAGACCGACATGACGGTGTATCTGAACGCACTCGGCACGGTGACCGCCAACTATACGGCCACAGTACGTAGTTTGGTCAACGGTCAGCTCGAGAAGGTTTACTTCCACGAAGGGCAGCAGGTCAAGGCGGGCGATCTGTTGGCCCAGGTAGATCCGCGGCCGTTCCAGGTGCTGTTGACCCAGGCCGAGGGCCAGTTGGCCAAGGATCAGGCGCTGCTGAAGAACGCCCAGATCGACCTGCTGCGTTACAAGGCACTGTTGGCTCAGAACTCGATCGCCGAGCAGCAGGTCGCGACGCAGGAGGCGCTGGTGCGCCAGTATCAGGGCTCGGTCAAGGCCGATCAGGGACAGGTGGACAGCGCCAAGCTACAGCTAACCTACAGCCGCATCACTGCGCCGATCAGCGGTCGCGTCGGCCTGCGTCAGGTCGACCCGGGCAACAATGTGTCCACCGGTGATACCAACGGCATCGTGGTGATCACGCAGGAGCAGCCGATGAATGTGGTCTACCCGGTGCCTGAGGCCAGCCTAGGCGCGATCATCAAGGCGCGCCGGACCGGTGGCCCTCTGCCGGTGGAGGCCTGGGACCGTGAGAACACCGTGAAGCTCGCCGATGGCAAGCTGCTGACCACCGACAACCTGATCGATACCACCACCGGCACGCTTAAGCTGAAGGCGCAGTTCCAGAACACCGAGAACGCGCTGTTCCCCAATCAGTTCGTCAACATCAGGATGAAGCTGGAAACCCAGCAAGGCGTGACGGCGATTCCGACCGCGGCGCTGCAGCGCGGCAAGCAAGGCAACTTCGTCTATCTGGTAAAGCCAGACCAGACCGTAACGCTGCGTAAAGTTACGACCGGCCCAACCGAAGGTGATCAGGTGGCAGTAACCGATGGCCTGCAGCCGGGCGACCTCGTCGTCGTCGATGGTGTCGACCAGCTGCGCGAAGGCACCAAAATCGTGCAGGTCAAGCCGGGGGGCAGTGGCGGCAAGCACAAGGGACCGCATGGCAAGGGCGCCAGCGACAATGCGGCAAGTGGCCCGGCCGGTGAAGCAAGCAAGCACCACAAGGGTCAGGCATGAACCCGTCCCGCCCGTTTATCCTGAGGCCGGTCGCGACCACGCTGCTAATGGTGGCGCTGCTGCTGGCCGGCCTGGTTGGCTACCGGGCGCTGTCGATTTCGGCGCTGCCTGAGGTCGATTACCCTACCATCCAGGTGGTGACGCTCTACCCGGGGGCCAGCCCCGATGTAACCACCTCGTCGATCACCGCCCCGCTCGAACGCCAGTTCGGTCAGATGCCTGGCCTGAAACAGATGGCGTCAAAAAGCTCTGGTGGCGCGTCGGTGATCACGTTGCAGTTCAACCTGGATCTAAGCCTCGACATTGCCGAGCAGGAGGTGCAGGCCGCCATCAACGCCGCGTCAAACTTGCTGCCGAGCGACCTACCGAACCCGCCGATCTACAGCAAGGTCAACCCGGCCGATCCGCCGGTACTGACGCTGGCGGTGACCTCCAAGACGCTGCCAATGACTCAGGTGCAGGACCTGGTCGACACCCGCCTTGCGCAGAAGATTTCGCAAGTGTCGGGCGTGGGCCTGGTCAGCCTGTCAGGCGGGCAGCGCCCGGCGGTGCGTGTCAACTTCAACCCGCAGGCACTGGCCGCCTACGGGTTGGATAGCGAGACGGTGCGCACCGCGATCGGGGCGGCCAATGTGAACACTCCGAAGGGCAGCTTCGACGGCCCTGCCCGCTCGTCGACCCTGTCGGCCAACGACCAGCTGCAATCCCCGTCGGACTACAGCCATCTGATCGTCGCGTACAAGAATGGCGCGGCGGTGCGTCTGAGCGACATCGCCACC
The DNA here is from genome assembly GCF_030385785.1 of Crenobacter oryzisoli. Classification (GTDB taxonomy): domain Bacteria; phylum Pseudomonadota; class Gammaproteobacteria; order Burkholderiales; family Chromobacteriaceae; genus Crenobacter_A; species Crenobacter_A oryzisoli. Next base: position 14,141 of record NZ_JAUEDK010000048.1, read on the forward strand.
GTGGTCGAGGATGCCGAGAACAATCGGCTGGCAGCCTGGGCCGACAAGGAGCCGGCGATCATCGTCAACGTACAGCGCCAGCCTGGCGCCAATGTGATCCAGACCGTCGATCACATTCGTACGCTGCTGCCAGCGTTGCAGCAGTCGTTGCCAGGAGCGATCGAGGTCAAGGTACTGACCGACCGCACTACCACGATCCGCTCGTCGGTCGCCGACGTGCAGTTCGAGCTGGTGCTGGCGGTGGCGCTGGTGGTGATGGTGATTTTCCTGTTCCTGCGCAATGTGTCAGCGACGATCATCCCGAGCGTGGCGGTGCCGCTGTCGCTGGTCGGCACCTTCGGCGTGATGTACCTGGCTGGTTTCTCGATCAACAACCTGACCCTGATGGCGCTAACCATCGCCACCGGTTTCGTGGTGGACGATGCGATCGTGGTGATCGAGAACATCTCGCGCTACATCGAACAGGGAGACACGCCGCTGCAGGCGGCGCTGAAGGGGGCTGGCGAGATCGGCTTCACCATCATCTCGCTGACCATTTCGCTGGTGGCGGTACTGATTCCGCTGTTGTTCATGGGCGATGTGGTCGGCCGACTGTTCCGCGAGTTCGCAATCACGCTGGCGGTGTCGATCCTGATTTCCGGGGTGATCTCGCTGACGCTGACGCCGATGATGTGCGCCAAGCTGCTGCACCACACCCCGCACGATCAGCAAAGCCGGTTCAGCCAGGCGAGCGAGGACTTTTTCAACAATGTGATCGGTCGCTACGGCAAGATGTTGCGCTGGGTGCTCGACCACCAAAAGATGACGCTGCTCGTGGCGTTGAGCACGCTGGTATTGACCGTCGCAATGGTCTACTTCATCCCGAAGGGCTTCTTCCCGCAGCAGGATAACGGTGTACTGCAAGGCATCACCGAGGCGCCGCAGTCGATCTCGTTCTCGGCGATGGCCGACCGACAGCAGCTGCTGGCCGCCGAGCTGCTGAAGGACCCCGACGTCGAGAGCCTGTCGTCATTCATCGGCGTCGACGGCGTCACCACCACGCTCAACAGCGGCCGCATGCAGATCAATCTGAAGCCGCTGGAGGAACGCAGCGAACGCGCGCCGGCGATCATCCAGCGCCTGCAGCAGCGGGCCGCCAACGTGCCGGGCATCTCGATCTATCTGCAGCCGGTGCAGGACCTGACCATCGAGGACAGCATCAGCCGTACGCAGTACCAGTTCACCCTGCAGGCGGGGAGTCTAGACGAGTTGAGCACCTGGGTGCCGAAGCTGGTGCACCAGCTGCAGAAGGAGCCGGCGCTGGCCGACGTGGCGAGCGACCTGCAGGACCGCGGCCTCGTCAGCTACATCAACATCGACCGCGACACCGCCAGCCGGCTCGGCATCACCATGGCGTCGATCGATCAGGCGCTGTACGACGCGTTCGGCCAACGTCTGGTCTCGACGATCTTCACCCAGTCCAACCAGTACCGTGTGGTGCTCGGCGTGGATGCGCGGCATGCCACCGGGCCGCACGCGCTTGACGGCATCTATCTGACGTCGGCATCGGGCACAATGGTGCCGCTGAACACCATCGCCAAGGTCGAGGAGCGCAACGGCGCGCTGGTGATCAACCACCTGGCGCAGTTCCCTTCGGTGACCGTGTCGTTCAACTTGGCACCCGGCGCCTCGCTCGGTGATGCGGTGGAGGCGATCCGTACGGCCGAGGGCCAGATCGGCATGCCGGCCGACATCATCACCAGCTTCCAGGGCGCGGCACTCGCGTTCCAGGCGGCTCTGGGCAATGAGATCTGGCTGATCCTGGCCGCGATCGTCTCGATGTATATCGTGCTGGGTGTGCTGTACGAGAGCTATATCCACCCGATCACGATCCTGTCGACGCTGCCGACCGCCGGCGTCGGCGCGCTGTTGGCGCTGATGTTGTCCGGCCAGGACCTGTCGGTGATCGCCATCATCGGCATCATCCTTCTGATCGGTATCGTGAAGAAGAACGCGATCATGATGATCGACTTTGCGCTGGCGGCCGAGCGCGAGCGCGGCCTACCGCCTCGCGAGGCGATCTACGAGGCCTGCCTGCTGCGCTTTAGACCGATCCTGATGACCACGATGGCCGCCCTGCTCGGCGCCGTGCCGCTGATGCTGAGCTTCGGCGTGGGTGCCGAGCTGCGTCGACCGCTCGGTATCGCAATGGTCGGCGGCCTGATCGTCAGCCAGGTGCTGACGCTGTTCACCACGCCGGTGATCTACCTGATGTTCGACCGGCTGGCGCAGCGCTTCTACCGCCCTGCCCTGGACACCGAGGACGGCGCGGCATGAGCGGAATCTCCTCGGCCTTCATCAAGCGGCCGGTCGCCACCTGGTTGTTGACGCTGGCGATCGTGCTGGCCGGTGCGGTTAGCTTTCGCCTGCTACCGGTGTCGCCGCTGCCGCAGGTCGACTATCCGACCATCTCGGTGTCGGCATCGTTGCCTGGCGCCAGCCCCGAGACGATGGCATCGACGGTGGCGACGCCACTGGAGCGCGCGCTCGGGCGCATCGCCGGCATCAACGAGATGACCTCGAGCAGCTCGCTCGGCTCGACCCGGATCACGCTGCAGTTCGACCTTAACCGCGACATCAACGGTGCGGCGCGCGACGTGCAGGCGGCGATCAACGCCGCGCGCAACCTGCTACCGACCGGCCTGCCGAGCAACCCGACCTATCGCAAGGTCAACCCGGCTGACGCGCCGATCATGATCGTGGCGCTGACTTCGGACACGATGCCGCAGCCCAAGCTGTACGACGTGGCATCGACGGTGCTGGCGCAACGCATCCTGCAGATCGACGGGGTCGGCGACGTGTCGGTCGGTGGCAGCTCGCTGCCGGCGGTGCGGGTCGAGTTGAATCCGGATGCGCTGTCGCATCAGGGGGTGGAACTCGACCAGGTCGGCGCCGCGCTGGCGGCGGCCAACCAACGTCGGCCGAAAGGAGCATTCGAGTCGGGCGACAAGCGCTGGCAGATCGAGACCAATGACGAGGCGAAGACGGCGGCCGATTACCTGCCGCTGATTATCAACTACAACACCAAGACCGGGGCTGCGGTGCGCCTCTCCGACGTCGCTGCTGTCAGCGACTCGTTGCAGGACGTGCGCAACGCCGGCTTTGCCGGCGGCCGGCAGTCGGTGCTGCTGGTGATCACCCGGGCACCGGGCGCCAACATCATCGAGACGGTCGACCGGGTCAAGGCGATGCTGCCGCAGCTGCAGACAATGATTCCAGCCTCGGTCAATGTGAACGTGATTCTCGACCGCTCGCCGACGATCCGCGCCTCGCTCAACGAAGTGGAGCGCTCGCTGATGATGGCGGTCGGCCTGGTGATCCTGGTCGTCTACCTGTTCTTGAAGAACGGCCGCGCCACGCTGGTACCGGCGGTGGCGGTGCCGGTATCGCTGGTCGGCTCGTTCGCCGCGATGTATCTGTGCGGCTTTAGCCTCAACAACCTGTCGCTGATGGCGCTAACGATCGCCACCGGCTTCGTTGTCGATGACGCGATCGTGGTGCTGGAAAACATCTCGCGCCATATCGAGGAAGGCGTGCCACCGATGCGCGCAGCAATATTGGGCGCGCGTGAGGTGGGGTTCACCGTGCTGTCGATGAGTCTGTCGCTAGTGGCGGTGTTCATCCCATTCCTGTTCATGGGCGACATCGTCGGCCGGCTGTTCAGGGAATTTGCCGTGACGCTGACGGTGGCGATCATCATTTCGCTGGTGATCTCGCTGACGACCACGCCGATGATGTGCGCCCGGCTGCTCAGGCGGGGCATGGAGCATGAGGAAGGCAACTGGCTGGTGCGCCGTTTTGGCCAGCTGCTGGAGCGGGTACAGCATGGTTACGCGCGCACGCTGACCTGGGCGCTGGAGCACGCTCGCCTGATGATCGCACTGCTCGGCATCGCGGTGGTGCTGAACGTATATCTGTACGTGGCGATTCCGAAAGGCTTCTTCCCCGAGCAGGATACCGGGCGGATTTCCGGCTTCATTCAGGCCGACCAGAGCATCTCCTTCCAGGCGATGCGCCAGAAACTGATCGACTTCATGAACATCGTGCGCGCCGATCCGGCGGTAGAGTCGGTGGCCGGCTTCACGGGCGGGTCGAGCATCAACAGCGGCCGGATGTTCGTGGCGCTCAAGCCGCTAAGCGAGCGCAGTGAAAACGCGCAGCAGGTGATCGCCCGCCTGCGCAAGAAGCTTGCCCATGAACCGGGCGCAAAACTGGTGCTCAACCCGGTGCAGGACATCCGCATCGGCGGCCGCCAGAGCAACGCCACCTACCAGTACACGCTGCAGTCGGACGACCTGAAAGCACTGCGCACCTGGGAACCGCGTATCCTCGAGGCGCTGAAGAACGAGCCGACGCTGACCGACGTCAACACCGACCAGCAGGACAACGGTTTGGAGACAGCACTGATCTACGACCGCGATACCATCGCCCGGCTCGGCTTGACCGTCAGCCAGGTCAACAAGGTGCTCAACGCGGCGTTCGGCCAGAGCCAAGTGTCGACGATCTATCAGCCGCTCAACCAGTACAAGGTGGTGGTCGAGGTAGCGCCGGAATATACGCAAAGTCCGGAAACGCTGAAGAAGCTGTTCCTGATGGGGCCGGGCGGCAAGCCCATCCCCCTGTCGGCGTTCGCGCACTGGGCGCCGAGCAATGCGGCGCTCGCGGTCAACCACCAGGGCCAGTTTGCCGCGGCGACGATCTCGTTCAATATGCCGCAGGGGCTGTCGCTGTCGGATGCGTCGGCGACGATCAACCGGGTGATGGTGCAGCTGGGCGTGCCGTCGAGCATCCACGGCAACTTCGCAGGCACCGCGCAGGCCTTCCAAGAAAACCTGCGCAATCAGCTGATCCTGATCCTGGCTGCGCTGATCGCGGTCTACCTAGTGCTGGGCGTGCTATACGAGAGCTATGTACACCCGTTGACCATCCTGTCGACGCTGCCGTCGGCGGGTTTGGGTGCCCTGCTTGCACTGATGCTGTTCGGCAGCGAATTCAGCCTGATTGCATTGATCGGCATCCTGCTGTTGATCGGTATCGTGAAGAAGAACGCGATCATGATGATCGACTTCGCACTCGAGGCAGAGCGCCGCGACAACCTGTCCCCGCGCGAAGCGATCTTCCGAGCCTGTCAGCTGCGCTTCCGTCCGATCATGATGACGACGATGGCCGCCATGCTCGGCGCAGTGCCACTGGCCCTCGGCAGCGGGGACGGCGCTGAATTGCGCCGGCCGCTAGGCATCACCATCGTCGGCGGCCTGCTGATGAGCCAGCTGCTTACCCTCTATACCACCCCGGTTGTCTATCTGTATTTGGACCGGTTCCGCCTGTGGTGCCTCCGCCTGTGGCGCCGCAGTCACCCCGGCAACGACCTGCCGGCGGCGTTGGAAAACAAGGATTGATCAATGTCTAGAGTGACCCGTTGGGTATTGCTGCCCCTGACTGCTGCGGTTTTGTCTGCATGTGCGGTCGGGCCCGACTACAGTCGACCGAAGATCGACATCCCGGCCAGCTTCAAGGAAGCGAAAGGATGGAAAGCAGCCGAGCCGCAGGATCACCAGCCCAAGGGCAAATGGTGGGAGGTGTTCAACGATCCGCAGCTGAATGCGCTTGAAGAGCAGCTGGTGATCTCGAACCAGAACATCGCGCTGGCCGAAGCGCAGTACCGTCAGGCTCAGGCACTGCTGCAGGGCGCTCAGGCGGGCTTCTACCCGGATGTGACCGGCAGTGTCAGTAAAACGCGCGCCAGCAGTGGCGGCGGCATCAGTAGTAACAACAGCAGCAAAGCGGTTACCTCCATCAACACGCTGTCCCTGAACGCTAGCTGGGAAATCGATCTTTGGGGCAAGATCCGCCGTTCGGTGGAAAGCAGCAAGGCAAGCCTCGCGGCGAGCGAGGCTGACCTCGAGGCGGCTCGGCTGAGCGCGCAGTCGCAACTGGCGATCAGCTATTTTCAGCTCTATGTTGCCGACGCGGAGAAAGCCTTCCTGGACGATAGCGTCAAAGCCTACCTGCAGTTCCTGGATCTAACCAGGAACCGTCTGGCCGCCGGTGTCGCCTCGCCTGCCGACATGGCCCAGGCCGAGACCCTACTCAAGACTGCTCAGGTATCAGCACTGGCCAAGGGCGTGCAGCGGGCGCAACTCGAGCATGCGATCGCGGTGCTATTGGGCAAGGCGCCGGCTGATTTCAGCCTCGCCAAGGTCGAAAAGGTGCCTGTGCTGCCAGATATCCCGGCCGGCGTGCCATCGCAACTGCTCGAGCGGCGCCCCGACATCGCGAGCGCCGAACGCCGTGTCGCCGCGGCCAATGCCCAGATCGGCGTGGCCAAAGCGGCTTACTTCCCTGATCTGACCCTCTCCGCTACCAGCGGATATGCCAGCTCCAGCTTTGCCAACTGGTTGACCCTGCCCAACCGGTTCTGGTCGGTCGGCCCGCAGCTTGCGATGACGCTGTTCGACGGTGGCCTGCTCAAATCGAAGACCGATCAAGCGATCGCCGTGTACGATCAGAGCGTCGCGACCTATCGTCAAACCGTGCTTGCCGGATTCCAGGAGGTTGAGGACAACCTGGTCGCGTTGCGTTTGCTGGAAGATCAGGCGCGCCTGCAGAATGAAGTGGTGAAGGCGGCTCAGACGTCACAGAAGATCACCGAGAACCAGTACAAGGCGGGGACCGTCAGTTATCTGGATGTCGTTACGACGCAAGCGACGACACTGGCAGCCCAGCGCAACGACTTCGACATCCTCAACCAGCGCCTGACCGCGGCCGTGACGCTCATTCAGGCGCTCGGCGGTGGCTGGCAGGCGCCTCCCGAGAAGGGCTGAACTCGGTCCGGTCAAGCGAAACCGCCGTGGGTAAGCCTCCGGTGGTTTTTTGCATTTGGCGATAGTGGAGGCCCTGTTTGCAAGACAGCGGCCACCGGCTGCGGCAATGCATCCAGTAGTGGCCTGTCTGACTACGCGCTCAGACTGCCACCTATACTGGACAGACACCACCCTCTCCTAGAGGGGGTGAAGCTGACGCCACCCGATTGCTGCCGATTTATGTCGCTAACCCATCTGCTCACTCAGTACGGCTACCTTGCAGTGTTCATTGGCAGCGTACTCGAGGGGGAAACCATGCTGATACTGGCGGGCTTTGCCGCGCACCAGGGCTATCTGTCTTTTCCTATCGTTCTGGCGCTGGCGTTTGTCGGCGGCACGTTGGGTGATCAGCTGTTCTTCTTTCTTGGCCACTTCTACGGACAATCTGTGATCGCACGATTTCCGAGCTGGACGGATCGTGTGCAGCAAGTCTGTCGCTTGTTGCAACGCTATCATGCTGGCGTGATCGTCGGCATCCGCTTCATGTACGGCCTACGCATCGCCGGACCTGTCGTTATCGGCGCAAGCGCGGTGCCGCCGTGGCGTTTTGCGCTGTTCAATATGCTCGGGGCTGTAATCTGGGCGGTGTCCATCGGCAGTATCGGCTACCTGTTCGGGGAGGCCCTGCAGTGGTTGTTTACCGATATCAGGCGTAGCGAAGAAGGGGTGCTGCTGCTCATTGTGTTGGTCGGTCTTCTGTTCGGCGTAGTGCGTCGCCTGCAGAGAGATCGTCGTGCAGAACATTAACGGCGACCGTTTTAACGAAAAGGCTTTGAATAGGCTCTAAGCCCCCTTGCAGGCCCCGTTGACAGTCGGAATGCGCATCGCCCCTGTTGGCAGACTACAGACAAGCCGAGCTGCCATCGTGGCGAGTCCGGCCCGTCTATATTGCTTCATTGCACTTACTGCTTCAGCACCAGAAACTCGACCAATACGTTCTTCAGCACGAAGCCGAGCACGCCGAAGCCCAACACCAAGAACAGGATGAACATCCCGAACTTGCCAGCATTAGACTTTTTGCCCAGATCCCAGATGATGAAGCCGATGAAAATAATCAAGCCGGTCAGTAACACGATCAGCGAGACATTGGTGAATTGCTCTTCAGACACTGCGGTCTTCCCTTTGGCTACATAGGTTCTTTGGGGGCTATTGTGTGCCCTGAATTTATTATTGTTGGTTTGCTGGGCCAGCGTGCAACACCAGGGCCACCCCGATTGCTGCCCCAGTACGATACCTCCGGGCAGCAGTTGGCTCAACCGCAACGAAAAAGCCGCCCGTAGGCGGCTTTGATCGGCTTGTCGCGCTTAGCCTTAGCCGCGCTTGAGCTTGGCGTTGGCAGCGATGCGCATGCGCAGCGCGTTCAGACGGATGAAGCCTGCCGCGTCGGCGTGGTTGTAGGCGCCGCCGTCTTCGTCGAAGGTGGCGATATTCGGGTCGAACAACGAATCGGTCTTCGATTCGCGGCCCACCACGATCACGTTGCCCTTGTACAGCTTCAGGCGTACCCAGCCGTTCACGGTAGCCTGGGTCGCGTCGATCAGCTGCTGCATCATCACGCGTTCCGGTGCCCACCAGTAGCCGGTGTAGATCAGGCTGGCGTACTTCGGCATCAGCTCGTCTTTCAGGTGCGCCACTTCACGGTCGAGGGTGATCGACTCGATCGCGCGGTGCGCCTTGAGCATGATGGTGCCGCCCGGGGTTTCATAGCAGCCGCGCGACTTCATGCCGACGTAGCGGTTTTCGACGATGTCGAGACGGCCGATGCCGTGTTTGCCACCCAGCTGGTTCAGGCGGGTCAGCACTTCGGCCGGGGTCATGCGCACGCCGTTGATCGCGACGATGTCACCCTTTTCGTAGTCGAGCTCGATGTACTCGGCCTCGTCCGGAGCGTTTTCCGGCGAGCTAGTCCACAGCCACATATCTTCTTCCGGCTCGGCGGCCGGGTTTTCCAGTACGGTGCCTTCGTAGGAGATGTGCAGCAGGTTGGCGTCCATCGAGTACGGACTGCCGCCGCCCTTCTTCTTGCTGATGTCGATGCCGTTCTTCTCGGCGTAGGCGAGCAGCTTCTCGCGCGACAGCAGGTCCCATTCGCGCCACGGGGCGATCACTTTCACGTCCGGCTTCAGCGCGTAGTAGCCCAGCTCGAAGCGCACCTGGTCGTTGCCCTTGCCAGTCGCACCGTGCGACACAGCGTCGGCGCCTACCTGGTTGGCGATCTCGATCTGGCGCTTAGCAATCAGCGGGCGGGCGATCGAGGTGCCCAGCAGGTATTCGCCCTCGTAGACGGCGTTGGCGCGGAACATCGGGAATACGAAGTCGCGCACGAACTCTTCACGCAGATCGTCGATGAAGATGTTTTCCGGCTTGATGCCGAGCGATACGGCTTTCTTACGTGCCGGCTCAACTTCTTCGCCCTGGCCGATATCGGCAGTGAAGGTCACCACTTCACACTGATAGGTGTCCTGCAACCACTTCAGGATCACCGAAGTATCGAGGCCACCAGAATACGCGAGTACGACTTTTTTGATGTCAGACATGATGCTTCTTTCTACGAAATTCGTTTGTGTTGGCTTCAGGCGGTCGTTTTGCCGGCCAGAAGGAACTCGATCAGCGCCTTTTGCGCGTGCATACGGTTTTCAGCCTCGTCCCAGACCACGCTCTGCGGCCCGTCGATCACCTCGGCGGCCACTTCTTCGCCACGGTGAGCCGGCAGGCAGTGCATGAACAGCGCATCCGGGTTGGCGTGCGCCATCATGGCGGCGGTCACCTGGAAGTCGGCAAATGCGGCATTGCGCGCTTGCGCCTCGGCCTCGAAGCCCATGCTGGTAAAGACATCTGTGGTGACAATGTCAGCACCCTTCACCGCGGCTACCGGGTCGTTGCTTGGCTGATAATGCGCATCGTAGTCTTCGCCGTCGAGCACCGTCAGCTCGTAGCCTTTCGGCGTCGCCACGCGCAGCGTGAAACCGAGTACCTTGGCCGCTTGCAGCCAGGTGCGCGCCACGTTGTTGCCGTCGCCGATCCACGCCACCACCTTGCCCTTGATCGAGCCATGTCGCTCGGTATAGGTGAAGATGTCGGCCAGGATCTGACAAGGGTGATACTCATTGGTCAGACCGTTAATCACAGGCACGCGCGAGAACTCGGCCAGCTTCGTCACCAGCGATTGCTCGAAGGTGCGAATCATGATGATGTCGCTCATCCGCGAGAGCACCCGTGCGGTGTCCTCGATCGGTTCGCCACGGCCCATTTGCGAACTCTTGGTGTCCAGGAACATCGCATGGCCGCCCAATTGCGCCATGCCGGCCTCGAAGGACACCCGGGTCCGGGTGGAATTCTTTTCGAACACCATCGACATCACCTTGCCGACGAAGGGCTGGTACCGCTCGCCGGCATACCATCGTCGCTTCAGGACCGCCGCACGCTCGAAGAGATGGTGGTACTCCTCGCGGGTCAGGTCACTGAATTGTAGGTAATGCCGAGGTTGAGTCATGGTTGTTGGGTCCAAAAAAAGAAGGCCGGTGCGCGGTGATGACGGGTGTCGTCAGGCGCAACGGCACATTTACTACACGCTAGTCTTAAGTCAGTACTAAGGGTCGCTGTGGGCGTAACACCTGGTGCCCAGACTTACAAAAATGCGACAGGTTTATATTTATCGGAAATCACCTGTCCTGACAAGCAATCAATCGCCGAAGTGGCGCGCCGGCAGGGTTGCGAGCTCTTCGTCGCGCAGTACGCGCAGCAGATATTCAGCGTCCTTTTCGATCAAGCCATGGATGTCGACGCCTTTTTGTGCCTTCAACAAGCGGTGCAAGTAGGTAATAATTGCGTCGTCAATGATCTGCCCCGGCACCAGCACCGGAATGCCCGGCGGATACGGCACGATCTGGTCGCACGACACCCTACCCAGCAGCGCCGGATTCGGCCTACCCTCGTCGTCGAGCAGCGGCAGACTCTCGCCCGCTTCGTAAAAGGCGTCGCGCGGCAGACAGGCGAGCTGGGTGAAGTGTGGAATTTCCGGCAGTCGGCCAGGCTGGCGCGGGGGGCGCTGCTGCTTGGCCAGACGTAGCATCGCATCGTGCAGGCGAGACACTTTGCTGCGTGTGGTGCCGAGCGTCAGCAACAGTGTAAGGGTGCTGAAGGTGGACTTCTCCACCTGGATGTTGAAGTGCTCGAACAACTCGCGCTGCAGCTCGTCGGCCGAAAATCCGGAAGCGGAGATATCGACGGTGAGCTTGGTCGGGTCAAGCTGGATGCCGTCCTCCCGGACCTCTTCCGACAGCAGATCCGTCAGCTCCAGCACCCGGAACGCGCCCGTGGCGTTGATCTTGTCGCGCAGTTCTTCGGCCAACTTCAGGGTGCGGTCTAGTAAGCGGTAGCCTTCCATCGCAGCCTGCTTGCGCGCCACATCCAGGCTGGCGATCAGTCCGTACTGAGGGCTGGTCGAGGTGTGCATATTGAAATTTTCGCGAAACAGATGGGCATCGAAGGCGGGATCGTTGACGTGCACCATACTTGCCTGCGAAAACGCGGACAGTATCTTGTGCGTGCTCTGAGTGACGTAGTCTGCACCGGACTCCAGCGCCGTGGGCCGAAACGCCGGGTGAAAACGCGCGAAACCGTACCAGGCCTCGTCGACTACTACCTTGATGTTGTGCAGGTGTGCGTGCTCGACGATAGGCACCAGATCGTAGCGCAGCCCGTCGTAGGTGCACGAGGTCAGGATCAGCACCCGGGCTTCGGGGTGCCGATCAATCGCATCGAACAGTTTAGCCTTGGCCACAGGCCCGAACAGGCCGTAACGGCGGTTCACCGATGAATCCAAATAGATCGGCCGGGCACCGGACAGAATCACGCCGTGGTGTACTGACTTGTGGCAGTTGCGGTCGAGCAGCACTGTGTCGCCCGGCGTCAGCAGCGTCTGGCAGATCACCTTGTTCGCCGTGGACGTGCCATTGGTGGCGAAGAAGGTTTGCTGCGCACCGAAGGCCTTGGCTGCCAATGCCTGCGCGTCGGCGATCACCCCGGTCGGGTGGAGCAGTGAGTCGAGCATTGGCACCGATACCGACAGGTCAGCGCGCAGCATATTCTCGCCGACGAATTCGTAGAAATCCCCGACCCAAGGGCTGGCCTTCAACGAGTCTCCACCTGCATGGCCCGGGGTATGCCAGGAGTCTTTGGCCATGTTCACATAGTGCTTGAGGGCGTCGTAGAACGGGGTGGCCGACTTTTCTGCCAACTCCGCAGCCAGGATGCGAAACCAGCCGTGGCTGTCCAGTTCGTCGCGGTAGAAATAGCCGTCTACCGCATGGCTGGCGAGCGCCTCGATCACCGCTTTTTCATCCGCATCGACCAGCATCACATAGAGCGACAGCTCCGGTCGGAAGGCGTTGATGCGATTGGCCAGTGCTACCGCAGCCGCAGCGCCCTGTTCTTCGGACAGCCTGTTGTCGATCAGTACAATCTGGATCTCGCCATCGCGTGCGATCAACGTCATCGTCGCTTCGGCGGAGTTCGCCCCGACGAACACCATGCCCAGTGAATTGGGTAATCGGCTCGCCGCCTCGTCCAGCCCCTCCAGCACATCCGACTGCCAAGCGGCATCGTCACTCACTACCACTACGCGGCTGATTGGCACCATGAGGGTCTCCTCTTGCTGCGTACCTTGTTCTTCGGGCTATGTTTTCTTCCTACCATGCTAGTCAGTGCCTATCCCTTTCGTCATGGTACGGCTGCAAAAACCGTGCCGCCACGGGCGCAGTAATGAGGTCGGTTCGGGTACAATAAAAAAATGCTTACCTCCGCCGAAAAAGACGCCATTCGCGATCATTACCGCGCCATCGCCGACAACTTGCCGGGTTTTCGCCCGCGTGCCGCTCAGCGGCGCATGTTGGCCGAAGTCGCCAATGCTTTCTCCCGCTGCCAGGAAACTGCCGAGGGAGAAGAGGCGCCGGAGCGTCGTGGCGAGAGCATCGTGGTGGTCGAAGGCCCGACCGGCGTCGGCAAGAGTCTCGCCTATCTGTTGGCAGGCGGCCTGATGGCGCGCTCGCGCAACAAGAAGCTAGTGGTGACTAGCGCCACCATTGCGTTGCAGGAACAGCTGGTGAACCGCGACCTGCCCTTCGTAGTGGAAAACAGCGGTTTGCCGCTCACCTTCGCGCTCGCCAAGGGACGTGGTCGTTATCTGTGTCCCTATCGTATCTACCAGCTCACTTCGGAAAATGCCCAGGGGGATTTGCTCGGCTTCGATCCGTCGATGGCGCTGTGGGACCGCAAACCCGAGGCGGAGGAGATTGAACAACTGCGCGAGCTGGCCGACGCGTTCTACTATCGCAAGTGGAACGGCGACCGCGACAGTTGGCCGAAAGTGATCGACGACGGGCTGTGGAGCCGCGTCATCAATGATCGTCACGGTTGCCTTAAGGCCGCTTGTCCGAACCGGGCCGAGTGCCCGTTCTATCTGGCGCGCGAAACGCTGGAGACGGTCGATGTCGTGGTCGCCAACCACGACCTGTTGCTAGCGGACACCTCGATGGGTGGTGGGGTGATCCTGCCCTCGCCTGAGCAGGCTTTCTACTGCATAGACGAGGCGCACCACTTGGCCAAAAAGGCAATCAATCAGTTCTCCGCCGAACACTCCCTCAGCCAGGCCATGTTCTGGCTTGACAAGGTAGGCGCCTTGGTCAGCAAAGTCGAAGGCCTGACCGGCAAAGCCGAGGCATCTGCCGATGCCGCTGAAGCGGCCGGTGCCCTGATGGAAAGCCTGACCGAGTGGCTGTGGCTACTGGAGGGGGAAGAGTCTCTCGCCGCGTCCAGTGACAACCTGGAGCCGACTTGGCTGATCGAGGACGGCAGGTTACCGGAGCGGCTGAAGGTGCCGGCGTCCAACCTGGCTCTGTCGGCGCGGATGCTGGTCAAGCACCTCAACACCCTATCCGACGCACTGGCCGAAACTCGTCGTGACAAGACGTCTGATGCGCCGCTCGCTGACCGGGTTGCCAGTGACCTGGGCATGATGCTTGGTCGCGCCGAGCAGGTGATGGCAGTGTGGGAGCTGTTCGAGAAGGAACCGGATGAGAATGCCCCACCGATCGCCAAGTGGATCACCCGCAAGAGCAGTGGCAAGGGTGATTACGAATTCTGTGCGTCGCCGGTCAGTGCCGCGGCAAGCCTCGCCGCGACGCTGTGGCGCCGAGCTGCCGGCGCTTTGCTGACCTCGGCGACACTGCGTTCACTCGGCGAATTCGACCTGCTGTTGTCGCAGACTGGTCTTAAGTGGCTGCCGGAAACCACCTGCGTGGCGCTTGACTCGCCGTTCAGCTTCCAGGATCAGGGTGAGCTCTACCTGCCGCCGCTGGTGGCCAGTCCGAAGGATCCTGCCGGCCACACCCGCGAGATCGTCGAGTGGCTGCCGAAGCTGATCGACGTGAAGGAGCCGGTGGGCACGCTGGTGCTGTTCTCTTCGCGCAAGCAGATGAACGATGTCGCTGGCGCGCTGCCGATGAGCCTGCGCGAGCGGCTGCTGATCCAGGGTGAGATACCGAAAGCAAAGCTGCTGGAGACTCACTACCAAAGGCTGGCCGAGCAGCAGTCCAGCGTGATCTTCGGGCTCGACTCGTTCTCGGAAGGGCTCGACCTGCCCGGCGAAGCCTGTGTTCACGTGATCATCGCCAAGCTTCCGTTCGCGATGCCGGACGATCCGGTTGGCCGCACCTTGTCGCGCTGGATAGAAAAACGCGGCGGCAATCCCTTTGTCGAAATCACCGTACCGGAGGCGTCGATCAAGCTGGTGCAGGCGGTCGGCCGGCTGATCCGCACCGAGCAGGACTACGGTCGCGTCACCATCCTCGACAACCGTATCACTCGACAGAGCTACGGCAAAAAGCTGCTTGCTTCGCTGCCACCGTTCAAGCGCATCTAGATTTGGAGTAGAATCTGGCCATCCCCGCGTCGACACGTCCAACAATCAAACATTTGCATCGCCGCGGCTCGGAGACACTCCTCAAAACAACAACTGTGTCCAGTCACCATGATCTGTAACCCGTACGAAATTGTTATCCAAGGCGTCACCTCCGAGGGACGCACCTTCCGCCCGAGCGACTGGGCAGAGCGCCTGGCAGGCATTCTTGCCTCGTTCGGCGACGACCAGAAGCTTGCTTACCATGCCCACGTCCGTCCGATGATGCTCGACAACGTGCGTTGCGTTGCCGTCGACAAGAAACTCGAAAAGGTCTATCCGGCGATGTACCGCTTTCTGATGGACTTTGCCAGCGACAACGATCTGCGCGTGATCGACTGCCGCACGCTGATCGACGAGGTCTATCCAAATAAATTCTTGGCCTAATTGACCGCCCCTGTGAAACAAAAATTTCGTTATATTTTGTCAAATATTTCGAAATTTTTGTTTCTCTCTCGTAACAGCCTCTTTCCGCTAGGCTGATTGATCCCCCTCCCCCGCCTCTTCTCTCACTCGCACCAAAGTACCCTCGCCCTATCGTGCCGACGGCACGCCTTGGCTTTGTGTTGTTCGTCGACATCTCTACTTTCGATCGCCACTCGGTTCCGCGCTGCTTGCTCTTACTGGCTGGAGGGCTTCTGCGACACGCCAGGCCCTGTCACTGGCCGCGACTGCAGACCAACTCTGCGTTGCAGTCTCTCCTTCCCCCTTCTCCTTCCTCTTCCCTCAGTTTCATCAAACGTTAATAAACGCACTGTAAGCGCTGCGATGCTGTCATGGCTGTTCTACTCAAATAAGTAATAGATCTAATTCTCAAGTTATATGAAAAAAATGATACGTTATATAACGTGATATATTTCGATTTTTGTTTCGTTCTTACAACAACTCAAGCGTTTAAACCATTTTGTCATCGGTTTTTTATCTTTCTGTCACATTTCCACTCTACTATCCCGTCTGAATTTTCGGCGCTTGTCGCTTTTTACACAAAGTTGGAGTTGTTAAGAATATGCAGAAGAAAATCATTGCAGGCCTGATCGCCTCGGCTCTGGCTGCCCCGCTGCTCGCCCACGCTGACGTTACCATGTACGGCACCATCAACATGGCTGTTGAGTCGACCCAAGTTAGCGGCGCCACCAACCCGCCCTCAAACGACGTCACCAAAGGCCGTGTGGTTAGCAAGTCGATCATCGGCTTCAAAGGTAACGAAGACCTCGGCAGCGGCCTGAAGGCGATCTGGCAAGTAGAGCAGGAAATTCGCGGCGCCGAACAAGGTGGCACCAACGACAAAGGCCAGCCGGCGGTATTCGCCACCCGCAACACCTTTGTTGGCCTGTCCCACGCCGACTACGGTACCTTCTTGATTGGCAACTACGACTCCGCTTACAAGCGCCTGACCAACCGGACGCTGAACGTGCTGCCGGATACCACCCTTGACACCTTTGACAGCACCTCCATCTTCAGCCGCGGCGAAGCTCGTCTGAAGAACAGCGTGAACTACACCACGCCGGTGTGGAACGGTTTCCAGGGCGGCCTGTCGTACGCGTTTGACGAGACCCGCTCGGTTGATAACAATCCGACAGACCCCAACTTCGGCAAGCGTCTGAACGCTGACCGCGTGTCGCTGGGCCTGAACTACCAAATCGCTGGCCTGAACGTGGGCGCGGGCTGGGACCATAGCGGCGACGGCTACTCGACTAACGCCACCACCAACATTACTAGCCAGAAAACCGCCAAGACCGACTTCTACAAGGTTGGGGTTAGCTACAAGTTCGACTTTGGCACCATGATCGGCGCCGGCTATGAAGCCCGTCTCGACGAAGTGCCGGGCCAAGCAAAATCCCGTCAGGCCGACTGGCTGTTTGCTGCTAGCCAGGATATCGGTGCGTTTTCGCTCAAAGCTGCCTATGCTCGCCTGGGCCAGCAGACCGCGAACGGTCAAACCGTTCTCGGCAGCGAAGCCAAGCAATGGCTGGCTGGTGTGACCTATGATCTGTCCAAGCGCACTCAGGCTTACGTCTATGGCACCAAGATCACCAACGGCAGCGCCCAGAACGTGAACTTCAATGCAGGCACCAGCCCGGTGTACGACGCCAACTCCAATTTTGGCACCCCGAATGCTTCGCTGGGCAAAGGCGAAGACCTCCGCGCCATCGGTGTTGGCCTGAAGACTTCGTTCTAAGCCTTCGGCAGCACCTTCCAGTCAGTCATAATTGATCGGGCACCCTCAGGGGTGCCCGTTTTTTATACGTATTTGTTATCATTGGGGATTGGAAACACAGACAGATAAGAAGCAATGGCAATCACACTTCACACCCAGGAAGACATCGAGAAAATGCGCGTGGCCGGGCGTCTGGCCAGTGAACTGCTCGACTACATCACGCCATTCGTCAAGCCGGGTATCACGACCGAAGAAATCGACCGTCTCTGCCACGATTACACGGTCAATGTGCAGCAGGCTATCCCCGCCCCGCTCAACTATGCGCCGGACGGCGGCACCCCGTACCCGAAATCGATCTGTACCTCGGTCAACCATGTGATCTGTCACGGCATCCCTGACAACAAGCCGCTGAAGAATGGCGATATCGTCAACATCGACGTTACCGTGATCAAGGACGGTTACCACGGCGACACGAGCCGGATGTTCTTTGTCGGAGATGTAAGCCCGTTCGCGCGCCGCCTATGTAAGGTCACCTACGAGACCATGTGGAAGGGCATCGAGCAGATCCGTCCTGGCGCGCATCTCGGCGACATCGGCGCGGCCTGCCAGCAGCATGCCGAGGCCAATGGCTACAGCGTAGTGCAGGAGTTCTGCGGCCACGGCATCGGCAAGAAATTTCACGACGAGCCACAGGTGTTGCACTACGGCCGCCGTGGCACCGGCGTCGAATTGAAGCCGGGCATGATCTTCACCGTCGAGCCGATGGTCAACCAGGGTAAGCGCCACCTACGTATGCTTGCCGACGGCTGGACTGTAGTGACCAAAGACCGCAGTCTGTCGGCCCAGTGGGAGCACACGGTGCTGGTGACCGAGACCGGCTATGAGATCCTGACCCAGTCGGCGGGCACACCACCCAAGCCCTGAGCATGATCAGGCATGACAAAAACCCGCCTTGTGCGGGTTTTTTGTTGAGCGTCACGTCGTCGTGTAGCCCCCTTCTGCCTCGGAAGGCATCCTCTTATGTGGTGGGTCCGTAACATGGTGTTGCTCGGTTTGGGTCGCTGAGCCACCAAGCGACCATAATTTATGACGGCCGTTGTAGTACTTCAGTGAGCAGGTGATTTGCATCATGCCCGCCCCTTGTCTGTCTGCGTATTCCGGGGCAACCTGATCACCTGTTCCAGCTGAACCTGGACAGTCGTTCCAGCGCAAACTGGACACCCGTTCCAGGCCAACCTGGACGGCTTGCAACATTGCCGTAACAAGCTGTAGCGCGCGGGGTAACCCGTGGCACCCTCGAGCTTTTTTCCTGGGTGCCCGATGTCTAACCACAGGTTATCCATGCGCAAAATCGTCGAAATCCTTCGCCTGCATCACGCAGGTCTGTACTCGCGGCGCGCGATCGCCCGAATGATCGGCGCATCCCCCACCACGGTCAGCGACTACCTCGCCCGCGCCAAGCTCGCCGGGCTGAGCTTCCCGCTACCCGCCGGCCTGGACGAAGCCACCGTCAATGGCCTGCTATTTCCCCCGACGGCGCCGTCGAAAGTCCGCCGCACCGAACCCGACTGGCCGACGCTGCACCAGGAACTGCGCCGCAAAGGCGTGACGCTGGAGCTGCTGTGGCAGGAGTACAAGGCCGAAACACCGGACGGACTCCAGTACAGCGCGTTCTGCGACCATTACCGCCGTTGGCGCAAGACGCTGGCAGTGACGCTGCGCCAGCACCACACACCCGGTGAGAAACTGTTCGTCGACTACGCCGGGCAGACGGTCGACGTCATCGACCCGCATACCGGCGAAATTCACGCCGCGCAGATCTTCGTCGCGGTGCTCGGCGCCTCCAACTACACCTACCTCGAAGCGACCTTCACGCAGCAGCTGGAAGACTGGATCGGCAGCCATGTGCGCGCCTTCGACTATCTCGGTGGCGTCACCGCGCTGGTGGTCCCCGACAACCTGAAGAGCGGCGTGCGCCATCCGTCCCGCTACGAGCCGGACCTGAACCCGACCTACCAGGACCTGGCACAACATTACGGCTGCGCGGTGCTGCCGGCGCGGCCGTACAAGCCGCGCGACAAGGCCAAGGTCGAGGTCGGCGTCCAGGTGGTCGAGCGCTGGGTGCTGGCCCGGTTGCGTCACCAGCGCTTCTTCAGCCTGCAAGAACTCAACCTGGTTCTGCGTCAGTGCCTGGAG
>NZ_JAUEDK010000049.1 GCF_030385785.1 Crenobacter oryzisoli
GCTTGCTGCGTCTGCGGGAACGCCTCGGGGAGTTGTTGCTACCGAAACAACGGCGGGGGCGTGAATGCCCCCGCGTGGTGAAAAAGCTGCCGTCCCGTTACCCAATCAAACAGGTTCGATCCGCTAAGTGAACGGCATTACCCCATGCGGGAGCCTTTTCTCGTGAGAGCTTGGCCGAACGGCTTCGGCCGAGTAGTGGCTCAGTCGTGGCGCGCCAGCGTCAGCGTCACCGTCAGCTCGCCCTCGTCGCTGAGCGACTGGACGTTCTGCAGCGTCATGCCCGACGGCAACAGCAGGCTGATGCCGTGCGGGATGTTGACCTTGCTGAGCGTGCGCTCCAGCCGCTTCGCGACATTCTGCGCCGGCAGGCGCGCCTCCTCGTCGAGAGAAAAGCCGTACGATTCGGCGGCGCTGTCGAAGGCCTGGCTGACCTGCTCGCGCGGCACGTATTTCTCGGCCGCCGCGCTCAGCTGACCGGTCGACACCTCTTCTTCGGTACCGCACAGGGTCAGCACCTCGTCCTTGAAGCGGCTCTGCTCGACCGGGTCCTCGATCTCGCTGGACAGCTGCTCGACCACGCTCGCCACCATGCGGCTACTCGACACCGCGTCCGGCACCCGCATCGCCTTCAGGAAGTCGTCCAGCCAGAACTTGGCCGAATGGCCGAGCCGGTCCACCGCGTACACGGTCGGGCCGTTCTCCAGGATCAGCGCGCCTTTGTCGATCAGCTTGGGGTTGATGCCGGTGGCGTGGCGGATGTCGATCACGTCGCCCGAGTCGACCAGGGTGAGGAATTCGTCGCGGATCTCCGACTTGAACACGCCCAGGCCGCGCTGGCTGCTATCGCCGTCGGACAGGCCGGAGAACAGGATCACCAACAGGTCGCCGGCACTGATGTTGGGGTGCTGCGAGCGCGCGTACAGGTGCTTGGCGATGCGGTGCGACACCTCGAGAAAATCCAGTTCGCCGCGGAAGAACTGCCGCGAGTAGTGGTAGATCTCGTTCAGGTTCAGCTCGGACTCGTGGAAGAACTGGTGCTTCTTCTTGTCCGAGACGATGCCCTTCAGATAGCCGTCCAGCAGCAGGCCCGACACCTCGTCGTCGACCGACGAGGCGCGTTCGGACAGCTGCAGGCTCTCGTCGCGACTCGGGTTGCCGACCCGGTGCACCACCAGCCGTTCGACCCGTGATTCGTCTATCAACATGTTGCGTCCTTTGCGTTCCGATGAGCCGGAATTATTCCCGCCGGGTCGACGAAACACAACGGCTAATAGTGCAGCCCGCACTCCCCTTCGGCCAGGGTTTCCGACAGGAAGTCGAGGAAACAGGCGATGCGCGCCGCCAGCTGGGTGTTGCGGTAGTACACCGCGTTGATCGGCAGGTAGAGATCGACCGAGGAATCGGCGAACAGCTCGACCAGCCGGCCGCTGTCGCGGTCGGCCTGGGTCATGAAGTCGGACAGGCAGCCGATGCCCTGGTCGGCCAGCGCCAGCTGGCGCACCGTCTCGCCGCTGGAGGCGGACAGGCTGGGGGTGATCACGTAGCGGTCGCCGCCGCCGTGGCGCAGCGGCCAGGCGTTCAGCGTGGCCGCCTGGCTGAAGCCGATCAACACGTGGTCGGCCAGCGCCGCCACGCTGTCGGGCACGCCGTGGCGCGCCAGGTAGCCGGGCGAGGCCAGCACTCGCCGCCGAGAGCGCCCCAGCGGCCGGGCGTGCAGCGAGGAGTCCTGCAGTTGGCCGAAGCGGATCGCCACGTCGGTGCGCTGCTCCAAGAGGTCGATGAACTGGTCGCTGCTGTTCAGCTCCAGCAGGATGTCCGGGTACTGGCGGCGGAACTCGCCGATGCGCGGCGCCAGCACGTGCAGCACGAACGGCACCGGCGCATCGATGCGCAGCCGCCCGGACGGGCGCTCGCGGCGCACCGCCATCAGCTCCTCGGCTTCGTCGAGCGCCGCCAGGATGCGCCGCGCGCGGTCGACGAACAGCCGGCCCTCCTCGGTCAGCTCCAGCCGGCGGGTGGTGCGGTTGAGCAAGGTGGTGGCGAGCTTGTCTTCCAGCCGGCTCAGCGCGCGGCTGATCCCGGAGGTGGTCTGGTTCAGCTGCGCAGCGGCGGCGGTGATCGAGCCGGCGTCGACCACCGTGACCAGGGCGAGCAGTTCTTCGGTGCTGATTTTCATTGTTGACGTTCAGTCAATGGTGTTTGGTTTATAACCGGATTTTTCCGCAACAGTAAAGCGGCGACACTGCGTACACCACCTTTCAGGAGTCGCATCATGCCGCTAGCTCTATGGGCGCTGACCATCAGCGCCTTTGCCATCGGTACCACTGAATTCGTCATCGTCGGGCTGATCCCGACCATCGCCAGCGACCTCGCGGTCAGCCTGCCGTCGGCCGGCCTGTTGGTCAGCCTGTACGCGCTCGGCGTCGCCGTCGGTGCGCCGGTGCTGACCGCGCTGACCGGCCGCCTGCCGCGCAAGACGCTGTTGCTCGGCCTGATGACGCTGTTCACCGTCGGCAACCTGCTGGCCTGGCAGGCGCCCGGCTACAACGCGCTGATCATGGCGCGGGTGCTGACCGGCCTCGCCCACGGCGTGTTCTTCTCGATCGGCTCGACCATCGCCACCAGCCTGGTGCCGAGGGAGAAGGCCGCCAGCGCGATCGCCACCATGTTCACCGGCCTGACCGTGGCGCTGGTCACCGGCGTGCCGCTGGGCACCTTCATCGGCCAGCACTTCGGCTGGCACGAGACCTTCCTGGCCGTGTCGCTGCTCGGCGCCATCGCCTTCGTCGCCACCCTGGCGTTCGTGCCGGCCAGCATCCGCCACAACCCGCCGGCCTCGCTGACGACCCAGCTGGCGGTGCTCGGCCAGCCGCGCCTGTTGATGGCCTATGCCAAGACTGCGCTCGGCTACGGCGGCTCCTTCATTGCCTTCACCTTCCTCGCGCCTATCCTGCAACAGGTGTCGGGCTTCTCGGCCGGTGCAGTCAGCCTGGTGCTGCTGGTCTACGGCGTGGCGGTGGCCTTCGGCAATCTGTGGGGCGGGCGTCTCGCCGACCGCCATGGCCCGATCTACGCGCTGCAGCTGATGTTCCTGCTGCTGGCCGCGGTGCTGCTGGTGCTGACCTTCACCGCGCACAACAGCTGGCTGGTGCTGGCCACCGTGCTGGCCTGGGGGGTGTTCTCCTTCGGCAACGTGCCGGCGCTGCAGGTGTACGTGGTGCAGCAAGCCGAGCGCCATGCGCCGCAGGCGGTCGACGTCGCCTCGGGGCTGAACATCGCCGCGTTCAACCTGGGCATCGCCGGTGGCGCCTGGGCCGGCGGCAAGATCGTCGCTGCGTCCGGGCTGATGACCACCCCGTGGGTCGGCGCCCTGGTGGTGCTGGGCGCACTGGCGCTGACCGCCTGGAGCGGCTATCTCGACCGCCGCGCCCCGGCACTGCGCACCGCCGCCTAAACGCCACCAGCCAAACGCCCCGTCACCCGCCCATGAAAAAGGCCCCGCCATGCGGTAATGCCGTTCACTTAAGCCGTTCAGTCCGGATTTTAGCTTCGAAGAACGCTTGGAAGTAACAAAAAAGCACCGTTTTTCCACCTTGGTGGGCGGTGCTTTTTCCTTAAGTGAACGGCATTACCGCCATGCGGGGCCTTGCTGCAGCCGAACCACACAAGGTAGGCCGAATGCCTATTTGGCGCCCAGCGCCAGGCCGTCGTCCTCCAGTTCGTCGTCGTCCGCCTCCTCGCCGAGGAAGCCGCCGCTCTGGTGCGCCCACAGCCGCGCGTACAGGCCGCCCTTCGCCAGCAGGCTGCGGTGGTCGCCCTCCTCGACGATGCGTCCCTTGTCGAGCACGATCAGCCGGTCCATCGCCGCAATCGTCGACAGCCGATGTGCAATCGCCACCACCGTCTTGCCCTCCATCAAGCGGTACAAGCTCTGCTGGATCGCCGCCTCCACCTCGGAGTCGAGCGCGCTGGTCGCCTCGTCGAGCAGCAGGATAGGCGCGTCCTTCAGCATCACCCGCGCAATCGCGATGCGCTGGCGCTGGCCGCCGGACAGCTTTACGCCGCGCTCGCCGACATGGGCATCGTAGCCGCGCCGGCCCTTCGGGTCGGACAGCGCCTGGATGAACTCATGCGCCTCGGCGCGCTCGGCCGCCGCCACCATCTCGGCGTCGCCGGCCTCGGGACGGCCGTACAGGATGTTGTCGCGCACCGAGCGGTGCAGCAGCGAGGTGTCCTGCGTGACCATGCCGATCGCGGCACGCAGGCTGTCCTGGCTCACCTCGGCAATGTCCTGGCCGTCGATCAGGATGCGGCCCGACTCCACGTCGTAGAAGCGCAAGAGCAGGTTGACGATGGTCGACTTACCGGCGCCGGAGCGGCCGACCAGGCCGATTTTCTCGCCCGGGCAGATGGACAGGTTGAGCTGGTCGATCACCGGGCGCACCCCACCGTAGCCGAAGCTCACCTCGTCGAAACGGATCTCGCCGCGACTGACCTCAAGCGGCACCGCATCGGCGCGATCGGTCACCGTCAGGTGACGCGACAGCGTATTGATGCCGTCCTGCACCGTGCCGATGTGCTCGAACAGCGACGCCATCTCCCACATGATCCAGTGCGAAATGCCGTTGAGGCGCAGCGCCATCGCCGTGGCCGCCGCCACCGCGCCGACCCCGACCTGGCCCTGCGACCACAGCCACAGCGTCGCGCCGGCGGTGCCGGCGATCAGGCCCATGCTCAGCACGTGGTTGACGATCTCGAAGCCGCTCACCAGCCGCATCTGCGCGTGCGTGGTCATCATGAAATCCTGCATCGCGGCGCGCGCGAAGCCAGCTTCGCGCTGAGCGTGCGAAAACAGCTTCACCGTGGCGATGTTGGTGTAGGCATCGGTGATGCGGCCGGTCATCAGCGAGCGCGCGTCGGCCTGAGCGGTGGCGACGCGCCCCAGGCGTGGCACGAAAAAGTACAACGCCGCCACGTACAGCACCAGCCAGCCGAGGAAGGGCGCCAGCAGCCACAGGTCGAAATGACCGACCACCACCACCATCGTCACGAAGTAGATCACCACGAACACCAGGATGTCGGCGACGATCATCACCGTGTCGCGCACCGCCAGCGAGGTCTGCATCACCTTGGCGGCGATGCGGCCGGCGAACTCGTCCTGAAAGAAGCTCATGCTCTGGCGCAACATGTGACGGTGGAAGTTCCAGCGCAGCCGCATCGGGAAATTGCCCGCCAGCGTCTGGTGCTTAAACATCGTCTGCAGCGCGATCAAGAGCGGGCTGGCCAAGAGGATGCCGGCCAACAGCATCAGGTGGTGGCGCTCGCTACTCCACAGCCGGGACGGCTCGACATGGCTCAACCAGTCGACCACCCTGCCGAGCATGGAGAACAGCAGCGCCTCGAACGCGCCGATCACGGCGGTACACAGCGTCATCGCTGCCACATAGGGGCGCACGCCGCGGGTACACGACCAGACGAAGGCGAAGAAGCCCTTCGGCGGCGCCGACGGCACGGACTCGGGATAGGGATGAACCAGCTTTTCGAAGAAACCGAACAAAGAACGCACTCCTTCAAGAGTGGTGGCACCGCGGCGGATCTTGTCCGCCTGACGGCCCGACTAGGGTTGGGCGCCAAGGCGATGACGCCAGTCTAAAATTTTATCGCAAAGGCCCGCCCTCCGCGATGCACCGTCCGGTGCCCTATCTGAAACTATGCGGCAAGCACCATGCTCGGCCAGGCCTCCTGCACTCCTGCCGCACTGTGACGCCACGCGAAACACTCCAGCCCCTCATGCCCCGCCCGCGATTGACCCATTGTCTACTTCAAAAGCATACTTCGCTCAGCCGACACATGGCCTGCCGATATATTGACAGACCACACGACCGAGGGGCCCCACCGCCGCGCCTCGCCGTACCGCATCCATCCCGTAAGAACCTGTTCAGAATCTGTCGCGAGCGATCCTCTGCGGGGTGAAGAGCAGCACAGGAACCGGAATGGACGTGGTGTCCATGAGGACTCCCGATCGCTGAGCGAATCTCTGCGTGCGTATCTGCGATACACCCAGCGATAGATTCACACGCCAAACGCATGAGCCCCGGTCAGGATCGCGTAGCAAGATTATGAATAGGTTCTAAGGACTTTCCCCCATGAAGCACTGGTCCCTCCGCCAACGGATCCTGGGCAGCTTTGCGCTGATTCTGGCCCTGATGACACTGATGGCCGGCATCGGTCATTACCAGTTGACGGCCATCGACGCCGCCAAGTTCAGCGTACAGCGGGATGCGCTGCCTGGCTTGTATTACAGCACGATGATCCGCTCGGCGATGTTCCAGGAACAGATGCTCGTGCAGCAGCTGGCCGAAGTCGACAGCACCGCCCAAGAACGAAAAGCCGACTTCGCGAAGCTGCAAGCCAACACGGACCGTCTGGGCGACTTCATGAAGGGCTACGACAGCACCATCTACCGAGCCGACGACCGGGCGAACTTCGAGGCGTTCAAGGTCGCGCGTGCGCGCTATCTCGAAATGCGCCAGGCGGTATTCGCATTGGACCCGATCAAGCAGCGAAGTGAGATCCACCAGGCCTTCGTCCAACGCCTCATCCCGGAGTGGGAGCGCAACCGCCTGCTCATCCAGCGCTTCGTCGAGGACAACCGCGCGTTCGCCGACCAGAGCACCAACCGGATCGGCGATGCGGTGAGCACCGCCAAAATCAGCATGATCGTCACGCTGCTGGTCGCGCTGGCGTGCGCGATGCTGTGCGGCTACCTGCTGATGCGCACGATTACCCAGCCGATGAAGGCACTGCAGGAAGCGCTGAACACGATGCGCTCCGGCGACCTGACCCAGCGCCTCACCTCGGACCGGCGCGATGAATTCGGCCAGCTCGAGTCCGGCTTCAACCAGATGGCTGACGAGCTGACGCACCTGGTCGGCCAGTCGCAGACCTCGGCACTGCAGGTTAGCGCCTCGATCACCGAAATCGCCGCCACCTCCAAGCAGCAGCAGGCGACCGCCACCGAAACGGCCAGCACCACCGCCGAGATCGGTGCCACCTCGCAGGAAATCCTCGCCACCTCGCAGGAGCTGATGCGCACGATGGGCGAAGTGTCCGCCGTGTCCGAACAGGCCGCCGACCTGGCCGGCAACGGCCAGGCGAGCCTCGTGCGCATGGAAAACACCATGCAGAACGTGATGGAGGCGGCCGGCTCGGTCAACGCCAAGCTCGGCATCCTCAGCGAGAAGGCCGGCAAGATCAACCAGATCGTCACCACCATCACCAAGGTCGCCGACCAGACCAACCTCCTGTCGCTGAATGCCGCGATCGAGGCGGAAAAGGCCGGCGAATACGGCCGCGGCTTCTCGGTGGTGGCCACCGAGATCCGCCGCCTCGCCGACCAGACTGCCGTCGCCACCTACGACATCGAGATGATGGTGCGCGAGATCCTGTCGGCGGTGTCGGCCGGAGTGATGGGCATGGACAAGTTCTCCGAGGAGGTACGCCGCGGCATGGCCGAGGTGCAGCAGGCCAGCGGCCAGCTGTCGCTGATCATCCAGCAGGTGCAGGCGATGGCGCCGGGCTTCCAGCAGGTCAACGAGGGGATGCAGGCGCAGACCATCGGTGCCGAGCAGATCAAGCAGGCGCTGCTGCAATTGAGCGAGGCCACCCGCCAGACGGTCGACTCGCTACGCCAGTCGAGCCAGTCGATCGACGAGCTGAACCTGGTGTCCAACGGCCTGCGCCACGGCGTGTCGCGCTTCAAGGTCCAGGCCTGACGCGATGTTATCGCTGCTGTTTCGGATCGAACCCGACCACTACGCGCTCGACAGTCGCGAGATCGTCGAGGTACGCCCGCTTTGCCGGCTCAAGCAGCTGCCCGGCGCCCCCGCCTGGGTGGCCGGCCTGTTCGAGCACGCCGGCGCCCCGGTGCCGGTGATCGACCTGTGTACGCTGGCGTTGGGGCGGCCGGCCCACGACCGGCTCAGCACGAGACTGGTGCTGGTGCACTATCCGGCCACGGGCGGGCCGCATCTGCTCGGCCTGATCGTCGAGAAAGCGACCGAATTCCTGCGCAGCGTCGCCGGCGACTGGTGCGACAGCGGAGTCGCCACGCCGGATACCCCGTACCTGGGGCAGGTAATGCACCATGAGCGCGGCCTGATCCAACAGGTGCGGGTGAGCGAGCTGTTGCCCGCCTCCGTGCAGGCATTGCTGTACGGAGGGACGGATGGCTGACGCCGGCCTCGAACGCCTGGCCGCCTGGCTGAAGCAGCAGATCGGCCTCGACGCCGCATCGATCGGGTTGGGTGTGATCGACAGCGCGGTCCGTGCACGCATGACCAGTTGCGGTAGCGCCGGCCTCGACCAGTACTGGGCCTTGTTGCAGGCCTCGCAGCACGAGCGCCAGCAGCTGATCGAAGCCGTGGTTGTGCCAGAGACCTGGTTCTTCAGGGACGCCCCGGCTTTCCAGGCGGCGGTGCGGCACGCGCGGGCACTGCTGACCAAACAGCCGCACCGCGCGCCGGTTCGCCTGCTCAGCCTGCCCTGCTCCAGCGGCGAGGAACCATACTCGCTGGCGATGGCGCTGCTGCAAGCAGGGCTGTCCCCGGAACAGTTCCGGGTCGATGCGGTCGACATCAGCGAGCGAGCGCTGGAATTGGCGCGGCGCGGCCTCTACCAGCACCACTCGTTCCGAGGCGCCGAACCCGGTTTGCGCGAGCGCTTTTTCAGCGTCGATACGACTGGCTGCCGCCTCCACGAGGTCGTGCGCCGCCCCGTGCGTTTTCACCAGGGCAACCTGTTCGCCCCCGAGCTGTTGGCGGGCGAGGCCCGCGGCAGCTACGACATCGTGTTCTGCCGCAACGTGCTGATCTACTTCGACCGGCCCACCCAGCAACGGGCAATCGGCGTACTGAACGACTGGTTGGCCGAAGACGGCCTGCTCGTGGTCGGCCCGGCCGAGGCAGCGCTGCTGCTACGCCAGCAGTTCCGGCTGGCCGAGTCGGGTATCTCCTGCACCTTCCACAAGGCTTCTGCCACGGAACCACCCAAACCGGTGGTGCTAAGTGCCCGCACCACCATTCTGCCGCAGCCGGCCCAACGACCGGCACCACTGCCGGTACGGCGGCCGCTGCGGCCGGCCCCACGGCCCATCGCTGCGCCACTGGCAGCAGGTCCCGCCCCGCTCGCCGCCGCCCAACAAGCGGCCGACAAGGGCCGCTTCGCCGAAGCGTTGGCGCTGTGCGAACAACACAACAAGCTGCATGGCCCGAGCGCGGCGGCCTTCTACCTGATGGCGCTGGTCGCCGACGCCAGCGGCCAGCCCCAGGCAGCGCAGGACTATTACCGCAAGACGCTCTACCTGGAGCCGACGCATCGGGAGGCGCTGCTGCAGCTGGCGTCGCTGCTGGAACTCGCCGGCAACGCGGCCGGTGCCCAGCGCCTGTATCAACGCGCCCAACGCGGCAGGGATGAATGAGCATGAGCATCGACTGGATAACCCCGCCACACGGCGATGCCAACGAGATCGACGACTGCTGGAACCGGCTCGGCATTTACGGCGAAGGCTCCTGCCCGCTGCTGCCGCGCCACATCCACTGCCGCAACTGCTCGGTCTACAGCCAGGCGGCCACGGCGATCCTCGACCGCTTTTCCAGCCAAGCGCTCGCCACCGACGGCAACGCGGTCAACCGACAAGATACAGACAGCGTCAACGGCCCGAGCCGCTCCTACGTGGTCTTCCGCCATGGCGACGACTGGCTCGGCCTGCCCACGCGGCTGTTCCAGGAGATCGCCGAGCTGCAGGCCATCCACAGCCTGCCGCACCAGACGGCGTCGCGGCCGCTGCTGGGCGTGACCAATGTGCGGGGCCGGCTGGTGCCGTGCTTCTCGCTCGCGGCCCTGTTGGGGCAGCCCGCTGCAACGGAAGGCCCAACGACACCGTGCCTCTTGGTAATTGATCACCAGAGTCTGCCGACCGCCCTCCTGGTCGATGCCGTCCTCGGCGTCGAACGAATTCCGGAGTCAGCAAGGCAGACACCACCGGCCACGTTGCGCCGCGACGACGAGCCTCTCACCGAGGCGGTAGCGAACTGGCGCGACCGGCGCATCGCTCTCCTCGACGTCGACCGCCTGCACCAAGCACTGAACCGGGGACTGCACTGATGGCCGAGGACTACAGCCAGATTCCGCTGCTGGACTTGTTCAAGCTCGAGCTGGACACCCAGGGCAAGGCGCTGAGCGAGGGTCTGATCGCACTGGAACACCAGCCCGAGGCCGCTGACCGGCTCGAAGCCTGCATGCGAGCCGCCCATTCGATCAAGGGTGCGGCCCGCATCGTCGGCGTACAGGCCGGCGTCGACATCGCCCATGCGATGGAAGACTGCTTCGTCGCCGCTCAGTCCGGACGGAGGCAACTCGGAGTCGCCGAGATCGACACCCTGCTCGACGGTGTGGACCTATTGCTGCGCACCGCAGGGGATGCCGCGCCACGATCCGACGAGATTGCGGCCTTCCTCGCTGCACTGAACGGCATTGCCCGACCCGATGCCACCCCCGCTTCGCCGGCCATCCATGCCAGCGTGCCGGCCTCGCTCGAAGCGTCTCAGGAACTGCCTGAACCGGTCGTGCTGCCCGATCCCCAGCCCGAAACCGAGCGAGACGACAGCGGGCGGGTGCTGCGGGTCTCCGCCACGACGCTGGACCGGATGCTGGGCCTGTCCGGCGAGGCACTGACCACCGCTCAGGGGCTGCAGCCGGTATCGCAGACGCTGCTGCGCCTCAAACACCAACAGACCGAGCTGCGGCTGTCACTCGAAGCTCTGCAGGAGGCACTCCAGCCTCTGTCGATAGACGAACGCGCCCAATTGGCACTGGACGCCAGCTCCCGCCTGATCGACAACTGCCAGAGTCAGTTGACCGAGCAGCTGGCCGTGCTGGAGCGCCTCGAACGCCGTTCAGCCAACCTGGCCCGCCAGCTCTACGACGAAGCGCACAGCTGCCGAATGCGCCCCTTCTCCGACGGCACCACCGCCTATCCACGCCTGGTGCGCGACGTCGCGCGCGGCCTCGGCAAGTCGGCGCGCCTGCAGGTACTGGGTAACGCCACCCAGATCGACCGCGACATCCTGGAGCAGCTCGATGCACCGCTCGGCCATCTGCTGCGCAACGCCGTCGATCACGGCATCGAGACCCCGTCCGAACGCGTGGCGGCGGGCAAGCCGCCCGAGGGCGTCTGCCGGCTCGAAGCCCGCCACCAGGGCGGCCGGCTGCGGCTGACCGTCAGCGACGACGGGCGGGGCATCGATCTCGACGCGGTGCGCGCCAGAGTGGTGGAGCGCCATCTCGCCAGCCCCGACACGGCGGCACAGCTATCCGAGCGCGAGCTGCTCGACTTCCTGCTGCTGCCGGGCTTCAGCCTGCGCAACACCGTCACCGATCTGTCCGGGCGCGGCGTCGGTCTCGACGTGGTGCACGAACTGGTGCGCCGGGTACACGGCAGCGTCCGCATCCACAGCAGCCCGGGGCGCGGCACTCGCTTCGAACTGCAACTGCCGATCACGCTGTCGACGGTACGCAGCCTGCTGGTCGAGATCGGCGGCGAGCCTTACGCCTTCCCGCTCGCCCAGGTCGACCGCACGCTGGAACTGGACGATGCGCAGATAGAACGATTGGAAGGCAAGCACCACTTCCTGCTCGACGGGCAGGTCATTGGCCTCGTCGAGGCAAGCCAGGTGCTGGGCCTGCCCAGCCGCGCCGCAGCGAAAGACAGACTCTCCGTGCTGCTGATCGGCCCACCGGAGCAGCGCGTCGGCCTGATCGTCGAACGCTTTGTCGGCGAACGGCTCCTGGTCGTTCAGCCGCTCGACGCGCGGCTCGGCAAGATTAGGGACATCAGCGCCGGCGCCCTGCTCGACGACGGCAGCCCGGTGCTGATCGTCGACATCGACGATCTGCTGCGCTCGGTGGAAAAACTGATCCATGTCGGGGCACTGACCACGCCGCAGGCCGCCCCACACCGTGACAATGCGGCCCCGCGCCAGCGCGTGCTGGTCGTTGACGACTCGCTGACTGTGCGCGAGCTGGAACGCAAGCTGCTGCAAAGTCGCGGTTACGAGGTCGTGGTCGCGGTGGACGGCATGGACGGCTGGAACGCGCTGCGCGCCGAGCGCTTCGACTTGGTCGTGACCGACATCGACATGCCGCGGCTCGACGGCATCGAGCTGGTGGAGCGCATCCGCCAGAACCCGACATTGGCCGAACTGCCGGTGATGATCGTCTCGTACAAGGACCGCGAAGAGGACCGGATCCGCGGGCTTAACGCCGGTGCCGACCATTACCTCGCGAAGGGCAACTTCCACGACGAAACGCTGCTGCAGGCAGTACGCGACCTGATCGGCGAGGCCGGCGCATGAACATCGGCATCGTCAACGACTCCCCGCTAGCCGTCGAGGCGCTGCGCCGCGCGCTCGCGCTGCATACCGACTATCGGATCAGCTGGGTCGCGCAGGACGGCGAACAGGCAGTCGAGATGTGCGCGTGGCAAACGCCCGAGCTGGTGCTGATGGACCTGATCATGCCCAGGCTAAACGGCATCGAGGCGACGCGACGGATCATGGCCAGTACGCCATGCGCCATCCTGGTGGTCACCGTCGACATCGGCGAAAACGCCCAGGGCGTCTACGAGGCGATCGGCCTCGGCGCGCTGGATGCGGTCAATACCCCGACGCTGGGCGGCGGCGACCTGCGCTCTGGCGCCGCGCCGCTGCTCGACAAGATCGAGCGAATCCGGCGCCAGCTGCGCACGCAGGGCCACCCGCCCCTGCCTACGGCTCTGCCCTCGCTGGCATCGACCGGCCCCGCCGCCCCCCCCTTGGTTGCCATCGGCGCTTCCGCCGGCGGCCCAACCGCGCTGGCAACGCTGCTGCATGGCTTGCCGGCCGACTTCGCCGCAGCGCTGGTGATCGTCCAGCATATCGACGCTGCGTTCGCCGCCGGCATGGCGCAGTGGCTCGACAAGCAATGCGCGCTGCCGGTGCGCTTGGCGGACGGCAGCGACTCGCTGCAGCCCGGCACCGTGCTGCTAGCCCGCGGCGACCAGCACCTGCGGCTGACCCCCGCCGGACGCCTGCTGTCCAGCCCCGAGCCACACGATCACCTGTACCGGCCATCAATCGACATCTTTTTCCAGAGCGTGGCCCAGCACTGGAAACACGAAACGCTCGCTGTCCTGCTGACCGGCATGGGCAGCGACGGCGCCGCCGGTCTGAAGACACTCCACGACCAAGGTGCCTACACAATCGCCCAGGACCAGCGAACCAGCGCAGTCTACGGCATGCCCAAGGCCGCTGCAGACCTGGGTGCTGCCCGCGCCATCCTGCCCATCGAGGCCATCGCCCCGGCCCTGATTAATGCTTGCCATTGACCCAAGACTCACTATGGAAGAGCTCAATTACTCCCACCCTGCCAGCCCTGCCTCCGCAGGGTTCCACAACCCCTCGACCGAACCGGTGATGGTACTGCTGGTCGACGACCAGGTGATGGTCGGCGAGGCGGTGCGCCGGATGCTGGCCAACGAGCCGGGCATCGATTATCACTTCTGCGCCAATCCGGACGATGCGCTGCGGGTGGCGCGATGCACGCGCCCCACCGTGATCCTGCAGGACCTGGTGATGCCCGGCATCGACGGGCTGGCGCTGGTCGCGCAATACCGGGCCGACCCGGCCACCCGCGACACACCGGTGATCGTGCTGTCGACCAAGGAAGAGCCGGCAATCAAGAGCGCCGCGTTCGCGCAGGGCGCCAACGACTACCTGGTCAAACTGCCCGATTCGATCGAACTGGTCGCCCGCATCCGCTACCACTCACGCTCCTACCTCAACCAGCTGCAGCGCGACGAGGCCTACCGAGCGCTGCGCGAGAGCCAGCAGAAGCTGCTGGCCGCGAATCTGGAGCTGCAGCGGCTGACCAATTCCGACGGCCTGACCGGCCTCGCCAACCGCCGCTATTTCGATGAATACCTCAACGCCGAATGGCGACGCGCGCGGCGCCAGCAGATGCCCTTCTCGGTGCTGATGATCGACGTCGACAATTTCAAGCTCTACAACGACAGCTACGGCCACATCGCCGGCGACATCGTGCTCAAAAAGGTCGCCGACGCGCTGCTTAATGCCATCGGCCGATCGACCGATCTGGTTGCGCGCTTCGGCGGCGAGGAATTCGCCATCCTTCTGCCGAACACCCCATCAGACGGCGCCGAGCTATTGGCAGAAAAGGCCCGCCACGCCGTCGAGACGCTCGCCATTTCTTGCGTGCCGAGCGATTCCGGCCAGGTCGTCACCATCAGCGTCGGCGGTGCCACGCTGATTCCGGACCACGACGACGCGGCGCTCAATCTGATCGAGGCGGCCGACCTGGCGCTGTACGAGGCCAAGCGGCTCGGCAAGAATCGCGTCGTCGTCAACGGCTAAGCCCCCACCGGCACCGCCGAGCAGGCCGCGACGGCGAGAGCACACGGTTTCCGCTATACTCGCGCGCCTTCCCTGAACCGGCATGGAGACACAATGATCAGCAACGCATGTGGCGTCGACTTCGGCACGTCCAACTCGACCGTCGGCTGGCACCGCCCCGGCCAGAACACGCTGCTGGCGCTCGAAGATGGCAAGCCCACCCTGCCATCGGTGGTGTTCTTCAACGCTGACGAAGACTCGGTGGCAGTCGGCCGCGCCGCGCTGGCCGAATACCTGGAAGGCTACGAGGGCCGGCTGATGCGCTCGCTCAAGAGCATTCTCGGCACCGGCCTGATGGATGGACAGACCGAGGTGCAAGGCCGCAACCTGCGCTTCCTCGATCTGTTGACCATGTTCATCGAGAGCCTGAAGGGCCGCGCCGAGCAGGCTGCCGGCCGCGGCTTCACTCAGGCGGTGTTCGGCAGGCCGGTGTTCTTCGTCGACGACGACGCCAAGGCCGACCAGCTGGCGCAGGATACGCTCGCCGGCATCGCGCGCCGCGTCGGTTTCAAGGAGATCGAGTTCCAGTTCGAGCCGATCGCCGCGGCGTTCGACTACGAGAGCCGCATCGAGCGCGAGGAGCTGGTGCTGGTCGTCGACATCGGCGGCGGTACCTCGGACTTCACGCTGATCCGCCTGTCGCCGGAGCGCGCCGGCCGGCTCGACCGTCGCGACGACATCCTCGCCAACTGCGGCGTGCATATCGGCGGCACCGACTTCGACAAGCAGCTGAGCCTGCACGCGGTGATGCCGCTGCTGGGGCTGAAGAGCCAGCTCAAGAGCGGCGCCGAGATGCCGTCCGGCCCCTACTTCAACCTCGCGACCTGGCACACGATCAACTTCGCGTACACGCGCCAGGCGCTGTCCAGCCTGCAGGGCGTGTACACCGAGGCGCTGGAGCGCGACAAGCTTGACCGCTTGTTCAAGCTGATCGCCAAGCGCGCCGGCCACTGGCTGGCGATCCAGGTCGAGGCGGCCAAGATCGCGCTGTCGGCTGAACAACGGGTGGAATTGCAGCTCGACGAGATTGAGGCCGGCCTCGCGCACGCGATCGACCGCGCCGAGTTCGACCAGGCGATCGGCCGCCAGATCGACAGCATCGAGACCACCGTCGCCCGACTGCTGCAGGATGCCGGCGTCGATGCCGGCCAGGTCGACACGGTGTTCTTCACCGGCGGCGCCAGCGGCGTGCCACTGCTGCGCCAGCGCATCGCCTCGCTGCTGCCCACCGCCCGCGCAGTCGAAGGCGACCTGCACGGCAGCATCGGCAGCGGCCTGGCGATCGACGCCGCGCGCCGCTTCGCCTGAACCCGAAATGACACGGGGCCGCTGCCCATGCAGCGGCCCCGCATCCCTACCTCAAGCTTGGCCGACACCCCGGAACCGCTTTCCCGATCCCGCCAGCACCGTTTCAACGCAGGATCACTCGAGTGCAGCGGATCGTCAGCAGGTTCTCAGGCGAAGGCCGCCACGCTCCCCTCGATCGCCAACGCCACTTCCTGGCCCGGCACCGGGCTGCTGTGCCCGGGCACGCGCGCCGTCAGCTCGATCGGGCTAACCCCGCCGGTACGCAGGCGCACACAGGCGTCATGGCCGTAGAAGATCACCTCCAGCACCCGCGCCCTAGCCTCGCTGGCGCCAGACAAGGGCAGCAGCCGGATCTGCTCGGGGCGCAGCAGCACCTGCACCGGGCCCTGCGGCATGCCGCCCATCAACGCCAGGGTGCCGAGCGCGCACTGCACCTGGCCATTGCCGGCCACACCCGGCAGCAACACGGCGTCCCCGATGAAGCGCGCCAGCTCCGGGTTCGCCGGCTGGCGGTACAGCTGCTCGGGGCTGGCCACCTGCACCAGCCGGCCATCCCACAGCACCGCGACCTGATGCCCCATCGACAGCGCCTCGGACTGGTCGTGCGTCACCAGCACGGCGGTGGCGCCGGCAGCGGACAGCGCGTCGGCCACCGCCTCGCGCGTCTCCGCCCGCAGCGCAGCATCCAGCGCCGAGAACGGCTCGTCCAGCAGCACCAGTGCCGGAGATGGTGCCAACGCCCGTGCCAGCGCCACGCGCTGCTGCTGGCCGCCGGACAGCTGCTGCGGCGGTCGGTTAGCGTAGTCGGCCGACAGGCCGACCAGCTCCAGTAACTCCTGTACCCGGTGCCGGGCACGACGCTCCTGGCGCGGCAGGCCGAATACGATGTTCTCCGCCACCGACAGATGCGGGAACAACGCCCCCTCCTGCGGCACATAACCGATCCGGCGCTGTTCCGGCGGCACATGGTCGGCCGCGCTGCTGACGATGCGCCCGTTCAGCGCGATCGAACCACCGTCGGCACGCTCGAAGCCGCACAAGAGCCGCAGCAGCGTGGTCTTGCCGCTGCCGGACGGTCCGAGGATGGCCACCAGGCTGCCGGAAGCCACCGTCAGATCGATACCGCGCAACACCGTGTGCGCGCCGAAATGTTTGCTCAAGCCTTGAATGCGAAGTTCGGCCATGGTCTTGCCTATCGTTGCGTATGGTCCAGAACGGCCGACTTGCCGAACAAGGACATCAAAAGCCAAGTGGAACAGAGCGAGATCGCCACCAGCAACGCCGCATAAGGGGCCGCGGCGGCAAACGCCAGCGCCGAGGTGTCGACCCACACTTCCTTCGCCAGCGTGTCGGTGCCTATCGGCGCCAACAGCAGTGTCGCGGTCAGTTCGGTTACCACCGCGATGAACACCATCGCGGCAGCAGCGCCGAGGCCCGGGCCGGCCAGCGGCAGGGTCACCCGCCACAGCGTCTGCCACCAGTTGAGCCCAAGCGAGCGAGCGGTATCCTCCAGACGCGGCTCGGCCTGCACCAGCGCCGCGCGCACGCTGACCAAGGCCAGCGGCAGGAACAAAATCGAATAGGTGCACACCAGCATGGTGGCACTCTGGTACAGCGGCATGAACACATGAATCGCCAGCGACACCACCGCCAGTGCGATCACGATGCCGGGTACGCCCTGCGCGAGGTAGACGACGCGTTCCAGCACCGTGGCGATGCGGCCGGGGTAGCGCACCAGCAGGTAGCCGAGCGGCAGCGCCAGCACCGTGGTCAGCAAGGCACCGGCGAGTCCCAGGCCGAGCGAGGCGCCGGTCGAGCTCAGGAGCTGCTCTGCCGACACCTCGACCGGGGTGATCGCCGCATCACCGTGCTGCATCAGCCAGTACAGGATCATGCCGAGCGGCACGCCGAGCGTGATCAGCGTCAACGCGCCGAAACCGATCAGCACCGGCCACTTGAACCAACCCAGCGCGTAGCGCACCGGCGCGCGGCGCGTGCCGCGGTCGAGCCGGTCATAACGCGCCATGCCGCGCACCTTGAACTCCGCCACCAGGCACACCAGACACAGCAGCATCAGCACGCTGGCGAGCATGGCGGCGCCGGAGCCGTCGAAGCTGGCGCGGTATTCGGCGTAGATCTCGGTGGTGAAGGTACGAAAACGCAGCAGCGCGAACGCCCCGAACTCGGACAACACACCGAGCGCGACCAACAACATGCCGCCGAGCAGCGCTGGCTTGAGCTGCGGCAGGATCACGCGACGGAAGCAGGCCCACGGCCCGAGGCCGAGCGAGCGGGCGCTCTCTTCCAGCGCCGGATCCATGCCGCGCAGTGCGGCGGCCACCGGCAGATAGATCATTGGGTAATAGGCGGTGGAAACCACCAAGAGCGCGCCCAGAAAGTCCTGCAGCGACTGACTGAGCGACACCCAGGCATAGCTGGTAATGAAGGGCGGCACCGCGAGCGGCACCGCCGCCAGCACCGCCCAGGCGCGCCGCCCGGGCAACTCGGTGCGCTCGACGAACCAGGCCGCTGCCGTGCCGATGACGGCACAGGCGATCGTGCTCGTGCTGACGATCAGCAGGGTGTTGAGCGCCAGCTCGCCGACCAGCGGACGCAGCAGCAGCTCGGCAGCGTTGTCAAGGCCGAAACCGGCGGCCTGCTTCAGCGTCACAACCAGCGGCAGCAACACCAGCAGCGCCACGCCGACGGCGGCACCCAACAGCCCGAACGGCGTCCGCCTGCGCGAGGCAGAACGGTGTTCGGCTGTAGTCGACACGGCAGCGGCAGACATTACAGCAGTCCGGCCTGACGCAGCAGCTTGGCGGCCTGGCTGTCGTCACCCAGCTGTTGCATGTCGAGCTTCGGCGGGTTGAGCTGGTCGAACGGCTTGAGCATCGGCGACGGCGCAACGCCAGCGTGCAGCGGGTATTCGTAGGTGATGGTGCTCTTGGCAAACAGTTGCTGAGCACGCTCGCTCACCAGGTAGGTGAGGAACTTCTGCGCGGCGTCGCTGTTGTGGGACGTCTTCAAAGCCGCAGCGCCGGACACGTTGATCAGCGCGCCGACGTCGCCGTTGCCGAAGTGATAGAGCTCGCTATGCGTGCCCTTGGCGCCCAGTTCGGTGCGCAGACGGGCCCAATAGTAGTTGTTGATGATGCCGGTGGCCACCGCGCCGCGGTTGACCGCTGCCGTCACGCCCTCGTTGTCGTCGAAGACCTGCGCATTGGCGCGCAGCCCCTTCAGCCATTGCAGCGTGGCCGCTTCGCCCTTGAGCGCTCGCACCGCGCTCACCAGCGGCAGGAAGTCGCCGTCGGCTGGAGCGATGGCGAGCTTGCCCTTCCAGGCCGGCTTGGCCAGGTCCATCAGCGAACCCGGCAGCTGGGCCGGCTTGATCATCTTGGTGTTGTAGACCAGCACGTTTTCACGCGCCATCACCCCTACCCATTCCCCCTTTGGCGAGTTGTAGCG
Source organism: Crenobacter oryzisoli (assembly GCF_030385785.1). Classification (GTDB taxonomy): domain Bacteria; phylum Pseudomonadota; class Gammaproteobacteria; order Burkholderiales; family Chromobacteriaceae; genus Crenobacter_A; species Crenobacter_A oryzisoli. Next base: position 19,284 of record NZ_JAUEDK010000049.1, read on the forward strand.
CGCCGGGATGGCGGCCAGCGTGGCCGGGTTCACCTTGGTCAGCATGCCCTTCTCTTCCAGCAGCATCAGCTCCGGCGAGTTGGAGGTCAGATAGACATCGGCCGGCGAGGCCTTGCCTTCGGCCAACAGCTGCGCCGCCAGTTGCGGGCCTTCGCCAGTGTGCACGCGCACCGAGATACCACTTTGCTTCTCGAAGTCCTTGACCAGGAGATTGACGGTCTGCTCATGCTGGGCCGAATACAGCGTCAACGAAGCGGCCTGCGCCAGGCCGGCGGCAAACAGCGCGGCACCCATAGCTGCGATACGGGCCACACGCGGCAGGCTGCCGCTGGCAAACTTGAAAGTCATGCGAAATACTCCACGATAAAAAGTCGACTCAAACGCAAAGGGCAAGCCGCTGCTGGCCCACTCCTTTTGGCAACTCGCGCAAATTTTCAATCAATAACGATGCCGATTCTCATTCGTTGACAAGAATGAGTCGTGTTTCAGAAAATTTTTGCGACTACCAGGAAATCGCCGCTCCCGTGACAACCAGATCGGCCAAGGCTCAGGCCCCTTACCATACAGGAAAGACGGTGGCGAGGGATGAAACGGGACATCCAGAGGATGCTCTTGTCGAACAAAACTACCTCCAGTTAACAGAATGAACGGGATCCAGCGAGAACACTCTGAGCCAGATCAATGACTGATGACCAGAACCATAAACAAAGGGAGGTTCCATCCGGAACCTCCCCTCTCGTTCTTGCTCCGCGTCAGGATAGCCGCAGCATAGCGCAGCGCCCCTGCCCATCACACGACCACTGGTGGCCTAAACCGACGCACAAGCCGGCCGTGCAACAGCACCGGAAATTTTTGCTCGCAGAGCCTACTCCGGCCACACCACCCGCAGCAGATTGGTCGACCCGGGCGTGCCGAACGGCATACCCGCCACCACGATCAGTGGTTTGCCGGCCTGATAGCAACCAACGTGCTTCGCCGCTGCGCTGGCCTTCTCGACCATGTCCTCGGCGCTCTTGGCGTCGGCCGTCTCCTGCGAGCTCACCCCCCAGAGCAGCGCCAGCTGGCGCGCCACCGCGCGATTCGGCGTCAGGCTCAAAATCGGCGAGTCCGGCCGCTCATGAGCAACGCGGAAAGCCGTTGCCCCCAAGGTGGTGTAGGTAATGGTCGCGGCAACCGACAGCACGCTGGCCACGGATTGGATCGCGGCGCCGATCGCATCGGTCGAGGTCGCGTCGTGCCGCGTCGCCACCGCATTCATCAGGGTGCGCTGCAACGGATCGGCCTCAGTGCGCTGGATGATGCGGTCCATCATCGCCACCGCCTCGACGGGATACTGACCGGACGCCGACTCAGCCGACAGCATCACCGCATCGACGCCATCGTACACGGCGGTGGCCACGTCGGACGCCTCGGCGCGCGTTGGCGCCGGCGACTTGATCATGGATTCGAGCATTTGCGTCGCCACCACCACCGGCTTGCCGGCCTCACGGCACTGCCGCACGATACGCTTCTGGATCGCCGGCACTTCTTCGGGCGGCAGCTCCACCCCCAGATCGCCACGCGCGACCATGATGCCGTCCGCCAGCGCAACGATCTCGTCAAGACAGTCGAGTGCGCTCGGCTTTTCAATCTTGGCCATCAGCTTGGCACGACCACCGATCAGTGCACGGGCTTCCTCCACATCCTCCGGACGCTGCACGAACGACAACGCCACCCAGTCCACCCCGATGTCGAGACCAAAGGCAAGGTCCTTCTTGTCCTTCTCGGACAACGCGGGCAGCGGCAACGCCGCGCTCGGCACATTGACGCCCTTACGGTCGGAAATGATGCCGGACACCAGCGCTTCGGTCTCAATGCGATCATTGGCCGTTGCGGTCACTTTGAAGCGAAGCTGACCATCGTTGACAAGCAACACATCCCCGGGGCTGACGACGGCGAAGATTTCCGGATGCGGCAGACATACCCGGGTCGCATCCCCCAGCGCCGGATCGCGATCGAACACGAAGGCCGCGCCCGCCGTGAGCTCGGCACTGCCACCGGCAAACGTCGACACCCGCAGCTTCGGTCCCTGCAAGTCCAGCAATACGCCGATTGGGTGGTCGCAGCGCTCTTCGATGCGCCGGATGCTGGTGAGCCGGGCGGCATGATCCTCGTAGCTGCCGTGACTGAAATTCAGGCGAAATACGTCTGCGCCGGCATGGTGCAGCGCTTCGATGACGTCTTCGCTGGTGCTCGCCGGACCCAACGTGGCGATGATCTTGGTGGCACGGTTCCTGAACATCCTTTTTCCTTCGGGGCTGACAATCTATGTGTAGCAAAACTACAGCAAATTGTGCACCATGGCTAAAGTAACGCCTTCGACCTGATGCCCAAGCAAGCAATCAACCCACCCATAAGCCATAAACGCAACAGTAGCCGGCTGAAACCAGAAAAGCGTTTAGCTTAAGCGATATCACCTTGTCCGCCGAACAGGCCCAGCCTCATGTAGTTTTACTATATACAGCGTAGCAAACATAACCCGATACCGTGCCTCCGGCCATCCCGCCACCTGCCCGGGTCACCCCGCCGGCAATGTCTCGCCCAAGGACGGCAGCGTCACGCCAGCGGCTATCGGCCCCTCCCCTACTGACAAGCGACAGAGCAACGTCATCGCTCCTCTTCAATGCCTGACGGAGCCGGTCAATACCCGCTTTCGCATCGAATATCCGCCGGTTTTGGTTGACCCGCAGAGGGCAATATATAGTTAGGAAGGCTCAAACAAGCCGGTCGGCGACGGTAACCTCTACAGGGTTACGCCAAGCCCCCTCAATATGTGCAGCACCCTTTCAAGGGAGAGCAGCCATGCGATACACCCTGTTCGAAGGACAAAAGGACGGCCTGATCCTGATTGCACGTGTGCTAATGATGCTCCTGTTCGTGATCTTCGGCTGGAGCAAACTGACCGGCTTCTCGGGTACCGTCGCTTACATGGCATCAGATGGTCTGCCGCTCCCCGCCGTTGCCGCCATCATCGCCATCGTTATGGAATTCTTCGTCGGGATTGCGATCGTGATCGGGTTCTACACCAGGCCGCTCGCCCTTCTCCTTGCGCTGTACACACTAGCGACTGCATTGGTCGGCCATCATTACTGGACGATGTCCGGTGGTGAGCATATGGCGAACATGATCAACTTCTACAAGAACCTCAGCATCGTGGGCGGATTGCTGCTGCTGTGTCTGACTGGGCCGGGCAGGTATTCGGTCGACCGTGAATAGCTCTGCCAGCACTTGGGGCTGAGAAGCGGCGTTGTTAATGAAATGGACGCCCCTTCCGGAAGCGGCATCCCGGTGCCACAGTGAGTTTGTGGCCGACTCACTGATCGAAGGGAGCGTCACCCTGAACATTAGAACGATCAGGCTGGATGACGCCCTGACGATCGGCCGCTCAATCCGGCAGAATGGAATGCGCCTCTTTTGAAGGCGGCACGACAGCTTGGACGTGCTTGTACAGCCGCGCGCCTTCTTCCTTGAGCCAGGCCGGCAAGACGCCCCCTGGCATGGGCCTGGCGATGAAATAGCCCTGCCCCAACACGCAGCCGAGCCCTTGCAGTAAGGTCCAATCCTCGGCCGTCTCAATGCCTTCGGCGACCGTGACTAGGCGCATTTTGCTCGCCATATCCAGCGCCGACTGCAGAATGACCCGCAAATGCTCCCTCCGATGCGCGCCACGCACAAAGGAGTGATCGATCTTCAGTTCGGTGAAGGGAACGCGCGACAACTGCTGCATCGACGAAAAACCGGTGCCATAGTCGTCAATGGACAGGCCGCACCCCTTTAAACGCAGACGCGCCAGATTGCCCAGCGCCGTGCCGAGGTCAGCCGCCAGCGAGCTTTCCGTGATTTCCCACACGACTTGCTCCGCGGGTATCCGGTACCGACACAACAATTCGGCAGCCTCAACGACAAAGTCCGGCGAATCCAGCAGTAGCGGCGACAGGTTGACGGCGACGCTCAGGCTCAGTCCATGCTGCCGCCAGCGTGCGACCTGTGCAAAGGCCTGATCGGCGACCTCCACCGTAAGGCCGTGTATCAGTCCTTCGCTTTCCGCCAGCGGAATGAACTGGCTCGGCGGGATGACGCCTTTCTCCGGATGCAACCAGCGAGCCAGCACCTCCACGCCCTTGACTAGCCCGGTGTTGAGATCCACCTTGGGTTGGTAATAGGGGATCAACTGCCGAGCGGCGATGGCAGAAGCCAGTTCTTCGGAGGTGACGACGACTGCGCCCTTACGGCCCCCCGGGGCAGCTTGCGACAGCAAAGGCCCGCCCGAACGATGGCGCAGCACATCGACAAGCTGATTCTTGCCAAGCGGCTTTTGCCACGCGGCGAGCACCGGCATACCCAGCACGTGCGCCATGCTCTCGACCGCGCTGATCAAGGGGCTGTCTCGACCGGACAGCACGATAAGCGCCGCCGACACCCCGCGTCTCGCCAATTGCTGGATGAACTCGACCCCGTCCATCCGGGGCATGTCAAGGTCCACCAGGATCAGGTGAGGAAGGGAGGCGAGGCCCTCCAGCAGCTCCAGCGCCTGGATGCCATCGCCGGCTTCGTGAATGACCACGACGCCGAGCTGCCGCAGCAGATCTGCCGCATGCTGTCTTTGTACGCGGCTGTCATCGACGATCAGCGCCGTTTCGACAACGATGGACGAAGAATCAGTGGCCATGATGTGCGATGAAGCCTGCGATGCGGTCCAGGGGTACAACCTCGCCCACGCCGCCGAGGGCGATGGCCTCCTTCGGCATGCCGAACACGACGCAGGTGGACTCGTCCTCGGCGATGGTCCTGGCGCCGGCCTCCTTCATTTCCTTGAGGCCGCGCGCCCCGTCGTCGCCCATCCCGGTCATGATCACGCCAAGCGCATTGCGGCCGGCGAATTTCGCGCAGGAGCGAAATAGCACGTCGACCGATGGGCGATGCCGGTTGACCAGCGGACCGTCGATCACCTCGACGGTATACTGCGCGCCGTTGCGAGTCAGCAGCATATGCTTGCCCCCCGGTGCGATCAGCGCGCGCCCCGGAATCACCCGGTCACCGTGGCGGGCCTCCCGCACCTCTACCTGACACAGCCCGTTCAGACGCTCCGCAAACATGGCAGTGAAACGTTCCGGCATGTGCTGCACGATGACCATGCCGGGGCAGACCGCCGGCAATCGGGTCAGCACCGCCTCGAGTGCCTGGGTGCCGCCGGTAGAGGTGCCTATCGCGACGATGCGTTCGGTGGTACTGACCATTCCGGCGCCGCGCCCGAGCCCGCTGCCAATCACCGCATCGGCCGACAACTTGGGTGGCGGCACCAACACCGGCGCCACTGGTGACGCCAAGCGGCTGGCATTGGCGCGTGCAGCCGCCCGGACAGCGTGCACGACGTCGTTGGCGCTGTCCTCGAGAAACTGCTTCACCCCCATCTTGGGCTTGGTGATGATGGAGGCGGCGCCAGCCGCCAGCGCATTCATTGCGGCGGTCGTTCCAGCCTCGGCCAACGACGAGCAGATCACCACCGGCGTCGGACGTTCGCTCATGAGCTTTTTCAGAAAGGTCAGCCCATCCATGCGCGGCATCTCGATGTCCAGCACGATCACATCCGGCCACTCGCGTTGCATGTGCATCATGGCGAACAGTGGATCCGATGCGGCTCCGACGACTCGTATACCGGGCTCGTGCTCCAGCGCTTGACGAACGACCTGGCGCACTACGGCCGAATCGTCCACGATCATCACCTTGATTTGCCCACCCATCACCTTGTTCTGCCTCGCGCTATGGATGATCTTGCTGCCTCCGCGGCCGTGGTACGCCCAACATATTCCGCCCTCTTTAACATTCCCCTCGTAAGCGCTTCAGAGCCTATTTGCCGGGAAATTACGGCTTCGACTCTGGCCGGCGATAAAGCGTCGGACGCAGCAAGACCAGTTCATCGGTGATGCCATTCAGGGTCTCAGAGTGGCCGACAATGAACACACCGTCCCTCTTGAGATACGGCAACATATTGCTCATGACTTTTCGTTTGGTCTCCAAGTCAAAGTAGATCATGACATTTCGCAGGAAAATCACGTCAAATAGTCCGATATCGCAGCCGGCAAGGTCGGTCAGGTTCAACTGGCGAAAGCAGATCCGGTCCCGCAAGGGCTTCCCGATCAGGAATGTACCCTCCTGACTGCGTACGCCTTTAAGGCAATAGGCTTTCAACAGCTCCGGTGCAATTCCACTGGCGCGACCGAGCGGGTAGTGGCCATGCTTGGCGCGCTCAAGCTCGGTCAGGCTGATGTCGGAAGCCACGATTTCCCAGGGGGCCGACAAACCGAGCGTTTCGGCCAATTCCATCGCGATGGAATACGGCTCCTCGCCGGACGAGCAGGCGCCGCTCCACACCCTAATGGGCATGCCCCGCCGGCTGGCGGCAAACTCGCGCAGGAAGTCGAAATGCACAGGCTCGCGAAAGAAATAGGTCTCATGGGTCGTAAGCAGATCGACCATTAACTGCACTTCGGTCGGATGATCTCCGCTGGCCAGCAAGCGGTAATACTCGCCGAAGCGGGTCATACCGTGATAGCGCAAGCGGCTGGCGAGGCGGCCGACCAGCAACAATTTTTTACCTGCGGTCAGATTGATGCCGGCCAGACGGTAGATCAGGCGTTGGAAGAGCACAAACTCTTGATCGGAGATGGCGAGACTCTCCATAAGCCCCCCGGTAATGAGCAATGCAAGGGAAGTGATTGATGCCACACGAATGTTGCCCCCTAGGAGATCTCCCGGCGAAGCGCCGGCCGGGATGGGATAAGGACCTTCAAACGTTTGTCACCCTTTCGTGGACCTGACCCTCACTCCCCCAGCAGCATAGGCACAACAGTGTAAATGACGTGATTCAGGGCTGGACTATCCCTTCTCGTCATGGGAAAGCGCGGCGATCTGGCCCATTTCATCGATCGACAAGACCCGGTCCAAGTCGAGGATGATGACGAAACGGCCTGCTACCTTGCCCATGCCGAAGATGAAGTCCGCACGGATCGTGGCGCCGAAGGCCGGCGCGGGCTCGATCTCATCGGCGGGAATCTCCAGCACCTCGTTGACGCTGTCGACCAAGATGCCGATATCTTGCTGAATATCCGCGCCGTCGACCCTGTGGTGCATCTCGACGATGACAATGCAGGTGCGACGGCCGATAGCGGTCGGTTTTGCGCCGAAGCGTGCCGACAGGTCGATCACCGGTACCACAGCCCCACGCAGATTGATCACGCCGTGAATAAAGGCTGGCATCAGCGGAATCTCGGTCAGCTGGTGGTACTCGATGATTTCCTTGATGTTCAGGATGCCGACAGCGAACAACTGGGCGTTCAACGTGAAGGTCAGGTATTGCTTGGCCCCAGCCTCAGCCTCCACCGCGTCAGCGGCCGACGCATCACGGCGGGTCAGTGCAGTCGCTTGACTCATGGACCACTCCTTCAGAAGCGCTCGAATTCCGCTTCGACAGACACCGCATGGGACGCAACCTTGTTCACAGCACGCGCCAGTGCCGGCGCGGAACGAACCGAAGCAGTGTTGCTGCGGCTCGGTGCCGGGCGGTGTTGTTGGCCTGTGTCGGTAGTACGGAAGAATGCCATCAAGCCCTGCAGTTGCTCGGCCTGGGTCCCCATTTCTTCGGCGGTGGCAGCCAACTCCTCCGACGACGACGCACTCTGCTGGGTAGTCTGGTTAAGCTGGCTGACCGCCTGGTTAATCTGCGCCACACCAATACTCTGCTCCTGACTCGCCGAAGCGATTTCCTGCACCAGATCGGAAGTCTTGCGGATCGACGGCACCATCGCGTCGAGCAACTGACCGGCATGCTCCGCCATCTTCACGCTGGAGCCTGCAAGCTCACCGATTTCCTGCGCGGCGACCTGGCTGCGCTCAGCCAGTTTGCGCACTTCGGCAGCCACCACCGCGAAGCCCTTGCCGTGCTCGCCGGCACGGGCAGCCTCGATGGCCGCGTTGAGCGCCAGCAGGTTGGTCTGATAGGCGATATCGTCGATGATGCCGATCTTCTGGGCGATGGCCTGCATCGCGGTGACGGTTTCCTTGACCGCCGAACCACCCTGGGCTGCCTCGCTGGCGGCCTTGCCGGCCATGTTGTCGGTCACCTTGGCATTCTCGGTATTCTGCGTCACGGTAGCGGTGGTCTGCTCGAGGGTAGAGGAGATTTCCTCGACCGAGGCGGCCTGTTCGGCAGCCCCTTGCGACAGCGACTGCGCCGTGGCCGACACCTCCTCGGAAGCGGATGCCAGATTGTCGGCGGCATGGCGAATTTCGCCGATGGTCTGCGACAATTTGCCGATCATGCTCTGCATCGAGGCGAGCACCTGACCGGTTTCGTCCTTGGAAGTCGCATCGATCTTGGCGGTCAGGTCGCCTTCGGCCAGCTGACCGGCAACACGGGCAGCGATGTTCAGCGGTCGGGAAATGATGCGCGAGATGAACAGCGCCAGCAGCAGGCCGATAACCAGCGCGCCGATCAGCACGCCGATGATCGCGATCCGTGCGCTGGCATAGAGCGCATCGCCATGCGCGCTGGCGGCATGACCGCCGTCATTATTGATCTGCACCAGTTTGTCGATGCCGGAGCCCACGGCATCGTACGCCCGCTTGGATTCGCCATTGGCCAGCGTGAGTGCTTCGGCCTTGTTGTTTTGACGCGAGATGCCGTGCAGCGTCTTGCTGATACCTTGATAGGTCCCCCAGTCGGCCATGAACGCTTGATAAGCCTGACGCTCCTCCGGGCTGGAAATGAGCTTCTCGTAGGCAGCCCGGTTTTCCTCGAACTGCTTCAAGATCTGGTTGGCTTCTTGCTCGATGCGCGTCATGTCCTCAGGGCTCTGCACGAGGATGTGACGGAATTCCTTGATGCGGTAATCGGCGATATTGGTTTTCATCGCCTGGGCCGCCCCCATGGCGGGCATCCAATTATCCTTGATATCGGTCGAAGCCTGGTTCACCTCGGCCAACTGGAAGATGGCAAAACCGCCCATCACGGCAGTCAGCGACAGCACCACCAGAAACGAAGCAATCAACTTCGTGGCGATCTTCAAATCGTAGAACCATTTCATGTTGTTGTTCCTTATCGAGTGCTACCGCGGGTATGAACTAAGGTGTCGAGATCTGGAACTGTGAAGCCACGCTGCAGGCTTCCTGCTGGATGATCTGCTGTATCAGCGACGGCACATCGAGAATCAGCGCCACCTCGCCACTACCGAGAATGGTCGACCCACCGATGCCGCGAAGGCTGCGGAACAGCTGCCCAAGAGGCTTGATGACGGTCTGGAACTCCCCTTGCAACTGGTCGACGACGATACCGGCCTTCTGGCTGCCTGCCCGCACCACCACCACGTTCTCGCGCAACGGGCGCTGCCCCGGCAGATCGAACAATTCGCGCAGACGGATGAAGGGCAACACTTCGCCACGTAGGTTCAGATAATGGTTATCGGTGGTTTGTGGTGGCAGTTCGAGACATTCGACCACCATGTCGAGCGGTATGACGTAGCTGACACGCCCCGCTCCGACCAGAAAACCGTCGATGATGGCCATGGTCAGAGGCAGACGGATGGAAAAGCGGGTGCCGGCGCCGGGGCTCGAGCTAACGTCAACGCGGCCGCGCAAACTCTGAATATTGCGCTTGACCACGTCCATGCCCACGCCGCGGCCGGATAGGTTGGAGACTTGGTCTGCCGTGGAGAAGCCCGGCTCGAAAATCAGGTTGTCGATTTCCGCCTCGCTCAGGTTCTGCCCGGACTGAATCAGGCTGCGCTCGACGGCTTTGGCCACGATCTTGTCGCGGTTGAGGCCACCCCCGTCGTCGCTCACCTCGAGAACGATGCTGCCCGAATCGTGAAAGGCGTTCAGCTCCAGCCGGCCGCGTGCCGGTTTGCCGACGGCGATGCGCTGAGCGGTGGATTCGATCCCGTGATCGATGGCGTTGCGCACCAGATGGATCAGCGGGTCGCCGATTTTTTCCACCACGCTCTTGTCGAGCTCGGTCTCGCCGCCGGCGATGACCAGCTCGATATCCTTGCCGAGTTCCTTGGAAACATCGCGCACAATGCGGTTGAAACGGCTGAAGGTATCGCCGACCTGCACCATGCGTAGCTGCAGCGCCGAATCTCGCGTGCTTTCGACCAGACGCGTCATCAGCGAGGCGGCCTCCAGCAGTTCGCTGCGGCCGGTGCGACTGGCCAGCAAGCCAACGCTGGAACTGGCAATGACGAGCTCCCCCACCAGATCGATCAGGCGGTCAAGCTTGTCGGCCTGAATGCGGATAAGGCGCGCCTCAGCAGCCTTCTTGTCGTGGACCTGCCCCTGCTTGGCGACGGCCGCCTCGACCAGCTCGGGGCGCACGACCTGTTGTTGCTGCAGGATTTCGCCAAGCGGTATGGTGGTCGCTGGAACGCCATCGGCGGCGGGGGTCTGCTGCGCGAGCAGCCCGTCGTCGAGTTCGGCCTGCGTGATCGCCCCGACACGCACCAGGATCTCGCCCAACCGCATGACATCTTCCGGCAGGGCCTGGATCAGGTCGATGTAGTCGGCCAGCCGACTGTGCGGCGGCAGGATGTGCAGGGTGCAATCGTCGCGGACGAAGTCGAACACGCCCTCGATCGCCGCCTTGTCGGCGCAAGAAGCAAAACGGATCTCGAAGCCGAGATAACAGGCCTCCGCATCCATCGCATCGGCCGATGGCATGGCATCGGCCAGCGTCTCCATATGCACGATGGTGCCGAGCGTGGCGAGGTAGCGCAGAAAAGACAGTGGGTCCATCCCATTACGCAAAACATGGGGCTCGAAGCGCAGCGAGATGTGCCAGCAGTCGGGCTCGGCCGTTTCACCCCCCAGGCTTTCCAGCACGTCGACCGGAACGGCGGAGTGGACGGGGCTCGCATCCAGCCCCAGCCCGTTGCCTTGCAAGCGGGCCAGCAGGGCATCGCCGTCGGCCAGCAACAAATCGGCCGGAGTGGCATGGCCGGCTTCGAGCTCGCCCAGCAACAAGCCGATATGGTCGCTGCAGGCCAGCAGAACGGCGACCAGATCGGTACCGAGCCGGATATCGCCGTTACGCAGCTGGTCGAGCACGTTCTCGACAACATGAGTGAAGGAGACGATGTAGCCGCACTCGATAACCCCGGCCCCGCCTTTTATCGTATGGGCTGCACGGAAGATCGCATTCAGCGTGTCGACGTCGTCTGGCGCGGTTTCGAGCTGCAGCAATGCGGCCTCAAGCGCCGCCAGCTGTTCATGACTCTCGGTGACGAATACAGAGAGGAGTTCATCCATGAGCTTTACCTGTTCCGGAGTCAGCTTCCCGTACGTGGATCAGGATCGGGTCGCCGAAGTCGGCAGCCACATTGAAAAAATCCACCACTTCGCGCACCGCCGGGCTGTGCGCGACGATATTGAGCGCCTTGTCCAGCCGGCGCGCTTCGCGCTTGGCAAGCAGCAATAGCTGGAAACCGGCAGTATCGATCTCGGCGACCAGCGAAAGGTCGAGATCGAGCCCATCTGCGGCACGCAGGGCATCGATCAGCTGCTGCTTTTGCGTGGCCGCGTGATAGATCGTCATGTCGTCAACGATGGTCAGGCGCTCAGTCATAGCGGGCTCAAAACAGTTCTATTTTGGGGCCGGCGGCTGGTGCCGGTTGACTGGATACGGAATGGTGGGCCTGGCGCTGCTGCTCCATCACGTAGCCGCTGTAGAGCGCATCCAGATGGGCCGTGAGCGGCATATAGCTCGAGTCGCTCTCCCCTGGCTGCCTCAGCCGCGCGGCGAGCACGCCAAGATGCTCATCGAGCCGGCGCAGCGCATGGCTGGTCTGTTCGAGCTGCTGGCGAGTCAAGTCCTGGAACTGCACGCTAGCCAGCGCGTGCATGAACATTTGCCCCAGCTCGGCGCTGCTGCGGCTCACGCTGTCGATAATGTGCGTCTGGTGGCTGGCCAGGCCTTCATAGCTGCTGCCGAGCCCGGCCAGTTGGTCGGCAAACTGGCCGAGCGTAGCCTGCTCACGATTGAGGTTCACCGCCGACAGTTTTTCCTGCAGCTGCGCCTCAATCGTCGCCGCCATGCCCGTGATGCCCTGATTGATCGCCTGCACCGCCTTTTCCGTCTCGGCCGACAGCTTGCGGACCTCGTCGGCAACCACAGCGAAGCCGCGCCCGCTCTCGCCCGCACGGGCTGCCTCGATCGCCGCGTTGAGCGCCAACAGATTGGTTTGCATCGCGATGTCCTTGATCAGCTGGGTCAGCGACTGCAGCGAGCGTGCCTCTGCGACCACTTGGCTGGTCCGTTCCTGGTCTTCGCGAGCCTCATGGATGCGGTGATCGATGTATTCGCGCATCTTGCTGATCAGACGCTGGTTGTCGGCGATGTGCTGCTCGGAGTTCTGTACCAGCTGGCTCGAATGCGACGAGCTGGTCGTGACGAACTCACTCAGATGCCCGATGACGCCATCGATCGCCTGCAACCGGTCGGTGATGTTGTAGGCGGCCTGTTCGGTCTGCTGCACCACGTTGTCGAGATGATTGCGCAGCACGTCGCTATAGCTCGGCACCGACAGCAGTTCGCGCGCAACCTCTTCGCTGACTGCGCTTAACTGCTCTGAAGCTTGCACCAGTGCTTCCTGATGGCGCGGCATCCCGGACGATGGTTTGAAAAATGGCAAACTCAGCGCTAAGCAGGCAGCGGCGTAGGTAGCGGCGTAGGTAGCGGCGATCAGCATCGCGGCGCTGATGGCGTGGCCCAGCGGCAGCGACAAGCCGAGAGCCGGCAGCAGTGCCCCGTCGAACCAGCCGTACAAGAAATACACGCCCAAGCCGACCGCTGCTGCCATGAGCGCGACCACTCCCAGGGATCGTCGCAAGAAGAGGAAAGGGTCCATCATCAGCGCATCACCAGCTTGATGGTATTGAGCAGGTCGTCTGCCGAAGCCGGCTTGACGATCCACCCCGAGGCGCCGGCGGCCTTCGCCTCGGCCTTTTTCGACTGCTGCGACTCGGTGGTCAGGAACAGGATCGGCATGAAACGGTAGCTTGGCAGCTTGCGCACTTCCTGGATCAACTCGATGCCGTTCATGCCTGGCATGTTGAGGTCGGTGATCAACAAGTCGGTCTTGATGCCTTTGTGGAATTGCTGCAGTGCCTCACCTGCGTTACCGGCCTTCTCGACGGCGTAACCGGCCTTGGTCAGAATGCTGGAGACCGAGAGCAGAATGGTCGCAGAGTCGTCCACTAGAAAGATGGTTTTCATCGGTCATTCCCCTAGCTACCGCCTTAGCAAAAAATCTATTTGTATTTCTATATTTCATAGAAAATTTAATTTGAATTTTCAAGGCTCGAGTGCCCGGATTTTTCCCTATCCTGTCTCTCCTAATGTAAGGAACGTTGGTCGCCCCCAACTGCGGCCGTCAGCCGTTCCCGGTTCGGACCAGGACTCCAGACCAGCTTCTAGGCTGCGAACAGCCTTTTTTAACTTTCAAACGAATAGAAGTCCCCGAGGGCCCCTTTCAGTTTGTTTAGGGGAACTAAAGAAATAAGCTATTTATGCTACTAACCTTTTAGAAAGTAATGCCATTTCATGTGATAATTTTCTTCATGAAATGCAAACGAAACTCTGACGCCCGCGGGATTGACCACCACACCCTCCAGGTCATGCGCCAGCAAGCCGTCAAGGCGATTCGAGAGGGCCAATCGGTGCAAAGCGTAGCAGCCGCCTACGGTGTCAACCCGCGCACGGTGTTTCGCTGGTTAGCAGACTTTGCCAATGGCGGCCAAAACGCCCTGCTGGCCAAGCCGATCCCGGGGCGTCCACCGAAGGTGACGGCCGATGAGATGAGCTGGCTGGCCAAGGCGGTGAAAGACAATACGCCGCAGCAGTTCAAGTTCGAGT
>NZ_JAUEDK010000005.1 GCF_030385785.1 Crenobacter oryzisoli
CTTATATGGACGCCTCCCGGCTTGGCAAGCGATGTTCGATGCGGGCTTCGAGATCTGGCTGCAGACTTATATCCGGCCTTTATTGCAGACTCGGAGTCTGCTGGCCCTGATGGAATTCGCAGGGGAAGGCCTCATCTCCTTGGAGTCCTCGAAGGACTGGCCATCATTCAGGCTTACTTCCCCACGGTCCGACCTGTTCTGCCATCAAGCGCACATCAACCTGCGCAACCTTTCAGCGATCCACCTCCTAAAGGGTTCGTTAATCTTTTACGCGGCCTTGGCCACGTAGTCCGTTTGATACGTCCGGCCATGGGCCAACAGCGCCCAGATCGTTCGTGCCATCTTGTTGGCCAGCGCTACCACCGCCGCATTGAACGGTCGTCGCGCCAGCAACTGGTCCAGCCAGGGATCGCGCACCTTCTGATGCGTCGCCACTGCCCTGGCGCCATGAATCAGCAGCGTGCGCAGATACACATCACCGCGCTTGCTGATCCCCAGCAACTTCACTCGCCCGCCGGTGCCGCTCTGGCGTGGCACCAGGCCGAGGAAGGCGGCAAACTCGCGCCCAGACTTGAATGTCTTGGCATCCCCAATCATTGCTACCGCCGCTGTTGCGGTGAGCAAGCCGACACCCGGAATGGCCATCAGTCGTTTGGCTGCTTCATCTTCCTTCTTCCACACCGCCAGCTTGTGCTCAAGCTCGGCGATGTCTTGGCCCAATGTCTCAATTCGCTGTAGTTGGCTACGGATCGCTTCGATCACCATCACTGGCAACGTGTCTTCCAGCCGCGCAAGCTCATCAGGAATCCGCTCCAGCGCCTTGTGTCGCCCCTTTGGCAGCTCGGCTCCGAACTCGTACAACAGCCCGTGTAGCTGGTTAGTCTGCATCGTCCGCATCTTCACCAACTGCTCGCGCATCCGGTGCAACATCAGCACGCTTTGCTGGCCTTCGCTCTTGAGCGCGACGAACTTCATCCCTGGCCGCTGCGCCGCTTCCCAGATCGCCTGCGCATCGGCTGCGTCGGTCTTGTTGCTCTTCACGAACGGACGGACGAACTGCCCGGGAATCAGCCTGACCTCATGCCCAAGCTCCTGGAACAGCCGGCCCCAGTAGTGCGCACTGCCGCAGGCCTCCATCGCGATCACCGACGTTTCCCGGTTGGCGAAGAACTCGTTCAGTTGCGCCCGTTTCACTTGCCGGCGGCAGATTTCACCGGTAGCGGTATCCACCCAATGCAGTTGGAAAACCCGCTTTGCCAGGTCCAGACCGAATGTCGTAATCTTCATATCGAGCCCTCCTTACCGTTTGTGGTTGTTGCTACACCACCACTTTGGCACTTTAGATGCCGTCAGGTATTGCGAGGGCTCCTGTCGTTCTGCAGACCGCCGTCGTCACCTTCGGGCAGGAGGGAGGCGTCCATTACATCTCCCTTGGATGGCCTGCGGATGGGCCCGGCGGGGAGCCCATTAGATCAGGCCGGAGCTGGATGCGCATTGGCTTCGATTCCGAATCGGGACAATGGCGTGGCAACCATAAAGCATAATAGTTAGAAATTATCTAAATCGTTATTCATATCTCAATTAAAAATATATAAAACCACCAATCGGTTAACGGCAAAGTCATATAAAGAGATTTGTTGCCATGACCCTTCGTCGGCCGGCCGCGAAGATAAGCTTCCGACTTGGTTTCTTGGGTCTATTGTTAAGTGCGGGTTTGGGATCCGGTCGGTCGAGCCGGGCGCAACGCTCCATGGCACTGGGCCGGAGTCACGCCGTGTACCAAGCTGCCAGTGTTCCGTCATCGCCGAACTGTTGACCCCGCCCGCCTTCCCTTCGAGGAGTATTCGATGACGAGGAAGTACATCGACTGCCGCGCGTATCCGAGCGCAAACCATTGCAGCGTGGCGCTATGTGCTGATAGTGAGGAAGAATTACTAGAAGCGGCGGTGCAACACGCAGTGGCGGTCCATCAGCATAAGGACACACCCGAATTACGGACCCAATTGAAGGAGCTGTTTAAAGATGGCACGCCGCCGTTGGAGGCGCCAAAGGTAGGGTGACACCGAGTGAGGCGACCGAAGCGGTAGCAAGGCAGCAGACATTGTTCGAAGGGAAACAACAGCCCGACTAGGAATGGTCGGGCTGTTTCTCTATATGCGTCGGGCGTCGGCGACTATGGCAAAGCGATAGCAGCCAACCCAAGCGCCTAGCCGCCGGCCGGCTCCAGATCGGGATAAAAGCGCGCATGCAGCCTGTCGACATAGTCGCGCAGATTGGGCTGACGCTCTCCCCAATGTCTCAACGGCGTCTCGAAGGTGGGGCAGAACGTGCCGGCGAGAAAAGCGTAGACGGTTGCATCGGCACCACAGGCGTTCTCGCCGAGCAGATAGGGTTTATCGCCCAGCAACGTAGCGATCGCATCGAGGTCGCGCCCCGCCATCTCGTTGATCTCGGCCTCACTATGGCGCCCCATCCCCTGGCCGTGCAGCGACTGACGGACTTTTCGGCGGATCATCGCTACCACCATCGAGCGCATCGGTGCCGGCACCTGTTCGAAGAAACCGAGCGGGCCGCACTGGAAATTGGCGTCGATCATCCAGCGGATGTACACCATCGCAAAGTACAGATGCTCCTCGAACATCTTTTCCACGGACCAGGCCAGCGCCCGCTCCTGCGCCGAGTAGCCGGCGTCGAAGTCGATGCGGTACTGGCGCTCCAGATACAGTCGGATCAGCGTCGAGTCGGCCACCTTCTGCCCGTTATCATCGATGTAGGGCAGCTTGCCCTTCGGCGCTCCGCGTAAGCCGCGGTGGTTAATCTGGTACGGCAGACCGCTCAGTTTCAGCAGCACCTCGGCCTTCATCACGAAAGGGCTCGGGTCGGGCAGGCCGAAATACGGACCGAAGGTATAAAGCGTGATCATCGAAGCGGGCTCCGCAGGCGCGATGATGACAGTGTAGTCAACCGTCCTGTTTCACGCCCGACAGCGCCCATTGAGCGCCTAGCGCCCGCCCTGCCGCTTTAAAAGTGCAGGAGCCCCGGCGCTCATCGGCCAAGGAAGTGCTCGACAAGATGCACCCAATAGCTCGCACCGATCGGCAGCAGTGCGTCGTTGAAATCGTAGACTGGGTTGTGCAGCATGCAGCCGCCCTCGCCCGCCCCGTTGCCCAGCAGCAGATAGCTGCCTGGACAGGCTTCCAGCATGAAGGAGAAGTCCTCGCTGGCGCTCATCGGATATTCCATCAGACCGGCGCGCTCTTCGCCGAAGTGCTGTTGCGCCACCGACAGCGCGAACTCGGTCCAGGCGGCGTCATTGATGATGGCCGGGTAGCGGCGGTGGTAGTCGACGCGTGCCTCGGCCTGGTGGGCGCGTGCGATGTGTTCGGCCAATTCGGTAATACGCTCCTGTAGCAGGTCGCGCACCGCCGGCTTCAGCGCCCGCACCGTCAGACGCAGCTTGACGCTGCCCGGGATCACATTGGGCGCGTCGCCGCCGTGGATGGCACCGACGGTGACCACCGCCATCTCGGACGGGTGGACGTTGCGCGCCACCACGGTCTGCAGGGCCAGGATCAGGTTGGCCGAAGCGACGATCGGGTCGACCGCCATGTTGGGCGCGGCGCCATGGCCGCCCTTGCCGATGATTTCGATCTCCACCGTGTCGGACGAGGCCGAGAACGCGCCGGGGCGGAAATAGAACTGCCCGACCGGCTGGCCGGGCATATTGTGCATGCCGAACACCGCGTCGCACGGAAACTGCTTGAACAGCCCTTGCTCCACCATCACCCGCGCACCGCCCAGGCCCTCTTCGGCCGGCTGGAAGATCAGGTGCACGGTGCCGGTGAACGGTTTGTGCTGCGCCAGGTACCAGGCAGCGCCGAGCAGCATGGTGGTATGGCCGTCGTGGCCGCAGGCATGCATCTTGCCGTCGACCTGGCTCGCATACGGCAGGCCGGTGGCCTCGCGGATCGGCAGCGCGTCCATGTCGGCGCGGATGCCGATGGTCCGGCCCTCGCCGCTCCTCAGGGTGCCGATCACGCCGGTGCCGGCGAGGCCGCGGTGTACCTCGTAGCCCCATTCGGCCAACTTAGCAGCCACCAGGTCGCTGGTGACGTACTCCTCGAAGCCCAGCTCCGGGTGGGCATGGATGCGATGGCGCAGCTCGGCCAGCTCGGCGGCGTAGCCGGCAATTTCCGGCAGCACCCCGCGGGCATAGTCGACAGTTTCAGACATAAACACTCCTACGAATTCGGGGACGATGGGCGGTGTGGCGGAGGGGCGGACCAAGTGCTCGCCGTCCCGGCTCCATCGCCAGATCCAGTTGCGACACTTGGCCGCAGCCGATCACATCCAGAAAAGACATGCCGGTGACGCAAGCGCGGCGCGGTGCGGGAACCGCCCGGGCAGCATCACGACTATTGGAGCCGAGTTGAACACCAGCAGTACCGACATGGCAACCACCACCGCCAGTGGCAACGGCAGCCGCGACCACCGAATGGCCGGCCTCCGGCCCACCTTTCGCTACCCCGTCCAGCCCAGAAACCAATGCCCAACAGATGTCCAGCCACTGCGCCACAAGCAGGCGGTTCAGCGGCAGGACTACACGAACGACTGTCGGCGTACTCCATCACCCGCGAAGTGGACACTCCCGGTTCGACGCCGCTGGCGAAGCCCAAAGTCAACCTTGCCAGCATGATCAGCAGCAGCGAGCCAAGCGCCATCCACTCACCGACAATGGCAAAGCGCTATTGACCCATGCAAGGCGGGGAGGTGCCAACTGGAGCGAGACAAGGCCGAGTTCTCGCAGCTGTACGGCCTAGACGAAGGGCTGTGGACGATGGAGAGTGGCGGGGTGGGCAGCGCCACCGCCCAGTTGCTTCCATCGACTGCTACAGGCGCCACCGGCCCGCAGCCCGTGCCGAGAACTGCGGACTGCTCCACCTACGGGGACTGCTGGCCTGAGCACAGACTATTTCTTCACTGGCGGCGGCGTGACCGCAGCGGGCGCAGCCAACTTGGCACGGGCCTGCGCCTGGGTTTGCTGAATGTTCAATTGCAGCTTGTAGGCCACGTAGTACTTGAAGATGTTGCGCACATAAGTGGTCGTTTCCATGCCGATCTTCTCGGCTGTCACCACCTCGACGTTATTGAACCAGAGGTTCGGGTCCAGACCGCGCGCTTCGGCCAACTTGCGCATCTTGGCGATGTTGCCGGGGCCGGCGTTGTAGCTGGCAAACGCAAACAGGGTGCGGTTGCTCTCGTCGAACTTGGCATCGCTGAAGAAGCGACTCATCAAGTGGTCCATGTACTTGGCGCCGGCATGGATGTTCGGCTCGATCAGGTGAATATCGCCCACCTGCAGTTCCTTGCCTGTCTTGGGCATCAGCTGCATCACCCCGATCGCTCCGGCGCGGCTCTTGGCATTCTGGTCGAGCTGCGACTCCTGGAAGCCCTGTGCCGCCAACATCAACGGATCGAACGTATACTGCTGGCCGTACTTGCGGAACAGGGTTACCGTCGCCTCGAAGCGCTTCAGTTCATCGCCTTCGGTATTGTTGTGGATCTGTTTGATCCGCTTCATGTACCTCGCGATGCGGTAGGCGAACAGCCCCTGCTCCTTTGTTGAAAAGTGGCGGTAGAAATCGTCCAGCTCGGCCTGCAGCTTCGGACTTCCCTTGCGCACCCCCCAGCCACGCAACCCACCGCTGTGCACTGCCAGCGCTGGGTTGACGCGGATATTCGGCAGCACCTGCGCCCACATCTTCGCCTTCCAGTCGTCTACCACGATGACTGGCAACAACCCCGCCGCCAGCATTTCCATCATGTCTTCGTCTTCGAGCGCGTCGGACACCAGCTGCAGCTTCACCGGGGGCTTGCCGGCCTTGGCCAGGCGTTGGTTCAGCGCGACAAGGCTCTCGTAGTAGCTAGACGAGCGTCGCACCGCCACCATCTTGCCCGACAAGTCTTCTACCCTGGCTAGCGTCGGCGAAGCCGGACCGGTTATCACCAGTTCGGACATCAGCCTCTGGTAAGGCGGGACCGCGAAATCGACCAGTTTCTGTCGTTCTGGAGTCACGGTCAGGTTGCCAGTGGCGATATCGGCCAGGCCGTTGGCCACGCCCGGTAGCAGCTTGTCGCGCGTCGTCGGGATGATTATCACCGTGATCGGCCGCTTGCCAAGCTTGGCTGCGTACTTGCGGTTCAGATGGCGCTCGAAGTCGCGCACCAGGTCGGCGGTGATGCCGCGCTCGTGGCCCTTGTCGTTGAAATACAGAGAGCGGCTGTACGGCACCATCACCCGGATCATGCGGTTCTCGAGCATCTGATCGAAATCGCCACGCCAAGGCTTGTTGGAAAAAACGAGGTGGCGTTGAGCGGGAGCGGCCGGCGGCAGGGCGGCAATAGACGAAGACAGCAGAGAACAGCAGCAGAGAGCGACCAGGACAACCACGCAGCGGCGAAACATCATGCCTCCAGACGATGCAAAACGAATGTCGGCGATCGGCTGCAGGCCAGGCTTGAACGTGTATCAGACAGGCTCTGGGTCGACGGCACGAAACGTGCCTCTACGTCGAAGGGGCACGCCAAACACTACTGGCTGTATCCCTTACTGAATTTCTAGCTCATCGTCGGCTCCACCAGCAAGCGAGGCACCACAGCCGATTAGCGCCAGCTCAGCGCCACCCAGCCGCCCAAGGCGACCACCAGCAGGAACGGCAGCGACACCCGGTGGAAGCTGCGCCAGATGCCCGGTGTACCGGCCATGCGCAGCGCGATCAGATTGGCGAGCGAGCCAAGTGCAAAGCCGAAGCCACCGACATTGACCGCGTAGGCGATCAGCCGGTAGGACTGCGAATACTCGGTCAGCAGGATGGCGGCCGGCACATTGCTGATCAACTGCGACAGCCCGATGCCGGCGAGGAACAGACCTGCACCATGCAACTGGCCCAGCTGCGCCAGCAGGTCGCGCAGCAGTGGCAGGCCGGTCAACAACCGGATGTCGACGAACATCAGCGCGAACACCGCGATCAGGCTCCAGTCGACGTCGATGAGCACGCGGCGGAATGCCAGCAGCGCTCCCGCCAGCACGAGGAGCAGCGCATAACCCAGGTGACCAAGGTCTAGCAGCAGCAGGAACGCCAGATAGAGCACCACGCAAGCCCCCAGCAGGCCCCGGCTGTAGGCCTGCCAGCGCTCGCGGGTCACTGCGGAGATGGGGCGCGCCGGAAACGCCCAGCAAGTCACCAGCAAGAGCAGCGTGACGATCGCTAGCGCCAGTGGTGCCATCTGCACGATGAATGCGACAAACGACAGGCCGGACTTTTGCCACAGCAGGATGTTCTGCGGGTTGCCGATCGGCGTGAGCATCGAGCCGGCGTTGACCGCCAGCGCCTCGAACACCACCAGCCGACCGATCGGCAGACTGGCCACGCCACTCAGGCCCACTGTCAGCGGCACGATGATGAACAGCGCAATGTCGTTGGTCAGCACGGTGGACAGCGCCGCGGCTGCGGCCACCAGGAACAGCGCCAGCGAGCGCTCGTGGCGCAACCTCGCCACGATGCTGGCCCCCAGATGGTCGAGATAGCCACTCTCCTCGATGCCCTTGGTCAGCACCATCAGGCCGGCCAGGGTGGCGAGGGTGGCGTAGTCGATGCTGCTCGACAACTGCCGCCAAGGCAGCGGGGACACCAGCATCAGCAGGAAGCCGGCGACGAAAAGAGCATGCAGCAGGCGGTCGCGGCGAAATGAGCGCGTAAACGCGCTAAGGAAAACGGGAATCGGCATCCGCGCGAGTGTAACACCGCCCGCCCTCGGGCGCAGCGAGGCAGACCCATAACGGAAAAGTGCTAAACTGCGAGCCTATCGCCCCTATGTGAGTGACACACGCCCATGATGAAACGCTTCCTGGCCACGCTGGCCCTGTCCTCTGCGCCGCTGTTGGCGCTAGCTGCCCCGATCGTCACCCTCGACACCAACAAGGGTCCGATCGAGATCACTCTGGACGAGGCCAAAGCGCCCAAGACCGTCGCCAACTTCATCCAGTACGTGAAATCCGGCCAGTACAACGGCACCGTCTTCCACCGCGTGATCGACGGCTTCATGATCCAGGGCGGCGGTTTCGACGCACAGCTGCGCGAGAAGCCGACCCGCGCGCCGATCGCCAACGAGGCGAGCAACGGCCTGAAGAACACCATTGGCACCATCGCGATGGCCCGCACGATGGACCCGAACTCGGCTACCGCCCAGTTCTTCATCAACGTGGCCAACAATGACTTCCTGAACTACCGTGACCCGAGCCCGCAAGGCGCCGGCTACGCAGTGTTCGGCAAGGTCACCAAGGGGATGGACGTGGTGAACAGCATCGCCAAGGTCCGCACCGGCAACCAGAAAGGCATGGCCGACGTCCCGACCGAAACGGTCGTGATCAAGAAAGCCACCCTGAAACCCTGAGCACAGGACACACCACCATGATCAAACTGACTACCAACTTCGGCGACATCGTGATCGAACTGGATCACGAAAAGGCCCCGAAAACCGCTGCCAACTTCGAAGAGTACGTGAAGAGCGGCCACTACGATGGCACCATCTTCCACCGCGTGATCAACGGCTTCATGATCCAGGGCGGCGGTTTCACCGCAGACATGGAGCAAAAGCCGACCCTCGACCCGATCGAGAACGAAGCCGGCAACGGCCTGAAGAACGAGCCGTACACCATCGCGATGGCCCGTACCATGCAGCCGCACTCGGCGACTGCCCAGTTCTTCATCAACGTGGCCGACAACGGCTTCCTGAACTTCAAGTCGGCCGACGCCAACGGCTACGGCTACTGTGTGTTCGGCAAAGTGACCGAAGGCCAGGGCGTGGTCGACCGCATTAAGGACGTGAAGACCGGCCGCAGCGGCATGCACCAGGACGTGCCGAAGGAAGCCGTGGTGATCGAGAAGGCAGAGATCATCTAAGTCTTTTCGATCCGCGTAAGGGCCCGGCCTCCCGCCGGGCTTTTTTGCCACGCAAGCCGCTTGGAGCGCCAGCCGGCTTGCGTGGCAGAAATGCCGCCCGCTCACTACACGGACGCATCCCATGGCCATCCATTTCATCTCCGACCTGCACCTCGCCGACGACACGCCGGTGCTCAACGCCCTCTTCACCGACACGCTGGCCGCCTGGCGCGGCAAGATCGACGCGCTCTACATCCTTGGCGACCTGTTCGAGGTGTGGGTCGGCGACGACGACTCCTCGCCGTTCATCGATGCGATGCTCGCTGCGATGCGCGACTTCGCCGCGGTGACGCCGCTCTACGTGATGCGCGGCAACCGCGACTTCCTGCTCGGCGAGGGCTTCGCCGCCGCGACCGGCGCCACGCTGCTGACCGATCCGACCGTGATCGACGCATTCGGCCAACGCGTACTGCTGTCCCACGGCGATGCGATGTGCACCGATGACCTGCCCTACCAGCAGTTCCGCGCGATGGCGCGCAACCCGCAATGGCAGGCCGGCATCCTCGCCAAGTCGCTGGCCGAGCGCCATGTGATCGCCAAGCAGATCCGCGCGATGAGCGAAACCGGCAAGGCCGAGAACGGTCTGTCTGCGATCAGCGACGTGACCGATACGGCGGTACAGGCAACGTTGGTCGAACAGGCCGCTGGCGGCGTGCCGCCGCTGATGATTCACGGCCACACCCATCGCCCGGCTCGCCACGACGTTAGCGCCAACGGCCACACCTCCCAGCGCTGGGTGATCGCCGACTGGCTCGACGGCAAGGGCGGCTATCTGCGCCTTGATGAGAGCGGCGTCAGCGCCCATCCACTGGGCTGAACCTTCCCGCTCCATTGCATGACGGCCGGTCGCTGACCGGCCGTTATTATGCTTAACGCCCAAGCCGACCATGCCCCCTCCCGCGCTTCCCCGCCCCGACCAACCCCCGTCGTATTCGACGCTGATCCGCTTCGCCATCCCGGTGATGCTCGCCGCGATCGCCACCCCGCTGATGGGACTGGTCGACACCGCCGTGCTCGGCCGGCTAGGCAACCCGGCGCTGATCGCCGCCTCCGGCATCGGCGGGACCATCTTCACGGTGATCTACTGGTGCTTCAGTTTCCTACGCTTCACCACCACCGGCCTCGTGGCGCAGGCGGTCGGCCGGCAGGACGACACCGAGGTGGCGCTAGCCGGGCTGCGGCCGATGCTTGCGGCGGTGACCGGTGGGATCGGGCTCTGGCTGTTGCAGTGGCCGATCGGTCATGTCGCGCTGTGGCTGCTCGCGCCGCCCGCCGAGGTAACGTCGTTTGCGCGACTGTATTTCGACGCGCGGATCTGGTCGGCACCGTTCACGCTGCTCGGCTACGCGCAGTTCGCCTGGCTGATGGGGCTGGGGCGCTCGCGCTCGGTGATGCTGCTGCAGCTGGCGATGAACGCCCTCAACGCCGGCCTGTCGGTGCTGTTCGTGCTCGGCTTCGGCTGGGGCATCGCCGGCGCCGCCTGGGCCACCGTATTGAGCGAAGCGGTGATCGGCATCGCGACCAGCCTGCTGATCCTGCGCATCGTGCCGTGGCATCGTTGGCGCGCGGCGCTGGGTAAATCCTTTGTCGCCAGTGCCTGGCAGCGCCTGTTTTCGGCCAACCTCGACATCATGATCCGCACGCTGCTGTTGACCGGCGCATTCGCGCTGATGACGCAGCGCGGCGCCCAACTCGGAACGCTGGAGCTGGCCGCCAACCAGATCCTGTTGCAAGCCTTCATGGTGTGCGCCAACCTGCTTGACGGTTTCGCCACCGCAGCCGAAGTGCACGGTGCGCGCGCGATCGGCGCCAAAGCTCGCGCAGCATTGGTCGTCACGGTACAACGCAACGCCTGGCTGTCGCTCGCATGGAGCCTGATCCTGGCCGCCGCGCTCGCAGCCAGCGCCCACGCCTTCATGCCGCTGATGAGCACCGACCCAGCACTGCGGCACGAGGCGCTGCGCTTCTGGCCTTGGCTGGTAGCGATGCCTCTGGTGTGCATCTGGGCGTTCTTCTGGGATGGGGTGTTCATGGGCGCGGTGCAGACGCGCACGCTGCGCAACGCGATGATCGCGAGCTTCGTCGTCTACGTGCCGGCGCTGTTCGGCCTATCGACCTGGCTCGGCAATCACGGCATCTGGGCGGCGCTCGTGATCCTGATGGCGATGCGCAGCCTGATGCTGACGCTGGCGTGGCCAAAGCTGAAGGCGTCGGTGAGCGAAGTTCGGGTTTAACCACGAAAACACGTAGAAAACACAGAAGAAACCGATAAAGCAGACGCCACTTCTCGACGATGGGCGTCTGCTTTTTTGTGTTCTACTCGGTTTTTGTCCGTGTCTTCAGTGTGTTTCCGTGGCGAAAGATTCAGCTCGAGCAGCTCACTGAGATCTGATCTGCCCATTCCGGCGGAAAGCCCGCGTACACCTCGAATTCCGGCTGCTCTTCGAAAGGCCGTGACAGACAGCGGAACACCCGGTCGACCTCGCCGAAGTCGCCCTCATCGCGCGCCTTGCGGATCGCCTGCTCGGCGATATGGTTGCGCAGCACGTACTTCGGGTTGACCCGGCTCATCGCGGCGCGGCGCTCTACCGGCGTTTGCGGCTCGCGCGCCAGTCGCGCCCGGTAGTCGACAGCCCAACCGTCGAACAGCTCGCGCTCGAGGAACAGATCGCGCAGTGGCGCGTTGAACGTATCGAGCGCGTCGAAATCGGCGAGGCGGCGGAAGAAGATCGTGTAGTCGACCCGGTCGCCGTGCATCGCCATCAAGAGCTTCTCGAGCAGCGCGCCGTCGCCGCCCTCCTGTGTCGTCAGCCCCAGTTTCGTACGCATCTTCGTCAGATACGCCGTCTCATACAGTGCCTGGAAGCCGCGCAGCAGCGCGACCAGTTCGTCCTCGCCGACCATCGGCAGGAAGGTCGACGCCAGGCAGTGCAGGTTCCACAGCGCCACCTGCGGCTGCTGGTTGTAGGCGTAGCGGCCGGCGTGGTCGGAATGGTTGCAGATATGCGCGAGATCGAAGCCGTCGAGGAAGCCGTACGGGCCGTAGTCGATGGTCAGCCCCAGCAACGACATATTGTCGGTGTTCATCACCCCGTGACAGAAACCGACCGCCTGCCAATCGGCGATCAGCCGTGCGGTGCGGGCGATCGTCTCACCGATCAGCGCGGCGTACGGGGTGGCCAAATCGGCCTGCTCCGGGAAGTGGTAGCGCAGCGCGAAGTCGGCCAGCGCCTTCAGCGCGTCGTGGTCGCCGCGGTGGTACAGGTGCTCGAAGTGACCGAAGCGCACGAAGCTCTCCGACACCCGTGTGACCACCGCCGACGTCTCCACCGTCTCGCGGTACACCGGCGCCGGCGAGCCGGTCAGGATCAGCGCGCGGGTCGTTGGGATGCCGAGCGCGGCCATTGCCTCGGAACACAGGTATTCGCGAATGCTCGAACGTAGCACCGCGCGGCCATCGGCATGGCGCGAAAACGGCGTCTGGCCGGCCCCCTTGATCTGCACCTCCATCCGCCGCCCGTTTGAGCCAGGCAGGTCGCCGAGCATCAGCGCCCGACCATCGCCAAGCTGGCCAGCCCACACGCCGAACTGGTGGCCGGAATACGCGGTAGCGATCGTCGGCAACGCATCCGGCAGATTACCGGTGAACAGCGCCACCCCCTCGTCGCTGGCGAGCCAATCCGGGTCAAGGCCGAGTTGTTCGGCCAGGCTGCGGTTGAGGTGAACGAGATGCGGCTGCGGCAGCGGCGTGCTAGCCACGCGGCGGTGCAATACGGGGGGCAGCTCGGTAATACGTTGGCCGAACACGGGCAGGGTCAAGGTTTCCATACCCGCATTCTAGCGGTCGCGAGCCGCGACAAACACGGCCCGCTGGTAGGGCTATTCGGCCAGAGGTTGTTCAGAATCTGTCGCGAGCGGCCCTCGGTGGAGTGAAGAGCAGCGCAGTAAGATTATGAACAGCCGCTCAGAGCCCCAGCGTCGCCGGGTCCAGCCCCCACACCGGTGCCAGTTCGGTCAACAGCGCGATCAGGATCGGGTCGCCGACCCGGTCGGCCGGGTACACCAGCTGCAGGTCGGCCGGCTTCACCAGCTCGGGCACTATCGCCACCTTGCCCTGCGCCACGTGAGCCTGTGCGTCCTCCTCTCGCACCAATGCCACACCGACGCCGGCGGCCACCAGCTCCAGCACCGTTTCCAGATGATCGCATTCGGTGATCTTGCGCGGCGAGATATTGAGCTCGCGCCACAGTTCGCTGCTGATCTTCGACAGGCTGGAAAACTGCGAGATGCCGATCCACGGCAACTTGCCCAGCTCGCGCAGCCCGGCCTTGGCCACCCGCTCGGCCCAGGCGGCCGGCAGCACCACCCGGTAGTCGATCTGGGTCAGCAGCACGGTATTGACGTTGGCGTAGGGGTTCTTGCCCAGGTAGAAACCGACATCCAGCTCCTTCTTGCGCACCAAGTTCAGCACATTGCCGGTGACGCCGTACTCAAGCTTCAGCGCCAACAGCGGATGCTTGGCGGTCAACGCCGCCACCCACGGTCCGACGCGCAACGCGTCGGCCGACAACGTCACGCCGATGCTGGCCTTGCCATTGAGCTCGCCGCGCAGCTCGCGCGCCCGGTTGAGAATGCCGCGGGCGGACGCGAGGATGGACTGCGCCTGCGGCAGCAGCTCCTGGCCGGCCAGCGTCAGCGTCACCCCACCTGCACTGCGCTCGAACAGCGGCATGCCGACATCCTCTTCCAGCGCCTTGATCTGCGCGGTGACTGCCGGCTGCGAAAGGTGCAAGAGTTCTGCGGCCTGCGTCAGGTGCCCCTGCTGGGCAACCGTGACAAAGGTGCGCAGTTGGTAGATTTCCATCCAAAGACTCCCCCTGAATCTGTTTTGGTTGTAGCAGCCGGCCCACACCGCTACCCGCCTGGTCACCAGGCTTTGCGCTATTGTCAGCGCAAAACGCGACATCGCTCAAGGGGATCTCATGCCATCAGCAAATATTATAGCCCTCATAAAAACAGGGGAATTCAGAGTAAAAACACTCCCACAAAATACTGAAAAATAAAGCGTTTTGCAGCGCACCATTCCTGGAACAAATTTCCGCAATCAGAAAATGCGATTAGCTCGACAACCTGCGCCTCCTTACATTAGCTGACAGCGGCAAGCCATGCCGCCTCGCAAAGGAGGACATAATGAATGACGAGATTCTGAAGCGCGTTCAGTCCAATCCCAAGTTCGTCGAGCTGGTCCACAAGAAGACCGGCCTGGGATGGAAACTCACGCTGATCATGTTGGTGATCTATTACGGTTTCATCCTGATGCTGGCGTTCGCGCCCAAGACCCTCGGCACCCCGATCGCGGCCGGTGCCACCACGACCATCGGCATGCCGATCGGGGTTCTGATCATC
This sequence comes from Crenobacter oryzisoli, assembly GCF_030385785.1. Lineage (GTDB taxonomy): Bacteria > Pseudomonadota > Gammaproteobacteria > Burkholderiales > Chromobacteriaceae > Crenobacter_A > Crenobacter_A oryzisoli. The sequence continues at coordinate 14,409 of NZ_JAUEDK010000005.1, forward strand.
CTGTCCGCGTTCGTCCTGACCGGCATCTACGTGCGCAAGGCAAACAACGAGTTCGACGTGCTGAACAAACAGATCGTCGAGGAGGCCAAGCAATGAAACCCCAGTTTCCCCGTATTGCCGCCGCAGTGTTGCTCGCCACCCCCGGGCTTGCGCTGGCGGCAGATGCGCTCTCCGGCGAGGTCAAGCGTCAGCCGCTGAACTGGCACGCGATCATCATGTTCTTCATCTTCGTCGCCGGCACGCTCGCCATCACTTACTGGGCGGCACGGCGCACCCGCTCGGCCAGCGACTTCTACGCGGCCGGCGGCGGCATTTCCGGCCTACAGAACGGCCTGGCGATCGCCGGCGACTACATGTCGGCCGCGTCCTTCCTGGGCATCTCGGCGATGGTGTATGAGAAGGGCTACGACGGCCTGATCTACTCGATGGGCTTTCTGGTCGGCTGGCCGATCATCCTGTTCCTGGTGGCCGAGCGGCTGCGCAACCTCGGCAAGTACACCTTCGCCGACGTGGCCTCCTATCGCCTGCAGCAGACCCCGGTGCGCAGCTTCGCCGCCACCGGCACGCTGGTCACCGTGACGATCTACCTGATCGCACAGATGGTCGGCGCCGGCAAACTGATCCAGCTGCTGTTCGGCATGAACTACATCTCCGCAGTGCTGATCGTCGGCGTGCTGATGATGCTGTACGTGGTGTTCGGCGGCATGCTCGCCACCACCTGGGTGCAGATCATCAAGGCGGTGATGCTGCTGTGCGGCGCGAGCTTCATGGCCTTCATGGTGCTGCGCCACGCCGGCTTCAGCTTTGAACACATGTTCCAGATGGCCGTCACCGTGCATGCCAAAGGCCTGGCGATCATGTCGCCGGGAGGCCTGGTGTCCAACCCGGTCGATGCGATCTCGCTGGGCGTGGCGCTGATGTTCGGCACTGCCGGCCTACCGCACATCCTGATGCGTTTCTTCACCGTGGCCGATGCCCGCGAAGCCCGTAAATCGGTGTTCTACGCCACTGGCTTTATCGGTTACTTCTACATCCTGACCTTCATCATCGGCTTCGGCGCGATCATGCTGGTGCTCAACCAGCCGGGCATGATGGAAACGGTGGTGAAAAACGGCAAGCAAGTCACCCAGCTGATCGGCGGCAACAATATGGCGGCGATCCACCTGGCTGACGCGGTCGGCGGCGACCTGTTCCTCGGCTTCATCTCGGCAGTGGCGTTCGCAACCATCCTGGCGGTGGTGGCCGGCCTGACCCTGTCGGGCGCCTCGGCGGTATCGCATGACCTCTACGCCAACGTGTTCCGTCGCGGCCGCTCCAACGAAAAAGACGAGATCCGCGTATCGAAGTACGCCACGCTGGCGCTGGGTGTGGTGGCCATTCTGCTCGGCATCGCCTTCGAAAACCAGAACGTCGCCTTCATGGTGGGCCTGGCCTTCTCGGTAGCCGCTTCGGCCAACTTCCCGGTACTGTTCCTGTCGATGTTCTGGCGCGGTCTGACCACCCGTGGCGCAGTGATGGGCGGCTTCATCGGCCTGACCTCGGCAGTACTCTTGATTGTGCTCGGCCCGACCGTATGGGTAGACGTACTCAAGCATAAAGAGGCAATCTTCCCGTACAAGAACCCGGCGATCTTCTCGATGACCCTGGCCTTCGTATTCACCTGGCTGATCTCCGCCCTGGATACCTCCAAGGCTGCCAACGACGAGAAAGCCAAGTTCGATGCCCAGTTCGTCCGCTCGATGACCGGCATCGGCGCCACCGGTGCATCGAAACACTAAGAACCATCCGGGCCGTCGCATCGGCGGCCCTTCAAGTCTCAAAAGAGTTTAAGGAGAAGTCCATGTCGACCCTCGAATCCATCCTCAAGGAAACCCGCAGCTTCGCTCCGTCGGACGAGTTCCGCCACAAGGCGACAGTGTCGGGCATGGAAAGCTACAACGCGTTGTGCGAACAGGCCGACGATCACTATCTTTCCTTCTGGGGTGACCTGGCCCGCGAACTGGTGAGCTGGAAGAAGCCGTTCTCGCGCGTGCTCGATGACAGCAATGCTCCGTTCTTCAAGTGGTTCGACGACGGGGTGCTGAACGTCTCCTACAACTGCCTGGACCGCCACCTGCCGGTCAATGCCAACAAGATCGCGCTAATCTTCGAGGCCGACAACGGCGACGTCACCCGGGTCACCTACGCCGAACTGCACCGCCGCGTCTGCCAGTTCGCCAACGGTTTGAAGAGCCTGGGCGTGGGCAAGGGTGACCGCGTCGCCATCTATATGCCGATGGTGATCGAGGCCGTCGTGGCGATGCAGGCCTGCGCTCGCATTGGTGCGATCCACTCGGTGATCTTCGGCGGTTTCTCCGCCAGCGCTGTGCGTGACCGCATCCAGGACACCGGCGCCAAGCTGGTGGTCACTGCCAACGAAAGCGTGCGCGGCGGCAAGGTCGTACCGCTGAAGACTACCGTCGACGAGGCACTGGCGTTGGACGGCTGCGAGTCGGTCGAGCGCGTGGTGGTGTACCAACGCACCGACGGCGGCGCCAGCTGGACCGAGGGCCGCGACGTGTGGTGGCACAAGCTCACCGCCGACCAGCCGGAACAGTGCGAACCAGAATGGATGAACGCCGAGGACCCGCTATTCATCCTCTACACCTCCGGCTCCACCGGCAAGCCTAAGGGCATCCAGCACAGCACCGGCGGCTACCTGGTCGGCGCTGCCAACAGTTTCCGCTGGGTGTTCGACTACAAGCCCAACGACGTGTTCTGGTGCACCGCCGACGTGGGCTGGATCACCGGCCACAGCTACATCTGCTACGGCCCGCTCGCCAACGGCGCCACCCAGCTGATCTTCGAAGGCATTCCGACCTACCCGGACGCCGGCCGCTTCTGGCGCATGATCGAAAAGCACAAGGTCACCACCTTCTACACCGCGCCGACCGCGATCCGCTCGCTGATCAAGCTTGGTGCTGACCTGCCCAAGCAATTCGACCTGTCCAGCCTGCGTCTGTTGGGCACAGTGGGCGAGCCGATCAACCCGGAAGCCTGGATGTGGTACTACGAGGTGGTCGGCGGCGGCCGCTGCCCGATCGTCGACACCTGGTGGCAGACCGAAACCGGCTCGATCCAGATTGCCCCGCTGCCGGGTGCCGTCGCTACCAAGCCCGGCTCCTGCACCCTGCCGCTGCCGGGGGTGATCGCCGACATCGTCGACGAGTCCGGTGCCCCGGTCGAGCCGGGCCGCGGCGGCTTCCTGGTGATCAAGCGCCCGTTCCCGTCCCTGGTACGCACCATCTGGGGCGACGACGAGCGCTTCAAGAAGACCTACTTCCCCGAGGAGTTCAACGGTCAGTACTACTTGGCTGGCGATTCGGCCAATCGTGACGAGAATGGCTACTTCTGGATCATGGGCCGCATCGACGACGTGCTGAACGTATCCGGCCACCGCTTGGGCACCATGGAGATCGAATCGGCGCTGGTGGCCAACCCGCTGGTGGCCGAGGCCGCCGTGGTCGGCAAGCCGCACGAGGTGAAGGGCGAAGCGGTAGTAGCCTTCGTGGTGCTGAAGGGCGCCCGCCCGGTCGGCGACGACGCGAAGAAGATCGCCTCCGAGCTGAAGAACTGGGTTGCCCATGAGATCGGCAAGATCGCCCAGCCGGACGACATCCGCTTCGGCGAAAACCTGCCGAAGACCCGCTCAGGCAAGATCATGCGTCGCCTGCTGCGCTCGATCGCCAAGGGCGAGGAAATCACCCAGGACGTCTCGACGCTGGAAAACCCACAGATCCTCGGCCAGCTGCAAGAGAGCGTTTAACCCCAGTTTGTTGTCGTCTCCTTTACGCCGCCTGCGCCTTGCGCCGGGCGGCGTCTTTCTTTGCGGTCGTTCGACCACCCCTTGCATCCCATTCGTTTATCCCGCTTCAATCTATAAAGAGACGACAAGAACGACGCTTGCTTGTGGCAGGCTTATTTCCTCCGAATATAGCGAGACGTAGTAGCAGCACAAGTAACATCACCGGGGGTACGGTTGAAGCGAATACTCGAACACGAGATAATTTCAGGATTTTTTTGATACCTTCGGTATCAGCTACATGAATTTCTCACACTACCTGCTGATCCTGGTCGGCGCGGTGCTGGTCAACAACGTGGTACTGGTGCGCGTGCTCGGCCTGTGCCCGTTCATGGGCGTCTCGAAGAAGCTGGAGGCATCGATCGGCATGGGCGCCGCGACCACCTTCGTGCTCACGCTCGGCGCCGGCTCCAGTCACCTGATCAATGAGCTGCTGACCGCCTACGGCCTGGAATACCTGCGCACACTGTCGTTCATCGTGGTAATCGCCGCGCTTGTGCAGTTCACCGAAATGGTGATCCACAAGACCAGCCCGGCGCTCTACCAAGTACTCGGCATCTATCTGCCGCTGATCACCACCAACTGCGCGGTGCTCGGCGTGCCACTGTTGAACGTCGCCGAAGGCCATAGCTTCGCCGAGTCGCTGGTATTCGGCTTTGGCAGCGCCGTCGGCTTCTCGCTGATCCTGATTCTGTTCGGCGCGATGCGCGAGCGACTGGAAGGCGCCGACATCCCCGCGCCATTCCGTGGCCCGGCGATCGCCTTCATCACGGCGGGGCTGATGAGCCTCGCGTTCATGGGCTTCGGGGGGCTGGTGAAATGATCGGTTTGCTGATCGCGCTGGCCATCATGGCCGTGCTGGCGCTGCTGTTGGGCGCCATGCTCGGCTTCGCCTCGGTGAAGCTCAAGGTCAAGGCCGACCCGCTGGTCGACAAGATCGACGCACTGCTGCCGCAGACCCAGTGCGGTCAGTGCAGCTATCCGGGCTGCCGCCCGTACGCCACCGCCATCGCCGTCGGCGAGGCCGACATCAATCGCTGCCCGCCAGGTGGCGAGGACGGCATCCGCAAGCTGGCAGAGCTGCTGGGGGTCGATTACAAGCCATTCGACGAGGGCACCGCGGCACAGAAGCCCAAGTCGGTCGCGCTGATCAGCGAGGAGCTGTGCATCGGCTGTACGCTGTGCGTGCAGGCCTGTCCTGTCGACGCGATCCTCGGTGCCGCCAAGCAGATGCATACGATCATCGCCAGCGAGTGCACCGGTTGCGAGCTGTGCATCGCCCCCTGCCCTGTCGACTGCATCAGCATGGTGCCAGTCGGCACCACCCTGAAGAACTGGAAATGGGATTACCCAGTAATCCCGATCAAGCCCGCACCGACCAAGGCCGCATGAGCAAGCTTTATACCTTCCACGGCGGCATCGAGCTGCCAGAAAACAAACAGCAATCAACCGGCCGCCCCATCGGCACGCCGCCGCTGCCGGCACGCCTCTGCTTGCCACTCAGCCAGAACCTCGGCAACCCGGCCAAGCCCTGCGTAGCGGTCGGCGACCGCGTATTGAAAGGCCAGCGCATCGCCGAGGCCGACGGCACGGTGTCCGCGGCGCTGCACGCGCCGACTTCGGGCACCGTCGTCGAGATCGCCCCGCGTGCCTTTGCTCACCCGTCTGGCCTGGCCGAGACCGCCATCGTCATCGAGGCCGACGGTCGCGACGAGTGGCAGCCGCGCCAGGGCTTCCCGCTGTGGCAGAGCGCCGAGCCTGCCGAAGTGCGCCGCTTCCTGCGCGACATGGGCGTGGTGGGTCTGGGCGGTTCGATGTTCCCGACCAGCCTGAAGCTCGCCAGCGAAACGCTCGACACCCTGGTGATCAACGGTGCCGAGTGCGAGCCTTACATCAGTTGCGACGATCTGCTGATGCGCGAACGAGCCGCCGACATCGTGGCCGGCATCGCCATCGTCACGCGACTGATGCAGCCCAAACAGGTATTGATCGGCATCGAGGACAACAAGTCCGAGGCAATCGCCGCGATGCGAGCCGCCTGCATGAACACCCCGTATCGCGTCGTGGCGGTGCCGACCAAGTACCCCAGCGGCAGCGCCAAGCAGCTGATTCGCGTATTGACCGGCATCGAGATACCGCACGGCATGCGTTACACCGACATGGGCGTGCAGTGCTTCAACGTCGGCACCGTCTACAGCGTCTGCCGCGCCGTGGAGCACGGCGAGCCGGTGATCAGCCGCATCGTTACGCTAAGCGGCGCGGTGGCGCGCCCGCAGAACGTCGAGGCACTGCTCGGCACCCCGGTCACCGAACTGATGGCGTGGGCCGGACTTTCCCCGCGCAACGACGGCGTGATCTTGGGCGGGCCGATGACAGGCTTCAGGCTGTCTGATCTCTCCGTCGGCATCACCAAGTCAAGCAACTGCCTGCTCGGCAGCTCGCCCAAGCTATTCCCGCCGCGGCCGCCGGCAATGCCATGCATACGCTGCGGCGAGTGTGCTGACGCCTGCCCGGCCAAGCTTCAGCCGATGGACCTCTTCTGGTTCGCCAAGACCAAGGATTTCGGCAAGGCACAGGAGCGCAATCTGTTCGACTGCATCGAGTGCGGTGCCTGCAGCTATGTGTGTCCGAGCCAGTTGCCGCTGGTCGACTACTACCGTTTCGCCAAGAGCGAAATCTGGGCGGCCGAGCGCGACAAAAAGGCCTCCGACCGCGCACGCAGCCGTCACGAGTTCCGCCTGTTCCGCATCGAGCGCGAGAAGATCGAGAAAGCGCAAAGATTGGCCGAACGTTCCACCGCCGCCAAGGCGGCGCCCCAGACGGCGACTACGGCCGGCACGAACTCGCACCTGACCCCGAGCGCCGAGGACAAGTCCGCAGCAATCAAGGCGGCGATGGAGCGCGCCGCCGCATTGAAAGCCACCGGCAAGGAATCGCCGGTGATGCAAAGCGAGGAAGCGAAACAGGCGGCGATCCAGGCGGCGATGGAACGCGCAGCCGCCCGCAAGGCGGCGCGCGAGGCCGCCGGCGAGACGCCGTTGCAGCCACCATCAGCCTCGGACGAGGCGAAGAAAGCCGCGATTCAGGCCGCGATGGAACGTGCTGCGGCACAGAGGGCGGCTCAGGCCGCTGCCAGCGTTGGCTTGCCCGAAACGCCGGCTGCGCCCATCGTGCCGAACAATGTGCTCGACGACGCGAAGAAGGCGGCGATACAGGCCGCCATGGCGCGTGCCGCAGCGAAGAAGGCCGAACGAGAAGCCGCCGAGGTCAACCAGCGCAGTGGGGCCGCTCCCGCCACCAATGCGCTCGATGATGCGAAGAAGGCCGCGATCAAAGCCGCGATGGAGCGCGCGGCGGCAAAGAAAGCCGCCCTCGATACCGCCGATGCTGCACCACCTGCCACCGATACCTCCCCAGCCGCTCCGGCCGCCCAGCCCGCCGCCATGGACGACGCCAAGCGCGCCGCGATCAAGGCTGCGATGGAACGCGCAGCAGCCCGCAAGGCGGCACGCGATGCCGAACAGGGTCGCGACACAGAACAGGACAAAGACTCGTAAGCATGCATTCCCCGCATATCGCTAAGCCGACCACCGTGTCGGTGATCATGTTCAAGGTACTGGCAGCACTGGTGCCGGGTCTGATCCTCTCCGTGTTCTTCAACGGCATCGGCGTGCTGGCACAGCTGGCGCTCGCCACCGCCACAGCCCTATTGGCCGAAGCAGCAATGCTGAAGCTGCGCGGCGTACCGGTCCGCTTCTTTCTACGCGACGGCAGCGCGGTGCTCACCGCCTGGCTGTTGGCGCTGACGATGCCCTCCCTGGGCGCTTGGTGGCTGATCGTGGTGGCAACCTTGTTCGCCATCGTCATTGCCAAGCAGCTGTACGGCGGTCTCGGCAACAATCCGTTCAACCCGGCGATGGCCGGTTTCGCGGCGGTCATCGTCGCCTTCCCGGCCCAGATGGCACAGTGGGCGTCGCCGGGCGTACCGCTTAACGCCCTGCAGCAGCTTGCCTACATCTTCACCCACCAGCTGCCATCGAGCGGCGCGCCCGACGCAGTCGCCCCAGCCACGTCACTCGGCCTCCTGAAAACGCGGATGCTGCTCGACGGCTACGACGTGTCGCAGTTCTTCGCCACCCCCTTGTACGGCCACGTCGCCGGTTTCGGCGGTGTGTGGATTGCGCTCGCCTACCTCGCCGGCGGCCTGTTTCTGTGGCGGCAGCGGCTGATTCCGTGGCAGACGCCGGTCGCCATGCTCGTTGGCGCCGCCTCCGTGGCGCTGCCACTGTGGCAATACGACCCGGTGCACTTCGCCAACCCGCTGTTTCATCTCACGGCCAGCGCAACCATGCTTGCGGCGTTCTTTATCGTCACCGACCCGGTGACCGCACCGACCACGTCACGCGGCCGGTTGATCTTCGGCTTCCTGGTCGGCGTGCTCCTCTATGTGATCCGCGTGTTCGGCGGCATGCCGGACGCGGTGGCGTTCGCGGTGCTGATCATGAATATTGCCGTTCCGTTCATCGACCACACCATCAAGCCGCCCGTGTTCGGGGCCAAGCGCAAGGGGGGCCCGGCATGAACGACGCGCTGCACCAGGCACGCAGGAGCGCCCTGACGCTGCTGGTATTCTCGGTGGTATGCACTGCTCTCCTGGCTGGCACCCATCTGCTGACTGAGCACACTATCAGGGCGAACGAGAACGCAGTCAAACAGACATTAATCTCGCAGACGCTGCCGACCGGCAGCTACGACAATGACCCGGTCGCCAGCGCCGTCGCCCTGTCGCCTGACGATGCCGACATGCTAGGCAACGCCGGTTTGGCCAATGTCTACATCGCCAAGCGAGCCGGCATACCGGTCGCTTTCGTATTCGAGACCCAAGCGGACAACGGCTACGGCGATCGAATCCGCCTGCTCGTCGGCATCAACGCCACCGGCACGGTCAGTGGCGTTCGGGTGATCGCACACAAGGAAACGCCGGGCCTCGGTAGCTACATCGACTCGGGCAGAAGCGAGTGGCTCAGCCAATACGACGGCCGGGCCGCAGATGCCGCCGGGAAGGTAAATAAAGACGGAGGCGACTTCGACCGCATGACAGGCACGACCCTCTCAGCACGCGCGGTCTCCGGCGCGGTCGACCGAGTGACCGCCTATTACCGCGAGCACGCAACGCGTTTCGCGGCGCTGCAGTAAGGAATCCCATGAGTCACGCACAAGGCCAAGCGGCCGCCCCCTCCCCCGCCGATGAGCACCCGTGGCGCACGATCGCCCATAACGGCCTATGGAAACAGAACCCGGGCGTGGTACAGCTCTTGGGGCTGTGCCCGGTGCTGGCGATTAGCACCACCGTGGTCAACGGTGTGTCGCTGGGGCTGGCCACCGCGCTGGTGATGGCGGTGTCCGGTGCCGCGGTCGCGGCGATCCGCCACTTCATCCCCAACGAAATCCGCAGCCCGATCTTCCTCCTGATCATCGCGGCGCTGGTCACCTGCGTCGATCTGTTGATGAACGCCTTCGTGCATCCGCTCTATCTGACGCTCGGCATCTTCATTCCGCTGATCACCACCAACTGCATCGTGCTGGCGCGCGCCGAAGCGTTCGCATCGAAGAATCCCGTGCCCAAATCGGCACTCGACGGCCTGATGATGGGTCTGGGCCTGACGCTGGTGCTCGCCATTCTCGGTGCGATGCGCGAACTCATCGGCCACGGCACGCTGTTCTCCGGCGCCGAACTGGTGTTCGGTGATGCTGGCCGGGCGATGGTGCTGCACGTGATTCCGGCCGAGGCGCACTATCAGTTCCTCTTGGCGAGCCTGCCGCCCGGCGCCTTCCTGGCGCTGGGCTTCCTGATCGCCGGCCGCAATCTGCTCGACGAACATCGCAAGCGCCGTGCCGCACGCGCATCGGCCGCTGCCACTCCTCTGACCGAAGCCCAATGAACGCCGCCAAACGCCGAGCCATCTTCGAACGACTGCACGCTGCCAACCCCAACCCCACCACCGAGCTGGAGTACGACACACCGTTCCAGCTCCTGATCGCCGTGCTGCTGTCGGCGCAAGCCACCGATGTCGGCGTCAACAAGGCGACACGCCGGCTGTTCCCGGTGGCCCCCACCGCCGACAAGATGCTGGCGCTCGGTGTGGCCGGTCTCGAGGAGTACATCAAGACCATCGGGCTCTACCGCACCAAGGCCAAGAATGCGATCGAGACCTGCCGCATCCTTACCGAGCAATACGACGGTGAGGTACCACAAACCCGCGAACAGCTCGAAGCGCTGCCCGGCGTCGGCCGCAAGACTGCCAACGTGGTGCTAAACACCGCGTTCGGCCAACCGACGATGGCGGTCGACACGCATATCTTCCGCGTCGCCAACCGAACCCGCCTCGCTCCCGGCAAGGACGTGCGCGAAGTGGAAGACAAATTGGTAAAATTTATACCAAAAGAATATATGCACGATGCCCACCACTGGCTGATCCTGCATGGCCGCTACGTGTGCAAGGCGCGCAAGCCCGACTGCGAACATTGCGTAATCGCCGATCTCTGCGAATATCCGGCAAAGCCGGTATGATTCAATCAGGTTTACCCGCTTTTCCCGCGGGGTAGACGCCCAGTCATCATTAGAAAAGGAAGCGCCAGTGTCCAGAACGTTCCGCATATTACTGGCAGCGGTGGCCGCGACGGCCGTGTTGTCAGGCTGTGACAAAATCCAGCATTTCTTCAAGGGCGAAAAACCGATTTCCACCGTTGCCGTTCCGGCACAAGAAAACGGGCAGATTGCGATGCTGCTGCCCGACTTCACCCAGCTGGTCGAACGCGAGGGCCCGGCTGTCGTGAACATTCAGGCTGTGCGCGAGGCGCAGCCGGCCGCATCGGCCGGCCCGAATGCACTGCCATTCCCGATTCCGGAAGATGACCCGTTCTACGAATTCTTCAAACGCTTCATGCCGAACTCGCCGCAGCAACAGGAGCCACAGGACAGCGAAACCGTCTCGTTCGGCTCGGGCTTCATCATCAGCGACGACGGCTACATTCTGACCAACTCGCACGTGGTCAATGGCGGCTCGCAGATCAAGGTCATGCTGACCGACAAGCGCGAGTTCAAAGCCAAACTACTCGGCCTCGACAAGCGCGCCGACATCGCCGTGCTGAAAATCCAGGCCAGCAACCTGCCCACCGTAAAGATCGGCGATCCGGCCGCACTGAAGGTCGGCGAATGGGTCGCTGCGATTGGCGCACCTTTCGGCTTCGAAAACTCGGTGACCGCCGGCATCGTCTCGGCCAAGGGCCGCAGCCTGCCGGACGAGAATTACGTGCCGTTTATCCAGACCGATGTGCCAATCAACCCGGGTAACTCGGGCGGTCCGCTTTTCAACCTGAAGGGCCAGGTTGTCGGCATCAACTCGCAGATCTACAGCCGTTCCGGCGGCTTCATGGGCATCTCGTTCGCGATTCCGATCGATATCGCCATCAACGTGGCCGAGCAGATCAAGGCCAAGGGTAAGGTCAGCCGAGGCCAGCTGGGCGTGAACATTCAGGAAGTCAGCCAGGAACTGGCGCAGTCGTTCGGCCTCGACCGGCCGCGCGGTGCGCTGGTGGTACGCGTCGAGCCGAGCGGACCGGCCGCCAGAGCCGGCCTGCAGGTCGGCGACATCGTGCTGTCGGTGAACGGCAAACCCGTCGAGAGCTCGAAGGACCTGCCGATGGTGATCGGCTCGCTGCAACCGAATACCCGGGTCAAGCTGGGCATCTGGCGCAAGGGCACTGAAAAGTCGGTCGATGTGGTTCTGGGTGAGCTGCTCGCCGAGCAGACCGAAACACCGAGCCCGCCGAAACAGCAGCCGCAACCGGAGAGCTACCAGATCGGCAAGCTCGGTCTGACGTTGTCCGAACTGACCCCGAGCCAGCGCAGCGATCTCGGCGTGAAAGGGGGCCTGTTGATTCAGAAGGCACAGGGCCCGGCTGCCCGTGCCGGACTGCAGCACGGCGATGTAATCATCGGCCTGAACCAGAGCGAAATCACCACGATCAAGTCGCTCGAAAAGGCATTGGCCTCAAGCGACAACAATATCGCGCTTTTGGTGCGGCGCCAGGACAGCACGCTGTTCGTGCCGCTACGGCTCGACTGATCCTCCGCAATAATACAAGCCGCCGACCGGGCGGCTTTTTTCATGTCCTTGCAAAATGGACCATCCTGCCAACACAATCAGAACAGTATCCGATAACGATAACCACACCCGGCATAGTGTTGCGTCCAGCCGGCCATGCTGTGAACTGCCCCAAGGAGAAGACAATGCATTTCCTGACTACCGATCTGTGCGACGACAACGATGATGTCAGAGTGCTCGAGCCACTGTTTCGTGACTTTGGCGATGCCAGGCGCTTCGCCGGGCGTATCGTCACGCTGAAACTGTTCGAGGACAACTCGCTGGTGCGCGAGACGCTGACTGAAACCGGCAACGGCCGCGTGCTAGTGGTCGATGGAGGCGGCTCGACCCGCTGTGCGCTAATGGGGGACCAGATCGGCGAACTGGCTGTCGCCAACAGCTGGGCAGGCGTGGTGATCTACGGCTGCGTACGTGACACGGTCGTGCTGAGCAGCCTGCCGCTGGGCGTAAAGGCACTGGCCGTCCATCCGAAGAAGTCGCTCAAGCGCGGAGAAGGGCAGCGTGACATCCCGGTCAGCTTCGCCGGTGTTACCTTCCATCCGGGCGAATGGCTGTACGCCGACGAGGACGGCATTATCGTCTCCTCACGCGCATTGCTGTAACCCTTCTCTATCCCTCACGCTCCCCGGCCGGTTGAAGCACCGCATCCGGCCGGGGCAGTAGAAGACGGGCCCATAACTGGCTTGAGGCCAAGCCTCAACTCTGCCGCCACCGTCCATCGATGAGCTGTCGGGTACGCGAGCCTCCCCAGCCTCCCGCCTTCGCAGCCAATTTACCACTCACCTCTCTGCCGCTGGCCAAACAGCTCTCCGGGCGGATCAACATCAGCATATCGGCCGCCTGACCAGGCGGGCCCTGCGGAACTACCTGATGATCTCAGCCTGGCAAAACACAGCCAACCTTGTCGCGTTCGCTGACAAAGAGTGGTGGCAAACGGTGGCGGTCAGGGTGGCGCAACACACGACCGGATGCGCGGTCCCGCATGCCGAGCTGTTCGGCTGGCTCACCCTCAACTCTGCCGCCGCTTCGCCTCATCCGGTAGCCACCCAGGATAGTGCGGCAGCGTATCGAGCACCTCGACCCAGTCAATGTGCTCATTCCACCAACAATGCGTGGTCGGTGTCAGCCGGCCCGGCTCGTCGAGGCTCGCGGCGGTCAGGTCGATCTCACCCGGCCATTGCACATGCTGGTAACTGAGCGTAGTACCGCAGTGCGGGCAGAAACCGCGCTCGACGCCGGGCGAACTCGCGTAGCGAGCCGGCGCCTCGGCAGTCCAGGTCAACTGTTCGAGCGCCACGGTAAACCAGCTGACAAACGCCGCGCCACTTGCCTTGCGGCAGCTGCTGCAATGGCAATGGGTGACGGTGTGCGGCGGCTCACCGCTCAGTCGGTAACGGACCCGGCCACACAGGCAGCTGCCCTTCATTGTCGTCATGGCCACTCCTCCCCTTATGTATTTCGAGTCACTGGCCACGCTCCCGGCCCGGCGCGCCGGCGCAGACAGTACAAGTAATACGGCAAGAAAGCGCAATACAGCAGCAGGATTTATGTCAGCGACGGTTAGAACCTGTTCAAAGTCTTTTTATGGCAGTTCCTCCGGGGCCGACCCCTGTCGGCACATCACGTTGTCGTTCGTCCCTCGCAGTGAACAGAACTCTCTCCTCGCGCTGCATTCGGCACAGCCGTAATAAAGACTTGAACGGACTCTTAATGCCGTTTTAACTCAGTATCGGCCCCACCTACCGTTTCGGCCATGCATCCAGTGGGCCGACCAACAAAAAAAGGCGACGGAATTCCGTCGCCTTTTTGTCGCGCCATTGCCCACACAGATCGCATGGCCGGCAGGCTTGCTCGCCCTACCCGCCCTGCCCGCCCTTGTCAGCGGCTCGCGGAGGGCCAGCCCAGATCAGCCCATTTGCACTGGCGTGCCGCCGTGCTTCACCTCGGTGATCTGGTTCTTCTCGTCGACAAAGACCAGCGCCGGCTTGTGATCGGCGATCTCCGACTCCTCGAAGTGGGCGAAAGTGGCGATGATCAGCAGATCGCCCGGCGCGGCGCGGCGCGCGGCCGAGCCGTTCACCGAAATCGTGCCCGATCCGCGCTCGGCACGAATCGCATAGGTGGCGAAGCGCTCACCGTTGGTCACGTTCCAGATCTGGATCTCTTCGTATTCGCGTATATCGGCGGCCTCGAGCAGGTTCTCGTCGATCGCACACGAACCGATGTAATGCAGCTCCGAATGGGTGGTGGTCACACGGTGGAGCTTGGCTTTCAGCATACTGCGCTGCATGGTGTCTTCCTAAAAGTTCCTGTCCCGGGAGAGCGAGCTCAGCGGGTCACTTCGATATTGTCGATCAGACGCGGCTTGCCCAGGCGTGCCGCGGCCAGCACCACCAGGCGGTGCGCACCGGCATGGCCGATCTCCAGCGTGTCGGCATCGCGCACCTCGACATAGTCGACCTGCCAGCCATTGGCGGCGAGGTCGTCGATGGCGGACTTTTCCAGCGAGGCGTAATCGTTCTCACCGGCCTCGAGCGCATCGGCGATGCGGCGCAGATTGCGGTAGAGACGCGGCGCCTCGGCACGCTCTGCTTCAGTCAGGTAGCCGTTGCGCGAGGACAGCGCCAGGCCATCATCGGCGCGGCCAGTGTCGACCGGCACGATCTCGATCGGCATGTTCAGGTCGTCGACCATCGCACGGATGATGTGCAGCTGCTGGTAGTCCTTCTTGCCGAAGCAGGCCACGTCCGGCTGCACGATGTTGAACAGTTTGCTGACCACGGTGGCAACGCCCCGGAAATGACCGGGGCGGAACGCGCCGCACAGCTCGTTCTGAACATGCGGCGGCTCGACGTTGAAGTCCTGCTTCACGCGCGGGTAGAGCTCGCGCTCGTCCGGGAAGAACAGCGCGTCCACCCCGGCCTCGCGCAGCTTCTCTGCATCGGCGTCATAGGTACGCGGATAGGCGTCGAAATCCTCACCCTGGCCAAACTGCAGCCGGTTGACGAAGATGCTCACCACCACCTTGTCGGCGCGCTGCTTGGCCTCACGCACCAGCGCCAGGTGGCCGGCGTGCAGGTTGCCCATCGTCGGTACGAAGGCGATCTTGCCGGCAGTCTTGCGCCAGGCGCGCATGTCGGCGATCGAACGAATCACTTGCATTGTCTTTTCCCGTCCAGCTCAGAAGGTATGTTCGGCGGCCGGGAAGGTCTGCGCCTTCACCTCGCGCACATAGGCGCCCACGGCCCCCTGAATGCTACCCGCCTCGACCATGAAATTCTTGACGAAACGCGCCTTCTTGCCCGGGTACACGCCGAGCATGTCGTGCAGCACCAGCACCTGGCCGTCGCAGTCCGCGCCGGCGCCGATGCCGATGGTGCCGGCGGCGATTTCGTCGGTGACGCGGCGAGCCAGCTCAGCCGGCACGCACTCGAGCACCACCAGCGCGGCGCCGGCATCGGACAGCGCCTTGGCGTCGACCAGCAGCTGCTCGGCGGCGGCATCGGTCTTGCCCTGTACCTTGTAGCCGCCCAGCGTGTTCACCGACTGTGGCGTCAGGCCGATGTGACCACAGACAGGGATGCCGCGCTCCACCAGGAAGCGCACCGTGTCAGCCATGAAGGCTCCGCCTTCCAGCTTGACCATATGGGCGCCGGCCTGCATCAGCGCCACCGACGCGGCGAACGCCTGCTCTCGGCTTTGTTGGTAGCTGCCGAACGACAGGTCGGC
Organism: Crenobacter oryzisoli; assembly: GCF_030385785.1. Lineage (GTDB taxonomy): Bacteria > Pseudomonadota > Gammaproteobacteria > Burkholderiales > Chromobacteriaceae > Crenobacter_A > Crenobacter_A oryzisoli. The sequence goes on from NZ_JAUEDK010000005.1 coordinate 30,147, forward strand.
GACGATCAGCGCCGTCTTGCTGCCGCGCGCCACACAGGCGGTGTGGTAGACCATCTCATCCAGGGTCACCGGCAGAGTGGAATCCCGGCCTTGCACCACCATGCCCAGCGAGTCGCCAACCAACAGCATCTCAACGCCCGCCTCTTCCAGCAGTGCGGCAAAACTCGCTTCGTAGCAGGTCAGCATGGCGATCTTGTGCCCTTCGCTGACCATCTTTTGCAGGGTGGTAACCGTAATACGCATGACTAATCCTCGTTGCTTCGGAGACGGCGCCCGGATCGTAGCCGGGCACTCTAGGAGTTATCGGGCCGCTTCTGGCGGCCGCGATCTACTGTCTAGGGCGTTGCGTTCAAACGCTCTTGTTAAAGTAGCTGCGCTGACCGCGCATTTCGGTGATGCAGCGCAACAATAGCTCGAAATCCTCGTCACCATCAACAAAGTTCAGGTGATCGGTATTCACGATCAGGAGCGGCGCATTTTCATACCGATGGAAGAACTCGCTATACGCTGCGTGCACCTCGTCGAGAAAACCTTCAGGGAAGCTCATCTCGTAGTCGCTGCCCTTGGCGGCAACGCGTTTTTGCACCACATCGGGCGACGCCTGCAAGTAGATCACCAGATCCGGCACCGGGTGCTCGGGCATCAGGCGGGCGGCGATGTAACGGTACAGCGCCAGCTCGTCTTCCTGCAGGATGGTACGGGCGAAAACCGCATCCTTCTCGAACAGGAAATCGGACACGATCGGCGAGGCCAACAGGTCGCCGTCGAGCATGGCGCGCGCCTTCTCGGAACGCTGTTGCAGGAACGAGAGCTGGGTAGCCAGGCCGTGCTGGGCTGCGTTGCGATAGAAACGCGGTAGGAATGGATTGGCCTCGGGCTCTTCGGCCACCAGCTTCACTTCCCAATAGTCGGCCAGCCGACGGGCCAGTTCGGACTTGCCGGCCCCGATCGGGCCTTCGACCACCACATAGCGCAGGTTAGACATCATACTGTTTCCCCCTGGGTTTTGGTCTATCGCGCCGCTTCAGACGGCGTCGTCATACTTTCGGATATCGTCGCAAGCCAGACCGGCAGCGAGCTGGGCCGCCGTGCCATGCGTGCCCACGGCCACCTCCGGCGCGATCTCGGCCAGCGGCACCAATACGAAGGCACGCTCGTGCATGCGCGGATGCGGCACGGTCAGACGCTCGTCGTCGAGGGTGACTCCCTCGTACAGCAGCACGTCGAGGTCGAGCACCCGTGGCGCGTTACGGAAGGTGCGCACCCGCCCGAAACGAGTTTCCACTTCCATCAACGTGTCGAGCAACTGGTGCGGGCTCAGCGAGGTGTCGAGTTCAGCCACTGCGTTGATGAAGTCGGGCTGGTCGAGGTAACCAACCGGGGCAGTACGGTACAACGACGAGGCGCGCACCAGGCGCACGCCGTCGTTTTCGGCCAGCGCTGCCAGCGCGGCGCGCACCTGCTCGGCCGGCGCTTCGAGATTGCTGCCCAGGGCGATGAAGGCGCGGCTCATGCCCCACCTCCCTGTCCGCCCTGACCGCCACCGGCCGGCTTGCGACGGCGGCGGCGCTTGCGCTGCGCGGCGGCGCCGGAAGACGGCTCGTCCTTGGCTGTGCGGATCATCTCGAGCCGCTCGTCGTCGTCGGCGTCCTGGAAATCTCCCCACCACTTGGCGAGGCTCATCGGCACCTCGCCGACCTCGGCGCGCAGCATCAGGAAGTCGTAGGCGGCGCGGAAGCGAGGCTGCTCCACGAGGCGGAATGGCCGCTGCCCGACCCTGCTGTCAAAGCGCGGCTGCAGCGTCCAGATCTCGCGCATCGTCGCACTGAAGCGGCGCGGGATCGCGAATTCGTTGTCCTGCTCCGACTCCACGTCGGCCATGGCGCTCATCAGTGCGGGGATCGGTTTCTCGCCGTCGCGCTGATAGCCCTGCCAGCGCTGGTTGACCTGCTGCCACAGTAAAGTGGCGAGCAGGAAGCCCACCGACACCGGCTTGTCGGCGCGGATGCGCTCGTCGGTCGAGTCGAGCGCCAGCTTGATGAAGGCTTGGCCGCCGCTGTCGTCCATCACTGCGTCCAACAGCGGGAAAATGCCGCTCGACAGGCCTTCGTCGCGTAGCTTGTTCAGACAGGCGTAGGCATGGCCGGAATGCAAGAGCTTGAGCATTTCGTCGAACAGTCGCGCCGGCGGCTCCTTCTTCAAAAGGTGCGCATGCGCGGCGATCGGCTTGCGGGTGGCATCGTCGATCTCGAAGCCAAGCTTGGCGGCCAAACGCACCGCACGCAGCATCCGCACCGGGTCTTCCTGGTAGCGCTTGGCCGGCTGGCCGATCATCACCAGCTTTTTGGCGTGCAGGTCCTTGGCGCCGTGATGGTAGTCGACGACGGTCTCTTCGGCCGGGTCGTAAAACAGGGCGTTGACGGTGAAGTCGCGGCGGTGTGCATCCTCTTCCTGGCTGCCATAGGTGTTGTCGGCCATGATCCGACCGCTATCGCTCTTGCTGGCGACTTCGCCACCGCGGAAAGTGGTCACTTCGATGGTTTCCGGTCCTACCATTACATGGACGATGCGGAAGCGCCGACCGATGATGCGCGAACGGCGAAACAGGTGATGCACCTGTTCGGGCGTGGCATTGGTGGCAATGTCGAAGTCTTTTGGCTGCACGCCGAGCATCAGGTCGCGAACGGCACCACCGACCACGTAAGCGGAGAAGCCGGCTTCCTGCAGGCGGGTTACCACCTTGCGGGCGGCGTAACTCAGCCCGTCGCGGCGCACGCCGTGCTGGCTGAACGGAATGATTTTGGGCTTGACGCTCTGGCGACCGAGCGCCGGTAGCTTGAGCACACGTCGGATAAGCTTGCGGATCATTGAGATGGAGAAAAGAAGGAAAAGGATGCGCAAGAAAGGCGAAGAAGGCCAGATTATAGCCTGAATCGCCCACCGAAAAACACCTGAAACCCAGGTCCTTTATAGCGCGCCGGCCGACCGTGCGGCGCCGACGACAAGCGCGCCGCGGCACTTCGCTCTACAATCGCCGCCATCCGATTGATCGATTTTGGAACACCCCGCTGTGACCGCTACCCTTGCCCTTGCCCTGCAAACCCGTCCCGACGTGCCGGGCTTTCGCCGCCTGTTCGGCTTTGATGCCGGCATCAGCGACGAGAATGTCAGCGACTTTGCGCTGCAGCGCCGCCGCGCCGAATCCGGTGGAGAGCAGCTGCCGCCGCACCTGCACCGCATCGTGACGATCGCCGCCGTGCTGCGCCAGGCCGACGACCAGCTTGTGCTGGCGAGCTTCGCCGGCGACGGCGGCGACGAAGCCGCCCAGTTGACCGCTCTGTTCGCGCTGATCGAGCAGCACCAGCCCCAGCTGGTCACCTGGGACGGCAATACGCTGCCGGTGCTGCAGCACCGTGCGCTGGTGCACGGGCTGGCCGCCCCCGCTTTCTGTCGCCTCGCAGCCAGCGAAACCGGCCACCTTGACCTCTCCGCCGCACTGGCACCGCATTCGGCCACCAACAATGTCTCGCTCGACGAGCTGGCGCGGCTGTGTGGCTTCGCCGGCCGCCGCGGCGCCCACCCCGAAGGGTTGGCCGAAGCCGATGCGTTGGCGCTCTACCAGCTACTGCAGGGCTTCGAGCAACTGCGCGGCGAGCTGCCGCAGGGCGACCGCCAGCAGGCGCTGCGTGCTCTGCGTCATGCGCTGGCAGCAGAGAGCGATGCCCGCTGGCAGGCGCTGCTGGCGGCCTGGCCTGCCGCTCCGGCCTCGGCTTGACAGCATCTGGCCGCAGGCGTAGGCTGACTCTTGCGCCGATTTGATGACCGCTTGCGGGCGCAAGGACGAAATAAATCCAGCTAAAGCGTCGGAACCGGTAACCCCGCATCCGTCGTTTGGACATGCGGGGTTTTTCATGTCCGCACGGTTTTCCCTCCCGCCAGCGTCCTCCCGAATCGACCACCCTTGGTGCTACAGGCACCGGCGCCGTTTTAATCGACAACTTGCAGGGCGCCGAGAACCCGTTACAGACCTTTTTGCCGCCAAGGCGGCTGTCGCGACGGAATTCTTAAAGCTGCTAAAGCGTCGCCTGGCGACGAGCCGGGCGCGCGCAAACCGCTACCCGACTTGATAAAGGACGCCTCATGTACGACTGCCAGCGTGACGACTACACCGATTTTTCCGTTAACGACTACGCTCCCACTATCCGCCCACGCCCCTTGTGTGGCAACGTGATAGCCACTGCCGCCAGCCCGAGCGAACAACCCGAATTGATCGAACTGGTGCAGTTTGCCGGCGGGCTCGGCTACTCCGCCAATCTCCACCACGACACAGTAACGCTCGGCGACGTCAGCCTCGGTGACGCGCTGGCGATCAATGCCCGCTTCGGCGCCACGCTGGTGATCTGTGCAGACCTGCGCCGCAACCCGCCGATCCGCTTCGACGACTAAGCCCGCCCCGACAGGACAAAGCCCGCCCCCCGACGCTATAATCGGGGGCTTTTCTTCATTCTTGTCCGGGACTTATGCTCTTCGAGCTCAAGCGTGCCCCGCGCGCCGAGATCCGGCGCGAAGCCGGCACCCTGATCCATCTGGCCCTGCCGATGCTGATCGCCCAGGTAGCGCAGGTCGGCACCGGCTTCGTCGACACGGTGATGGCCGGTCGCGTCGGCACCGGTGATCTGGCCGCCGCCGCGCTGGGCAGCAGCGTGTTCATCACCCTGTACGTCACGCTGATGGGGGTCGCGACCTCGCTCAACCCCATCCTGTCGCAGCTCTACGGCGCCGACGACAAACGGGCGATCGGCGAGACCGGCCGCCAGGGGCTGTGGTTCGGCCTCATGCTCGGCCTGTTCGGCATGGCGCTGATGTTCGCGCTGCAAGCACCATTGCGCGCCTGGCTGACGCTGCCGACCGAGGTCGAAGACAAAATCATGCTGTTCATCACCGGCGCGGCGCTCGGCATGCCAGCGGCGATGATGCACCGGGCGCTACACGCGTACGCCTCGAGCCTGGGCCGGCCCAAGGCGATCATGTACGTCAGCATCACAGCACTGTTGCTCAACATCCCGCTCAACTACGCCTTCATCCACGGCCTGCTCGGCCTGCCAAAGATGGGCGGAGCCGGTTGCGGCTGGGCGACCGGCACGGTGTTCTGGTTCAACGCAATCGCACTGTTCTGCTACATCGCCCGCCATGAGTATTTCAAGCCGTTTGGTCTGACCGAGCGCTTCAGTCGTCCAAGCCCGAAACGATTCAAAGAGTTCCTGCGCCTCGGTCTGCCGATGGGCCTGTCGTACTTCGTCGAGGTTAGCCTGTTCACCTTCATCGCGTTCCTGATCACCGGCTTCGGCACGGTATACGTAGCGAGCCAGCAGGCGGTGATCAACTTTTGCAGCCTCGTCTACATGGTGCCGCAGAGCGTGTCGACCGCGCTGTCGGTGCGAGTCGGCCAGAACGTTGGCGCCGGCAACCCGCATGGCGCGCGCTTCGTCAGTGCGGTCGGTCTTGGCGTCGGCTTCGCCGCGGCGCTGTTGATCGCTCTCCTCGTACTACTGCTGCGCACTCTGATCATGCAGATGTATTCGACCGACCCCCAGGTAGTAACGATCGGCGCGACGCTATTGATCTTCGCCGCCTTCTTCCAGCTCAGCGATGCCACCCAGACCATCGCCTCTGGCGCGCTGCGCGGTTACAAACTGACTACCGTGCCGATGATGATCCACAGCGTGTCGTTCTGGGGCGTGGGCCTCGGGCTTGGCAGCTGGCTCGGTCTGTCGCACGGCGACCTGCTCGGCTACACGCGGCCGATGGGCGTGTACGGCTTCTGGGTCGCGCTGGTGATCAGCCTGACCGCCGCGGCGATCCTGCTGGTCAGCTATCTGTCGTATGCCAGCCGTCAGCGGCTGGCACACTCACCACAATAAGGTTGTCATCCCGTGAGCCTCACCTTTGTCTCTGACCACCCGCTAACCTCGCTCAATACCTTCGGTATCGCCGTGAGAGCGCGCCACTTCACCCCGCTGGCTGAGCTGACCGACCTGCCGGCGCTCTTGGCGAGCGAGCCGTATCGCACCGGACCAGTGCTGTGGCTAGGTGGTGGCAGCAACCTGCTGTTCACCCGCGACTACCCGGGGCTGGTCATTAAGGTGGCACTGAAAGGGATTCGGGTACTGGAAGAAGATGGCAACACCGTGTTGGTTGAGGCCGCTGCCGGCGAAACCTGGCACGACTTCGTCTGTCACACCCTGGCCGAGGGCTGGAGCGGACTCGAGAACCTGAGCCTGATCCCCGGCACTGTCGGCGCTGCACCGATCCAGAACATCGGCGCCTACGGCGTCGAGGTGAAGGACGCGCTCGAGAGCGTGGTGTGTGCCGACCTGACTCGTGGCGGCGAGCCTGTTGCCCTGAGCTGCGCCGACTGCCGCTTCGGCTACCGCGACAGCGTGTTCAAGCACGAGGCCGCCGGCCGCCTGTTGGTCACCGCGGTGCGCTTCCGCCTGTCGCGTCACGCCACGCTCAAGACCGGCTATGGCGATATTCAGCGCGAGCTGGACACACAGGGCATCAGCGCACCGACCGCGCAGGACGTCGCGCGCGCGGTGATCGCAATCCGGCAGAGCAAGCTGCCCGACCCGGCAGTGCTCGGCAACGCCGGCAGCTTCTTCAAGAACCCGGTGATCGACACCGAGCAGGCCGACGCGCTGTTGGCCCGTTTCCCTACCTTGCCGCACTACCCGGCGCCGACCAACCGGGTAAAGCTTGCCGCCGGATGGCTGATCGACCAAGCCGGCCTGAAGGGCTACCGCCAAGGCGCCGCTGGAGTCCACGAGAAACAGGCGCTGGTGCTGGTCAACCACGGCGGTGCCAGCGGCAGCGAAATCCGCGCGCTGGCCCAACATGTGCAGGACACGGTGCAAGAGCGCTATGGCGTTGCGCTGGAGCCGGAACCACTAGTGCTCTGACCCCACCTATCCCTTCCCCCCCATTCGGCCAACCTTGCGCAAGGTTGGCCGAATCGTTTCTGCCTTGCCGCAAACCATATTGCCGTTGCCCAAAAACCACAGCAACAGTCAATCTATTGGACATCACGTCGTGCATTTTTGCGAAATTCTACATTTAGTCTGATTTATTTCATCGAATTTCTGCACAAAAGTAAGCCGCATTGATTTTTCTTTGACGTTTTGTCGTTTGTTCGCCAGTCTGAAATAAGACCCGCCCTCGCCGGCAACTGCGATCCAGCCACCAGCGAGAAGGCGGCAACGCCATAAGACAAGGGAAATCACCATGAGCATGCACCCCACCCCCAGTAGCAAGTACCGGGCATTCCAGCCCATCGACCTGCCAGACAGGCAGTGGCCGAGTCGGCGCATTACCCACGCGCCGATCTGGATGAGCACCGACCTGCGCGACGGCAACCAGTCGTTGATCGAACCAATGAGTGTCACCAAGAAGCTGAAGATGTTCGAGACACTGATCGGCATCGGCATGAAGGAAATCGAGGTGGCATTCCCATCCGCCTCGCAGACCGACTATGATTTCGTGCGCAAGCTGATCGAGGAAGACCGCATTCCTGCCGACGTGACGATCGAGGTGTTGACGCAGTCGCGCGAGGACCTGATTCGACGCACCGTCGACTCGCTCACCGGCGCCCGCCGCGCCATCGTCCACCTCTACAACGCGATCGCGCCGAGCTTCCGCCGCATCGTGTTCAACGCCAGCCGCGACGAGGTGAAAGAACTAGCGCTCAGCGGCACCCGATTGATCAAGGCATTGACCGACAGCCGCCCGGACACCGAATGGGTGTTCGAGTACTCGCCAGAAACCTTTTCGATGAGTGAGATCGACTTCGCACTCGAAGTGTGCGACGCGGTATCGGCGATTTGGCAGCCGACGCCAGAGCGCAAAATGATCATCAACCTGCCGGCGACGGTCGAGATGTCCACGCCGAACACCTACGCCGACCAGATCGAGTGGATGCACCGCCATCTTGCACGTCGCGACAGCATCGTATTGTCGGTCCACCCGCACAACGACCGCGGCACCGCCGTGGCGGCGGCTGAACTCGCGCAGATGGCCGGAGCCGACCGGGTGGAGGGCTGCCTGTTCGCCAGCGGCGAGCGCACCGGCAACGTCGACCTCGTGACCTTGGCGCTCAATCTGTACAGCCAGGGCATCGCGCCGGGTCTCGACTTTTCCGACATCGACGCGGTGCGTCAGGTCGCCGAATACTGCACCGGCCTGCCGGTGCATCCGCGTCACCCTTACGCCGGCGACCTGGTATTCACCGCCTTCTCCGGCTCGCATCAAGACGCGATCAAGAAAGGTATGGCGGCACAACGCTCCGACGTACCGTGGGAAGTGCCCTATTTGCCGATCGACCCAGCCGACGTCGGCCGCAACTATGACGCGGTGATCCGCGTCAACAGCCAGTCAGGCAAGGGCGGGGTCAGCTACCTGTTGCAGCACGAGCACGGCTTCGACCTGCCACGCCGTCTGCAGATCGAATTCTCGCGCGCGATCCAGCGCATCAGCGATCTGACGGGCAAAGAAGTGCACGGCGACGACATCTACGCGCTGTTCAAATCCGAATATCTCGACCAGACCGCACCGTACGGCTACCGTCATCACCGCGTCAGTGGCGCCAGCGGCGAACCGGTGACAGTCAACGCCGAATTGGACGTAGCCGGCATGCGCTGCACTGTTGAAGGCAGTGGCAGCGGGCCGCTTGAGGCCTTCATAAATGCGGTCAACGCTGTACTGGGCCTCGAAGTGCTGGTTCTCGACTACCACGAGCACGCGATCGGTAGCGGCGCAGATGCGCAGGCAGCCTGTTATATCGAAATGCGCGTAAAGGGCGGGGCGACGCTATTCGGCGTCGGGGTCGACAAGGACATCATCGCCGCGGCGATTCGCGCGGTGCTGTCCGGGGTGAACCGGCAAAGCCTCGCTGGTGGCATCGAGAAACCCACGAGCCAGACCTTCGCCATCTGACCCCCTTCTTCCCACCGCCCGGCACATGCCGGGCGGCATTTTTTGATGCGCTTCGTCCCTCACAGGTGAACCCAACCCTTGCATCACCAGCCCAGATTGCCGCTTCCCGCCGCCGAACAGTGCCCTCCTCCCAGTTGCCGGTTTGTGATGCATCGCCGCAACAGTAATTCGCGAATCTTGGCACCTGAAATGTTGTTGAAATATGACACCAAGCCAGATGGGCCGGCCCCACTACAGCCCGTGCTAGGGAAAACCCCAACTGTCGGAGCATGCACCGCCCCTCTTACGATGCCAGCGAACTGAACCCACAACACCGGGTCCGGTTCAGTCATGCCTGAGCCAACTTGTGGCATGACCATAACGGGGAACGTCCAGCCCCGGACACAAGAGAGAACGGCGACGCCGCCCCGAAGCGCAGCGGCGCGCCGACATAAAGAATTAGGGGAATTACGTGAGCAACTACAAGAAGATGACCTACCTGGCAGCTGCCCTGGCACTGCCGCTGGCGGCCCACGCCGATGTGACGATTTACGGCCTGATGAGCGCGGGTGTCGAATCCACCAAAGTCACCGGCAATGGCACCTCCACCACCACCGGCCGCGTCGAAGACCTGAACTCGCGCATCGGCTTCAAAGGGAACGAAGATCTCGGCAATGGCCTGAAAGCGATCTGGCAGGTGGAGAGCAGCCTGCGCAACTTCGAGCAGGGCGGCACCAACGACAAGAACCAAAGCGCCACGTTCGCCACCCGCAACACCTTCGTCGGCCTGCAGGACGGTGACTGGGGGACCGTACAACTCGGCCTCTACGACTCCGCCTACAAGCGCATGACCACCAGTGACATCGGCATCAACCTGTGGCACGACACCGAAGGCGACCTCAACCCGAGCAGTGTCAACGGCGTAGCCAACCGCCGCAACGCCCGCCTTGCCAACAGTGTGCACTACACCTCGCCGGTGTGGAGCGGCTTTCAGTTCGGCGTGTCCTACGGCTTCGACGAACAGCGCCCGACCGCAACCAACGGCACTCGCCAAAACGACGACCGCTTCGACGTCGCCGCCGAATACACCTCCGGCGGCCTGAAACTCGGGCTCGGCTACGACCACGAGGGCGACAAGCTCAACAGCGGTGCCACCGCAGATGGTCAACAGCACATCAACGGCGCGAAGGCGGCCGGCTCCTACACCTTCGCCAGCACCGGCACCCTGATCGGCGCCAGTTATGAGCGCGTCAAGACCAGCAACAACGGTACGCCGGACACCACCCAGGACGATTGGATGGTGGCCCTGTCGCAGCCGATCACCGGGCGGTTCACCGCCAAGCTGGTGTACGCGCAACTGGGCAAGCTGGATGGCGCGACCAACCCGGACGACTTTAAGGCCAAGCAGTGGGTTGCCGGCGTGACTTACGACGTGTCCAAGCGCACCCAGCTGTTCCTCTACGGCACCAAGATCCTGAACAACGCGCAGCAGAACGCCAACTTCGTCACCGACCCGCTCTACACCAGTGGCATCGGTACCGACAAGGCGGCGCTGGCCAAAGGGGCCGACCCGCAGGTCTTCACCCTGGGCATGAGCCACCTGTTCTAAGTTTCCAAGCGACTCTCAGTCAGTCCACTCGCCCGGCCGCCCGCATTACGGGGATGCCGGGCTTTTTTTCGCCCGGCCGATGCTGACCTAAGACCCGGCAGCGACTCAAACGGGCCATAAATCCGGCCGCATCATAGCCACAGCCTCACCATTCTGTTGTCCCGTTCCACAACCCTCCTACCTAGCCGGCCCAACCACCGCCTCGGCCAGGATCGGGAGATCCGCATATACCTCCCGCACCGTCGCATTACGCGTCAGCAGCCCGACCACTTCGGGCAACGGCTCGGGCAGGTTCGTTGCATAGTCGCGCTCTCCAACGCGGTCGTCGGCAGGGAAGGCCAAGCGCTCCAGCGGCGGACAGAACTGCGCGTCGACCCCCGGCTTGTTGCCGCGCGGGTCGATCCGGTACCAGCCGACTGACTCCAGATGGACTGTGTTCAGGCCGTGCAGAGTGTAGGGGAAGCCACCACCCTCCAGCGATAGATACTGATAGCAGAGCCCGGCTGGAATCCCGTTGGCGCGCAGCAGCGCAGCGAGCAGATGACTCTTCGCATAACAGTAGCCGGTCGCATGAAGTAACACGTCCGATGCCCGGCAGGTCACCGGATTGAACGGATCATCGCGGTAGTCCCAGCTGTGACGGATTCGATCTCGGACGAACTCGAAACAGCGCTGCGCTACTTGTTGCGCATCACTCGCACCATCGGTCAGCTCGCGCGCCTTGGTGAGCACCGCCGGATGCTGCCAGTCTATCCATTCACTGTGGGCCAAGTACGGTTCCATCTACAGCCCCTACGCATCAAAATGCCAAAATCATAGCACTTCGCAACTATGTCGACATGCCACTCGCCGTTCCAGCAATGCCTCCTAGCTGACTCACAGCCCACCTCGCCAGGCCCCCCCACCCGGCGAATTGCAGCGCCTCAAGCGGGTAGCGCGAACTGATACCAACACAGACGGCAGACTCTCGACAATAACCAGAGCTGGTTCAACAAGCAGGAAAACATTGTGGCTTATCAGCCGCCCCTCATTACCGGACGCGCAAGTCACCCAAGTACTGCTTTGCGGCGCCCATGCCCATGCCGTGCCGAGGGCAGCTACCCGGTTATCAATTCAATGCGGTATGCAACAACCTGGCGGGGACAGGGCCGCCGAAACACCCCGACCTAATCGTCCGACTTGTCGTTCAGGTAACGCACATCATCGAAGGTAGCCATCCAATGCGGCCGATACACCACCAATATTGCGGTCAGCAAGCCCGACGTGAACGCCTCCGACCACGACAACAGAAAATAGAACGGCAAGGCTTCGAAGAACAGGAGATCACTCGGGTACGCGCCAGCCAGTGCCAGCGCCAGCACACCGCAGGCACCGGAAACGAAGAAGCTGGCACCACCGGCCAGAAAACCATTACCGAGGATATAGACGAACAGATTCGGCGGCAGGAAGCGCTCGGTCAGCTTCAGCGCCACGGCACTCAGCATCACCGGCGGCACCACGCTAATCAGAAAGCTCAACCCGGCCGCCTGCCAGTCACCGAGCCCGTAGGCAGTCGACACCAGCATCACCAATGCCAATGCCAACAGAGCCAGCCATGGCCCCATCATCAGCGTCAGCACGGTGGCGCCGAGCAGGTGGTAATTCAGGCCGGGCAGATAGCCACCGCGCACCATCCACATCACCATCGTCAGCACTGTCGCACCGAGCCAGGCATTCATCGCCGCCGGTGGCAGCCGACGCCAATGCACCCGCCAGACTGCCAAGCCGAGCACGCCGCCGGCAAGCAGATCGGCGATCAGCAGAATAGAAGGGGAAAACAGGGCAGCGGTGAAATTCATTGCGCGGGTAAGCACTGACTATGCCGTCATGGTACCAGAGCCTGCCGGCCGCCACGAATGACACGAGCCTGCGCCGCAGTTATCCTTACTGTTTTGCCTGAAAGATTCACCGCCATGCCCGCCGCCCTGCCCGCCGCCCACTTGATCGCCCAGCAAGTCAGCCTCGCGCTGGCCGAAGACATCGGCCGTACCGACTGGACAGCCCTGCTGATCGCTGCCGACACCGCTGGCCGCGCCACCGTGATCGCACGCGAAGCCGCAGTGATCTGCGGCCAGGCCTGGTTCGAGGAATGCTTCCGCCAGATCGACCCGAGCATCACAGTGCATTGGCTGGTAGCCGAAGGCAGCCAGGTAGCGCCCGACACGGTGCTGTGTGAACTGAGCGGCCCAGCCCGCGCGCTGCTCACCGGCGAGCGCTCGGCACTGAACTTCCTGCAATTGTTGTCGGCAGTGGCCACGGAAGCACGTCGCTATGTGGACGTCGTCGCCGGCACCCGCGCGCGCATTCTGGACACGCGCAAGACCGTCCCAGGCTTACGCCTGGCGCAGAAATACGCGGTGGCAGCCGGTGGTGGCCACAACCAGCGCGTCGGCCTGTACGACGGCATCCTGATCAAGGAAAACCACATCATGGCTGCCGGCGGCATCGCCCCGGCGCTACAGGCGGCGTTCGCGCTGGCACCACAGGACGTCACTGTACAGGTCGAGGTGGAAACCTTAGCCGAACTCGACGAAGCGCTCGCCGCCGGTGCCCGCCTGATACTGCTCGACAATATGAGCCTCGACGATATGCGCGAGGCAGTTCGCCGCAGTGCCGGCCGCGCCGAGCTGGAAGCGTCCGGCGGCATCGACCTCGCCACCGTGCGCGCAATCGCTGAAACCGGTGTCGACCGCATCTCAGTCGGCAAGCTGACCAAAGACGTGCAGGCGGTCGACCTGTCGATGCGCTTCAGCATCTGACCCGAGCTTGGCAGCTGAAGCGAACAACGCGCCCCAGAGGGCGCGTTTTGCATTGACCGAGTAAAAGCGATTCGACCAACCTTGCCGTTCAGCGGTGCAGGCAAGGCAGCGCAACAAGGCTCGGAAGGCATTGTCAGACGGGATCGACGCCCCCTCCCGCTGATCGCTTCTTAGTCGCCCAATTGCAACGCCAGCCGGTACAGCATTGCCGCCGTCGCACCCCACACCCGCTGGCCATCGAAGTCGAGCACCAGCCGGTGGTGTCGCTCGCCGTCGCGTAGGAACGCCTCGCGACGGTAGCGTCCGATATCGAGCGCCAGCTCCAGCGGCAGCTCGAACACCTCGGCCACCTCGCCCGGCGCAGGCGTCAGCTGTACCGGTGGCGCAATCAGGCCGACCACGGGGGTGACCACGAAATTGGTGATGGTGTTATAGAGCGGTAGCATGCCGACCACCTGCACTGCAGCACGGTCGAGACCGACCTCCTCATGCGCCTCGCGCAACGCCGCAGCCACCGGCCCCGCGTCGTGCGGATCGACCTTGCCGCCGGGGAAGCTCACCTGCCCCGGATGCTGACTCAGGTTGTCGGCACGGCGGGTCAGCAGCACGGTGGGGGACTCCGGGTGCCACAACAGCGGAATCAGTACCGCGGCCGGGCGCGGCGCAGTCAGCAGGATCGGCGCCGGCAGGTCGCCGCTTAGGTCGTCTCTTGCCGGCCCAGCCAGCCGCTCGGCCAACCAGCGCGACGCCTCCTCCTGACGCATCGCCAGCATCATGTCGCCCTCCCGCCATGATCCTGTGGCACGACCATCCCCAATGCGGCAACCGCCGCCTCGTTCAAACAAACCAAGCTATTCATTTACGCCTTGTTGTCCTTGCCGCGTCGGACATACAGCAATCCGGCCTCGCGGCGCGTTCACTCTGCTTCGACATGGGTTGTCACGATAGTAGCCCTACCCGGGAGCACTGCCTAGAGTATTGGCTCGACTGACCATGTATTGAGCCCCAACCCGGATCGCAAGGTTTGCGAGATTCAAACAATCGCTTACCATTTGGCATGGCTAGATCGAATGTTCTAGCAACTTCACCCACCACCCAAGGAGTCCCAGCGATGGCGCTGCTCAAAGAGTTCAAAGAATTTGCCATGCGCGGCAATGTGATCGACCTGGCGGTCGGTGTCGTTATCGGTGGAGCATTCGGCTCCATCGTCAAGTCACTGGTCGACGATGTGATCATGCCTCCGATCGGCCTGCTGATCGGCAACGTCGACTTCTCCAACCTGTTCATCGTACTGAAGGAAGGCACCAAGCAGGCCGGCCCGTACGTATCGGTTGCCGCCGCCAAGGCTGCCGGCGCAGTCACGTTGAATATCGGCCTGTTCATCAACGCCCTGGTGAGTTTCCTCATCGTCGCGTTCGCGATCTTCATGCTGGTAAAGGCGATCAATCGCCTAAAGCGCGAAGAGGCTCCGGCTCCGGTCGAGGCGACCACCAAGGATTGCCCGCACTGCCTGTCGAGCATTCCGCTAAAGGCCACCCGCTGCCCCCTGTGCACTTCGCAGCTGGATGCCGCTTGACCGTGCACGACTAGGCTCTTGCCCCCTCCAACGGCCGGCCCTTGGATCGGCCGTTTGTCATCACGAGGACGGCCGTTCCCATCCGCGAAGCCTGACGAACGGCATTACCGCCGGCCGATTCACTAGGCCGGGATGACGAAGACAGACGCGCCACAACGAGGCCATAGAAAAGGGCGACCGAAAAGTCGCCCTTATCCTTCCCAGCTTGGTCGAACGGCTAGACGCTCAATCCTTCCAGTAGCTTCTCCGGGTTGAAGCCGAACCGCAAAGCTCCCCAATGACGGCCGCCGACACTCAGCGGAAGATCGAGCTCGGTAAGAATCTCGCCGGTGTCACGCGCATAGGTCTGCAACAGGAACGACTTGGTATTGCCAGCGGCACGCAGGCTTACCGCATCGTTGAACAGGCGCTTGTCGCGGCTTTCGGCCAAATCCTTCTCGGTATTGCCGGTAAGTGGTCGCGACAGGAAGCTGTTGTGGGTCGGTGCATAACCCTTGCTGTCGACCATCAGGCAGAAGCGCCCGCCATCCACCTCACGCACCAGCCGGTCGAACAGCGGCTGCAACTCGCCCTCCACCTTGGCATCGTAGCTGGTACGGTACTTGGCCGGCTCGGTGCCCGGCACTCGCTGGTACTGCTGATCGAACAGGTTGAGGCCACTGGCAGCATGGCGCTCCAGCACGCGCTGCAGCTCTTCGCGAATACGACGGGCCGAGCCCATGATGTGGTGAAACTCGCCCTCGCCAACGATGAAGCGGAACACCGTGTCCTGTACATCCTCGGCCGCCTTGGCGAGCTTGGCCGACACCTCCTCGGTGCGACGCAGGCGCTGGGTTACCTGCTGGCCCAACTGGTGGATGTCGGTGACGTTGGCGTTGACCTGGCGGTTGGTCTGGGCGAACAGCTCCATGGTCTGGGCGATCTCGCTCAAGCTACCCACCGTCTGCTCATAATCACCGACGATCTTGCCAAAGTGCTGAGAAGCCTTTGCCACCACCTCGCGCGCCACCTCGGTGTCATCAGTGATCTGGTTGGTCTCGCGCTGGGTTTCGGACACCAGCTCCAGCATACCGTCGATGTTGCCGGAGATCTCATTGGTGGCCGACTTCACCCGCTCGGCCAGTTTGCGCACCTCATCGGCCACCACCGCGAACCCCCGGCCCTGCTCACCAGCACGTGCCGCTTCAATCGCGGCGTTCAGTGCCAGCAGATTGGTCTGATCGGAGATGTCCTTGATCAGATCGACGATGGTCTTGATGCTGGCTGAGCGTTGATTCAAGTCATCAACGGTGCCATTGAAGCGCCCTACCCGTTCGCTGATCTGCACGATGCGCTCGGTCACCTCCTGCAGCTCGCTGTATGAAGAACGCGCCACCTCCAGGTTGACCGCGGTACTGCCAGAGATCGCCTGAGTCTGGTCGCTGACTTGGTTGATGCCTTGCGTGGTCTGGTCGCTGGAGGTCTGCACCTCGCTGGCCAGCGCATCCTGCCGCTGCGCGCTGCCCAGCGACTCACCGACGTTCTGCCGGGTGCGCGCCGAATCCATCGCGATGCGAATCGTCATCAGCCGCACATTGGTGATGATCTCGCGCATCTTCTTCAGGAACACATTGTAGGATTCGGACAACTCGCGGATTTCGTCGTGAGTGATCGACGGAATGTCGCGCGACAGGTCGCCCTGCCCGGCGCCGATCTCGCGGAAGATCGCGATGATCCGCTCGATCGGGCGCACGATCAGGTAGCGCAGATAGGCCACCATGCCGGCGATGAACAGGAAGGACAGCACCCAGATCACCCCGAGCCAGATCAGCCCGCTGTCAATGCGCCCCTCGACCTGAGCCAGTGTCGCCGCGTCGAGCCGCTGGCCATGCAGCAGGCCGCGCAGGTCATGCAGCAGGTAGTAAACGAAGCCGACCATCACCAGCTGAAACAGGCTGATAAAAAAGAAGCTGCACAGCTTCTTCGTAAGCGAGTTCCAAAAGGTCCGCTCCACCCCGTCATACAGCTTCCAGAACCACTCCATTCTCCACCCTCCAGGCTTGCTACCCAGTGTTTTTATTAAGGAAACCATGGTGAGATGGCTTTCCATTTGATGTCTTCCGCATTTTTATACCGCGATTGGCGCCAAGCCGCCATAGTAAAACAAGGAAGGCATAAAAAAAGTCAGCAATGACACTGACTTGTTCCAGATCAAATACGCCTACCGGCGGTGACGCTCAGTCCGCCACAGCGGGCCACTCGCCGCGCAGCCAACCCACCAGTCGGCGCGCCGCCGTTTCGGCCAATTCGGCCTCGTCGGCCAGCGGTTTAGTCAGACATTCGGACGGACTTCCGGCACGGCGCGCCCACAGCCGCCACCCATCCGGATCAGCTCGCAACGCGAACTGCACCACCCCAGCGCTCGGATGCGTCAGCCTAGCCCACTCCGTCCCATCCTCATCCACGTCGAGCTGTTCGAGCGTGCGCCCCAGACAGGCGGCCAGCGCGATCGCCTGGCGTCTCGCCGGCAGGCAATCCCAAATCGCCGCCTTATCGGCACCGGGCAGTGCGCTCCACTCGGCGACCTCGATGAAGGTACGCCCGCAGCCGCGGCAGACATTGTCACCCAGTGCTGTCGAGCACAGTGCGATGCACGGCGAGTCGGAGTCGGTGGAGTAAGAAGTCATCGCATCTACATTTGAAATATTACGTTCACAAATCTTGACGGACCCGCCATTTATGACAGATAACGAATATGTCACACATCGTACATGTCTGTTTAACAAGCAATGGCCCGCAACGAATTTTTGATTTTCCGCATCCTGCAGCTGATCAAGCGGCTGAGTACCCAGTTCGTCGAGGAGCGCCGGCTGCTGCGCGAACTGGAGCGGGAGTCGGGCGGCGAATACACCACCGAAACCGTTCTCGAACAGCTCGATTACATGGGGCGTACTGGCCTCATCCGCTCGGTTCAGGCGGCCCGCAACCAGCGCGGCTACGCGCTCGACTGGGCTGGCTACGACTACCTCGACGCCGCCTGATTCGCCCTGCAGACTTGCCGGCATTGTGCCACGACCGGCCCGATGCCCCCAACCGCCAACCCGTTGGCCGGCACCTTCCCCCTGCCCGACTCTCTCTGCCCAGCCGAGGCCCATGTACTAGCCACAACGCGTCATTCTGCTCAATTAAGAACAAATAGTGATTTAATGATGATTTTTCATCATTTTAAGAAATAACGGCCATGACGTATAGTTGCCCCATCGAAGCTTCTTCCACCCAGCTTGGAGATCACGATGAGTTTGCGTCTTGGCGATACCGCACCGGACTTCACTCAGGAATCCAGTGAAGGCACCATCCACTTCCACGAATGGCTCGGCGACCAGTGGGGCGTACTGTTCTCGCATCCTGCCGATTTCACCCCGGTGTGCACCACCGAACTGGGCGCCACCGCCAAGCTGAAGGACGAGTTCGCCCGTCGCAACGTCAAGGCAATCGCACTGTCGGTCGACCCGGTCGACGCCCACAAGAAGTGGATCGGCGACATCAACGAGACGCAGAACACCACAGTCAACTTCCCGATCATCGCCGACGCTGACCGCAAGGTCTCCGAGCTGTACAACCTGATTCACCCGAACGCCAGCAGCACCCACACCGTACGCTCGGTGTTCGTGATCGACCCAGCCAAGAAGGTGCGCCTCACCATTACCTACCCGGCCAGCACCGGCCGCAACTTCAACGAGATCCTGCGCGTGATCGACTCGCTGCAGCTGACAGACCATCACAGCGTTGCCACCCCGGCCAACTGGCAGGATGGTGACGAGGTGGTGATCGTTCCGTCGCTGCAGGACGAGGCGGTAATCCGCGAGAAATTTCCGCGCGGCTACCGCGCCGTGCGCCCCTACCTGCGCCTTACCCCGCAGCCCAACCGCTAAGGAGCCCTCCATCCACTGACAGGCACGCTTCTCTTCTCCTCTCGATAACCTTGGGCCGAACTGCGTGTTCGGCCAATTTTTTAGACGGCCCAGCGCCACTTAGGATCACGCCATGGACCATGTCCTGACCCGACCGACCGGCGGCACCGAGGTGAGCGACGCATCGGTCATCGACGCGGCCAAGCTCGAGTACATCAACTGCCTGCTCGCCCGCCACGGTTTCGAAAGCACCCCGCTCATCCAGCATCCGTCGCGCATCGGCGCCCGCCACGAGGACTGGCGTTTCCGCAGTGTTTTCCAGCCGATCTTCTCGCTGCAGGACGGCCGCCTCACCCCCTATGCGCTCGAGGCGCTGGCTCGGGTAGCCGACCGTTCCGGCAGCCAGTTTCCGCCGACCCTGATGTTCGCGGCCGAGACATCCCCCAAGCGCACCGTATTCCTCGACCGACTGCTGCGCAGCCTGCACCTGCTCAATTTTCTGCGCCAACAGCCTCCGACAGGCCTGTCACTGTTCCTCAACGTCAACGCCCAGCATCTGGTCAACGTCAACGAGACCCACGGCAGCTATTTCGCCGACGTGTTGACCGAGCTGGGCGTGCCGGCCGGACGGATCTGTCTGGAGGTAGTCGAGGATGCGGTCAGCGATCCGGCACGCCTCCTAGAGGCAATCAAGAGTTATCGCCAGCTAGGCTTCCGCATCGCCCTCGACGACTTCGGCCAAGGCGCCTCCAATCTGGAGCGGGTCTGGCTGCTCGAACCCGACTACGTGAAGCTCGACAAGCGCCTGATGCGGCTGGCTCTGATGCGCCCGGACCTGCGCGACACACTGGCCCAGTTGGTGGATATTCTGCACCTGCACGGCGCACGGGTGATCAGCGAGGGCATTGAGAGCGGCCGCCAGCTCGACATCGCGCGCGAAGTCGGCTGCGACTACGCTCAGGGCTACCACCTGGCGATGCCGATCGAGACGTTGCAGTACTCCGCTACACTCGGCCACTGACCCCAACACGCAAAACGGGCGGCGCCCCCGAAGGTACACGGCCCGTTCGTCTCATTTCCCCCTGCACGCCACCTGCACCACTGGCCACGCGCCAAGACACCCCCCCCGCCAAGGCGGGGTTTGGAAGGACGAAACGCGGAGCGCTTACGGTGCCGGATTCGGCCAGCGGGTGTGGATCGCTTCGATCTCGACGAGGATCTCGTCGGACAGCGTCAGCTTGATGCTGTCGAGGTTCTCCTGCAGCTGCGCCAGCGTGGTCGCGCCGATGATGTTGGTAGTGACAAACGGCCGGCTATTCACATAGGCCAGTGCCAACTGCGCCGAGCTCAGGCCGTGGCGCTGCGCCAGCGCCACGTATTCGGAGGTGGCGGCCTGCGCCTGCGGGTTGCTGTAGCGGATGAAACGTTCGAACAACGTCAGCCGCGCCCCTTCCGGACGGGCCCCCCCCAAGTACTTGCCCGACAGCACTCCCATGCCCAATGGCGAATAGGCCAGCAGGCCGACTCGGTCGCGCTGGCTGAATTCGGCCAAACCCACCTCGAAGCTCCGGTTGAGCAAACTGTACGGATTCTGGATGCTGGCTACGCGCGGCAGGCCGAGCCTCTCGGCGGCGGCGATAAAGCGCGCCAGCCCCCACGGCGTCTCATTGGACAGGCCGATGTAGCGCACCTTGCCTGCATCGATGAAGCCTTTCAGGGCGACCAGCGTCTCCTCGATCGGCACACTGTCGTCGGGGGTGTCGTCCCAGCGATACCCCAGTTGACCGAAGAAGTTGGTGCGACGGTCAGGCCAGTGCAACTGGTAGAGATCCACATAGTCGGTGCCGAGCCGCTTGAGGCTGCCATCCAGTGCCTCGGCCAAGCTCGCCTGGTCGAAATGGTTGCGGCCGCCACGGATATGGCTAGGCCGCTGCGGGTCGTGGATCGGGCCAGTCGCCTTGGTGGCGATCAGCGCGCGCTGGCGGTTGCCAGGGGCACTGCGCAGCCAGCTGCCGACGATGCGCTCGGTCTCGCCCTGGGTTTCCGGAAGCGGCGGTACCGGATACATCTCGGCGACGTCAATCAGGTTGACGCCGTGGTCGAGCGCCAGCTCGATCTGACGATGTGCGTCCGTCTCGCTGTTCTGCTCCCCCCAGGTCATCGTGCCGAGAGTGATCAGGCTGACCTGGAGGCCGGTCGTACCAAGCGGGCGGTATTCCATTGAGTGTCCTTGTGCAATACGGCGGGAGGCGACGGCAACAGGCCGTTGCCACTTCGTTAGGGTTCACAGCACATCGCGAGCCAGCCTCAACGCCAGAAGCAGCCGCTCGACACGCTGGTGCACGTCCGGCTTGGCCGCGATAATCTGTTCGGCCAGACCGGCGGCGTGCCGGCCGTCGCAGAGATCGACTGGGCCATGCCGCCGCCACGCAGCGAAAGGTGGCGCAGTTTGATCAGGCCGTGATCGACGGTCAAGAGCGCACAATGCAGCGAACTCTCCAACTCACGGATATTGCCCGGGCAAGCATAGCCGAGCAAGGCCGTCTTTATCGCATCGCTCAGCTGTGGGTCCGTGTACCAAGGCGCTGGCCGTAGCGACCGATGAAATGGCGCGCCAACGGCAGGATGTCACCCGGATGCTCGCGCCGCACGCGGCAAGCGCAGCGTGACGAGATTGCACCGCTAGAGCAAATCAAGGTGGAAATACCCGGCCGCCACCACAGTGGTCAGATCGACGCTGGCCGCCGTACCAAGCGGACATATCGAGGTCAAGATCGAGGTCCCACGCCCCCAAGGGCATCGCCCTGACCGAGCGGCTACGCGCCCACCTAGCCAGCCCTTTTGCTACCGCTACCCCCACCACTGGCAGGTCTGCAATCTGGTGCAGCGGGACAACCGGGTCACCCTATACTCCAAGCACAGCCTTCGACCCGAATGCTCAAGCGAGTCCGCCAGGCCGGTAGTCCACCGTTCAGAAGAGTTTCTACTGAACGGCTTCAAGCTTACGAAAAAGCACACCGATCTTTAAAACCGACGCGCATTTATAGCTGCTAACTGCCACTCATCCTCTGGACCGAATTTGGGCACGAATCATCGGAGCATAGCCAACGCATCAGCATGACTCGAGCCCAACTGGACAGCTGGCTATCTCTCCACTACAACAATCATGGGGACCCACATTAATGATAAATGTTTATATTTATTGATTAAAATCAGCGGGCGAGAACGGCATTGGCGCCGCAACACCAAGCCCGGCACGCCGTGGCAATCACACCATGACGCCGAGGGGTTTGGGAGAAAAGGCAATGAAGTTGTCCAAAGCCGGGGGGCGGCCAATAGCCTTCATGCTATTGCTTGCGGCTACGCTCCATTCTATTGCGGCCCAGGCCTACGATGGTCGCAGTCCGTTCGGCATATACGGCCGAAATGACTGGCACAGCCCCGATCGCAACTGGGACGGCAGCCCAATCACTCCAGACGTCACAAGCCCCCCCCCAGCCACTCAGATAGCTACCGTACCGAATAACCGGCTGCGTTGCTGCCAAGCACCTACCTTCACCACAGTCATCTTGCCTGTCGGTGATGAGATTCTTGCGCAGAACCTGACAACGTCGCTCGGCAAGCCGGGCACTACAGCCTCATTATTCAGCAACCCCGCGACCAGCGATCCCGGCAATGGCACGGCACTGATCAATAGCCTGTTAGACATAACGAACCAGACCTTGAACCTGACCCTATCCAAAGTACTGACAAGCCGTTGAGCGACACCATCTCGGCAGGCAGCAACACAGCAGGATCGTTTCGCGCACTCACTTTAATGACGTAAGGATAATTGAAGACAAAGTGCTGTGGCAGGCCTTTCCTCACGACAGGCGGGCGTTATCAGGCTTCAAAAGAGAAAAGCCATTTCGACCACAGGACGCTACTGGCGGTAATGAGTCAGTCGGGTAATCAGAACGAGGATGGCGGGGGGAGGGCAATCGTCAGCAGTACGCCCTGGCGATCTTTAGAGGAGGCACACAGTGCGACTCATTATGCAAAAGTCACGAAAAACAAAAAAGACAATAAAAAAGCCGGCTAGCGCCGGCTTCTAAGTAACCTGACATTCTTAGTTGTTCGATTGGTCGGGGTGAGAAGATTCGAACTTCCGACCCCCTGCACCCCATGCAGGTGCGCTACCAGGCTGCGCTACACCCCGACTGTCGAGCCTCGCATTATAAACACGCGGCTAGGATTTGCCAATCCCGTTGTTTAATTCCGTCAGAATAGTCTCCAGCTCGCTGCGCACCTGCTGTGCGGTCAGCGTCGCACCACCGGCCGCCTGGCCCGGGCGGCCGGCAAAACCATCGTCGTACATCAGGTCGCGCAGCTTGCGCACCATCAGCACATCACGGTGCTGGTAGTGACGGCGCACACCGCGCTGACGCGTGTCGCGCAGCGGCGCGAAGGTTTCTTCCCACGCGCGCAGTACGTGCGGTTTAACACCGGCCAGCTCGCTCACCTCTTCCAAGGTGAAGTAGCGCTTGGCCGGGATTGGCGGAAGTTCAGCCTTAGTCGTTGGCATGGAATTGTTCAACCATTCCCTTGAGTTTCTGACTCGCGTGAAAGGTCACAACGCGACGGGCGGTGATCGGGATCTCTTCCCCGGTCTTCGGGTTGCGGCCCGGGCGCTGCGGCTTGTCGCGCAACTGGAAATTGCCAAAGCCCGACAGCTTGACCGCGTCACCGGACTCCAGCGCAGTACGGATTTCTTCGAAGAACGTCTCTACCGTGTCCTTGGCTTCACGTTTGTTCAAACCCACTCGGTCGAACAATAGATCAGCCAGCTCGGCCTTCGTCAAAGTCATGATTTCCCCTTACTGCAGCAACGAAAGTAAATCAAAGCGCGCCCCCTGACAAGCAAGGGGCGGCTGGTCATGCATGGATCAGGCGCGCAGCACCGCGCCCTTGGCGTTGGCGGCAGCCAACAACGCGGCGATCGCCGCCTCGACTTCCTCATCGGTCAGCGTCTTGGCGGCATCCTGCAGCTGGATGCGGAACGCCAAGCTCTTCTTGCCCTCGTCCACGCCCTTGCCGCGGTATACGTCAAAGAGGCCGATGTCGGTGACGATGGCTGGTGCGGCAGCGCGTAGCAGGGCCAGCAGCTCGCCGTAGCTCACCGCCTCATCGACCACCAGCGCCAGATCGCGGCGCACCGCCTGGAATTTCGACACCGGCTGCGCCTTGACCAGCTTGGCCGACAGCACCGCCTCGAAGTCGAGCTCGAACAGCACCGGCGCGCTCGGCAGGTCGTAGCCCTGCACCCAGCGCGGATGCAGCTCGCCGATCACGCCAATGACCTGGCCGTCGACCAGCACCTCGGCCGAGCGGCCCGGATGCAGCGCCGGGTGACTCACCTTACGGAACTCGGCGACGCGCGGCGCCAACAGCGCCTCGACATCGGCCTTCACGTCGTAGAAATCGACGCGCTCACCCTTCGCACCCCACTGCTCGGCAAAGCGCGGCCCCCAGGCGAGGCCACCAATGCGTTCCGGCTGGTCGAAGCCGTCGCCAGCCTTGCTGAATACGCGCGCCAGCTCGAACACGCGCACGCGCGGCTGCTTGCGATGCAGGTTGCCCACCAACACGTCGACCAAGCCGCCAATCAGCGTCGAGCGCATCACGCTCATTTGGCTTGCGATCGGGTTGATCAGACGCACCGGGTCGGAGTTGGCGGCGAAGTCAGCCTCCCACTTTTCCTCAACGAAGGCATAGGTGACCACTTCCTGGTAGTCGCGGCCGGCCAGCAGGTGGCGCGGCGCCTCGCGCGGGCGGCGCTCTTCCGGCAGCGGCAGCATGCGCATGCCGGAGCGCGGGGTGTCCGACGGGATCGCATCGTACCCGTAGACACGGGCGATTTCCTCGATCAGGTCTTCCTCGATCGCGATGTCGAAGCGGAAACTCGGCGCGCTGACGGCGAAGCCGTCGGCGGTGGCGCGATGCGGCAGACCCAGGCGAGTCAGGATGTCGGCAATCTGTTCGGCCGACAGCACCACGCCCAACAGTTTGGCGACACGGGCGGTACGCACTGTCACTTCGCCACGCGCCGGCAGCTCACCGACGGTTTCGGTAACCGGACCGGCCTCGCCACCGCAGATATCAATCAGCAGCTGGGTGGCGCGCTCAATCGCCTCGTGCTGCAGCGCGAAGTCGACGCCGCGCTCGAAGCGGTACGATGAGTCGGAACCGAAGCCGAGCGAGCGGGCACGGCCAGCGATCGCATCCGGCGCGAAGAAGGCGCTTTCCAGGAATACGTCGCGGGTCGCATCGGTGACGCTACTCTCCAGGCCGCCCATGATACCGCCGATCGCCAAGGCCTTAGCGTCGTCGGCGATCACCAGCATGTCCTCGGCGAGCGCCACTTCCTTCTCGTTCAGGCAGACCAGTTTCTCATCCGGCTTGGCCATGCGCACGGTGATACCACCCTGCAGCTTGGCAAGGTCGAACGCGTGCATCGGCTGACCCAACTCGAGCAGCACATAGTTGGTGATGTCGACTGCCGCAGAGATCGAACGCAGGCCAGAGCGCTCCAGGCGACGGCGCATCCAGTCCGGCGTCGGCGCAGCGGCGTTGATGTTCTTGATGATGCGACCCACGTAGCGACCGCAGGCTGCCGGCGCGTCAATGGCAACGGCCAGCTTGTCGTCGATCACCGGCGCGACCGGAGCGATCACCACCGGCGACAGCGCCGCACCGGTCAGCGCAGCCACTTCGCGGGCGATGCCCTTGATCGACAGGCTGTCGGCACGGTTCGGGGTGATCTTCAGCGTAAACAGGCTGTCGTCCAGCGACAGGTAGTCGCGAATGCTCTGCCCCACCGGCGCGTCGACCGGCAACACCAGCAGGCCATCCACCTCGTCCGGCACGCCCAGCTCCTTGCCGGAACACAGCATGCCGCCCGACTCGACGCCGCGCATCTTGGTCGGCTTGATCTTGAAGTCGC
Source organism: Crenobacter oryzisoli (assembly GCF_030385785.1). Classification (GTDB taxonomy): domain Bacteria; phylum Pseudomonadota; class Gammaproteobacteria; order Burkholderiales; family Chromobacteriaceae; genus Crenobacter_A; species Crenobacter_A oryzisoli. The sequence continues at coordinate 55,969 of NZ_JAUEDK010000005.1, forward strand.
CCGGCAGCACTGCCCCAGGCAGCGCGCACGGTACTTTCAGGCCGACGGCCACGTTCGGCGCACCGCAGACGATCTGCACCAGCTCGCCGGTGCCCGCGTCGACCTTGGTCACGCGCAGGCGGTCGGCGTTCTCGTGCTTGGCGACTTCTTTCACTTCGGCAACCACCACGCCGGTAAACGCCGGCGCGGCCGCTTCGGCCTCTTCCACTTCCAGACCCGCCATCGTCAGCAGGTAGGACAGCGCGTCGCTGTCGATCGATGGATTAACCCAGCTTCTCAACCACTGTTCAGAAAATTGCATTGTTCTTTACCCTGCCGCGCTCAGTTGAACTGTTTCAGGAAAGTGAGATCGTTGTCGAAGAACAGGCGCAGGTCGTTGACCCCGTAGCGCAGCATCGCAAAGCGATCGAGGCCGAAGCCGAAGGCGAAACCGGTGTATTTTTCCGGATCGATGTTGACGTTGCGCAGCACGTTCGGGTGCACCATGCCGCAGCCGCCGATTTCCAGCCAGCCGCGCTCGCCCAGCACGTCCACCTCGGCCGACGGCTCGGTGAACGGGAAGAACGATGGACGGAAGCGCACCTGGAGGTCGTCGCGCTCGAAGAAGCGGCGTAGCCAGTCGGTGATCACCGCCTTCAGGTCGGCGAAGCTCACGCCCTCTTCCACCCACAGACCTTCCATCTGGTGGAACATCGGCGAATGGGTCGCGTCCGAGTCGACGCGGTAGACGCGGCCTGGGGCTACGATCTTGATCGGCGGCTCGTTGTTGAGCATGTAGCGCACCTGGATCGGCGAGGTGTGCGTGCGCAAGAGATTGCCGCCCTCGACGTAGAAGGTGTCGGCCATCGCGCGGGCCGGGTGATTCTCGGGGATGTTCAGCGCCTGGAAGTTGTGGAAGTCGGTCTCGATCTCCGGACCGTCAGCCACTTCGAAGCCCATCGAGCGGAACAGCTCGCTGATGCGCTCCAGCGTCAGCGTCACCGGGTGCAGGCCGGACGGCAGGCTACCACGGCCCGGCAGGGTCACGTCGAGCGCCTCGGCGGCGAGCTGCGCTTCCAGCTTGGCGCTGTTGATCGCGTCGCGGCGGGCATTGTGCGCGTCGGTAAAGCGCTCCTTAGCGACGTTGATGGTGGCGCCGGCGGCCTTGCGTTCCTCGGCCGGCAACTTGCCCAGCTGCTTCAGTAGCTCGGTCAGCTCGCCGCTCTTGCCCAGATAGCGAGCCTTGACTTGTTCCAGTTCGACGAGGTCGGTAACGCCGGAAAGCGCCGCCAGACCCGACTCGACAATTGCGTCCACGTTCTGCATGAGTCGTTCCATATAGTGGAGAAGGCTTGCCACAAGCGCGTACGCCTCGAGCAAGCCATCTCGGTCAAATCAGGGTCAAACCAAAAAAAAGGGAGGCGACAAGGCCTCCCTTTTTAATTTCCAGCGATTAGGCGAGGCTTGCTTTGGCTTTTTCCACGATTTGGGCAAAAGCCGGCTTGTCGAACACTGCCATGTCAGCCAGGACCTTACGGTCGAGTTCAATCGCGGCTTTCTTCAGGCCGTTCATGAACTTGCTGTAGCTCAGACCGCACTCGCGAGCCGCCGCGTTGATACGGGCAATCCACAGTTGACGGAACTGACGCTTGCGCTGACGACGGTCGCGGTAAGCGTATTGACCCGCCTTCATCACCGCCTGTTTGGCGATGCGATAGACGTTCTTGCGACGGCCGCGATAGCCTTTCGCCAGGGCCAGGACTTTCTTGTGACGAGCGCGAGCGGTTACACCGCGTTTAACACGTGGCATTGTTTAACTCCTTAAGCGTAGGGCAGCATTTTAGCGACAGACGCCATATCGCAAGCACGTACCATGGTGGTACCGCGCAGCTGGCGTTTGGTCTTGGTGGTCTTCTTGGTCAGAATGTGACGTTTGAAGGCGAACGAACGCTTCACACCACCATTGCCCAACACTTTCAAGCGTTTTTTCGCGCTCGACTTGGTTTTCATCTTCGGCATGGAAAAGCTCCTGCAGAATTTTCTTAGATTCGGCGCTGGGTGATCTTGCGATACTTGAAACCCATGCACCACGCTTTTCGCCGCCCGAATCGGGCAGCACAAAATCAACACGGCAGGTCACCCTGCCGTGCCAAGTCGATGATTATACCCGATTATTTCTTCTTCGGGGCAACCATCATTACCATCTGACGACCTTCCAGGCGCGGGAACTGCTCGACCGTGCCGATCTCGGCCAAGTCGGCCTCGACACGCTTGAGCAGCGCCAGGCCGATGTCCTGGTGAGCCATCTCACGACCGCGGAAGCGCAGCGTGATCTTGGCCTTATCGCCGTCGGTCAGGAAGCGGACCAGATTGCGCATCTTGACGTTGTAGTCGCCATCGTCAGTGCCCGGACGGAATTTCACTTCCTTGATCTGGATCTGCTTCTGCTTCTGCTTGGCTTCGTGCTTTTTCTTGGACGTTTCGTACTTAAACTTGCCGTAGTCCATCAGCTTGGCCACCGGAGGCTGCGCGGTCGGGGAAATCTCCACCAGATCGACATCCTTCTCTTCGGCCAACGCCATTGCTTCACGCAGACTCACGATACCGAGCTGCTCGCCTTCTGTGCCTACCAGACGGAGTTCGCGGGCGGTAATTTCGCCGTTGATCCGTGCTTCGCGTTCCTGAGCTATAGCCAAATCTCCTATTACTTATTCATCAAGCCTGCCGCCTTACGCTGCGGGCAATTCTGCCTTAAGACGCTCAACAAAGCCGTCCAGCGTGAGTTGCCCGAGGTCCTCGCCGCGGGCACGTACGGCAACCAAACCGCCTGCCTTTTCCTTGTCGCCCACGATGATCTGGTACGGCAGCTTTTGCAGGCTGTGTTCGCGAATTTTATAGCTGATCTTCTCGTTTCTCAAGTCGAGCTCGACGCGGAAGCCTTGTTTTTTCAGCGCTTCCGCAATGCTGGTGGCGTAATCAGCCTGCGCTTCAGTGATATTCATCACCACCAACTGCACCGGAGCCAGCCATACCGGGAAGGCCCCGCCGAAGTTCTCGATCAAGATACCGAGGAAGCGCTCCATCGAGCCAACGATCGCACGGTGCAGCATCACCGGCGGCTTGCGGGTGTTGTCTTCGGCGACATATTCCGGCCCCAGGCGTTCCGGCAGCACGAAGTCGAGCTGCAGAGTGCCGCACTGCCAGGAACGGCCGATCGCGTCCTTGATGTGGTATTCCACCTTCGGACCGTAGAAGGCGCCCTCGCCCGGCAACTCCTCCCACTCCACGCCGCAAGCGGTCAGCGCAGCGCGCAGGCCGGCTTCAGCCTTGTCCCACACCTCTTCGGAACCGGCACGCTTTTCCGGACGCAAGCTCAGCTTCACCGCCACATGCTCGAAGCCGAAATCGTCGTAGACGCTCATCGCCAATTTGTGGAAGGCCTTCGCCTCGTCGATCAGCTGATCTTCGGTGCAGAAGATGTGCGCATCGTCCTGGGTAAAACCGCGCACACGCATCAGGCCGTGCAGCGCCCCGGACGGCTCGTTGCGGTGACAGGCACCGAATTCGGCCAGGCGCAGCGGCAGGTCGCGGTAGGAACGCAGGCCGCTATTGAAGATCTGTACGTGGCCCGGACAGTTCATCGGCTTCACCGCGTAGTCACGCTTTTCCGACTCTGTGGTGAACATGTTGTCGCGATAGTTTTCCCAATGACCGGACTTCTCCCACAGACTGCGGTCCATCATCAGCGGGGTGCGCACTTCCTGGTAGCCGGCCTCGGTCAGACGGTTGCGCATGTACTGTTCGACCGACTGCCACAGCGACCAGCCCTTCGGATGCCAGAACACCATGCCCGGCGCCTCGTCCTGCATGTGGAACAGGTCAAGCACCTTGCCGAGGCGACGGTGGTCGCGCTTCTCGGCCTCCTCCAGCATGAACAGGTACTGCTCGAGGTCTTCCTTCTTGGCCCAGGCAGTGCCATAGACGCGCTGCAGCATCTCGTTCTTGCTGTCGCCGCGCCAGTAGGCACCAGCCACCTTCATCAGCTTGAACACCTTCAGCTTGCCGGTGGACGGCACGTGCGGACCGCGACACAGGTCGGTGAAGTCACCCTCCTTATAAAGGGACAGCACCTCACCCTGCGGGATCGACTCGATGATCTCGGCCTTGTAAGCCTCGCCGATCGATTTGAAGTAGGCGATTGCCTCGTCGCGCGGCAACTCGTAACGCTCGACCGGAATGTCCTTCTTCGCAAGCTCGGCCATCTTCTTCTCGATCGCCAGCAGGTCTTCCGGGGTGAACGGACGCTTGTAGGCGAAGTCGTAGTAGAAACCGTTTTCGATTTCCGGCCCGATGGTCACCTGCGCCTCAGGGAACAGCTCCTTCACCGCATAAGCCAGCAGGTGGGCAGTGGAGTGGCGGATGATCGACAGACCGTCGGCGTCCTTGTCGGTGACGATCGCGAGGTCGGCATCGTTCTTGATCAGGTATGAAGTGTCGACCAGCTGGCCGTCGACCTTGCCGGCCAGCGCAGCGCGGGCCAGACCAGCACCGATCGAGGCGGCAACATCGTGGACGGTGACCGGTTGCTCGAAGGAGCGGATGGAACCGTCGGGCAGGCGAATGTCAGGCATGTCAAACTCCAGCTATCAATGAGCACGTTGTCGCACGCGCTAGCAAAAAGGGCAAAAAAAAAGTGCGGCACGAGCCGCACTTTTTCGTCTTTCAGGGTCTTTGGAGCAAAACCCCGCATGGCTCGTCACCGGGCGATACGGGTAGTGGTAGTTCGGAATTTCATTCCGCTTGCTCCATCGATAATGTTTGGTAGGCACGATTGGACTCGAACCAACGACCCCCACCATGTCAAGGTGGTGCTCTAACCAGCTGAGCTACGTGCCTGCAATCAGCAGAGGACGCCATCTTAAACACGCCACAGAACAAATGCAAGCCCTTTTTCACAAGACAGGCGATGCCCGGCGCATTCGGTTATACTAGCACGCTGATTTTCTTCACCAATTCTCGAACATTTCAACGTCAAACATGTTGCAGTTTACCGTACACAAGACCTCCGGCGGTGCCCGCCGTGGCACGCTGGTGCTCAATCATGGCGTCGTGGAGACCCCGGTTTTCCAGCCGGTGGGTACCTACGGCTCGGTCAAGGCGATGAGCCCGCTGGAGCTGAACGAGATCGGCGCGCAGATCATTCTCGGCAATACCTTCCACCTGTGGTTGCGTCCGGGCCTGGAAATCGTCGAGCAGTTTGGCGGTCTGCACGAGTTCATCGGCTGGGACAAGCCGATTCTGACCGACTCGGGCGGCTTTCAGGTGTTTTCGCTGACCGATATGCGGAAGCTGACAGAGGAAGGCTGCACCTTCCAGAGCCCGGTGAACGGCGACAAGCTGTTCTTGTCGCCAGAGGTGTCGATGAAGATCCAGACGGTGCTCAACTCGGACATCGTGATGCAGCTGGACGAATGCACGCCGGGCCAGGTCGACCACAAGACCGCACGCGACTCGTTGCAGATGAGCCTGCGTTGGGCCGAGCGCTCGCGCCGCGCCTTCAACGATCTGAAGAACCCGAACGCGCTGTTCGGCATCGTGCAGGGCAACCTTTACACCGATTTGCGTCAGGAGTCGCTGGAGGGGCTGATGCAGATCGGTTTCGACGGCATCGCGATCGGCGGGCTGTCGGTCGGCGAGCCGAAGCCAGAGATGTACCGCATGCTCACCGAGCTCAAGGACATGCTGCCGCCCGAGAAGCCGCACTATCTGATGGGCGTGGGCACGCCGGAGGACTTGGTGCACGGCGTCGCCAACGGCATCGACATGTTCGACTGCGTGATGCCGACCCGCAATGCGCGCAACGGCTGGATCTTCACCCAGTGGGGCGACGTCAAGATCAAGAACGCCAAGCACAAGGACGACAAGCGTCCGCTCGACGAAGCCTGCGGCTGCTACACCTGCCAGCACTTCAGCCGCGCCTACCTGCACCATCTGCATCGCGTCGGCGAGATTCTCGGCGCGCGCCTGAACACCATCCACAACCTGTACTACTACCAGGAACTGATGCGCGAGATTCGTCAGGCGATTGAGGATGACCGTTTCGAGGACTACCGCGCCGAGTTTGCGATGAAGCGCGCGCGCGGCGCATAAGGCATCCGAACCATCGTCGCCGATCACAGTCTGACAAGGCTTTCGGCCAACTTTCAGGCTGGTTGGAAAACCCGGGGCCGGTCGCTACAATGCTCGGCTCCGGATCATCGACAACGACGAATCAATAAGAGAGGGATACACATGTTTATTACCCCGGCATTCGCCAACACCACCGTGGGTGGCCTCGACCTGATGGGCTTCCTGCCGATGGTCGTGATCTTCGTGCTGTTCTGGTTCCTGCTGGTGCGCCCGCAGCAGAAGCGTGCCAAGGAACATCAGAAGATGCTGTCCGAGTTGCTCAAAGGCGACGAAGTGATCACCCAGGGCGGCGTAGCCGGCCGAGTCACTAAGTCGGGCGAACAGTTCATCACCGTTGAAATCGCCAATGGCGTCGAAATCAACGTACAGCGCGGCGCGATCACCGCCAAGCTGGAAAAAGGCACCCTCAAGTCTCTGTAACCCGCGCCGGGGTCGCCGACAAGATCGGCGACCCCGTGCCTTATGGATATCCTTAATCCATGAACCGCTACCCGCTCTGGAAATACATCGTCATCGTGGTGGCGCTGATCGTTGCGACGATCTACACGCTACCGAACTTCTTTGGCGAAACCCCGGCGGTCCAGATCTCCAGCTCCCGACAGTCGATCCCGGTCGACACCGCGCTGATGGGCCGCATCGAAGACGCACTCAAGGCCAACAAACTGACCCCGGATGGTATGTATCTGGATGGCAGCAGCCTGAAGGTCCGCTTCAAGGACACCGACACCCAGATCAAGGCACGCGATGTGATCCAGCAGACGCTGGGGGACAACTACATCATCGCGCTGAACCTGTTGGCCGCGTCGCCGACCTGGATGTCGCAGATCAAGGCCAACCCGATGTTCCTGGGCCTGGACCTGCGCGGCGGCGTGCACTTCCTGCTGCAAGTCGACATGAAGGCCGCGCTCGACAAGACGATGGAGCGCTACTCCGGCGACATCCGCCGCGAGCTGAAGAACAAGCAGGTACGCTATGGCACGATCACCCGCGCCGGCAACACACTGGTGCTGCAGCTGCGTGACAAGGAAACGCTGAACAACGCGGCCGACATCATCGCGCGCCAACTGCCGACCCTGACCCAGAACAGCGACGACACCAGCTATAAACTGACGCTGACGCTGAAGCCGGAAGAGATCACCCGCCTGCAAAGCGACGCGGTGAAGCAGAACATCACCACCCTGCACAACCGGGTGAACGAGCTGGGCGTGGCCGAGCCGATCATCCAGCAGGCTGGCGCCGACCGCATTGTGGTGCAATTGCCGGGCGTACAGGACACCGCCAAGGCCAAGGACATCCTCGGCCGCACCGCGACGCTGGAAGTGCGCATGGTCGAAGACGACCCGGCCAAGATGGCCGAAGCGATGGCCGGCAATGTGCCGGTGGGCTACGACCTCTTGGACGAGCTGACCCCGCGCGGCCCGACCAAGATTCTGGTGAAGAAGGACGTCGAGCTGACCGGCGACAACATCAACGACGCGCAGCCTGGCTTCGATCAGAACGGCGCGCCGGCGGTGAACATCAACCTCGACTCGGCCGGTGCGTCGATCTTCCGCCAGGTGACTGGTGAGAACATCGGCAAGCGCATGGCGATGATCCTGGTCGAAAAAGGCAAGAGCGAAGTGGTGACCGCGCCGGTGATCCGCAGTGAAATCGGCGGCGGTCGCGTGGAAATCTCCGGCAGCATGAACGCCGCCGAAGCCAACGACGTGGCGCTGCTGCTGCGCGCCGGTTCGCTGGCCGCTCCGATGCAGATCATCGAAGAGCGCACCATCGGCCCGAGCCTCGGCAAGGATAACATCGACAAGGGCTTCCACTCGACGATGTGGGGCTTCGCGGCGATCGCGGTGTTCATGTTCATCTACTACCGCGTGTTCGGCGTGATCTCGGCACTGTCGCTGGGCTGCAACCTGCTGTTCCTGGTGGCGATCCTGTCGATGCTGCAGGCGACGCTGACGCTGCCTGGTATCGCGGCGATCGCGCTGACGCTGGGTATGGCGATCGACTCGAACGTGCTGATCAACGAGCGGATCCGCGAGGAACTGCGCCATGGCTTCCCGCCGGCATCGGCGATCCAGGCCGGCTACCAGCACGCGTGGGCGACCATCATCGACTCGAACGTCACCTCGCTGATCGCGGGTCTGGCACTGTTGATCTTCGGCTCCGGCCCGGTGCGCGGTTTCGCCGTGGTGCACTGCCTCGGCATTCTGACCTCGATGTTCTCGTCGGTGTTCGTGTCGCGCGGCCTCGTCAACCTGTGGTACGGCCGCAAGCGCCGACTGGCCTCGATCTCGATCGGCCAGATCTGGAAACCGCAACAGTAAGCCAACGGGGCCGGCTCCATGCCGGCCCGATGTAGCGCAGAGGACATCATGGAGTTTTTCCGCATCAAACGGGACATCCCGTTCATGAGCTACGGCCGGCTCACCACCACGATCTCGCTGGTGACCTTCGTGCTGGCCGTGGTCTTCCTGGTCATCCGTGGCCTGAACTTCTCGGTGGAATTCACCGGCGGCACCGTGCTCGAGGTGCAGTATGCGCAGGCCGCCGAGCTAAGCGACGTGCGCCACCGCCTCGACAAGCTCGGCATGGGCGACGTTGCCGTGCAGAACCTCGGCACCAGCCGTGACGTGATGATCCGCCTGCCGAACAAGGGCAACCGCTCTTCGGCGCAGCTGTCCGAGCAGGTGATGCAGTACCTGAAAGACGGCAACACCCAGGTCGACCTGCGCAAGGTCGAGTTCATCGGCCCGCAGGTGGGCCAGGAGCTGGTCACCCACGGTCTGACCGCGGTGATCCTAGTGTGCATAGGCATCATGATCTATCTCGCGGTGCGCTTCGAATGGCGCTTCGCAGTGGCAGCGATCATCGCCAACATGCACGACGTGGTGATCATTCTCGGCTGCTTCGCGTTCTTCCAGTGGGAGTTCTCGCTGACCGTGCTGGCCGGTGTGCTGGCGGTACTGGGCTACTCGGTGAACGAGTCGGTGGTGGTATTCGACCGGATCCGCGAAAACTTCCGCAAGCCGGCAATGCGCGGCAAGACCGTCGCCCAAGTGATCGACAACGCGATCACCTCGACGATGAGCCGGACCATCATCACCCACGGCTCGACCGAGGCGATGGTGCTGTCGATGCTGATCTTCGGCGGTGCGGCGCTGCACGGCTTCGCCACCGCGCTGACCATCGGCATCATCTTCGGCATCTACTCGTCGGTGCTGGTCGCCAGCCCGATCGTGATGTGGCTGGGCCTGTCGCGCGAGAATCTGATCAAGCCGCCAAAACAAAAACAGGAAGCGGTTGTCTGAGCTTCCAGGGCGTCACTGGCCGGCTTGTCCGGCCAGTTTTGCATCCGCCGCCCTTTCGGCCAACATAACAATCCTCACCGTCATCCACGCGAGCCTATGGACGCCATCACCTTTCTGATCGACTTCATCCTGCATATCGACAAGCACCTAGCCGAGCTGGTCTCCTCCTTCGGCTCGCTCACCTACGCGATCCTGTTCCTGATACTGTTCTGCGAAACGGGCCTGGTCGTGACGCCATTCCTGCCGGGCGACTCGCTGTTGTTCGTCGCCGGCACCCTATCGGCCACCGGCGCGCTGGACGTGCACCTGTTGGTCGGCCTGTTGATTGCCGCCGCGATCGTCGGTGATACCGTCAACTACACCATCGGCCGCAAGCTCGGGCTGAAGCTGTTCGCCAACCCGAACTCGAAGATCTTCCGTCGCGAATACCTTGACAAGACCCACGCCTTCTACGAGCGCCACGGCGGCAAGACCATCATCCTCGCCCGCTTCGTGCCCATCGTGCGCACCTTCGCGCCGTTCGTGGCCGGCGCCGGCGAGATGAGCTACGGTCGCTTCCTGTTCTTCAACGTGATCGGCGCAGTGGCATGGGTTGGCAGCTTCACCTACCTCGGCTTCTTCTTCGGCAACCTGCCGGTGATCAAGTCCAACTTGTCGCTATTGATCGTCGGCATCATCTTCGTGTCCATCCTGCCTGGCCTGATCGAGTTCGTCCGCCAGAAGCGCAAGGCACGCGTTGCCGCATGAAGCGCATCCAACGCCTGCCCGACCACCTGGTCAACCAGATCGCCGCCGGCGAGGTGGTGGAGCGCCCGGCGTCGGCGCTGAAGGAGATGCTGGAAAACAGCCTGGACGCCGGTGCCGGCAAGATCAGCGTCGACCTGGCGCAGGGCGGCATCAAGCTGATCCGCGTCACCGACAACGGCAGTGGTATCGCGCCGGACGACCTGCCGCTAGCGCTCGACCGCCACGCCACCAGCAAGATCCACAGCCTGTCCGACCTGGAGTCGGTCGCCACGCTGGGTTTTCGTGGTGAGGGGCTCGCCAGTGTCGCCTCGGTGTCGCGGTTGACGCTGACTAGTCGCCCACAGGACAGCGCGCACGCGCACCAGATCGTCGCGATCGACGGCACACTGCACCCGGTCGAGCCCGCTGCACATCCGGAAGGCACCAGCGTCGAGGTGGTCGACCTGTACTTCAACACCCCGGCGCGGCGCAAGTTTCTGAAGAGCGAGGCGACCGAGTACGCACACTGCTCGGCCACCTTCGAGCGCATCGCGCTGGCGCACCCGCACGTCGAGTTCCTGCTGCGCCACAATGGCAAGGTGGTGCAGCGGCTGCCGGCGCAAACGTTGGCCGAACGCATTGGCGCCATCCTCGGCCGCGACTTCGTCGACGCGGCGCTGACCGTGGATGCCGAGGCCGCCGGCTTGACGCTGCGCGGCCTGGTGGCCAGCCCGACCTATTCCAAGGCCAGCCGCGACGCGCAGTACTTCTACGTGAACGGCCGCTTCGTGCGCGACAAGCTGGCGCAGCACGCGATCCGCCAGGCGTTCCGCGATGTACTGCACCACGAGCGCCACCCCTGCTACGCGCTGTTCCTAACGCTGCCGCCGGAGGGCGTCGACGTGAACGTGCACCCGACCAAGATCGAGGTGCGCTTTCGCGAGTCGCAGGCGATCCACCAGTTCGTATTCCACGGCGTCAACAAGGTGCTGGCGAACACCGTGGCCGGCAGCACGCCGCAGCAGGTCGGCTTCGGCCAGCCTCCGAGCGATGGCGCCGCCCCTGCACCGAGCCTGGCTCCGAGCGCCGCGCCGACGCTGACCGCGCGGCCGATCTACCAGCAGCAGTCGTCGCTGCCGCTGTCGGTGGCGCGCGAGGCCAGTGCAACCTACGCGACGATGTTCGCAGGGGTGCGCGAGGACGAGCAAAGGTTGGCCAACCGCCCTGCCCTGCCCGAGGCTTCGGCCAACGTCGGCAGCCTCGCTGCATTCGCACCGGCAACGGCCGCGGCCCTGCCGGCCAGCGACCCGGACGGCCTGCCGCCGCTCGGCTTCGCGCTGGCGCAGTTGCACGGCGTCTACATCCTGTCGCAGTGTGCCGAGGGGCTGATCCTGGTCGACATGCACGCCGCGCACGAGCGCATCGTCTACGAGCGACTGAAAACAGCGCTGGAAGCCGACGCGATCCCATCGCAGCCACTGTTGCTGCCGGTGTCGTTCGCCGCCGATAAGCTGGAGGTTGCCACCGTGCACGACGAGGCAACCGGCATGCAGCGGCTCGGCCTGGATCTCGCGCCACTCTCCCCCACCCAGATCGCGGTGCGGGCGGTGCCGATCTGGCTGAAGGACGGCGACCCGGTGGAGCTGGCGCGCGCGGTGATCAAGGACGTGCGCGAGGCGGGCATGACCCGGGTGCTGACCGAACGACGCAACGAGCTGTTGGCAACGATGGCCTGTCACGGCGCGGTTCGCGCCAACCGGCAGCTGACCCTGGCCGAGATGAACGCGCTGCTGCGCGACATGGAGGCAACCGAGCGCTCCAACCAGTGCAATCACGGCCGCCCGACCTGGGTGCGGCTGAGCATGAAGGAGCTGGACGGGCTGTTCCTTCGCGGGCGCTAATACCCCTTATTTGGCCGGTCCCATCGATATAAGGCCGTGTTCTCAACTGGGAACACGGCCCTTTGTTTTTCGGTTCTGTCCCCATCAAGTCCAGGACCGAGCACCCGCCTGTATGCACCGTTCCACGTGGGCCAGGGCACACAGCGCAACGTGAACGTGCCAGCCACCGCCGCCACACCCGCGACGTGGCCTCGCAACGCTGCGCCCACCTCGCCCTATGGCAAGTAAGCTCTGTTCAAATCGACCCGCGCCAGGACTTCTGCGCAACCGCAGCCATAGTGATCGAGCCGCGCCAAGTCACGTCGGCACAGTTCTCCCATGAGTGCGTCAGGCCAGGCGAGTTCCAGTAATCAGTCGAGGCGGGACACTATCCGGCACTCCACTGAAGCCCCTATCACAGCGGCCGACAAAGGGCCGTTCATCATGCGATGCGTCACTTGCTACTCAGAAGAAGCCCCATCACGCGAGGTCCCATCGCAATAAAAGCCGCTAACAAAATTCAGTACAACGTCTGCGACAAGGCGCGCCGACGCAGGCAGGACAAGTAGTACGGAGCAAGGAGACAGCAACGCTGCAGCAGGATTTTTGTTAGCGGCTCCAAACGCAGATTGCGAGACAAGCCATCAGGCTTCGACATGATAGACAATCATCAAGTCAGTAGAATTGATAAAAAACAAAATATTGATTTACATACCAAGTTGGTAGAAATTCAGATGGCCTGTCGCACTCAATAATATGACTGGCATATTACTAGATAATTTAGCATAAAATCTGCTGATATTTAAAAAATAGCTTATCAAAAGAGTGATGGCTCTACCACTACCCTTCTCATTACTAAATGAGCCGTCTCTAGAACCGTGGACATCACTGCTCGCAGCTGATGTCAAAAGGATAGTGCCGCTGCCTCGTCTTCCAAGCAATGCACGGACTTCAAACAGCCTCTAAAGATCACGGTAGCGCTTTGAAAGCACCGATGAGGGAGACCATGGCCCTATTGCTATCGCGCTGCGTCTAGCCTAAATTTCATTAATTGAAATGCTCGCGCAACGAATAAAATGCCCGCATTCGTTTGAGGTGAGAAGTGATGTCATACGCACAGCAAATAGCAGACCGCCTCGCACCGCTACGCAAGGCCAGCATGGCCGTACTTTTAGTGTTCCTTGTCATCTCTGTGTTCGTCATCCCGTTCTTCACGGTGCGGAGCAGCCTGGTCAGCCGACTTGTGCAGGATCTGCTTCTCTCGTTGATCCTTCTGGCCGGCATGATAACGGCATCAGAACGACCCAAAGCCTTCCCGCCGATCTCGCTGCTCGCTTTCGTCGCTATTATCGTACGCTGGGCCAGTTGGTTGTTTCCTGCCGATCTTACGCAGACAATACGTGAAGAAACCACCCTCGTCGCCGTTGCACTAATTAGCGCGGCCGTTGGGGTTAATGTGTTCGGCCCTGGCAAAGTAACAGCTGACCGGATTAACGGAGCTGTCGTTCTTTACATATTGATGGGCTTAATCTGGGCAAAGGCTTATCAGCTTCTCAGCATCTTCGTTCCCAACGCTTTTCATGGCGCCACACTCAGCCAGGATTCAAACAACCCCGCAACTTGGGTCTACTTCAGTTTTGTCACCTTGAGCACGGCAGGGTATGGCGATATTTTGCCCCTTGTCCCCCAAGCGAGATCGCTCACAAATCTCGAGGAACTCATTGGCCAACTCTATCCAGCAATCGTACTCGCGCGGCTCGTGTCATTGCACTTGGCGGGTGGTGACTCCGATACAAACAAATCGTGACCGCATGATCTGCGAGTGAGTCGCTGCGAAACCCCTAGAGGTCATGTGAGGCTTACCCTAATAAGAAAAGGGAGCGCTCGCCCCCTCTCTGAATACTATCTCGACAGACCTAATTATTGCCTATCAGCAACGTCACCAGCTTGTCTCCCGCTCCGGTGAAGCGGTGATCTTGTGGATGGACAAGTCGGCCCCATTGAACTCCTCCTCCTCGCCCAGTCGCAACCCCACCGCCTTCTTGATCACACCGTATACGACGTAACCACCGACAAAGGCGATCGCCACCCCTAGCAGGGTACCGATCAACTGCGCGACGAAACTCACTCCGCCCAAACCGCCCAGCCACGACTGGCCGAACACCCCAGCAGCAAGACCGCCCCAAACACCACCAACGCCATGCAGTGGCCACACGCCGAGCACGTCATCGATCTTCAGCCGGTTTTGCGTGACGGTAAAAAGCCAGACGAACAGCGCACCAGCCACTGCCCCAACCACCAGCGCACCCAATGGATGCATCACATCCGAACCCGCACAGACTGCGACCAGGCCGGCGAGCGGGCCGTTATGGATAAAGCCCGGATCGTTCTTACCAAGCAGCATGGCGGTGATGGTGCCGCCGACCATCGCCATCAGCGAGTTAATCGCCACCAGTCCCGAAATGCCACCGATACGCTGCGCACTCATCACGTTGAAGCCGAACCAGCCAACAATCAGTATCCATGCACCTAGTGCCAAGAACGGGATCGACGAGGGAGGATGCGCTGCGATATGACCGTCACGATGGTAGCGACCGCGCCGGGCACCAAGATGCAGCACGGCGGCCAGACCGATCCACCCCCCCACTGCGTGCACCACCACCGAACCAGCAAAGTCATGGAACCCTGCCCCAAATGTGCGCACAAGCCAGCCTTGCAAGCCGAAATGACCGTTCCACGCTATCCCCTCGAAAAAGGGGTAGACCAGGCCGACCAGGAAGAAGGTAGCGGTCGACTGTGGATGGAACTTGGCGCGCTCAGCGATACCACCGGACACAATGGCTGGAATCGCGGCGGCAAAGGTCAGCAGGAAAAAGAAGCGCACCAATTCATAGCCGTTGTGCGCGGCGAGCGTCTGTGCCCCGCTCCAAAAGTCGACGCCATAGGCAAGCGGGTAGCCGACGAAGAAGTAGGCCAGACCGGAGACGGCAAAGTCGGTAAGGATTTTTACCAGGGCATTGACTTGGTTCTTCTTGCGCACCGTGCCGAGCTCGAGAAAGGCAAAGCCGGCATGCATGGCAAGAATCATGATCGCGCCAAGGAGGATAAAGAAGACGTCATTCGAGGTGGGGGTGGGAGTCATGCGGGGCGCTTTCAGTGCAGAAAAAGTATCCTCGCACCATAAGCAAGCATAATGCCAAAGAACATAATGCACTGATTTAATTCAGTTGATTCTGAAAAAGCACAAAAATGGCGCGCATCAACCTGTCAATGTGTCGCTTTGGCGTCGACAATCCGCGCCACATCAGTGCACGCCCTCAGCCCTCATGTCCCATTCTGGTGCAGCCTCGCTATGCCAGCCACCTTCAGGCCAATATCCCCGCCTCTCCTGGCCGCAGGATATCGTGGCCGATCAGAACCCCCTCCGCCCTCCTACTGCAGCGGCCGCACTTCACTGCAACCGGCCATGCTTCGGCGGGCTGCAGAAAGCGCGGCGCCCGTCGATCACGTCGCCGCCCGCTTATCCTCGAGCCAGGTGCCGACATTCCGGGTCTCTTCCTCGTGACCGGGCTCACGCCAGGTCTCGCGCAGCGCCTCGTCCTGCCAGCGCTGCAGCGACGGCAGGGCAAGCAGCCGCGCCGCATAGGCCTGCGCCGGCGCGCCCAGCGTCAGCCCGTAGGTCTGCACCCGGAACGCCACCGGGGCGAAGAAGGCATCGACGGCGCTGAACGCCGAACCGGCCAGGAACGGCCCACCAAAACGCTCCAGCCCTTCCGACCACAGCGCATCGAGCCGCGCCAAGTCACGCTGCAGCGCCTCCGGTATCGTCTCCAGGTTCACTCTCACCCCACAGTTCATTGGGCAATGCTGGCGCAGTGCGAAGAAGCCGGCATGCATCTCGGCGGCGGCACAGCGTGCCCAGGCCCGCGCTGCGACATCGGCCGGCCAGACACCAACATGGTGTTCGGCCAGGTATTCGATGATGCCCAGCGAGTTCCAGAGCACCGTGCCGCCGTCGTGCAGGCACGGTACCTGACCGGTCGGTGAAAAGGCCCGGAAGGTCTCATAGCTCGAGCCGTTGGCGAACGGCACCAAGCGCTCCTCGAACGGGATGGCAAGCTCGCGTAGCAGCACCCACGGCCGCAGTGACCAGGACGAGTAGTTCTTGTTGGCGATGTAAAGTTGGTACACGCGTCAGGCTCCTGTCAGAAAGAAATCAAGCATCGAACACGATCTCGGCTGCCGGCAACGCCTGGATCGGCACGCCAAAGCTGCGGATCGCCGACAGCGTGGCATTGTGGTGTGTGCGGATCTGCGCGGCACTGGCGTGTGTCTTGTCGTGGGTGGTATGTGCGTCGGCGGCCAAGGTCAGCTGATAACCGAGCCCGGCGGCTCGGCGCGTAGTGGTATCGACGCACACCTCGGTCGCGTAGCCGCACAACACCAGCCGGGTGGCACCCAGCACCGCCAGCCGTTCGGCCAGATCGGTGCGTAGGAACGAATCCGGTGTAGTCTTGCGCACCACCGGGTCATCCGGGCGCGCGTCCAGGCCGGCCGCCAGCGCCCAGCCGGGTGAGCCGTATTCGATCGGCGTGCCCGAGCTCTCGTGCTGCACGAACAGCACCGGCACCTTGGCGGTACGGGCGCGGGCAATCAGGCCGTTGATGCGGTCGATCACCGCATCGGCCTCATAGGGGCGCGGCTCGGGCTCGAACAGCACGTTTTGCACATCGATCACGATCAGGGCGGAACTCATCGGGACATCCTTTGCACGGGGGAAGCGTCCCATATTACGCGCATGGCATGACGTGTACAGTCCCTTGCCTCAGACGATGGCGACCCAGATCTCGATCTCGCCGTCCGGTCTGGCCGGCTCCTGCCCCGCGCCATACAACTCGAAATCAGGCCTGTGCGCCGACCGGTAGCTCGAATTCGGCAGCCAGTCGAACAGGATGGCCCGCCAGGTTTTGCCCAGAGTGGCCGCAGTGCCACGATGCGCGAACACCGCATAGCGCTGTGGCGTGATCCGCATCCGCCCCAGGCCAGGGTCGTGTTCGTCGAAGGCAATCACCTCGACCGCACACCTATATTCGAAGCTCTGCGCATCTGCACCGCACATCACCCCATAGCGCCGTTCCCCAACCTGACCGGGCAGCGGCCCCAGCTCCTCAAATCGGCGCCACTGTTCGCCCAAGCCGGCGTCATTCTCGGTCAGCGCATGCCGCTGGCGCAGCCCGGCCAGCAGCATCAGTCGGCCATCCTCGAAACGCAGCGGCGTCAGCGCGCTCATTGCACGTCGGCACCGCGCTGCAGCAGTTGCTCGCGCAGGATGGAGCGATGACAGTGCCGCTCATCCTCGCAATAGCAGCCGACCGACAGATTAGTCTGGTGCGACAGCGCGGCAAGCAGGTCCAGCTCCCGGCTGGCCGCCGGCTGTTTCAGCTCGGCGACGAACTTGCGAGTGAACGCGGCCCAGGCCTTGTCGTCCTGAGAGGCTTGGGCCGCCTGCGCCTCCTTCACCAGCTCATCCGTCGGCGACAGATTCGGGAACCAGACGTCGTAGAAATCCTTGGCGGCAAAATCCTCCTTACGCACGCCGCGCGGTGGGCGGCGCACCGTGCCGATGCGTAGGCCCTCCCCTTCGGCCCTTGGGCTACCCAGTCTGACGATTCGGATGGTCATGACGACTCCTATTGGCAATATGGAATCGGCCAGGCTGCCGGCCCCGTTCCATCGGACTGCACCGAGGGCTGTGCAGGCTAGCCGGTCCCGGCAGAATGATGAGCAGGCAGCGGCACGCCCGGCCCATCATTACTGCGTCCATTGGCGCAAAAGATGAGCATGTCCTGGTATAAACGCCGCTCGATAGCTCGCGACAACGCGCGGGCGGGGCGGCTCAGACACCGATATCCTCGTTCCATAACGTTGGATTCGCCGCAATGAACTGGCGCATCATCTCGATGCAGCGTGGGTCCTGCACCACGTCGACCCGCACACCACGCTCGCGTAGCAGTGTCTCCTCACCGCGAAAGGTGACGTTCTCGCCGACCACGACATGACGGATGCCATAGAGCAGGATCGCCCCCGAGCACATCGCACACGGAGACAGGGTCGTATAGAGCACGCTCTGGCTGTATACCGTGGCAGGGAGACGGCCGGCATTCTCCAGCGCATCCATCTCTCCGTGGAGGATGGCGCTGCCGCGCTGGACCCGGAGGTTGTGGCCACGCCCGATGATCTTGCCCTCGTGGACCAGCACGGAGCCGACGGGTATCCCCCCCTCCTGCAGTCCTGCTGCTGCCTCGGCAACAGCCGCGTCCAGAAACTCGTCCATGCATACCTCCCTCTGTGATCACGATAGGGTGTCAACGAATCAGCATACTGGCAACGGGCCGTGTCACGGCTCGGCGCGGGCCCGCAGCTAACAGAACCTCAGTATTATTCAATGGTCTCCACAAGATGCCGACGGTTTTCCGGTGCAGCATTGGGCTCGGGCCAGAACTCAAGCATATGGCTGATCTTGCCATTGATGTCCATGGGAAACAAAATGTCCCTCGCATTTTGAACCCCATCAAGTATCGCCCGACATAGACCAGCCGAACCATCACGCCACTGACAAGGCCTTGATGGCCAGCAGGAACAGGACCATCGCATGCCAGTACCGCGAACGTCTCAGCTTGATCGATATCCAGCGCCGCTCGCCATTGCGGTCGAGATTGAGCCAGGCGAAGAGGCTGTGCTCCTTGGCGGTGAGCCGCACCACCAGCCCGATGATCAACAGGATCATCTGAGTTTGTTCGGTATAGGATGACGGGGCAACGGACCGTGGCCAGCATCGGGCATGCTTGTCACACCCCACTTCATGACAAAAGCTTAGTCACTCGCCAGGTTGGCCGAACCCCGTCCCGGTGCGACAATCACGCCATTGCATCGACACCCTTGCCCATGCTCAACCACACCTTCTTCTGGCACGACTACGAAACCTTCGGAGCCGAACCACGCCGCGACCGGCCATCGCAGTTCGCCGGCGTGCGCACCGACGCCGAGCTCAACGAGATCGGCGAGCCGGTGATGCTGTACTGCAAGCCAAGCCCGGACTATCTGCCCTCGCCCGAGGCCTGCCTGCTCACCGGCATCACCCCGCAGCACTGCCTGGCGCATGGCGTGGCCGAGCACGAATTCGCCGGCGTGATCGAGCGCGAGCTGTCACAGCCGAACACCGTCGGCGTCGGCTACAACTCGATCCGCTTCGACGACGAGGTGACCCGTTTCCTGTTCTGGCGCAACCTGATCGACCCATACGCGCGCGAATGGCGCGACGGCTGCGGCCGCTGGGACCTCTTGGACCTGGTGCGCGCCACCTATGCGCTGCGCCCGGACGGCATCGAGTGGCCGACGCACGAAGACGGCCGGCCCAGTTTCAAGCTGGAGCACCTGTCCAAGGCCAACGGCCTGGTGCACGAGGCCGCCCACGACGCTCTGTCCGACGTGCGTGCCACCATCGCGCTGGCGCAGCTGATCCGCACCAAGCAGCCCAAGCTGTTCGACTATTACTTTTCCCTGCGCAAAAAGGACGAGGCGCGGCTGCAGCTGTCGCTACACGCACCGAAACCGGTGCTGCACGTGTCGGGTATGTACGGGGTGGAGCGCGGCAACCTGGCGCTGGTCTGGCCCTTGGCCGAACACCCGAGCAACAAGAACGAGGTGATCGTCTGGGATCTGGCCTACGATCCGCAGGAACTGGTCGGCCTGGGCCCGGAGGCGATCCGCGAACGCATGTTCACCCGCGCCGACGAGCTGCCCGAGGGCGTGGAGCGGCTGCCGATCAAGACCATCCACCTCAACAAGTCGCCGTTCGTGGTCGGCAACCTGAAAGTGCTGTCGGCCGAACGCGCCGCCCACTGGGGCATCGACCTCGACCAGGTGCAGCGCCATGCCGAGCGCGCCGCGCGACTGCCCAATCTCGCCGGGGTCTGGCGCGCGGTGTACAACCGGCCGACGCTGGAGATGCCGGACGTGGACGAGAACCTGTACGGCGGCTTCGTCGGCGGCAACGACCGGCGCACGCTGACCCGGCTGCGCGGCTTGGCGGCGCCGCAGCTAGCGCTGGAGCAGCCGTATTTCGACGACGTTCAACTGGCCCGGCTGGTGCAGCGCTATCGGGCGCGCAACTTCCCCGAATCGCTCAGCGGCGAGGAGCTGGGCCACTGGCAAGGCTGGTGCCGCAAGAAGCTCTTGGACGGCGAACCGGCCGGCCGCACCCGAGCGCAGTGCCTCGCCGAGGTGGCGGCGCTGGAGGTCGACGCCGACGAGCGCGGCCGAGCCATCCTGGCGGCGGTGCGCGATTATGCCGAAACGCTGATCTAGCCCCCTGCCCGCCCCATTCGGCCAACCTTGCGCCCATGATGCGCCGCAAGGTTGGCCGAAAGCCCCACCGATGCGACAATGCGCGCATTTTCGACCCAGGCAAGCTCATGACCGCCCCCCTTCCCGCGATATTCCTGATGGGCCCGACCGCCTCCGGCAAGACCGGTCTGGCGCTCGAGCTGGCACGCCGCTATGACATGGAAATCGTCAGCGTCGACTCGGCGCTGGTCTATCGCGACATGGACATCGGCACCGCCAAGCCCAGTGCCGACGAACTGGCCCAAGTGCCGCACCACCTGATTGACATCATCGCCCCCACCGAGTCGTACTCGGCCGCCGAATTCCACGCCGACGCGTTGCGGCTGATCGCTGACATCCACGCGCGAGGCAAGATCGCCATGCTGGCCGGCGGCACCATGCTCTATTACAAGGCGTTGGAGGAAGGGTTGTCCGATCTGCCGCAGGCCGACCCGGCCACCCGTGCCGCGCTCGACACCGAGGCAGCCGAACAGGGCTGGCCGGCTTTGCACGCACAGCTGGCCGCCGTCGACCCCACCACCGCCGCTCGGCTGGCGCCAAACGACTCGCAGCGCATCCAGCGCGCGCTGGAGATCTACCGGCTGACCGGCGAGCCGATGTCGGCGCTGCTGGCGCGCGAGCACGACAGCAAACCGGCCCTGAATCTGTTGAAGCTGGCGCTGCTGCCGGACGACCGTGCTTGGTTGCACGAACGCATCGCGCTGCGCTTTAAGCTCATGCTGGAGGCTGGCTTCGTCGACGAGGTACGCACGCTGCGAGCCAAGTACCCGACCCTGTCGCTGGAGCTGCCGTCGATGCGCTGTGTCGGCTACCGTCAGGCTTGGCAGTATCTGGACGGAGAACTGACCGAGACCGAATTCTTCGAGAAGGGCGTGGTTGCCACCCGCCAGCTCGCCAAGCGCCAGCACACCTGGATGCGCAGCATGGCCGACCTGACCGTGATCAACTGCCAGCAGGCCGATCTAGTGACACCGGCCTGCCGCGCGATCGACGCCTGGCAGCACTAATGTTGACTTCGTGTTACGATGACGTTGACTGAAGTGATAACTGCCGTTATAGTTTCGTTATGGACAAGACCCTCAACGCTCCGATCATCAACGAATCGTTCAGCCGAAGCGAGCAAGCGCTCGATCGCATTGCTCGCCAACTGCCGCACATGCCGCGCCAGGAAATCATCCTCACGCGGCTGTACTACCATGTGCTGGGCTACCTGAGCGACTACTTCAATGCCGAGCTCAAACAGCATGGCCTCAATGAGACCATCTGGATGGCCCTGATGGTGCTCTACACCCGCGACAACGAGACGATCTTCCCGTCCGATCTGTCTGAAGCGTTGTCATTCTCGCGCACCAATGCCACCCGTGTAGTCGACGATCTGGTCGAACAAGGCTGGGTAGAACGCATCCCCTGCCCGGTCGACCGTCGCAAGACCCGCCTCGCGCTGACCGAAGCCGGCCGCGAGTTCATCAACGGCATTCTGCCGGAGCGCCACCGCCAGCTGCGCACTCTGTGG
This sequence comes from Crenobacter oryzisoli, assembly GCF_030385785.1. Taxonomy (GTDB): domain Bacteria; phylum Pseudomonadota; class Gammaproteobacteria; order Burkholderiales; family Chromobacteriaceae; genus Crenobacter_A; species Crenobacter_A oryzisoli. The sequence goes on from NZ_JAUEDK010000005.1 coordinate 77,967, forward strand.
GACGAGTTCAGCACGGACGAAAAGAACAGCATGGAGCACCTGCTGCGCAAACTGCTGGCTCGCCTCGGCGGCTAACACCCGATCACAAACGGGGATGAACACCTCATCACCTTGCTTAAACACCCGCAATTCTGCGGGTGTTTTTCCACGCGCGCCCGATCCAAGGGCCCATCACCGGGCCAACAAGCGAAGAGCCCCTTATCACCCGTCAGGAGCCGATTTGCGCTTGCGCGATCGGATCAACTAAGTACTGACCTGCATCGGCAGCAGCACCATGTGCCGGCCACTCAGATGGAGTCGCTCCTGAATATCCTGTGGTGCGCTGTTGTGCAGCCAAGCGTTGAGGAAGTTCACCTTGCGGAAAATCAGCTTGCTGGCAAAGCAGACGCTACCGGGGTAATCATCCATCGCTTTTTCGACCTGCTGGGCGAACTCCGTTATCGTATCGGTACTGAACCCCATGCGTGCTTCAGCCGCCAGGCCATGATGGTGGCAGAAACTGGTGTAGTAGTTGAGCGCCTTCTTGATCGAATCTTGCAACGCGTGCAGCTGCTCCTGCCCCTCATAACTTTGCGCATCCACTTCGCCCACTGCGATAAACACGAAATTCTTGAAATGATCGGGGAACAGCCGCTGCACCCACAAGAATGCGTGCATGCTGGCACCACGATGCTTGCCGACCAGCACGATCGCGGTCGGCTTGCTCTTGTCGATGGCAGGGATGGCATCGGGCGGCAGGTCTTCCAGCTCGCCAGCGAACATGGCATCCGATTCGGCCAGCTGAGCGCGAGTCTGGTCGTAATGGCGCCGGATAATGAAACACAGCCAGATCACACTGCTGGTGACCAGCAGCGTCAGCCAGCCGCCTTCAACAAACTTCACGGACACGGTGATGACCAGCACAATAGAGGTGACGGTAAGGCCCAGTGCCGACAGGCAGAAATGATGCAGCCATTGCTTCGACTCGTGCCGGTTGCGCCACCAATAGGTACACAAGCCGAGTAACGACAGGCTGAAAGTCAGGAACACGTTGATGCTGTAAAGCACGACCAGCGCGGACACCTCGCCGCGGGTCCACAGCAGAATCGCTACGCTTGCGATGCCCATCACCATGATGCCGTTTTGCCTTACCAGCCGGGTGGACAGATCGCGAAAATGGCGCGGCACCCAGTAATGACCCGCCATATTGGATAGTACGGTCGGGCCGTCCAGAAAACCGGTTTGGGCACCGACCAGCAGCAAGCCGGCTTCGAAAGCCAGCACCAGAGCGAGCAGACCATGGTTGAACCATGGCGTGCCGACGCCCATGTGCTCGATAACGCTGCGAAAGACCACGGCATTGAGCGTCTGCCCTTCCACCTGCCTAGCGTCCCAGAGCACATAGAGCAAAATGATGCCACCAGCGGTGAAGGCGAGTGACAGCGCCATATAGAGCATGGTGCGCCGACCATGCCTCACCTTCGGTTCGGCCAGCATATTGACGTTGTTGGATACCGCCTCAAGGCCGGTATAGGTACCGCCCCCCATCGAAAAGGCCCGCAACATCAGCGCGATGACAAACAGGCTACCCATGTCATGCGACAGGCTGCGGGTTTGCTGCACGGTGTCGGGCACCAGCGTGGGTAAATGGCTGGCATGCGCCAGCACGCCATACACAATCAGCCCGACGTGCAACACAACAAAGCCCATGAAGATGGGCAGCAGCACCATGATCGACTCCTTCATGCCGCGAAAATTAAGAAAACTCAGCAGCACGATCAGCCCCAGTTCCGTCGCGAGCTTGAAGGTCTGCACTCCGACCGGCAGCAGGCTGAAGAAGGCATCCACCCCGCTGGCTGTCGATGTAGCGATGGTCAGCACATAGTCCACCAGCAAGGCGGCCCCCGACACCAGGCCCACGCGAGGCCCGAGCAGTGCCGTCGCCACCTTGTAGCCGCCACCCCCGGTGGGGAACAGCTCGATCACCTGGTTGTAGCCGAGCGAAATGATGAACACCGTCAGCGCGGTAGCGAGAGCCAGATACAGGCCGAGATGGGTGTGCGTACCTAGCGTCAGGAACGCCTCTTCCGGACCGTAACAGGATGACGACAAGCCGTCCGCCCCCAGCCCCACCCAGGCCAATAGTGGTGCGACCGCAATGGCATGGCGCGTTTTGGGGTCGAGCGGATCAAGCGGGGCACCAAAGGTGATTTCACGGAGCTTGGCAAGGGTGACCATCGCAACCTCGTAGTGAGCTGGATGAACTTGAGCAGGATGCACTGAAGTATATGAACAACCGCAGCAATAAGGCCCCGCTTTCCCCCTTCATACCAGCCGCCGCCCAGCAAAGTTTGCGAGCGGTTGACGGGGTACTTGCCACCAAGATGCTGAGCGCAGCGAAGACGGCTATTTCGGGCCATTGCCCGACACGGAGCATGCCCCTGCTCCCTCCCCATCCCACGCCGAGCCAATTCAACGGACGCGCTCCCCGACTGCAGCGCAACCGGCAAGCCATAGCAAACAGGGCCAAGCAATGCTTGACCCTGTTTGTGGTGCTGGTGCGGCGTTGCCGAATAGCTCGCGCCCTAACCGACAACGCTCACACTACACTTCTTTCATGGAATAGAACGCCTCAAGCCGCCGCAGCTGGCCACTTCCCGAGTCGAGATGACCGTCGATCAATTGATACCCCCTGGAAATCGCATCGGCTTCCGCTTGCTCCCTAGTCGGAGAGTGTCCGAAATCGAACGCCTGCTCCATCGCCGTCTCCAGATTGTGGATGGTCACCCTGACCAAATGAGTCGAATCCTCCAACTGGTATCCGCTGTACGACATCAAATAATCTCGGTGCTCATGAATCGCCATCGTCAGTCTCCTCTCATTGCGCTCACGGCGCTTTTTTGGTGTGCAACTACCTGACAATCTTGAACAAGCTACGTGGTGAACCAGGCCAAAATGAACCTTGCGCGGCACAACCCAGCGCATTAGCAACCAGTTTAGGACACAAAACAGACTGAAGCCAAAACCCTCATAATAATTTGATTTTTATCAAATTATTCATGATCTTAACCTCCGCAGCAGGCAAAACAAAGCCCTCCCACATGGGGAGGGCGAGTTCGCAACAGGCAGGGCCCGGTCAGCGCACCGCAATCACCTTGATCTCGATCTTCCAGTTCGGATCGACCAGCTTGGCCTGCACGGTAGCACGGGCCGGGGTGTGACCCGGCACCACCCAGGCATCCCACGCTGCGTTCATCTCGGCGAAGTCAGCCAGATCGGGCAAGAAGATGGTTACGTCGACCACCTTGCTCTTGTCCGACCCCAGTTCGGCGAGCACCAGATCGGTCTGCTCCAGCACATCGGCGGTCTGCGCACGCGCATCGGCGTTGCCGTCGCGCGGCACCTGAGTGGTAAAGATGAAACCGTTGGCGACGACGGCCTCGGACAGACGGTCGCCCGGCAGGTGGCGGTGTAAGGACATGGGGACTCCCTATAGCGGTGGTTATCGGTGATGAGCGGGCTCATCGACCGGCTATTATCGCCCGGCAGGCCAGCGCCGGGCATGAAAAACGGCGGGACTCGCCCGCCGTTGCGTTCATCGGCCATTCGGCCAAGCTGATCAATGCGCCGTGGTGGCGCGGCGCAGCTGCATCGAGAAACGCTGCAACGATTCGATGCCGCTTGCTTCGGCACGGGTGCACCAGTCCTGCAGCTCCTTCAGCAGCTCGTCGCGGGTCAGCGTCGAGCGCTCCCACAGACGGGTCAGCTCCTGGCGCATGCTGTACACGGTGGTCAGCACCGGGCTCTTCTCCAGCACGGCGCTCAGCGCGGCGCGCTCGCTCTCCGGGGTGTCCTTGGCGTCCTGCTTCAGCCAGATTTTCATCTTGCGCTTCAGGTTAGGGCTGGCCACGTCCTGGGTGAGCTTGTCCAGCTCGCCACGGTACACCGCCTTCAGCTCACGGGCGTAGCGAGCCGCCACCGCGTAACGGTTGGCGATGATCGCCTGCAGGTGATCGACACTCAGTTGCGGGCCTGCATCGCCTTCCTGCAGCTTCGGCGCCACGCGCAGCACCTTGGCGAGGCCGACCATTTCCAGCGCACGGATGTAGCCCCAGCCGATGTCGAACTCGTACCACTTATACGAGAACTTGGCCGAAGTGCCGAAGGTGTGGTGGTTGTTGTGCAGCTCTTCACCACCAATGATGATGCCCCACGGGATCAGGTTGGTGGCAGCGTCCTCGTTCTCGAAGTTGCGGTAGCCCACGTAGTGGCCCAGACCGTTCACCACGCCGGCGGCCCAGAACGGGATCCACACCATCTGCAGCGCCCAGATCGACAGACCGACCGGGCCGAACAACGCGAGGTTGATCGCCAGCATGATGAAGATACCCTTGCCGCTGTGGCGGGTGTAGACATTGCGCTCCAGCCAGTCATCCGGGGTGCCGCGGCCGAATTTCTCGACCATCTCGCGGTCCTTGGCGGCGGAACGGTACAGCTCGGCGCCTTCCCACAGAACCTTATTGATGCCCAGCACTTGCGGGCTGTGCGGATCTTCCTCGGTTTCGCAACGCGCATGGTGCTTGCGGTGGATTGCGACCCACTCCTTGGTCACCATGCCGGTCGTCAGCCACAGCCAGAAGCGGAAGAAATGGCTGATGGCCGGATGCAGATCGAGACCGCGATGGGTCTGGCAACGGTGCAGGAAGATGGTAACCGAAGCGATGGTGATGTGGGTGAGCGCCAGCGCCACCAGCACATAGCCCCACCAGGGCAGATCGATCAAGCCGTTAAGCCATTGCATTCGCTAAACCTTTTTCCGTTTTGAGACAAAGATCTATTGTAATCTAATCCCCCGGTCAACGCACAGTAATACATGCACGGCGGCTCTGGTGTAACATAGTCTTTCTATTTTCAACCGGAATCTCCACTCCGACCGTGTTGCGTAAACAACATCTGATCGTGGCCGGCGCTTCGCTCGCCGGACTGTTCGTCCTGTACGGCGGCGCCTCCTACTGGGCCGGCGTCGAAGCTGAAAAGACTTTGCAGCAGCAGCACCAGATGCTGGCCGACCTGCCGCTTTTCAAGGTGAAGTCACACACCTATCAGCGCGGCTGGTTCTCGTCGACCGAAACCACCGAGCTGACGTTCAACCGCCGACTGATCGGCCCCTACGAAAACATGCTGCCGGACAACGTCAAGCCGCTGCTCGGCGCGACGATCCGCTATACCCAGCACGTTCAACACGGCCCCTTCCCCGGCATCGGCCACTTCGACCTTCGTCCGGGCCGTGCGCTGGTGACTACCCAGTTCATCATGAGCGATGCCACTCACCAGACGCTGAAGCGCTTCTTCGGCGACGCCGAGCCGATCACCGTCACCAACCGGCTCGGCTTCGGGGGCGGCGGCGAGCTGCAGGTCCAGGTACCGCCGTTCGACTACGAGGAAACGCTGTCCGGCGTGAAGATGAAGTGGCAAGGCTTCAAGCTCAACGTCGACTACAACGCGGGCTTCAAGGAATACAAGACCGAAGCGTTGTCGCCAGGCTTCATGCTGGCAGCGGCGACCAAGGGCGGCGTGACCTTCAACGGCGTGCGCTACATCTCCGATGTGCGCCCGGGCAATACCGGCGTCAAGCTTGGCACCAGTGAGCTGACCGTCGGCGACGTGGCGCTCACCTGGAAGGACAGTATCCCCTACAGCATCAAGCTGAACGAGCTGATCTACCTGCTGACCCGCATGCGCGTCGGCGAGTTCGTCAATCCGAGCGGCGAGTTCAAGCCGTCCAATGTGACGCTGAAGGGGCTGCGCTACCAGATCGTCACCAGCGAACAGGACGAGTTCATCAACAGCCGCGGCAAGCTTGATTTCGACAAGTTCGGCTACAACGACCGCATCTACGGCCCGATGCGGCTCGACATCTCAGCAAGCCACCTGCACGGCCCGACGCTGATCAAGCTCGACCAGGAGCTGAGCAAGATCCCGTTCGAGGGAGTGGACCCGGCGGTGCTGCGCAAGCAGTACATCGACACGGTGAAGCGTTACGGCGTGCCGCTGCTGACCAACAACCCGAAGCTGACCGTCAACGACTTCTACCTGAAGATGCCGGCCGGCGAGGCGACCCTGACCGGCCAGCTGGGGCTCGAGGGCCTGAAGGAAGCCGATCTGAATGACCCGGTGACGTTCATCAAGCGCTTTGACGCCGAAGCCAAGGTCAACCTACCACGGCAGACGCTGGAGGACCTGGTGGTGGCGCAGGCCCGCAACCTGTTCACCGTCGATGCCAGCGCCGAGGACCAGCCGGACGTCGGCGAGATCGACAGTCTGGCCAAGAGCCTGCTCGACTCGCAACTGTCCGAATGGTCGAATCAAGGCTTCATCAAGATGGCCGGTGGCCAGGTCTCGACCGAGATGAGTTTCAAGAAGGGCGAGCTCGACATCAACAAGAAGAAGGTGCCGCTGCCGTGGGAGGAAAGCGGCGATCTGGAAAACCCTGCCGCAGCAAGCGCGGCAAAGTAAGCCAGATACCACCATGCAAAAAGGGAGCCTCCGGCTCCCTTTTTTTCGGCCCCCTCCGGCGATGCCGGCGGGAGATGACGAGAACGACTTACTCGTCCATCTGGCTTTGCAGGTAATTTTGCAGGCCGATCTTCTCGATCAGGCCCTGCTGGGTTTCCAGCCAGTCGACATGCTCTTCCTCACTCTCGAGGATGTCCTCGAGCAGGTCGCGGGTCACGTAGTCCTGCACCGTCTCGCAGTAGGCGATCGCTTCGCGCAGCACCGGGATCGCGGCCATTTCCAGCTGCAGGTCACAGCCGATCATTTCCTGAGCGTTCTCACCGATGTGCAGCTTGCCCAGGTCCTGTAGATTCGGCAGCCCCTCGAGGAACAAGATGCGCTCGATGATACGATCGGCGTGCTTCATCTCGTCGATCGACTCTTCATACTCGTGCTCGTTGAGCTTCTTCAGCCCCCAGTTCTTGTACATGCGTGCATGCAGAAAATACTGGTTGATCGCGGTCAGCTCGTTCTTGAGAATGGAATTGAGGTATTTGAGGACTTTCTTGTCACCTTGCATCGCCGTCTCCTGGTGGCGCACATGTCAGGCATGCGTCATTAGCGGGCACTCCGTCTCAGTACGGATGCGAATCGGTGGAATTATGGCATAGCGAGGGGTGGAAACAAGCGAGGCCAAAGAAAAAGCCGCCTCGAGGGCGGCTTGTGCGGTGCCGACGGCGAGTCAGGCCGCTTCGCGCAGCAGCGACTGGCTGGATGCCTGCGCGATGGTGTCCTTCATGATCTGGCAGGCGCAGCCGGCACATTTGCCGCATTCACCGGCCACGCCCAACTCGCGGTTCAGATCGCTCATGCGGGTCGCACCGTTTTCTACGGCATGACGGATCTGGCGGTCGGTGACGGCGTTGCAAAGGCAAACGTACATACTGCACACTCCCTATAAATAGGAACGGTTATCGTTGTTAGATTCTATTTACGAACAATAACAATTGTCAATTACCGCTCATCGGGAGTGACCATGCGCTGGAAACCCAATGTCACCGTCGCCGCCATCATTGAGGCCGACGGCCGCTTCCTCATCGTCGAGGAGGATACCGAGCGAGGCCGCCAGATCAACCAGCCGGCCGGCCATCTTGAGCACGGCGAGAGCCTGGTTGATGCGGTACGCCGCGAGGTGCTGGAGGAAACCGGCTACGAGTTCGAACCGGAAGGACTGGTCGGCATCTACCTGTCAGACAAGGCCGACTCGACCGACATCAGCTATCTGCGCTTCGCCTTCTTCGGCCGTGTCATAGCCCACCATCCGGAGCGGCCGCTCGACGTCGGTATCGTCGCCGCGCACTGGCTGAGTGCCGAGGAGATTCTGGCGCACCACTACCCACACCGCAGCCCGCTGGTGGCCCGTTGCCTGGCCGACTGGCAAGCCGGCCAGCGCGCTCCGCTGTCGCTGCTTGACCGCGTCTAGGCACGCGTCTCTGGAATGCCACAGCCGTCAAGATTTATTAACACAATCCAGGCTGCATGACGGCACTGCTCGACCATTCTGCTGCTACTGTCAGGACAGGATAGCGGCCGGCCCACTGTCCGCACCGCTTTCCATCCCGTCCCACGGAGCGTAGCCTATGCGTCGACTGTGCGTCCTGCTGCTGTCCCTGCCCATCTGGTTCGCCTCCCCGGCGTGGTCGACGACGCTAAAGGTCTGTTATCATTACGGATGTCAACGGCAGGCTGCATTTCAGGTCAGCGAGCGGGACGAAATCTCCCTGGCGGCACTGTTCTCCTCCACCCACAGCGACGTCGAAGAACGTATCGCGGTGGTGCAGGCAGTGCAGCAGCTCTACCAGGTGGCAGCGACGCAGTTTGCGCCGATTGCCGAGGACCGTGGTGGCAATTTCCGTGATGGCACGGCCGAGGGCAAGATGGACTGCGTCGACCACAGCACCAATGTGCAGGGCTTTCTCGACTACTTCATGGCGCAAGGCTGGCTGCGTTTTCACCAGTTGATGGGCCGGACCTGGCGGGCGCCCTGGGTGCTCGACCTGCACTACGCCGCGCAACTGCACGACATCGTCGACGGCAGCGATTGGATCGTCGACAGCTGGTTCAAGGATTTCGGGGCACCGCCTTTGATGGTGCCCCTTGCTATTTGGATGGAAGGATACTCCCCGTGACGGGCAAGAAACGGATCGTCGTCGGCATGTCCGGCGGCGTGGACTCGTCGGTAACCGCGTGGCTCTTGAAACAGCAGGGCCACGAGGTGATCGGCGTGTTCATGCAGAACTGGGAAGACGACAACGACAGCGAATACTGTTCGATCAAGGAAGACGCGCTCGACGCAATGAGCGTGGCCGACATCGTCGGCATCGACATGGAAGTAGTCAACTTCGCCAAAGAATACAAGGACAGGGTGTTCTCGTACTTTCTGAAGGAATACTCGGCCGGCCGCACCCCGAACCCGGATGTGCTGTGCAACGCCGAGATCAAGTTCAAGGCTTTCCTCGACTACGCGATGGAACTAGGCGCCGACTGCATCGCCACCGGCCACTATGCGCGCAAGCACGTCGAGAACGGCCGCCACTACCTGATGAAGGCGGTCGACCACACCAAGGACCAGAGCTACTTCCTGTACCGGCTGAACCAGTCGCAGCTGTCGAAGGCGATGTTCCCGCTCGGCGATATCCGCAAGACCGAGGTGCGTCAGTTGGCCGAACAGGCTGGCCTACCCACCGCGGCGAAGAAGGACAGCACCGGCATCTGCTTCATCGGCGAGCGGCCGTTCCGCGACTTCCTGCAGCGCTACCTGCCAACCTCGCCGGGCGAGATGATCACCCCGGACGGCAAGGTGGTCGGCAAGCATGTCGGGCTGACCTTCTACACGCTCGGTCAGCGCAAGGGTCTAACCATCGGCGGTTCGCGCGATGGCAACGGCGAACCCTGGTTCGTCGCCGGCAAGGACATCCCGGCCAACAAGCTGATCGTGGTGCAGGGGCACGACCATCCGCTGCTGCTCAAGCCGACGCTGAGCATGAGCGACCTGTCCTGGACGCTGGACGAGGCCCCGGCACCGGGCGACTACGCGGCGAAGAACCGCTACCGCATGACCGATGCGGCCTGTTCGCTCAGCCCGGTGGTGGATGGCGCCGCCACGCTGACCTTCCGTGACAAGCAGTGGGCGGTGACGCCGGGCCAGTCGGCCGTGCTGTACGACGGCGATATCTGCCTGGGTGGTGGCATCATCCAGTAAGCCCCTCCTCGCTCCGAATAAACCGGCCACGGGCGGTTTTTTTGCTCCATACCTGCCGCCCAAAAAAGCGGCCAACGAGCTTCCGCAAGTTGGCCGAAAACACTTCTCTGGAGGGAAAGCGTCAGGTGGCTTTCAGCCCCACCTCATAAAAGGTGGAAAAGCCATTGGGGGTGCTCCGTACGTCGAGCAACAGCCGCTCGCCGCCACGGCGAAAGATCCCATCGTCGGCGTTGCGCATCGTGCGCTGACCACGTCGCACGTAGGGCGCCAGCGCATGAACGCGGTCAGTCAGCGCATCGTCGAAATATAGTTGCGAGGTGAACTCGCCGCCCTCACGCGGCCTGATCTTGAAATGGATGTGCACCGTCCGGCCGTCGTACCAGCCTGGGTAAATGGTCAGGAACCTTACCCGGCCATCGGCTCCGCTGCGCTGGAAGCCGCGCAGGAAACGCGTGCCGCGGGTATTGAAACCTGGGTCGTTAGCATCGGAGTAGACACCGTCGGCATCGCAGTGCCACAGGTCGACCTGCGCGCCGACCAGCGGGTGGCAACCGCCGCCGGCCAAGCGAGACACCTGTAGCGTCAGCTGCAGCGGCACCCCGGCCGCCACCCTGCCCGTGGCCGGATCGCTGCGTAGATCGGCGCGCTCCAGCCGCTCGTCGACGAAGTACGGCCCTTCGGTCTGCGCGGGTGTCAGTACACAAGCCGGGACACTCGTCCCGACGCTACCGAGCGCCTGGGCCAGCGGCGTGGCCATCGCGCGATCAACCAGGAGACTTGCGCCGGCGGCACCGCATAAGGTCAGCACGGTACGCCGATTGAATGCGAAGCGATCGTTCATCTCATCTCCCAAGCCGGGCTCAACCCTGCCGGTGGGCTCGCCATTGCTCATGCTGCTTCAGCCGCTGCTGTTGCTCCGGCGTCAACAGCCCATAGAGCTTGTGGCGCAACTCGCTACGGAAGGTAATCAGGTCGGCCATCTGGCGACCCTGCTGTTCGGCCAACTTGCGCACCTGGGCCGGATCGTAGGCACTGAAGCCGGCGGCGCTCGCCAGGCTCTCTCGGGTGGTGCGCAGGGCCTTCATCTTTTGATATAGCGCCGGCTCGGCGTCGTGCATCAACTGGAACACCTTGTCCTGCTGGGCGCTGCTGAGATTCAGCTCATGCAAAGGCAGCATTCCCCGCATCGACATGCTGAAGCCGAGCCCGCCGTGCCCCATGTCATGCCATTCACCGTGCGGCGAGTCGTCGCCCATGGGGGCATGGTCCGACGGAGGGGGTGCGATCGGTTCGGCAGCGGACACGCTGCCGACACCGAGCAGGAACGAAGCGAGTGCCATCGCACTCAGAAAGCGTTTGGTTCGGGTCATAGCGGCCTCCGGTTCAAATGGATTTCGAGGCACCGCAAAGAGCGGCGCATTGGGTACTCGAACTATGCGCCGCAGCGCCGTAAACCGGGGTTAGCAAACTGTAAAGATTGCGAAAATCCCCGCTGCAGCCACCTTCACACTGTCTGTGGCCGGTATCATCGCCCTATCTGATTGAAGCGTCGCAATCGATGCGGCGCATGCCACGAGGAGAACGAAGGTGCGTGTCCTACTGGTCGACGACGATGCCGAACTGGTTTCAATGCTGAGCGATTATCTGCGCTCGGAGGGCTTCGAGGTCGACAGCGCCAGCGACGGAGAAAGCGGCGCGGCAGCCGCGCTGACAGGCCAATACGCGCTGGTGGTACTCGACGTGATGATGCCGCGGGTCGGTGGGCTGGAGGCGCTACGGCAGATCCGCCAGCACAGCCGCGTGCCGGTGCTGATGCTGACCGCCAAAGGCGACGATATCGATCGCATCATCGGGCTGGAGCTGGGCGCGGACGACTACGTGCCCAAGCCCTGCCTGCCGCGCGAATTGGTCGCACGGCTACGCGCGATCCTGCGCCGCACCACCAGTCAGGCCGAACCAACCTCGTCGAACCAGCCACTCACCGCCGGTGAGCTGACGCTGTTCCCGGACCGGCACCGGGTCGAGTGGCGCGGCAGCCCGGTCGAACTGACCAATGCCGAGTTTCAGCTGCTAGCTGCACTGTTGCGCGCCGGCGGCCGTGTACTGAGTAAGCAGGAACTGAGCGAACAGGCACTGGGCCGGCCACATACCCGCTACGACCGCAGCGTCGACGTGCATATGAGCAATATCCGCCAGAAGCTCGGTGCAGGCTCGGGCCCCCATGCGCCGATCCTAACCGTGCGCGGGGTCGGCTACCGGATCATCCTGGAATGACGCGTCACCCCCTGGCTCCTCCGCCCTCATCCCCGGCAACCCATTACCGAGGACACTGATCGTGGGCCGCTTATTCTGGAAGATCCTGTTCGGGTTCTGGTTGACCCTGCTGACCGTGGCGCTGATCAGCGGCACGCTGTCCTACTTGTACGTGTCAAACCGCTTGAGTCGCATGGCCGACGTGGCGGGGGGCCCACGTGCCGCCGTCACCAGCTCGGCAGCGGCGGCGGCCTTGCACTACGGCGGGCTGCCTGAGTTGAATTCGATGCTCGACGCCTGGCCACCGTTCGTGCGAGATCATTTGCGGGTGGTCGATGCACAGGGCCGCGACGCATTTGGCCTGTCGGTGCCTCCGGCCTCGCTGGCCGAAGCCCGTCGCCGGGCCTCCCAGGAAGGCGAACCGCCGAAAGAGCGCAGCGTGCAGACCGCTCTCACCCCAGCTGGTCAACGCTATCTGGTGTTCATACTGGCCGAGGGGCCAATGCCTCACCCACTGGCCGGCAGCAACCACCTACACCCGCCGGCGCCGCTGTGGCCCGGCCCGCCGTTCGGCACGATACTCATCGTCTCGCTAGGCAGCTTGCTGTTCAGCGCCGTGCTCGCCTGGTATCTGACCCGGCCATTGCGCCTCTTGAGCGGCGCATTCACCCGGCTTGCCGATGGCGACCTCGAGACCCGCGTCGCGCCGGCAATCGGTCGGCGCCGCGACGAGATCGCCGACCTCGGTCACGACTTCGACCGGATGGCCGAACGACTGAAAGCGCTGGTCACCGCGCAGCGCCAGCTCTTGCATGATGTCTCGCACGAGCTGCGCTCCCCGCTCGGTCGCCTGCAGGTCGCGGTTGGACTGGCTCGCCAGCAGCCGGACAAGCTCGACGCCTCGCTCGACCGAGTCGAGCGGGAGGCCGGACGACTCGACCAGCTGGTCGGAGAAATCCTGACGTTGTCGCAGCTGGAGGCGAGCAAGCCGACCGAGTCGGACGAGTTCTTCGACCTGATCGAACTGCTGCACAGCATCGTCGACGACGCGCGTTTCGAGGCCGCCGGACGAGCGATCTCGATCGACTTCGCTCCGGCCGGACGCGAAGCGCTGATGCGCGGGCGCGCCGAACTGCTGCACCGCGCGCTGGAAAATATCGTACGCAATGCGCTGAAGCATTCCCCAACGGGCCGGACTATCGACATCGACCTGCTCTGCGACGTTGATCAGGCCATCGTCCGCGTCCGCGTCAGCGACCGCGGTCCGGGTGTTGACCCGGGCCAGCTTGCGGCGATGTTCGAGCCCTTCGTGCAGCTGGACACCAGCCGCACCACGCCTGGCTGGGGCCTCGGCCTGGCAATCGCTCAGCGTGCCATCACGGCGCATCACGGCACGGTCAGCGCCGCCAACCGCCCGGGTGGCGGGCTCACCGTCAGTGTCACGCTACCATTGCAGCCGGCACTGCCCGACACCGACTGAGAACCGCTGACATAGCGCTCCTGACGTTGTTGCACTGCTTTGCTGTACGACTTTGTACTGGCGGCGAAAATACGCCTGGTCAGAACCGCTGCGCGGGGCTTTGTCAGTAGCGCTATCTCAGCCGGCCACGGTCGCGGCCAAGCTGACCAACCCGCTCTTCATCGCTTCCGGCTCGACCCGGTGACGCGCCAGCAGCCAGTCGTGCATCAACATCGCCGCCGCGCTCGCCTTATCGGCTGGCGGGCGCGCCAGCGCATAGCCGCAACCAGTCAACAGCAGCTGGTCGAAAGGCGCCAGCACCGCGCCGTGCGCCAGCTCGTCCTTCAACAGCGTCACGTCGGCGATCGACACGCCGAAGCCCTGCAGCGCCGCACTCATCGCCTGGTCGAGCGTCTCGAAGATCTGCCCCGACGCCACTCCAATTTCGCTCGCTCCCACTGCCTCCAGCCACTGCGTCCAGTCACGCTTGTCGCGCGATGGGTGCAGCAGCGGGTAATGCGTCAGCGCGCTGGGAGTGGTCAGCGGCACGCCGACCTGTTCGGACAACGCCGGGGTCAGCACCGGGGTCAACTGCTCGATAAATAGCGGGGTCAGGCTCAGGTTGGCCGAAGGCAGCGGCACGAACACCACCGCCAAGTCGAACGGCTCGCGCGCGAAGTTGATGTCGTGCGCGTGAGCACTGGTCACTTCCACCTCGATCTCCGGATGCTCGCGCGCAAACTCGCGCACCTCGCCCAACAGCCAGCGCGACGCACAGGATGGCGCCTTCAACCGCAGCCGGTTCTTCACGCTGCGCCCAGTCGCCTCCAACCCCTTCTCTAGCGTAGCCAGCGCCCGCGTCACATAGGGCAGCAACACCTCACCCTGTGCCGACAGCGTCAGTTTGCGCACCTGGCGGTGGAACAACGGGTAGCCCAGCTGCGTTTCGAGCTGGCTGATCTGCTTGCTGACTGCGCTTTGCGTGATAAACAGCTCCTCCGCGGCACGGGTGAAGCTGAGGGTGCGCGCGGCCACCTCGAATACCTGTAGCGCATAGAGCGGCAATACCGGTCGTGCCATGATCTGATCCTGAGAAAAACTCATGCATACGATGCCGATAATTCGTTTGCCGCACAAGTGGCAGGACTCGTTAAATGCGCCTAACCGCGCACGATCTGCGCCCCCAACGCCACCGAGGATTTCGCGATGAGCACACCCACCCTGCGCTCCAAACTGCCGGCCGTCGGCACCACGATCTTCACCGTGATCGGCCAGCTCTCCGCCCAGTACAAGGCGATCAACCTGTCGCAAGGTGCGCCGAACTTCCCCTGCGACCCGGCGCTGATCCGCTACGCACACGAGGCGATGCTGGCCGGCCACAACCAGTACGCGCCGATGACTGGCCTACCGGCACTGCGCGAGGCACTGGCCGCCAAGGCCGAGGCGCTGTACGGCCACACCTACGACCCGGCCGACGAGGTCACCGTGATGGCCAGCGCCAGCGAGGCGCTGTTCTCGGCGGTTACCGCGCTGGTGCATCCGGGCGATGAAGTGATCATCTTCGAGCCGGCCTTCGACAGCTATGCCCCGATGGTCGAGCTGCAGGGCGCCATAGTGGTGCCGGTGAAGCTGAACGCCCCCGAGTTCGCCATCCCCTGGGACGAGGTCGCTGCCAAGATCAGCCCACGCACCCGGATGATCGTGCTCAACACCCCGCACAACCCGACCGGCACGGTGCTCGGCGAGGCCGACATCGCCGCACTGACCCGGCTGACCGACAACACCGACATCGTCATTCTGTCCGACGAGGTGTACGAGCACGTGGTATTCGACGGCCAGCTGCACCACGGCATGAGCCGCCATCCGAAGCTCGCCGAACGCGCAGTGGTGGTCGGCTCCTTCGGCAAGACCTTCCACGTCACCGGCTGGCGGGTGGGCTTCTGCATGGCGCCGGCCGCGCTGATGGACGAGGTGCGCAAGGTGCACCAGTTTGCGATGTTCGCCGCCGACACGCCGATGCAGCACGCGCTGGCCAAGATCATGCAGCAACCGGACAACTACCTGGGCCTCGCGGCGTTCTATCAACAGAAACGCGACCTGCTGGTCGATGCGCTGAAGGACTCGCGGCTGAAGCTGCACCCGTCGGCAGGCAGCTTCTTCCTGCTCGCCGAGTTCGGCCACTTGAGCGACGAGACCGACAGCCAGTTCGTGCAGCGGCTGATCCGCGAGCACGGCGTATCGACGATCCCGGTGTCGGCCTTCTATAGCGACGGCACCGACGCGCGGGTGATCCGTCTGTCGTTCGCCAAGGACGACGCAACGCTGCTGGCCGCGGCCGAGCGGCTGTGCCGGGTGTGAGGAGCATGACGATGAGCCAAGCCGTCACCCACCTCACCGCCGCTGCGATCCAGATGGTCTCCGGCGGCGACCTGTCAGCCAACCTGGCCACTGCCCGCCGCCTCGTGCGCGACGCGGCGCTGGCCGGCGCCGAGCTGGTCGCGCTGCCCGAATACTTCTACCTGATGCCCGAGGACGAGACCGAACGCGTCGCCCTGGCCGAACCGGCCGGCGGCGGCCGCTTCGAGGCCTTTCTGTCCGAGCTCGCCCGCGAATTCGGCATCTGGTTGCTCGGCGGCACCATCCCCACCCAGAGCAACGAGCCGGGCAAGATGTACAACAGCAGCCTGCTGTTCGGGCCGGACGGCATCTGCCGCCAGCGCTACCACAAGATGCACCTGTTCGGCTTCGACAACGGCGTCGAACACTACCAGGAATCGGCGACGATGAGCGCCGGCGACTTGGTCGCCAGCGCATACACCCCGTGGGGGGCGCTGCGCATGTCGGTCTGCTACGACCTGCGCTTTCCGGAACTGTACCGTCAGGCACCGGCGCCGGTCTTGCTGACCGCACCGGCCGCGTTCACCTACGCCACCGGCGAGAAGCACTGGGAGCTGCTGTTGCGCGCCCGTGCCGTCGAGAACCTGGCCTTCATGATCGCTCCGGGCCAAGGCGGCCACCATCCCGGTGGCCGGCGCACCTGGGGACACAGTATGATCGTCGACCCCTGGGGCGACGTTCTGGCCTGCCATGCCGAAGGGGAAGGCATGGCCCTGGCCAAGCTCGACCTGGTTTACCAGGCCGAGCTGCGGCAACGTCTGCCAGCCCTGCAACACCGCCGGCTGTTCAACACCGATGCATGACTGATAGATAACTACAACCCCACAACACATCCTGTACGTCTACATATCGAGAAGGAATTGCCATGAACCGCCGTACCCTGTGTGCCGCCCTCGCCTGCCTCGCCCTGCCGCTGACCGGTCATGCTGCCGAGCCCCTGCGCATCGCCGCCGACGCCACTTACCCGCCGTTCGAGTACACCGACGCCAGCGGCGCGGTGGTTGGCTTCGACATCGACGTGACCCGTGCCGCCTGCGCCGAGATGAAGACCGAGTGCGTGCTGGTCAACCAGCCGTGGGATGGCCTGATCCCAGGCGTGCAGGCCCGCAAGTACGACGCGGTGGTCGGCATGAACATCTCGGCCGAGCGCCTGAAGGTGGTGTCGTTCAGCCAGCCGTTCTACTACATGTACAACAACTTTGTCGGCCACGTCGGCACCAAGCCGGACGTATCGCCGGTCGCGCTGAAGGGTAAGATCATCGCGGTGCAGCGCGGCTCCACCCAGGACCGCTTCATCACCGACACCTACGGCAAGACCGCCACTATCAAGCGCTACGTCAACGCCCAGGATCCGATGATGGAAATGGCCAACGGCCGTGCCGACTTCACCTTCGGCAACACCGCGCAACTGAAGCGCGGCTTCCTCGACACCCCGAAAGGCCAGGGCTTCGGCTTTATCGGCCCGACCTTCGACGGCCGCAAGGATAAAGTGCTGGGCGAAGGCCTGGCCTTCGTGGTGCGCAAGGACAACACCGACCTGGCCAACCGCTTTAGCCAGGCCATTGCCGCACTGAAACAGAAGGGCGTAATCAAGCAACTGGCCGCCAAGCACAATCTCACCGGCCTGATCGGCGAATAAGCCCCTCCTGACGGCCCGGCCTCTCACGCTGCCCTTAGGGGCGGCCGGGGCCGGGCCGCTCTCATTTCTGCTCGCCCCTCTTCCCGCGATTTCTAACGGATAGACGACATGGACTCTTTGATTAGCACGCTGCGCACGGCCCTCGGCGACGACTCGGTCCTCACCGGAGAGAGATTGGCCGAACGGGCCCGCTCGTTCTGGGATCCGCGCCCGCTCGAAGGCCGCGCGCTGCTGTTGCCGCGCGACACCGCCGCGGTATCGGCTGCGCTGCGCCTGTGCCACGAGGCGCGCCAGCCTGTGATCCCGCTCGGCGGCGGCACCAACATCGCCAATGCCACCGCCAGCGGCGAGAACGACGTGCTGATCTCTTTGGAACGCATGCGCGGCATCGGCCCGGTCGATCTGGCCCAGCAGACAGTAACGGTGGAGGCCGGCGCGCCGCTGGAGACGGTACAGGAGCACGCCGCCGCCGCGGGCCTGAAGGTGCCGGTCGACCTGGGTGCCCGCGGCAGCTGTACCATCGGCGGCATGATCGCCTGCAACGCCGGCGGCAACCAGGTGCTGCGCTACGGCATGACCCGCGACATGGTGCTGGGCCTGGAGGCGGTGCTGGCCGACGGCACCGTGCTGAACGGTCTGACGCCGTACCTGAAGAACAACACCGGCTATGACTTGAAACAGTGGTTCGTCGGCTCGGAAGGCACACTCGGCATCGTCACCCGTGCAGTGCTGCACCTCTACCCGGCACCACGCTCGCGCCACACCGCGCTGTTGGCGGTCGACGACTTCGCCGCCATCGCCCCACTGCTGCTGCGGCTGCGCGCCCGCCTCGGCGGCCTCTTGACCAGTTTCGAGGGCATGTGGCAGAGCTTCTACGAACTCAACAGCGGCGAGCACGCTACGGCCTTGCCGATCTTCGATGCAGCACCGCCGTGGAGTGTGCTGCTCGAGATCGAGGGCCAAGACGCGGAAGCCGATGGCGCACTGTTCGAGCAGACGCTGGCCGAAGTCTGGGAGGCCGGCGGCCTCGCCGACGCGGTGATCGCAGGCAGCGAAGCGGACCGGCTGGCGATGTGGGCGATCCGCGAGGGCTGCGAGGCCGAAACCAAGCTATATGCCCGCACCGACCAGTTTGACATCAGCCTGGCGATGGACGCGATGCTGCCGTGCACCGAAGCGATCCGCAGCGCGCTTACCGAGCTGGCACTGGACAGCGACCTGCACGTGTTCGGCCATCTGGGCGACGGCAACCTGCACCTCGTGGTCGGCCATCGCCGCGGCGAAATCGATTCGGCCCACGTCAAACAGCTGGTCTACCAGCGGGTGGCCGAATGGCGCGGCTCGGTGTCGGCCGAACACGGCATCGGCCTCGACAAGAAGGCCTACCTGCCGCTGTCGCGCAGCACCGCCGAGATCCAGGCAATGCGCGCGATCAAGCAAGCGCTAGACCCGCACGGCATCCTCAACCCCGGCAAGATCTTCGACCTGTAGCCCCTTTCCGGCCGCCGTCAGCACCTGTCACTCGCCAAGTCCCGCCGACAAGCGCCAGTAGCCCAAACAAAAAAACCCGCCTTCTGGCGGGTTTTGTCGTTGGCCGGACCGAATCAGACGCGTGCCTTGAACTTCAGCTTGCCTGCCAGCCAAGTGTGATCGTAGCTGATGATCTCGAACGGATTGCCATGCGGATCAACAAAGGAGATAGCGCAGAAGAAGCCATGATCGGCCACCGAATCGCGTGCGATGGTCAGACCTTCACGGTTGGCGACACGCTCGCCGGCCAACTGGTCGATCCACTCGAGAAAATCCTGCCCGCTGACCACAAAGGCGATCGTCCCGGAATCGTCATTGGGGACGGAGGTCTCGCTCAGTGCAATGCGCACCGAACCACTCTGGTTGGCCAACATGGTCACACCATGCGGAGCGTCATTCATCTGGTGGTAGCGGGTATCCGGCACCATGTTCAGTACTCGCTCATACCAGGCGATTGCTTTTGGTATATCGCTTACCTTGACATGGATATGGTCGATTTTTCCTAGCGAAAGCATTCGTTCCTCGTAATTTCCAGACGCCGGCGCAACACCGCGTTTAAATACTCATTACTGTAAAGGATAGCGGTATTTCATCAGCCGCGTGACTGCAGCATCGGCTTCAGATAACGGCCAGTATGGCTAACCGGGTTATCGGCCACTTGCTCCGGTGTTCCAGTGGCGATGATCTGACCGCCCCCGGCTCCCCCTTCCGGGCCGAGGTCGATCAACCAGTCTGCCGTTTTGATGACATCGAGATTATGCTCGATCACCACCACCGTATTGCCGTGTTCGCGCAAGCGATGCAGAACCTTCAACAACAGGTCTATATCATGAAAATGCAGACCTGTGGTCGGTTCATCGAGAATATACAGGGTCCGCCCAGTATCGCGCTTGGAAAGTTCCAACGCCAGCTTCACCCGTTGCGCCTCGCCCCCCGATAGCGTCGTCGCACTCTGCCCCAATCGAATATAGCCGAGACCGACGTCCATCAGCGTTTTGAGCTTGCGCGCGATGGTCGGCACCGCACCGAAGAACTCCAGCGCCTGCTCCACCGTCATCTCGAGCACCTCGGTAATGTTCTTGCCCTTGTACTGCACCTCCAGCGTCTCGCGGTTGTAGCGCTTACCGTGGCAGACATCGCAGGGCACGTAGATGTCTGGCAGGAAGTGCATTTCCACCTTGATGACGCCATCACCCTGGCAGGCCTCGCAGCGGCCGCCCTTCACATTGAACGAGAAGCGCCCAGGGCCGTAACCGCGCTCTCGCGACAGCGGCACGCCGGAATACAGTTCGCGGATCGGCGTGAACAGGCCGGTATAAGTGGCCGGATTCGAGCGCGGCGTGCGGCCGATCGGGCTCTGGTCGACGTTGATCACCTTGTCCAAATGCTGCAGACCGGCGATGTCGACGAACGGTGCCGGCTCTTCGCTGGCACGGTTCAGTTCGCGCGCAGCGATCTTGTACAGGGTGTCGTTGATCAACGTCGACTTGCCCGAGCCGGACACGCCGGTAATGCACACCAGCATGCCCAGCGGCAGGTCGAGGGTGACGTTCTTCAGGTTGTTGCCGCTGGCGCCGATCAGACGCAGCATCCGCTCCGGATCGGGCTCGCGGCGACCGCCCGGCATCGCGATGCGGCGCCGACCGGACAGGAAGTCACCGGTCACCGAGTTCGGCGCCGCTGCGATCTCTGCCGGCGTGCCTGCCACCAGCACCTCGCCGCCGTGTTCGCCCGCACCAGGCCCCATGTCGACCACGTAGTCGGCGGCGCGGATCGCATCCTCGTCGTGCTCGACCACGATCACGCTGTTGCCGATGTCACGCAGCCGAACCAGCGTCGCCAGCAGCCGGTCGTTGTCGCGCTGGTGCAGACCGATCGACGGCTCGTCGAGCACATACATCACCCCGGTCAGACCCGAGCCGATCTGGCTCGCCAGGCGAATGCGCTGCGCCTCGCCGCCGGACAGCGTGTCGGCAGAACGGGATAGGTTCAGGTAATCGAGACCGACGTTGTTCAGGAACGACACCCGCTCGCTGATCTCCTTGACGATCTTCTCCGCCACCGCCTGCTTCTGGCCGGTGAACGCCAGTTGGTCGAAGAACTGCGCGGTCTCCTTCAGCGGCATCTGGCTGATGCCGTGCAGCGTCTGGTCGCCGACCAGCACATGGCGCGCCTCCAGGCGCAGGCGTGAGCCTTCGCAGCTCGGGCAGACCTGGTTGTTCTGGTACTTGGACAGCTCCTCGCGCACCGCCGACGAATCGGTCTCGCGGTAACGGCGCTCCAGGCTGGGGATGATGCCCTCGAACGGATGGCTGCGGGTGAACTTGCTGCCACGCTCGTTCAGGTAAGTGAACTCAATGCTCTCGCGCCCCGAACCGTGCAGCACCGCATGCTGCACCTTCTGCGGCAACAACTCGAACGGCAGATCGACGCTGAAGGTGTAATGCTCAGCCAAGCCCAGCAGCATCTGGAAGTAGAACTGGTTGCGCTTGTCCCAACCCTTGATCGCACCGGCAGCGAGCGAGAGTTCCGGATGGGCGACCACTCGCTTCGGATCGAAGAAGGTCATTTCGCCCAAGCCGTCGCACTTGGGACAGGCACCCATCGGGTTGTTGAATGAGAACAAGCGCGGCTCCAGCTCCGGCAGGCTGTACGAGCAGATCGGGCAGGCAAACTTGGCCGAAAACCAGTGCTCCTTGTTGCTGTCCATCTCCACCGCGATCGCACGCCCCTCGGCGTGGCGCAGCGCAGTCTCGAAACTTTCAGCCAGGCGTTGCTTGGCGTCTTCGCGCACCTTCAGGCGGTCCACTACCACCTCGATGGTGTGCTTCTTGTTCTTGTCGAGCTTGGGCACATTGTCGAGTTCGACGACCTCGCCATCCACTCGCACCCGCACGAAACCCTGCGCACGCAGATCGTCGAACAGGTCGAGGTTCTCGCCCTTGCGGCCGACGATCACCGGCGCCAGGATCATCACCCGGCTCTCTTCCGGCAGCGCCAGCACATGATCGACCATCTGGCTGACCGTCTGCGACGCCAGCGGCACATGATGCTCCGGGCAGTGCGGATCGCCAACGCGGGCAAACAACAGGCGCAGATAGTCGTGGATCTCGGTAACGGTGCCGACGGTGGAGCGCGGGTTGTGGCTGGTCGCCTTCTGCTCGATCGAGATCGCCGGGCTCAGCCCCTCGATCAGGTCAACGTCCGGCTTCTCCATCAGTTGCAGGAACTGACGTGCGTAGGCCGACAGGCTCTCCACATAGCGACGCTGCCCCTCGGCGTACAAGGTGTCGAACGCCAGCGACGACTTGCCCGAACCTGACAGACCGGTGATCACGATCAGCTGGTGACGCGGCAGATCGAGATTGATGTTTTTCAGGTTGTGCGTACGGGCGCCGCGGATGCGGATGGTGTCCATGCCTTGCTCACGATTCGGTGAAGTAACCTGTTACTATACCGAAGTTTGCCCATTGAACTCTACCGTCCGTCCCGCCTCAAACCGCTTGCGCGGTTGGCAGGGCGGGCGTTCCGGCCGTTTTACCGGCCGCTGCGGGGACGCCGGCCCTCACCAAGACAGAGTCTTGTCATCGGAACCGGCTTCCATCGCGTTAAAATCGATCGATTCGCATTACCCCACTGACAACCAGATGAACTCTCTCGAATTGCGGGCCAGTCTTGGCCTGGCGGGCGTCTACGCCCTGCGCATGCTCGGCATGTTTCTGATCCTGCCGGTGTTCGCGCTCTACGCCAAAACCCTACCTGGCGTCCACAGCTACACGGCCATCGGCATGGCCTTCGGCGCCTACGGCGTCGCCCAGACGCTGTTCCAGCTGCCGCTCGGCATACTGTCCGACCGCATCGGTCGCAAGAAGGTGATCTACGGCGGTCTCCTGGTGCTGGCTGCCGGCAGCTTCCTCGCCGCCTGGGCGCCCACGCTCGCCTGGCTGATCGTCGCTCGCGCCATTCAGGGCGCCGGCGCCGTCTCGGCCGCGGTGATGGCA
The DNA here is from genome assembly GCF_030385785.1 of Crenobacter oryzisoli. GTDB lineage: Bacteria > Pseudomonadota > Gammaproteobacteria > Burkholderiales > Chromobacteriaceae > Crenobacter_A > Crenobacter_A oryzisoli. The sequence goes on from NZ_JAUEDK010000005.1 coordinate 100,982, forward strand.
CTGCTGGCCGACCTGACCAAGGAAGAAAACCGCACCAAGGCGATGGCGATGATCGGCATAAGCATCGGCACCACCTTCGCGGTCAGCCTGGTGCTGGGGCCGCTGCTCGGGCACTGGATCGGTGTCAACGGCATCTTCGCGCTGACCGGCGTGCTGACGCTGGCTGCCATCCTCGGCGTGAAATTCCTGGTCCCTAACCCCACCATCTCACGCTTTCACTCCGACGCCGAAGCCAAGGCTGCCAATCTGCCGACCGTGCTGAAGAACGGCCAGCTGCTGCGCCTCAACTTCGGCATCTTCGTGCTGCACGCCGCCCAGATGGCGATGTTCGTGGTGATGCCCTTCGCGCTGATCAAGATCGGCGGCCTCGACAAGGCGCACCACTGGCAGGTGTACCTCCCGGTCGCCGTCACTGGCTTCATCCTGATGGTCCCGCCGATCATCTACGGCGAGAAACGCCACCAGCTCAAGCGCGTATTCGTGCTGTCGATCGCGCTGATGGCGCTGGCCCATTTCGGCATGGCCTTCGCGCTCAGCTCGCTGTGGATGATCGTACTGTGGCTGACCTTCTACTTCATCGCCTTCAACACCCTCGAGGCGACCCTGCCCTCGCTGGTTTCCAAGATCGCGCCGGCCGGTGCCAAGGGCACCGCGATTGGCGTGTATAATATGTCCCAATCGTTTGGCCTCGCCCTCGGTCCCATGCTGGGGGGCTGGCTCTACACCCATTACGGTAGCATCGGCGTGTTCAGCTTCAGTGGCGCCCTGATGCTTGTCTGGCTGGTCATTGCCATGACCATGCGTCCGCCGCTGCCGGTGAAGACCGCCATGTTCCATATTGGCGACAGCTGGAAAGGCAATGCCGCCACCCTCTCCGACCGCCTCGCCCAAGTGCGTGGCGTGCGCGAAGCGGTGGTGATGGCGGACGAACGCGTGGCCTATCTGAAGGTCATGCAGCAGGACTGGGACGAGCCCGCCGTACAACAACTCATTCAGGAGACTTATTGAATGTCAGTCAACAAGGTCATTCTCGTCGGCAATCTGGGTCGCGATCCGGAAATCCGCTATCTGCCGAACGGTGAGGCCGTGGCGAACTTCTCCATCGCCACCAGCGAAAACTGGAAGGGCAAAGACGGCCAGCGTCAGGAACGCACCGAGTGGCACAACATCGTGATGTACCGCCGACTGGCTGAAATCGCCGGCCAGTACCTGAAAAAAGGCCGTACCGTCTATATCGAAGGCCGCATCCAGTCGCGCAAGTACACCGGCAAGGATGGCGTCGAGCGCACCGCCTACGAGATCGTTGCCGACCAAATGCAGATGGTCGGCGGCCGCGACAGCAGCGGCAGCAGCGCCTCGATGGACGACGACAGCGGCTACAGCCGTGGTGGCAGCAGCAACTACAGCCGCGACGACTCGATGGGCAGCGCCCCGTCCGCTCCGCCGGCCGCCCCGCGCCGCATGGAGCCGAAACCGGCACCGAAGTTCGACGACATGGATGACGACATCCCGTTCTAGAAACGGGGAAACGTACTTAGCCCAAGCGGAGCCGCATACCGGCTCCGCTTTTTCTTTGCCCGGTCTGGACCCGCGCACACAGTGTAGTCGCCACGACCTATACACAACGCTCAACACAGACCGGCGCTACCGGGAAAAACCTGTTCCCGCACCACGATCAGCCATGCCTTGAGCCGCTGTGCCGCCGGTCGCAGCGGCGTCCTGTGCGAATGCACCAGGTAATAGCCCTGCGTCAGCGGCAACCGGCAGGCAAACGGCTCGATCAGCCAGCCCTGCCTCAACTCTCCTCGACTAGCAGCGCGCTGCACAGTACCACGCCCTGGGCACGCCGGGCCGTCTCGATGGCGAGCAGGGTCTGGTCGAAATGCAGCGCCGGCATCGCCACCACTCGGTCGGCATCCAACCCGGCAAAGCGGGCCAGCCAGGCCGGCCAGAATGGCTGCAGCGTCGAGTACAGCAGCGTGGCGCGGCCAGGTCGGGCGGTTCGGCCAAGCCCAGCCGCGCGGCGTAGTCGGGGCTGCAGAAGACCCTGGCCTCGTCCGGATGCAGCAAGGTCACGTCGAGCGATGCGTCCCGGCCGTCGAAATAGCGGATTGCCAGGTCGATCGCCTCGCGCTCGAAATCAACCAGCGTGCTCGAAGCGCTCAGATGCAGCGCGATATCGGGATGTTGGCCCAGCAGCCCCGCCATGCGCGGCGCGAACCATTTGGCGGCCAGCGTCGCGGCAGCGACAACCACACCGTGTTACTGCTACGCTCGCGCAAGGGTCGGCTAGCCTGCTGGATGCGTGCCAGCGCTGGCTGGATCGCGGCCCAGGACTCCAGTGCCTCGGGTGTGGGCTGGATTTGTCGGATACCACGTACGAACAGCGGCACACCCAGCCACTCTTCTTCTGCCATGAAATCGCTCGTCTATGCCGCCTTTGCCCTGCTTGGGCTGATCTGGGGCACCAATTTCCTGTTTATGAAATGGGCGGCGGCCTGGGGTAAGCTGTCAGCCAAAGATGGAACACGATAAAAGGCAAGAGAGAGTCGGCGTTCAAGCCAAACATGCACTGGAATTAAGAATAGCGTGCGGCTACATGGCTAGCTGCCGCGCTAGCCGATGAAGGCGTAGTGGATGCTGGACAGTACCGAGCGATGTCGAAATGCTCATGTTTCCAATAGCATGACACTCCGTCACCTGGCTAGGCTATCTTACAGACAACGCCACAGTGGGACTGCGTCTGACCATTGGAGCCTGCATGAACCGCGTGCGTTATCTGCTCAACTTTGTAGTACTGCTGGCGAGCCTGCCAGTCGCCCACGCGGCCAATCCCAACAAGCTGTGGGAAATCGTCAGCCAGTCCTGTCTGCCTGCATTCGCCGCCGGCCACGGTGCCGGGCAATGTCGCCTTGTGAGTTCCGAGGGCTATGCACTGCTGAAGGACAAGGTCGGCCCGGCGCAATACATCCTGATCCCCACTATCCCGGTAAGCGGCATCGAGAGTCCTGCTGTATTGCAGCCCGGCCTCCTGAACTACTGGCGCGCTGCCTGGGACAACCGAGACTGGGTCGGTGCCACACTCGGCCGGCCGCTGCGCGACGATGAGATAGGCCTTGCCATCAACTCGGCCAATAGCCGCACACAACAGCAATTGCACATCCACATAGACTGCTTGGACCCAAAGGTCGCCACTGTTCTGGCTACGCAGTCAACGACCGAACCGGGACGATGGAACGACCTGACCTTGAAGGGGCACCGCTATGCCGTGACCCGAGTCGCGGCTAGTTCGGCAACATCCGTCAATCCTTTCGACCTGGTACTACGCCGGACGGTGTACCAGCACCAGGAGATGAAAGATCACACTATCCTGATGACGGCCACTACCGGCGGCTTCCTGATCGTCGACGGCCATTACCAGCCAGATGGGCCGGACACCAATCCAGGTGCAGCCGAGGAGCTGCAAGACCACTCCTGCCGCATCGCCTCGCCCCTATCCTGATTGGTCTCACAAGCAGGCCGAACAGATCCTTCAGCACCAGCAAGGTGTGTCTAGCGCAGCAACTGAACGGGTACGGCAGCAGACCAACAACTTCTCCTTGCCGTCGCGCCCAGCCTGGAGAGGGGTGCGAAGTGTGCAAGCGGGAACCTATATCCAGATCAACAATCGTTCCGCAGCCAATGAATTGACATTTTAGCTTTAGCCGCTGAACGTGATACGAACAGCGTGCATTGGTCGCACAGTATCCGTACGCGTCTTAATCCGTGACTCGGGAATACCGGCTTTCACGAGCAAACTCTTGACGGCCTCGGCACGAGCGGTAGCAGCTGCTTTGGCATTGCCAACCTCCTTGCGATTGCAATACCCGAGCACCGTGATCGATTTGGCCACGACCAGACCGCTCGCCAGCGCATTCACTTGTGCTTCGGCAGCAAGGCTCAGTTTTACGCTCATTTTCTCGAACGAAACCAGCGTTGGGTCAGTTACCACCGACTGAGAACCCGATGGCAATGCGGCGGCACGAGCCAAAGCAGAATCGATATTTGCAGCGGCTTGGGCGGCCCCCCCTTTGGCTGACACCGCTGCCGCAGGGGCAACGGGTTTTTGTGCACAACTGGCGCACAATAGCGAAAAGAGTGCGACGATCAGCAAACGTTGGCGCATAGCGAAATATCCTGATAAAGCATGTAAAAATACGCCCGCCAAGACGGGCGCATTACTTGCTAACAACCAATGGCGTTAGGCAATAGTCTTGTTGGCCGTCAGGTCCCAGCCTGCGCTGACGTTACCGCCACCGGCACCGTCTTCACGTTTCTGCTGGGTGTAGGTCCACTTGATCTTGCCGTAGCTGAAGTTCACCTTTTCACTAGGAAAGCCGCTGTCGTTGGCCGAACCATTCGGCTCCACCTTGGAAATCAGCACTTGTTCCATCTTGATTTCCATGTATTTCACCTTGTCACCGCCGGCACGACACAGTTCGATGGTGACGTCCTTGATATGCTTACCGGTGCAGCACGCTTCGTAGATCTTCGGGCTGGCCTTGTCCAAAAAGTGGGTGATCTCGTAGGCAGCGTGGTTTACACGCTCGGCAGTAGCACCACCGGCCGAACTGGCGGTGGCCTGAGCCGGCTGTTCCAGCTTGTGCGCAAACGACTGGATTTCGATCCAGTCTTTGTGTTTATCGTCGGTGCTTTCGCCAGGAATACCATCAATTTTCAAGAAAGCATCAAAAGCCATTTATTACCTCTCTTTTACTTCATGGGAAAACAGGGATTACTCCCCGTGCTAGAGCATTAGCCCGCCGGCTGTGGCAAGTCGGCGACCAGACGCAATGAGATGGTGAGTTCGTCCAGCTGGAAGTGCGGACGCAGGAAAGCCGCGGCGCGATAGACACCCGGCTTGCCGGGCACTTCGACCACGTCGACGCGCGCTTCGCGCAGCGGGTACTTGGATTTGGCTTCCTGGCTGGCCGAATCGTCGAGCAGCACGAACTGGGCGAGCCAGGTGTTCAGGTAATCCTGAACGTTCTGGCGACTGGCGAAGCTGCCGATCTTGTCGCGCATGATCGACTTCATGTAGTGCGCGATGCGTGACACCGCAAAGATGTACGGCAGCTGGGTGGAGAGGCGAGCGTTGGCGTTGGCCGAATCGGTATTGTAGGTCTTGGCCTTCTGCACCGACTGGCCGCTGAAGAACGCCGCATAGTCGGTGTTCTTGCAGTGCACCAGCGAGATCAGCCCCAGGTCGGACAGCAGCTTCTCGGAGCGGTCAGTGATGGCCACCTCAGTCGGGCACTTCAGTGCCACCTCGCCGTCGTCAGTTTTGAAGGTATGCACCGGCAGCCCCTCGACCAGGCCGCCACCCTCTACCCCGCGGATCGCCGCCAGCCAACCGAACTGGGCGAAGGCGCTGGTCAGACGCGCGGCATAGGCATAGGCAGCGTTCGACCACAGGTACTTGCCATGGTCGGCGCCGTCGACGTTTTCCTCGAAGTCGAACTCCTCGACCGGCACGTTGTCACGGCCATAGGGCAAGCGGCCGAGCACGTGCGGCAGCACCAAGCCGACATACCGTGAGTCTTCCGATTCTCGGAAAGATTTCCATTTGACATATTCGACGGTGTCAAAAATCTTGGCGAGGTCGCGCGGCTTACCAATATCCGTGAAACTCTCCAGGCCAAACAGGCCTGGAGCCGCAGCCGAAATCAACGGCGCATGCGCGGCAGCCGCCACGTGCGACAGCTCGTCCATCAGGTAGAAATCTTCCGGATGGCGGGTGAACTCGTAGTCACCGACCAGAGCGGCATACGGTGCACCGCCGAAGGTGCCGTATTCCTCTTCGTAGATCTTCTTGAACAGCGCACTCTGGTCGAATTCCGAGGCGGACTTGAAGTCCTTGACTAGGTCCTTCTTCGAGACATTCAGCACCTTGATCTTCAGCATGGTGCTGGTTTCGGATTCCGCGATCAGGTACTTCAGGCCACGCCACGATGCTTCCAGCTTCTGGAATTCGCCGTGATGCATGATCTCGTTGAGCTGTGCCGAGATCAGCGAATCGATCTCGGCGATGCGCGCATCCATGCTGGCAGTCAGGTCACGGGACACCGTCACCGTGCCTTCCAGCACCTGATCGACCAGTTCGCCGATCAGGTCGCGGGTGTGGCCCTTTTCCTGGTCGTTAGTGGCAATGCGGCTCTGCTCGATGATCGAGTCGAGCAGGCTGATGCTTTCACCGGCGGCCTGAGCACTGCTCTCGGCGACAAGTTGTTCGGTGCTCATCGTTTACTCCTCGGTTTTGGCCGGATGGGCGGCTTGGCTGATTTCGCGCAGCTTCTCGGTGTCGCGCACCACCTCATCAAGCAGCTCTTCCAGCTTGTCATTGCCCACCATCTTGTTGCGCAGGTCGGCCAGACGCTTGCGGGCATCCAGCAGCTTCTTCAGTGGCTCAACCTGGGCCACCACGTTCTGCGGCTCAAAATCCGACAACGATTCAAAGTTGAGTTCGATCGACATCTGACTGCCATCTTCCTTCAGCTTGTTGTCGACCTTCATCGCCAGGCGCGGCGCCATCCCCTTGAGCACTTCGTCGAAGTTATCTCGGTCGATCTGCACAAACTTGCGTTCCTTCAGCTTCGGCAGCGGGTCCTTGCTGTGGCCCGAGTAGTCGCCCAGCACGCCCATCACGAATGGCAGCTCTTTGGTTTCGATCGCGTCGCCGATTTCGACGTCGTAGGTAATCTGCACGCGCGGCGGACGCACCCGCGACAGCTTCTTCTGTGTACTTTCCTTGCCCATGGCACCCTCTGTCTGTTCTAAGGAATTGGAATAAATGAATTAGCCGATGCTGCCCGACAGGCTGCGCACGACATCCCGCAGCTCGGCGACGGATAGGGACGGATCGTTCAACCGCCGACCCAGCACATAGGCTGCTTCGGCATAGGACTGATGGTTCCGCCACGGCGCACTCGGCTCGGCCACATCCACGACATAGCGCGGGTCGATCTGCCGCCCCCAACACAAGGACGCGATCTGCTCGGTGAACAGCCCCGGCAGCAAGGCGAGGAACCGCCCTTCGGGATGCATGACGATCAGGCACTGCTCCACGCTTTCGCCCTGCTCCGCTGTCGCCGCGTGGTAAAGCGACAGCCAGGTCACGGCCGCCAACATCCCGTCACCATCGCCCTCGGGTAGCGGCAACAGGTACACCTGCGGCGGCAGGCTACCGGCATAACGGCGCAGCAGTTGGCGATGGAAGGTGAAAGCCAGCAAGAGCGACTCCAGATCGCCACGGCCGCTGGCATGCAAGGCATCGTCCAGCACTCGTGCCGGCGTCCGCGCCATATGCTTCTCCAGCAACTGGTGGGCCAGTTCCAGGTCGGCCTGCGAACGCCCGCCAAACGACGCCTGCTCTTCTAGGAACTGGCGGCAGGCCAGCATCTCAACCGAGTTGGCGATAGCACTGCTCAACTGCTCCTTCAGCCCGCCGAAGAACAGCTCGTTCGCCAACATGGCTGCCGCCAACGGGGCGCTGGCCACTTCGGCCGACAACAAAAAGCCGGCCACCAGCGGGTAGTGGCGACCCGACTGGTCATGACTCGGCTGCATCGCACCGAGAAACTGCCAGCGCTGGTCACGGGTGCGCAGCACAAACGTCGAGGCGGGCATCTGTTGATAGCGCACCGGCCAGTCCGGCTGTTGTTCCATCTGCCGCAGGCTGTCCGCGATCAAACCGTCGATCTCGAGTGCGGCCGGATGCGTCGCATTGATCCGGACAAAGTCGCCGCGCAGCGGCAGCTTACCGAAGATGCAGAACGGCACTGGGTTCTCTTGTGGGCGTCGAAAATTGAACGACATGACATAGATCTCCGTTAATTCGTCACGCGCTCAGGCAGCGTCAGCTTGGATAGCCGGGTCAGCTGCAGTGGGTTTACCCCGCCGACCACCCGGTAGTTGAAGCGAACGGAATCGGCATCACCGGCATCGCCCTTGCGGATCCGCCAGGACAGCACTGCCGAGCCGGCATCCTCCTGTTCGACCTTGGCCTGGGCCAGTAGGCGCATCCACGCCATGCGTCCCTGTTGGCTACCGACCACGCTGGTCGCACCGTTGTAGGCCACCACCTGGATGCGAGCCCCGGCCTGCCCATTGCCCGGCCAGGTGAACGACTGCCACTGTTGCGGGCCGTTGCGGTAGCGCAGCTCCTGGCCGTCGATACCCAGTGAAATCTCGGACAGACCCGGCGTCGGCAACGGTTGCAATTCGAAACGGGTGTTTTCGCCATCCTGCAGCTGGTTATTGGCCAACGCCGAAAGTTTGCTGACCGCCGACAGGAACTCCGGATTGAAGCGCACCCCTTGGTTGCCCCAGCTACGCGGAACCAGTTCATCGCCCTTCTTCTGCACCAGACCGTTCAGATACTTGTTGATGAACTTGTCGAGCGTGCCGTCGTTCGGCTTTACGAAACGGTTGATCTCGGCGATCGACGCGGTATTGGGCGAGTCGCTGAACGGATACTTGCTGGCCAATTGCTTCCACTGCGGCAGCACTTCGCTGGCCCAAGCCTGATTGATGTCCGTCGCCAACGGCCCGACCATGCCGGAATAGGTCTGCACCAGCGGACGCACCAAGAGCGGACGCAGCGTCTCGCGCGATTCGGCCGACACCGAAGGCAGCAGGGAGTTGTCGACGTAGCTCAAGGCATCGGCCATTTCCGAGCCGGAGCCGTTCAGTGTCGCCTGCACCATGGCACGGGCCTGCCCGCCGGCATCATCGCTGGTGGCCGCTACGGCCAGCTTGGCCTTCAGCTTGCCCAACTGGGTCAGATAGCCGTCAATAGGCGCAGCGCCCTTGTCGGCCTTGACCAGTTGGGCGACACCGGCAAACTGACCACCGACCACGCCGTAGGGGTTAGCCTGCTGCTGTTGCTGCAACTGACTGTCACCGCCCTTCAGGAATTCGGCAGTCTTCTCCAGCACCGACTGCTTGGCGGTCTCCAGCGAGCGGTGCAGTTCGGATGGATTGTCCCAAGCCGTTTCGAAGGCGGCGCGCGACAAGAGCAGTTTGATCGGCGAGGTCTGCAGGTCAGCCAAGCGGCTCATCGCCGACGCCGACTGAGCCGGACCGCTGAAGTCGCGGATCGTGACGCCCAGCAGGAATTTCTTCCACTCGGTGACATATTCGTTGCGGTACAGGGTTTCGAGTGCGGCGCGGTTCTTTTCGACATTGCCGTCCTGGCCCAGGTTGTCCTGCATCGATGACGCCAGCACCCAGTCGTCACTGCGGATCTCGCCTTTGCTGGCCTCGACGATGGCGCCACGTACATACTTGTCCCAGGCTTCACGGGTGAACGCGCCATTGACCATCTGACTGCCCGCCATGATGTCAAGATCGCGGTTTTCGAGGATGCGCGCGACGGTCAGCGGGGCGAAGCGCGTGTTGGCGCGGGCCTTGATCTCGTTGTAGACACGCTCCTGCGCCGACAGGCGCTTGAGCGAGCCGCGCAGCACATCGCGGGCTGCGGCCACGACCTGCGGGTTGTTGTCGATGGTCGGCAAGTCCGGTGCCTTGATCTGGCTGACGTAGAACGCCACCAGCCTCTCGGCCACAGCCATCACCTCCGCTGTCGAGTACTGGCCGCGCTGGCTCTCCAGCCAAGGCCGCCAGTAACGTGGCAACTGGTCGATCAGGTGCGCCTCGTCCATCCGCTTGCGGTCGTGCAGCATCAGATAGGTCTTCAGCGCGTTGTAGCCTTGGTCGAGGCGCGGCGACGGTGCTGCCGCCATCGGTCCGGCCGAGGTTGGCAGGGCCGGCTTGCCAATCACAGCCGACGTCGCATACTGCCGCACCTCCAGATAGCTCAGATTGATGTTGGGCAGGCTGCGATGCGGAGCCGGGCGGTGCTTGGGGCGCGGAGCCGGCTTGACTTCCGGTTTAGCGACCGGTGCGGCCGGCGTCGTGACGACTGGAGCGGGAGTCGGTGCCTGCAGCGAGGTCTTGCCGAGTTCGGTCAGCGTCGTTTCCAGATTAGCCTGCACGGGCTTGAGCATTACTTCCTTCAGACCGGCAAAGTATTCCTGGCGCAGCGCCTGCTCAAGGCGCTCGCCCTGATAGAGCCCCAGCCCTACTTGCCATGGCGCGCCGTTCTTACGGTAGGCCTGCAACTCCTCCAGACGCCGCTGACGCAATTCGAGAGCCTTCAAGCGATCGTAAAGTTGCCCGGAACTCGCCAGCTTCTGGGCCTGCACCCGCTCGGCCTTGACCTGATCCAGCAAGGCCTGATTGCCAATAAAGGACCAGGTCCACACCCCGGCGATGACCGCCAGCGTCACCAAGCCCGCCAACATGCCAAACAAGCGCCAGCGGCCGCCACTCGGCCGGGTCTGGTTAGCGATCAAGTGCTGGTCCGGGAACACCACTTCGCGGAAGAAATCACGCAGGAAGTAACTGTACGAAGCCGGGGCCTGACGGGCTTCCTTGCTGGAAGCATCCAGATCAAACTGACCCTGAACTCGAACGGCGGTGACGATGCGCGGCACGCCCTCCTGCAAAGCACTGGTGAAATAGAAGCCACGTAGCAGCGGGCTACCGTGGTAGGGATCATCCTCGTGCAGCAGCTTGATGAATTTGACGACCGCTTCTTTCAGGCCATGAAACTCGATGGGGAAGGCGAAATGGGCCGGACGAACCTGGCTGCCGCGGTACTGAACCAGCTTTTCCTCGCCGATCTGCACCAAGCCGCGGTACAGCAACTCGAACTGCTGGCCCGTTACGGTGGCGATGTCGAAACCCGCGCCTTGGTCGGCGCTGAAGGTTGCACCCCAGACTCCGGTGCGTGCTTCTTCGCTGAAGTCCTCGAAGAACTGGGCGAAACCGCCTAGCAGGTCGAGCTTGGTGAACACCAGATAGATGGGCACTTGCAGGCCGAAAGTGGCGCCGATCTCGTGGATGCGCTCGCGGATCTGGCGGGCGTAGAGGGCGAACCCCTCGCTATTGTGCTGCGACAGTTCCGGCAGGCTGATCGCCACCAGGATGCCGTTGACCGGCGCGCGCGAACGGTGCTTCTTGAGCAGCTTCAGGAACTCCAGCCACTCCACCCGGTCCTCGCTCTGCGTGGCATAACGCCCGGCGGTATCGAGCAGCACCCCCTCGGTGGAAAAGAACCAGTCGCAGTTGCGCGTTCCGCCGACACCCTGAATGCCGCTCTTGTCGCTGAATGGAAAGGTCAGGCCCGACTGCAGGATGGCGGAACTCTTCCCGGCTGCCGGATGGCCGATGATCATGTACCAGGGCAGCTCGTAAAGCGCCGCACTGCCGCGGGCCGTGCCGATCTTCGACTTTTTCAGCGTATCGATGGCCCCCAGCAGGCGCTGGCGCAGCAACGTGACTTCGGCCCGCTTCTCGGAGCTGGCATTGATCACCGCCTCGTCAGCTTGTTTACGCAGCATGCCCTCGATCAGACCGCCGGCTCGGCGCGCCAGCAACTGACCGACCAGCAGCGTCGCCACCCACAGCAGCATGACGCCAACGATCCAGCCAAGGCGTGCCTCGACCGAAGCCAGCCCGAGCCATGGCCCCAGAAACCAGATCAGTGCGATCAGGATCAGAAACCCTATCGCTGAAGCCATCTTGGCGTTACGCAGCCAACCTTTCATAACCTACAACCACCTTCCCTTGAAAAAGCCGTTCCCGCACTAGTTACGTGCCTGTGCCAACCGCCTGACCGAACCAGGCCGCTCAATGTGTCCGTAATCCTTGAAGCTCCAGCGCCCACCCCAGGTCAGGCCAGCCGCCTCAGCCTCTTCACCCAGGACCTGGTAGGCCTGCATCGCCCAGGGGTCGCGCTCAGAAATCACCACCCTACCGTTGCGAATCGGCGCCAAGTCGACCGCCAGTCCGTACTGGTGCTTGCTCTGCCCTCCCCGGGCCCGAGTCACATGGTTTCCCTGCTCGGCCAATGCGTCCTGCCGCTCCGGGCTTCGATACCCTTCCAGCAGCACCAGGGGATAGCCTCGCACCTTGCATTTCTCCAGCACGGCCAACACCTCCGGCACAAAAGTCGGGGTCAGCTTGCTCCAATCGCGGTCCGCTGAACTTAGGTTTGGTCGCTCAGTAATCGCATTGATGAAAGCCTCAGGAGGAAGCGGAGGCGGTGGCACCAGTTTTTCTTCCATCAGCGCCAGCTTGATGTGCTCACCTGCCACATAAGCCCTCGGCTCAAACGAAGTGCCACGGTGATAGCGGTTCAGCAGCAGCGTTGCAGTGACGATGCCGCCAACAGCCACCAGGGTCAGCACTGGCCAGAGGGCCTGGCGACGCATCCGAGCACTTTTTGTCCAAGTCGAGACAAGCAATCTCACCCAGCGTGAGAACAACCGCCCCCTGACCAAGTCCGCCCTTGAAAAACCTTGCTCGCCTGGGCTTTCCCTCTTTTTCAGGGAGTGGCTTAACGATCTTGACTGAACCGCCCCAGCCCCTCCTGCAAGGAAGAAGCGCCAGCCGACCCAGATCATCAGAAGCATGACCAGCAGGAAAATCAGAAAAACGTAATATTTATATTGCATTCAAATTTCTATCGCCACGACACCATCCATGCTGATAGCATTTTTAGCAAAGCTGGCAATTTTACACAAATTTCATATGACAATGTGCTTTAAGCTACAATCGCACCAAAAAATTTTTGAGACTTTCGATAGCAAACGGTTACGAGTCGGCTCAAAGAACCTATCAGCAATGGATCTCAAGAAGATTCGAAGCGCTTGCCACCGCATGGCCGCACTAATTTGCATGGCATTTTTTGCAGGCTGTGCAGGCCCCAAAGACGTCAACGTTGTCGGGGAAGCCGCACCAGGCATCAACAGGAATGCTCAAGGCCAGCCCCTGTCTGTACTGCTACGCATATACCAGCTGAAGTCGTCGCAGGCGTTCAGCTACATGACATTTGACAGTCTCGCTAGCGGCAAACCTGAGAGCGAGTTACTGGGAAACACATTGATCAGCATGAAGGAAATGTTGCTGCTGCCCGGCGGCAAGGTGACCCTGCCAGACACACTGCAGGAAGAGACTCAATACGTTGGTGTAGTCGGACTTTTCCGCAGACCCGATGCCCATCACTGGCGGTTTCTGGTCTCTGCGGATGACGTTCGCAGCAAGGGACTGACTTTCCGGGTCCAGGACTGCTACCTGCAGCCAATCAAGCCAAAAAAGCAGCCGATTCCAGGGCAGCCCTCCGTCGTCAAGGCCCAATGTGAGTCACCGTACCGGTGATAGAAGCCAGACGCCCCGTACGTCGGATGAACTCCAGTCCCTATCAATGTTTCAGCAGGCCTAGGGCCTGAATAGATTGAGTGCACACGCAATGCCAAAAGCAAGACGAATTCTTTGGGGAGAGGGTATGTTCCTCCGCCCCCAGCACTTCCAGCAACAGACCTTGTTCCAGGATCAGCGCCTTGCCAAGGCGCTACAAATCAGCATGCGGCATGGCTGGGGGGTCCAGGAACTCGCCATAGACGAAACGGCCCTGCGCAGCGGCCAATTACGGGTCAACGCCCTGGCTCTTCAGTTTCGCGATGGCACCCTCTATCAGGCCCCTGGCGAGGAGCCATTGCCCTTGGCAAGAGACCTGAACTCCTTGCCGCAGGCAGGCGTTAGCACCGTGCTCTATGCTTGCCTTCCCCAATTACAGCCCTACGGGGGCAATACCTACTCAGGGGAGGGCTCTCCAGCTCGGCCGACTCGCTACCGCAGCGCCCAAGCCGATGTTGCGGACCTGTACACCCAGGCTTTGGAAACAGACCTGACCACGCTGGAACTCGATGTCAGGCTGATGCTGGAACAGGAAAATCGTGACGGCTATGACGCGATCCCCCTGGCTAGGCTGGAGAAGGACGCGACAGGCCAATGGGCTGTCGCCGGCGACTATCTACCGCCGCTGATGAACATCGAAGCCTCGACGGAACTGGGGCTGATACTGCGTCGCCTACTGGACATCTTGCTGGTTAAGAGCCAAGCGCTGGCTGGCGTACAGCGCGAACGCGCCAAAGACGTGATGGGCTATGGCACGACCGACATCAGTTCGTTCTGGCTGCTCCATACCGTCAATCGTAACTTTGCCCGCCTGAACCACCTGGCACGCAGCACCCCATTGCACCCTGAAGAACTGTATATGGCGCTGGCGGAGTTCTGCGGTGAGCTACAGACATTCTCGACCGTCTATTCCCTGTCCGACATCCCCGCCTACCGGCACGATGCCTTGCAGGAAGTACTCCCTATACTGGACCGACAGATTCGCGAACTGCTTGAAACCGTCATTTCCGCACGTTACGCGATCATCCCACTGCACTCGCCCAAGCCGTCGTTCCATATCGGCAGGCTGGAAAGCGATCGCCTGCTCGACAACGTCGACTACTACCTGTCTGTCCAAACCGAGCAGCCGGCAGCCTATGTCATCGACAACGTACCGTTGAAACTGAAGATCGGCGCCCCGGACGATGTCGAAAAGATCCTGAACTCTGCGTTGCGCGGCGTGGCCGTGACCCATGCGCCACAAACCCCGTCGGCGATCCCGGTACGGGTCGGCAATCACTACTTCGCCCTGGAACCACACGGCGACATTTTCCAGCGCATGCTCCAGTCGCGCAGCGTCTGCATTTACGTACCCCAGACGCTGACCAACCTGTCGCTAGAACTGATCGCAATATTCCGCTGAGGCTCTCATGAACAACCAAGCCAGCACCTTGCAAGAAGATCACCCTCTCACCGTCACTACCCCGGCTGCCCCCACTCTGCGTGAACTGCTCGAAGACGGTATCTACCTGCTGTTCCTGCTCAAGGACGGCAATGCCCCGAGCAGTGCCGTGGAGTTCAACCGCCGTGTCGACCACTTCCTCGGCCAGTACGAACGCAACGCCCGCAACTTCGGCAAGGATGCCGCCGAAATCGGCCAGGCCAAATTCGCCTTCTGCGCCCTGATGGACGAGATCATCCTATCGTCGGAATTTGCGTTGCGAGACGAGTGGGAGCGCATGCCTTTGCAGTTGCGTTTGTTCGGCGAGCACCTGGCGGGCGAGAGCTTTTTCGACCGGCTTGAGCAACTGCGCTCGAACCCGGCGACGCATATCGAGGCACTCGAGGTGTTCTACACCTGCCTGCTGTTGGGTTTCCAAGGCAAGTTTCTGCTGGAGGGTGAGGAAAAACTCGGCTACCTGACCCGCCGTGTCGGCCAGGAAATCCAACAGGTACGCGGCGGCAAGGCGGAATTCGCCCCCAACTGGCAACTGCCGCAACGCTTCCAGGCCTTCGTGCGCCACGAGCTGCCAATGTGGTTGTACTTCGCCCTGCTCGCACTGGCCGGCACCGGCATTTTCATCACCTATCGCTGGCTGCTGGCCAAACAGGTCGGCGCCCTGTTCGGTGGTTGATGATGAACAGCGCACGCCGCCATGTTCAGGTCATGCCCTCGGTGCTGGATCGGCTGCTCGACGACGAGCCCGACCTCCCCCACGTCACCGAGTCCATGCTGTTCGACCTGAACCAGTTCAAACGCGCCCTGGCACGGGATCTGGAAGCGCTGCTGAACACTCGGACCATGGAGTTGGCCGAACTGTTCGAGGCGCACCCGCTCGCCAACTCGTCGGTGCTGCAGTACGGCATCCCCGACCTGAGCGGCATCAGTCTGCTGAACCCGGACGATCGCGAGTTGTTGCGTGAGCGGCTGCGCCGCGCGATCGAACTGCACGAGCCGCGGCTGTCCCGCGTGCGCGTCAACCTGGATGCGCCGCGCGAGCTGGAGCGGCACCTGCGCTTTCGCGTCGATGCCGTCCTGCGGGTGCATCCGCACAAGCCGCCCGTCACCTTCGATGCCACGTTGCAGCTGTCCTCGAATGTCTATCGAGTGCAAGGCTGACCGCTCCCCTTAATAGAGACACGACATGGATCTGAGCCCCCTGCTTGCGAGCTTCGCCGCCGCCTTCACCCAGGACGCCCGCCTGCTCACCCTGCAACTGGGCGACGGTGCCCGCTGGGCCGACAGCCTGCTGCCGCAGACCCTCAGCGGTGAGGAAGCGCTGTCCGAGGCCTACCGCTACCAACTCACCTGCCTGTCGCCCGACACCGAACTGGCGCTGAAGGACTTGCTCGGCCAGCCGGTGCGACTGGCGGTGCAGGGCGCCGACGGCGCCGAGGTGGTGCGCTGCGGGGTGGTGTCGTCGGCACAGGCGCTCGGCAGCGACGGCGGCTTCGCCCAGTACGGTCTGACCATCGAGCCGCCGCTGGCGCTACTGCGCCACCGCCGCACCAGCCGGGTGTTCCAGGACCAGACCGTCCCCGACATCGTCCGCCAGGTGCTGGCCGAACACCGGGCCGCCAACCCCGGCTTCGCGCGGGTGCAGCACTGGGACTTCCAGCTGTCCGGCGAGGCGCCGCTGCGCAGCTACTGCCTGCAGTACCGCGAATCCGACTACGACTTTATCGTCCGGCTGTTGCACGAGGAGGGCTACCACTGGCACTTCGTGCATGACGGCGACGAGGGCGTGACCGAGCGAGGTAGCGCAGCGTCGCGAGGGAAGATGCCGCAAGTGACGCTGGTGGTGGCCGACGACCCCTACCGGCTGCCGGCCGCCCCACTCACCC
Organism: Crenobacter oryzisoli; assembly: GCF_030385785.1. GTDB lineage: Bacteria > Pseudomonadota > Gammaproteobacteria > Burkholderiales > Chromobacteriaceae > Crenobacter_A > Crenobacter_A oryzisoli. The sequence goes on from NZ_JAUEDK010000005.1 coordinate 117,608, forward strand.
GGGTGCGCTTCCACCGCAGCGATGCCACCGAGGCCGAGGACGGCCTGACCGACTGGACCGGCAGCCGCCAGATCGTGCAGGGGCGGGTCAGCCTCGCCAGCTTCGACTACCAGCCGGTGACCACCCAGCACAGCGGCGACACCTCCTCCGTCGAACAGGGCGACGGCGGGGCCGCGCTGCAGGCCAGCCTGGAGGACTACGATCCGCAGGGGCTCTACTACGCCGCCGACACCGAGCAGCTCGGCCGCTACGCCCAGCTGCGCCAGCAGGCCCACGACGCCCAGGCCAAGTCGTTCGACGGCGCCGGCTCGGTGCGCGGCCTGCTGGCCGGCGCCTGGTTCCGCCTCGACGGCCACCCGGCCCACGACGCCGACCCGGCCGAGCAGCGCGAATTCGTTGTCACCCGGCAGACCTTCACCGCCCGCAACAACCTGCCGGGCGAGCTGACCCGTCAGCTGCGCGCCGTCGCGCCCGGGTTGTTCGCGAATGAAACCGCCGACGCCCCGGCACCGTTCCAGACCCGTTTCCAGGCGCAGCGGCGCGGCCTGCCGCTGCCGCCGGCCTATGCGCACTCCGCCCAGGCCAAACCCACCGCCCGCGGCGTGCAGACCGCCACCGTGGTCGGCCCGCGAGGCAGCGATGCCGGATCAGAACAAGCCGCAGAGGTGCACACCGACCAACACGGCCGCATCAAGGTGCAGTTCCACTGGCAGCGCCCCGACGAGCACCCGACTATCGGCGCCCACCTCGACGACAAATCGTCCTGCTGGCTGCGCGTTGCCATGCCCAGCGCCGGCGCCGGCTGGGGCCACCAGTTCATCACGCGTATTGGCCAGGAAGTGCTGGTCGACTTCATCGAGGGCGACATCGACCGCCCGGTGATTACCGGCGTGCTGTACAACGGCAGCCACCCCACCCCCGCCTTCAGCGGCGCCGGCAGCCTGCCGGCCAACAAGACGCTGTCCGGCATCCAGTCCAAGGAACACCAGGGAGGGGCCTACAACGAGCTGCTGTTCGACGACACCCCCGGCGAAGTGCGCGCCAAGCTGTCCAGCGAACACGGCAAGACCCAGCTCAACCAGGGCTACCTGATCCACCCGAGGAGCGACGGCAAGGGCCAGCCACGCGGCGACGGTTTCGAACTGCGCACCGATCAGCACGGCGCGATCCGCGCCGCGCACGGTCTGCTGCTGACCACCGAAGCGCAGCCCTCCGCCTCCGGCAAACAGCTGGCGCGCGAGCATGCGCAGAGCCAGCTCGACGCCGCCTTGAGTCTCAGCCAGAGCCTGGCCGAGACCGCCACCGGCCAGCTGGCCGACAGCATGGAGACCGGCCCAGAGCAAACCCAACCAGACAACAGCAAAGGCGCCAAGAAAACCGATGGCCACCTGCACCACCACGCCGAGGCGCTCAAAGCCTGGGAGGCCGGCAGCAACACCGATCAGGACGGCAAGACCGCCAAAGACTCACTCCCTCACGACGCTTCGCTACCTCGTTCGGTCGCCGGCCAGCAACCGCTGCTGGTGCTGTCCGCCCCGGCCGGCATCGCCAGCGTCACCGAGCAGAGCCAGAGCGTCGCCGCCGGCACCAACCTCGACCTGGTCGCCCAGCGCGACACCAACCAGACCTCGGGTCGGCGCTGGATCCACAACGTCGGCCAGCACCTGAGCCTGTTCGTGGCGGGGGTGAAGGACGCGATCAGCCTGAAACTCATCGCCGCGAAGGGGAAGGTGCAGGTCCAGGCGCAGAGTGACAGTGTGGAGATGACCGCAGATAAGGACGTCAATCTCACCGCCATCAAGGGGCAGCAACTGTTCAACGGCAAGAAGGAAGTCCTGCTGACCTGCGGTGGCGCTTATGTACGGATCAAGGATGGAAAGATAGAGCTGCATGCGCCGGGCAAGGTGAGTTTCAAGGGAGGTAGCCATGATTGGAACAGGGGAGAGTCGCTGAGCATGCCCTACAAATCCATGCTACCAAAGCCAAAGTATGATGAAAAACTGAAACTAATACATCAAAGCACTGAGAAACCTCTTTCCGGAAAATATAAAGTCAACCTTAAAAGCGGCCACTACTTCGAAGGAATACTAGACAAAAATGGCGAAACATCTCGCATCCTTACAGACGCTGAAGAAGAAATAGCCTCTGTCGAGATTATCCCCAATGAAATTTTCCGCATCCGTTAAACTGGCAAACAATTAAATTTTATGAAAATCAGTGTTAAACAATCAAAAACAAATACAACTGACGGCTCTGTAGTCGAAGTTTATCAAAAAACAGGAAGACCATTAACTGATGGGGAAGAAAAAATGGCCAAATCTGTTTTTGGATCGCTAATCGATTACAACATAATAATCATACATAAAGAGAAATACATCTCCGTTCAAAATGATCAGGTTGCCATGACCCCTTTCGGTGAGATATTTTTTGGTGAAACACACGTTGACGATTTTTCAAAAGGAAACATCGGGGTTAAAAAACACTTCATACATGAAATGGCTCATGTTTGGCAATACCAAAGCGGCAAGATAGTTGCGGCTCGTGGTTTAGCATTGTGCGTAGGAACTGGGCTATCCGATATGATGGAAGCTGCCACAAGAAATACGCCTATTGAAAAGATAACAGACACGATTAGATCTACCATCGACCCATACATCTACTCCCTCGACCCCAGAAAAAAAATAGAAGACTACAATCTAGAGTCTCAAGCAGAAATAATTGCCGATTATTTCTGCACAATTATACTCGAACAACCACTTTATAAAGGCCTCAACAAAGAAAATCACCATAAAGCATATTTATACGAAGAGGTACTATCTAAATTTCTCGAAAAAGCGTCCATATAGGGAAAACAATGAAAAAATGGTCACTTGCATATTTTGCAGCCATTGTTTTTACCACTTACCTAGCTCTTTATTTTTTTTGCTATCTCAACCCAGACAGAACAGTAACAATAAAGAAATATGGGCCAGACTTACTCTTTGAATATAACCACCAAAGAAACATCTACAGCGTTGAAATTGTCAAAAGGGTAGACGGGAGAACCATTTCATCCACACCAACAGTAGATAGAAATGGCGATCCAATGCAATTCAGAGAATCAGTGCGATTCTTTGTTAAGAATTTAGCATCACCCCTAAAAAACAACACCGTCTACGTAGCTATGCTTAGCAACAATGAGGAGAATATTGTGGTAGGTGTATTCTGCATAAAGAACAGTACTGTACTGAACATCAAAAGAGGATGGTTCCCGGAATCAGACGAACAATTCGCTAAAAGATGTTCTTCATAACAGAACAATCAAATCACCCCCAGCTAACACACCAAGCCGTCACAATTTCAACCGACCGAAATTCAATTTCCGTACAACCACCAAAAAAATCACATCAACTATTATTTCGATAATTGAGAAAATATACACACTCTATTTTCTAAGAAATTGACATTCACTAAATGCTCGAATCCCTCCTCCCCTATTACGAACGCGAACTCGGCTACCTGCGTGAGCTGTCCGGTGAGTTCGCTCGGCGCTATCCGAAGATAGCCGGCCGCCTGCAATTGGAAGGCGACCAGTGCGAGGACCCGCATACTGAGCGGCTGATCGAGTCGTTCGCGTTTCTTGCCGCGCGCATTCACAAGAAGCAGGACGACGAGTACCCGGAGATCGCCGGCAGCTTCCTCGACGTGCTGTACCCGCATTACCAGCGGCCGGTGCCCTCCTCCACCATCGTGCAGTTTGAATGCGACCCGCAGCGGCCGGAGATCGCCAAACGCTATCGGATCGATCGTGGCCAAGCGGTGCATGCGCCGGCGATGCAGGGGGTGGTGTGCAAGTTTCGCAGCAGCTATCCGGTGGACCTGTATCCGCTGTCACTGACACAGGCCAAGCTGGAGCTGACCAGCAGTTCGGCCTACCTGCACCGCATGGCGCCCGATGCGGCGGCGGTGCTGACGATGGAGTTCCACACCCACGGTGGGCTGCCTATCGGTGACATTGGCCTCGAGTCGCTGCGCTTCTTCCTCGACGGCGAGCCGGCACTGATGCACCTGCTGTACGAACTGCTGTTGTCCGACGTGCTGCGGGTGCAGGTGGGAGACGGCAGCGAGAACCCGGCCACCACGCGTGAGCTGCCGGGCAGTTGCATTCAGCCGGTGGGCTTCGGGCGCGACGAGGGGATGCTGGAATACGACGAGCGCTCGTTCCTCGGCTACCGGCTGCTGACCGAATACTTCTGCTATCCGGACAAGTTCCTGTTCGTCGACTTCCTGCGCCTAGGCGAGGTCGCGGCGCGGCTAGACGGAGAGCGGTTGGTGATCCGCTGCTTCCTCAAGGACTATCCGGACAGCGAGCGCCATGCCCGCCTGCTGGCGCAACTGCAGGCCCAGCACCTGAAACTCGGCTGCACGCCGATCGTGAACCTGTTCGTGCAACCGGGCGAACCGATCCGCGTCACCCATCAGAAGGCGAGCTACCGCGTACTGGCCGATGCGCGCAAGCAGCAGGCGTTCGAGACCATCCAGCTGCGCCGTGTGGTGCGGGTGGAAAAATCCGGCGACAGCGAGACCAGCGAGGAGATTCCGCCCTTCTACGCGATCCGGCACGGCAGCGAGCGCAAGGCGCCGCGCTTCTACTGGCATGCCAGCCGCGAGGATTCGCCGCGAGCGGACGACAAGGGCACCGACCTGGAGCTGCATCTGGTCGATCTGGATTTCGACCCAGTGCGCCCGGCGGCCGAGGTGCTGAGCCTTGAGCTGTTGTGCAGCAACCGCGATCTGCCGGAGCAGATTCCGTTCGGCGGCAGCCAGGCGACGCAGCGCACCGACTTCTCGCTGCCGGGCCACTCGGTAGTGAAGCGCGTCCGCCTACTGCGAAAGCCCGGTGCCAGCCAGCGCAGCCCGCTCAAGCGCGGCATGCAGTGGCGGCTGATCTCGCATCTGTCGCTCAACTACCTGTCGATCATCGACACCGGCAAGGCGGCGCTGCAGGAGATGCTGACGCTGTACAACCTGACCGATTCGCCGGTGAACGTGCGGCAGATCCAGGGCATCGTCGGCATCGCCAGCCAGGCCGCGGTGACGCGGGTGGCGGGCCGGGATTTCACCGGCTTCGTGCGCGGCACCGAGGTGGAGCTGACGCTGGACGAGGACTACTACGTCGGCGGCAGCGTCTATCTGTTTGCGGCGATCCTGGAACGCTTCTTCGCACTGTACTGCGCGCCGAACAGCTTTACCCGACTGCGCGTGCGCACCGTCCAACGCAACGAGGAGGTAGCCTCATGGCCAGCCCGAGCCGGCGAAGCCCTCGTGATCTGAGCGCGGAGCTACACGCCGACGCCAGCCAGTTCGGCTTCTTCCAGGCGGTGCGCCTGCTGGGCCTGGCTGCGCACAAGCGTGGCGAGCGCCGTGGCGCGCTACCGGCCAAGCTGCGTTTTCGCACGTTGGCGACGCTGTCGTTCCCGCCGAGCGAACTGGTGCGCTACCGCCCCGAGCTGCAGGAGACGCCGGCGGTAGCGCCCGTCGACGAGATGGCAGTCAGCTTCATCGGCATGACCGGCCCGTCCGGTGCCCTGCCCACCCATTACACCGAGCTACTGATCGAACGGCGCCAGCAGTACCGCGACACCAGCCTGCACGCCTTCCTCGACCTGTTCAGCCACCGCGCCACCGCGCTGTTCTACGGCGCCTGGCGCAAGTACCGCTACTGGATCGGCGTGGAAGCCGGCGAGCAAGACGGCTTCACCCGCAACCTGCTCGATCTGGGCGGCGTAGGCCTGTCGCAGCTGCGCGGCCAGCTGGGCGACGAGGTGGAGCTGGACGAGAACCTGTTCCTCTATTACGCCGGCCTGCTCAGCCAGAAACCGCTGTCGGCGCAGGCGCTGGAGACACTGGTCGAGGGGTTCTTCGGCGTGCGCGCTCGGCTGGAGCAGTTCGTCGGGCGCTGGATGAACGTGCCGGCCGACGAGCAGAGCCGGCTCGGCGGCCAGGCCTGCGAGCTGGGCGTGGCCGCCTTCGCCGGTGATCGCATTTGGGACCGCCAGACCAAGCTGCGTCTGACGCTGGGCCCACTGCGCAGCGCACAATTCGACGCGATGCAGCCGGGCGGCCCCGGCGCCGTCGCGCTGAAGGCACTGCTGCAATTCGCACTGGGCCACAGCCTGGCAGCCGACGTGACCCTGGTGCTGGACCGCATCGATGTGCCGCCGGCCCGCCTTGCCAACGACAACGGCCTGCGCCTGGGCGGCAACTGCTGGCTCGGCCCGCAGGCTAGCGACCCCGACGACATGCGCTACGAGCTGTTGCACTGACCCGTTACCGATTGAATCGAACTGGAAATCACCGAATGTCTATTCCGATCAAAGCGCTGATCGAGCGCCTGACCCCGACCGCCCGCCAAGCCATCGAACAGGCGGCCAGCCGCGCGCTGTCGCGCACCCATTTCGAAGTTGAGATTGAGCACGTGCTGCTGGCGCTGCTCGACCAGGACCACAATGCGGCACTGACCGCGCTGCAGGCGCTGGGCACCGACGTTGGCCGAATCGAACAGGAGCTGGAAGCGGCACTGGACGGCTTCCGCAGCGGTAACAACCGCAACCCAGTGTTGTCCGCCTGGCTGCCAAAGTGGCTGGAAAAGGCCTGGCTGCTGGCCAGCGCTGAAATGAACCAGGACACGGTATCGACGCTCGACCTGCTGCTGGCGCTGTGGCGTGACGAGGCGCTGCGTGGTGCGGTGCAAGCCAGCTCCGCCAGCCTGGTACGCCAGGACGCTGGCCGAATCCAGGGCGGTTATGCCGCGCTTCGCCAGCACGGCGGTGAGCCGGGCAATGTCGCACCGGACACCGATGCGGCGGCCGAGGCACCCGCCGCCCCGCAGGGCGAGGCCGGCCGCAAGCGCGGCAGCCCGGCGCTCGACAAGTACACCATCGACCTGACCGCCCAGGCCCGCGCCGGCAAGCTCGACTTGGTACTGGGTCGCGATGTCGAGATCCGCCAGATGATCGACATCCTGATGCGCCGCCGCCAGAACAACCCGATCCTGACCGGCGAACCGGGCGTGGGCAAGACCGCGGTGGTCGAGGGCCTGGCGCGCAAGATCGTCGAAGGCCAGGTACCGCCGGTGCTGGCCGGCGTCTGCTTGCGCACGCTGGACCTGGGCCTGCTGCAGGCCGGTGCCAGCGTGAAGGGCGAGTTCGAGAACCGGCTGCGCCAGGTGATCGACGAGGTGAAGGCCAGCCCGGTGCCGATCATCCTGTTCATCGACGAGGCACACACCCTGATCGGCGCCGGCGGCGCGGCCGGCCAGAACGATGCGGCCAACCTGCTGAAACCGGCGCTGGCGCGCGGCGAGCTGCGCACCATCGCCGCCACCACCTGGGCCGAGTACAAGAAGTACTTCGAGAAGGACGCCGCCCTCGCCCGCCGCTTCCAGGTGGTCAAGGTCGAGGAGCCGGCCCCCGAGGTGGCAGTGCAGATGGTGCGCGGCGTGACCGGCGCGATGGCCGAACACCACAAGGTGGAGATCCTCAACGAGGCGGTCGCCGCCGCGGTGCATCTGTCCAGCCGTTACATCACCGGCCGCCAACTGCCGGACAAGGCGATCAGCGTGCTCGACACCGCCTGCGCCCGCGTGGCGCTGTCGCGCGCCGGCAAGCCGGGCCCGATCGAAGACGTGTCGGTGCTGATCGCCAATATCGATCGCGAGATCGCCGCGCTGCAGCGCGAGGAAGGCCACGCCGAGCGCATCGCCGAACTGGAGGCGCGCCGCGTCGAGCTGCAGGCCGATCTGGACCAGCTGCACGCGGCCTGGGAGGCGCAGCAGAAGCTGGTCGACGAGATCGATGCGCTCAAGCAAGGCGACGCCAAGCCGGCCAAGGGCAAGAAGGCCAGCCCGCTGCAGAGCAGGCGCAAAGAGCTGCGCGCGCTGCAGAAGACCCAGCCGCTGGCGTTCGAGTGCGTGGACGAGAGCGTGATCGCCGACGTGATCTCGGGCTGGACCGGCATCCCGCTGGGCCGCATGGTCAGCAACGAGCTGGCGCAGGTGCAACGCCTGGCTGCGCTGTTGGCCGAACGGGTGATCGGCCAGGACCACGCGCTGGCGCAGATCGCCGAGCGGGTGCAGATCGCCAAGGCCAATCTGGAGGACCCGGGCAAGCCCAAGGGCGTGTTCCTGCTGGTGGGCCCGTCCGGTGTCGGCAAGACCGAGACCGCGCTGGCGTTGGCCGAATCGCTGTACGGTGGCGAGCGCAATCTGATCACCATCAATATGTCGGAATACCAGGAGGCGCACAGCGTGTCCGGCCTGAAGGGCTCGCCGCCGGGCTATGTCGGCTACGGCGAGGGCGGCGTGCTGACCGAAGCGGTGCGCCGCAAGCCGTACTCGGTGGTGCTGCTGGACGAGGTGGAAAAGGCGCATCCGGACGTGCTGGAGCTGTTCTTCCAGGTGTTCGACAAGGGCGTGCTGGAGGACAGCGAAGGTCGCGAGGTGGACTTCAAGAACACTATCATCCTGCTGACCTCGAACACCGGCACCGATCTGGTAATGCGAGCCTGCGAGCACGGCGTGACGGTGGAAGGCGAAACCCGCGAGCCGAGCGCCGAGGACCTGGTCGAGATCCTTCGGCCGACCTTGCAGAACACCTTCAAGCCGGCCTTCCTCGGCCGCCTGACCATCGTGCCCTACTTCCCGATCGGCGACGAAGTGCTGCGCCAGATCGTCGCGCTGAAGCTCGACAAGATCCGCCGCCGCATCGCCGCCAACCACGGCGCCCAGGTCGACTTCCCGGACGAGTTGGCCGAACAGCTGGCCAGCCGCTGCCTGGACGTGGACAGCGGTGCGCGCGATGCCGATGCCATCCTTACCCGCACGTTGCTGGCGCGCATCTCCAGCGATCTGCTGGCACGGATGGCCAGTGGCAAGCCGGTGAAGAAGATCGCCGTCGCGCTCAAGGGCGAGGAACTGAAAGTGCGCCTGAGCTGAGGAGCCGTCTGCCATGTGGAAACTACTGGGACTGTTCATCGCGCTGCTGATCGGCTGGTGGGGCACGCTGTGGCTGGGCCTGCCGCTGAGCTGGCAGCGCATCAGCCCGACCGCCCTGTTGGCGCTGCATCTGGCCCCGCCGGTGCTGCTGCTGGCCGCCTGGCGGCTGTGGCTGCGCTGGCGGGAAAAGCGCCAGGAGGAAGAGGCGCAGGCCGCCGAGACAAAGGCCGAGGCCGATCGCCAGGCCCAGCGCGACGCGGCCCGGGCACGACACCAGCAGGCGCTCGACGAGCGACGCGTCGGCGTCGCCTGCCGCTGGCTGTGGAGTCGCGCCCTGCCCGCCAAGGAAGCCCCCGCCTGGCTCGGCGAGGTGGTAGACGGCTGCAACTGGTCGGTGCTGGAAGCCGACGAGCTGGAGCCAGACGAGGTGCTGACCGCGCTGTCCCCACACCTGAGCGAGCTGTTCGCCGAGCTGTATGCCACCGCGCCGGGCACTGCCTGGCTGCCGCTCTATTTCGAGGCGATCCCGAGCCAGAGCGGCATCGAGCAGCTGGAAACGCTGCGCCAGCTGCAGCAGCAGGTCTTGGCCGAACAGCTGCCGGACGAGCGGCTACCGGCGCAGCGCGACTGCCGCTTCCTGCCCGGCACCGGGCCGCTGGCCAACCGCATCCAGCAAGTGCTGCAGCAGGATCCGGCGCTGCCGGGCCTGGTGGTGCTGGCGGCCGATGCACCGCTGGCGCTGCTGGACGAGGGGGACGACTGGGGCGAGCCGGCCCCGGCGGTGCAGCAGGCTCGTCGCTGGCAGGGCCAGCCCGGCGCCGCGATCAGCGCCCTGCTGTTCCTGCGCCAGAGCCTGCCCGACCCGGCTGAGCCGGAGGCGATCGATGCGGACCAGACCGACCCCTACCAGCCCTATTGGGAGAAACCGCTCACCGACCAGGGCGGCAGCTGGGGCGGCGTGCCGCCGCGCTGGCAAGCGTCCTTGGCCGAACTGCCGAGCCTGGCCGAGCTGCGCCTGGCCGAATCGACCGAGATCACCGAGCAGAAGGGCCTGGCCCGACAGATCCAGCCGCTGCTCGACAACGCGCTGGTCAACGCCACCCTGCTCGACTACCCGTTCAGCGAGGACGAGCGCGACCCGGCCGTCGACCAGGCGGAAACACTGGCCTGGCTGGTGCACAACAGCGGCGACGCCGATGTCGGCGGCCACCGGCTAGCGGCAGTGGCCACGGCGCTGAGCCACCACGCGGTGGAACTGAACCCGATCGACGAGGCCAGCAACAGCGTGCGCGAATGGGGCGATGTCGGCGCGGCTGCGCCGGTGTTGCTCTACAGCATCGCGGTGTCGCACAGCGCCCGGCTGGAGGCGCCCGCCGTGCTGGCCCACTTCGACCCGCAACACCTCAACCTCGGCTTGGTGCGCCCCGTCGCCGCGCCGCCGGAACCCGCAGAGGAGCAAGCCGCATGAAACCCGCCATCCGTTTGGGCGACCCGACCAGCCACGGCGGCAGCGTGGTCAGCGCCGCGTCCAGCACCACGCTGTTCGGCAAGCCGGTGGCCTGCGTGGGCGACAAGGTGTCCTGCCCGCAGCAGGGCCACAGCAACTGCACCATCGTCGAGGGCGACTCGACCTGGCTGGTCGGCGGCAAGCCGGTGGCGCTGGACGGCCACAAGACCAGCTGCGGCGCGGCGCTGATCTCGACGCTGCCCGAAGTCAGCAGCGGCTGAGCCCGTGGCTTCGCTCCTCCTATCACGACAGGCAAGCTTAGAACGATGGACAATCTAGAAGACAAATTCACCACCCTGATGTCGCCGATCTCGGCCGATCAACCGGCCGGCGCAGACCTGAATTACTCGCCGCTGTTCGACCAGATCCGCGAAGCGCGGCGTAGCGACGACCCGTCGCTGGCGCAAGGGGAATGGGAGCAGGAACTGAAGGTGGCCGAATGGCCCAAGGTGATCCGGCTGATCGAGGATGCCCTCGCTACCCAGAGCAAGGACCTACAGCTGGTGGTGTGGTACATAGAGGCGCTGTGCCACACCCGCGGCTTCGACGGCGTGTGCTTCGGCCTCGACATCCTCGACACCTGGCTCGAACACTATTGGGTCAACGGCTATCCGGAGTTCGACCCTCACGACCTGGACGAGCGCATCGGCAAGCTGGAATGGCTGAACAGCCAGCTGAGCCTGGCCTTGCACCGTGTGCCGCTGACTGCCCTGCATCACGGCGGCTATTGCTGGAACGACTGGCAGCAGTCGCGCGAGGTGGAAAACCTCGGCTTGAAGAACGCCGAGGCGCGTGAGAAGGCGATCGCCGAGGGCAAGCTGTCCGGTGAGCTGTTCGACAAGAGCGCCACCGCCTCGGGCGCGACCTGGTACCAGGAACTCGCCCAACTGATCGACAGCGCCCAGCATGCCTACCAACGGCTGGACAGCCGGGTGGTCGAGCGTTTCGGCGACGATGCGCCGAGCCTGTCCGAGCTGCGCAAGGCGCTGAGCGACTGCCAGGACGTGATCACCCGCCTGCTGCAACAGACCGGCGGCGCCAAGCCGGCGGCCGCCGCTGCCACAGCCCCAACCGACTCGAGCAAGAAAGCCGCCATGCCGTCCTCTCCAGTCGCCGCCGCCCATGCCGCCTCGACGCCAATCGCGTCCGGCCCGATCGCCAGCCGCACCGATGCGGTGCGGATGCTGGGCGAGGTGGCGCGCTATTTCCGCACCAACGAGCCGCACAGCCCGGTTGCGCTGTTAGCCGAACGGGCAGCACGCTGGGCCGAAATGAGCCTGGAGGACTGGCTGCAGCATGTGATCAAGGACGACTCGACGCTGCACCAGTTGCAGGAGCTGCTGGACGTGAAATCCAACTGAGCGGCCACCCGGACCGGGTCCACGACAAACGGCAGCCCCAGGGGCTGCCGTTTGTTATTCGGCCGACGTTGAAACTGTCCCGCCCTACGCCCGCACCAGCAGCTTGCCGAGGTTGCGTCCCTCGAACAGACTGCCCAGCGCCGCCGGCAGCTGCTCGAAGCCGTCGACGAGGGTTTCCTCGAACACGATCTCGCCGTTCTTCACCCAAGGCGCCACCTGGGCGACCATCTCCGGCATGCGGAGCAGGAAGTCGCGAGCCAGGATGCCTTGGATGGTGGCGCGCTGGAACAGCATATGCTGCAGGAAGCGCGGCGCCAGGTCCGGCGTGTCGAGGCCGCCGTCGTACTGGCTGATCGCCCCGCAGATCACGATGCGGGCGCGGCGCTTGATCAGCGGGATCACCGCGTCGGTGACGCGCCCGCCAACATTGTCGAAATACACATCCACCCCACCGCTGACGCGCTGGATCTCGGCGGCGAGGCCCTCGACATCGGCGAACGCCTTGTAGTCGACCGCAGCGTCGAGGCCCAGCCGTTCGGTCAGGAAGCGACACTTGTCGGCGCCGCCGGCGATGCCGACGACCTTGCAGCCGGCGCGCTTGCCGAATTGCGCCACCAGCGAGCCGACCGCCCCGGCCGCACCGGATACCACCAGCGTGTCGCCTGGGCGCGGCCGTCCGGCCTCCATCAACCCAAACCAGGCGGTGCGCCCCGGCATGCCCAGCACGCCCAGCGCGGTGGTCACCGGTGCCTGTGCCGGGTCCAGCTTGGTCAGCTCGTTGGCGTGGCACTTCGCGTAAAGCTGCCAGCCGTTATAGCCGTACACCCAGTCTCCCTCGGCGAATCGCTCGCTCGCCGACGCCACCACCCGGCCGACCACGCCCCCCTGCTGCACGATGTCGAGCGGGTGCGGCACGTCGTAGGTGTCGCGCTGGTGCTGCTGGATGCGCATATACGGATCGACACTAAAATAGTGCGCCTGGACGATCACTTCATTGTGGGCCAGCGCGGCGGAGAGCTGGCTCTCGCGCAGCTCGTAGTGCTCGGGGCCGACCCGGCCCTCCGGGCGTTTGACGTAGAACCACTGACGGTTGACAAAGGATGGCGCGTTCATGGACTGCTCCGGGATAGGAATATGGCCGCTATCGTGCTAGATTTTCATGAACTTTTGTTCAATCAATTTTCAATAAAACAGTCTCAAAAAGACATGATAGACCTGAGCTGCCTGCAACACTTTCTGGTGGTCGCCCGCCAGCCCAGCCTCGCCGCAGCGGCCGAGGAGTTGTGCCTGACACCGAGCGCGATCTCAAAGTCGCTGCGCCGACTCGAAACGCAACTGGCGACCACGCTGTTCGACCGCGAAGGCCGCGCACTGCGGCTGAACAGCGACGGCCAGCGGCTGCTAGAAAAAGCGGTACCCCTGCTGGCTGCCGCCTCCCAACTGCACGCCGACTTCGCAGGGGAACCGGATAGCTTCAAGTGCCGGCTGGTAGGGCCGGCATTGCTGCAACTGCGCTGGGGACAGCAGCTGGCCACACACCTTGCCGAGTGCCATCCACTGGCAGCGATAAGCTTCGATGTGATGGACGAATCCGCGGCACTGGCTGCGGTGCTGTCCGGCGACGCGGACCTGGCGCTGGTCACGTTGACCGAAGGGCGCCGGCCCGACGCGCGGCTGAGCACTCGCCCGCTTGGCGAGACCGAGTTCCGCGTCGCACTCGGCGCTCGCCACCCGCTGGCCGGAGCGGTGAGTGCCCCGCTCGCTACCGTGCTGCAGCACGACTTTGTTGCCCCTATCCACCCGCCGTTCGCGTCGCTCGACGGGGAACCCGCCACTGACGGTTGGCGTGATGACCTGTTTCCCCGGAAGATACGCTACCGCAGCGACGACGCGCTGTTGACCCGTGAACTGTTAGCCAACGGCCGAGCGCTCGCCTACCTGCCCGACTATCTGATCGCCTCGCTGGGCCTCGCTATCCTGTCGATCCCGGATTGCCCGTACCGCTGCCACCAGCAAGTGATGCTGGTGCGACGACGCCAGCCGGCGGCCAGCTGGATCGCTCCATTTGCCGATTCGGCCGCGTTTACCCCTGCGCCAGCGCTTGCGTGTGGTGGTGCAAATGGTCCTCGATGAAGCTCGCGACGAAGCAGTGCCGTGATCGTAGCCGGCATGATAATGCAGCATCAGGGCTGACCGGCCTCAAGGCAGGCATCCTCGAATAGCTCGGGCTTGAGATAAATGGCGGATCAGCTCGCAGGTATCGTGCTGAGTCCAACTGACCTTATCGTCGCCCAGATAAGCCACAAACGCCTTCTGTCCCCAAGGCCACCGAGTCGGGGCGACCAGTGCAACGCCCAATTCGGCGGCATAGCGCTGAGCACTGGCCTTGATCGCGAAAATCTCCTCGCTGCAGGTCAAGCCGGGGCGAGGTAGAACAGAGCCGGCACCACTCTCTGACGCGCCTGCGGCAGCAGGTAGACGGCAAAGTGCATCGGCAGGTCGATAATGGTCGAGTCGTGCAGCGAGAAACACTGCACACCGCCGAGGCAGCGGTGTTCACAGGGCAGTTTCATCCTACCTCCTCAGAACAGCACCACCGAACGGATCGACTCGCCGCGCTCCATCAAGTCGAAGCCGTCGTTGATCTGCGCGAGCGTCAGCCTATGGGTAATCAGCTCGTCGATGTGAATCTTGCCGTCCATATACCAGTCGACGATTTTCGGCACGTCGGTACGGCCGCGCGCACCGCCGAATGCAGTCCCCTTCCAGACGCGGCCGGTGACCAGTTGGAACGGCCGGGTGCTGATCTCCTCGCCGGCGCCAGCCACGCCGATCACGATCGACTGCCCCCAGCCCTTGTGACAACACTCCAGCGCTTGGCGCATCGTACTCACATTGCCGATGCACTCGAACGAATAGTCGGCACCGCCATCGGTCAGTTGCACGATCGTATCGACGACGTTGTCGACCTTGTTGGGGTCGATGAAGTCGGTCATGCCGAACTGCCTCGCGAGCGCTTCACGGCGCGGATTGATGTCTATCCCGATGATCCGGTCCGCGCCGACCATCCTGGCGCCCTGGATCACGTTCAGGCCGATGCCGCCGAGGCCGAACACCACCACGTTCGCCCCCGCCTCGACTTTGGCGGTGAACAGCACCGCGCCGATGCCGGTGGTCACGCCGCAACCGATGTAGCAGACCGTGTCGAATGGCGCGTCATCGCGAATCTTCGCCAGCGCGATCTCCGGCACCACGGTGTAGTTCGCGAAGGTCGACGTGCCCATATAGTGGAACAGCGGCCTGCCATCGATGGAGAAACGCGACGTGCCGTCCGGCATCACGCCGCGCCCCTGGGTGGCGCGGATCGCCTGGCACAGATTGGTCTTGCGCGACAGACAGAATTTGCACTGCCGGCATTCCGGTGTATAAAGCGGAATCACATGGTCGCCCGGTTTCAAGCTGCCCACGCCATCCCCCACTTCCAATACCACGCCGGCACCCTCGTGACCGAGAATCGCCGGGAACAGCCCCTCCGGGTCGGCGCCGGACAGGGTGTACCAGTCGGTGTGGCAGATGCCGGAGGCCTTCACCTCGACCAGCACCTCTCCGGTGCGCGGTCCTTCCAGGTCGACCTCTTCGATGGTCAACGGGGCGCCTGCCTGCCAGGCAACGGCAGCTTTGGTCTTCATGATCTGGACTCCTTAAGTGAACGGTACGCGCGTGGCCTTCGATACACTCGGCATCGCGACTGCGCCCTATCGGCTTTTCAGGACTCCAGACCAATAAAGCAAAACGGCAGGCGCTTTGCCTGCCGTTTTCTCGTTCACCTGATTTATTTTTGCCCGTTGGCCCGACGCATTAGGAGGCGCCAGCCACAGGCCTTGTCCAAGCCCTCTTTGGCAAAGGCGTACAGCGCGGCCAACATTCCGCCCGCCAGGAAAGCCAAGGCCACGATCAGCGCCCGCTTCGGTTTTTCCTTGTTCAGCGGCACATCCGCCTTGGCGACGATGCGGATCTCGTTGGCCTGCTGCGCCTTGGACAGCGCCAGAGACTCCTGCAGGCGCTGCTTCAGGCTCGCATAGAACACCATGTCGCTATACGCGGTGAGCAACTCCGGCGTCGCCCCCGTCCGCGACTTGACCGCCATGTCCTGACGCAGCAGATTGATCTGCTCCTGCAACTTGACAATTGGGCTGGACTGATCGGACAGCTTCGCGTCGTTGCTGTTGAAGAAGTCCTTGGCAGCCATTTCGGCTTGCATCTGTCCCAATGCAGATGCAATGGCCCGGTCCTGGCCGGATAGGCGGCTCGGCCAGTCAGGCGACATCGCCTTGAGCTTGCTTTCAGCCTCCTTGCGCTGCTGCTCAGTTATGGACATCCGGGCCTGCAGGTTTGCCTGGAAAGCCGCGCTCGGGCTCAGCCGGTTGTCGTGCGCGGCCTGGATGATCGTACTGGCGTAGCTGTCGGCCAGCGCCGCGGCCGTCTGCGGATCCCGGTCCAGCACTTGGATCTCTAACAGCTGGTCCTTGGTCAGACTGGTCTTGACGTTGTTGTCGAGCTCCAGTAGCGCATCCCGGCGATCACTGCTCTGGTAATGCTGCTGCAGTTTTAACTGGTCGAGAACGCTAGCGCGAACCTGGTCACTGCCGGCCAGTGTCAGCAAGGTGGGAGCCATATTGAGCCCCAGCGCCGGGTTTACCGGAGGAACAATCAACGTGGAAGATTGATACTGATTGGACAGTGCCAACGAGACACCTGCCGCGACAACCGCACAGGCCACCGGCAGGCCGAACACGACTTTCTTGTGTTTGAGAAGAACGGCCAAAATGTCGAACAGCGACAGTTCATCCTCTTCAACGGTGTGATTCTGCGTAACGGAAACGGAGTCAGTTATTCACTAAGACATTCAAACAGCAATTGGACAAGGACCGGCTTAGCGCCGCTAACAAGTCTTCCCTGCATTGCGTGTTCTACCCTACCGTACGCGACGTACAGGCTGCGGCAGGGCACCGGCCGGGACTACTATGCTGGATTTTGCTAGCTACTGCTAGGCCGACCCACTAAGTTACTTCCCAAGCAAACCGTTCACCACGTCGATATAGCGCTGCATCGCCTCATCGCTGCTGGTGCCCTTGAGCTTGTCCCAAGCATCGTACTTGGCACGGTTGATGAAGTCCATCATACCCGGGCGCTCGCCCTGCACGTCGCCCTCGGTAGCCTGCTTGTAGAAGGCATAGAGCTGCAACAGGGTCTGATTGTCGGGACGCTCGGCCAGCGTCTTGACGTTGGCTTGCGCTTCGGTAAACAGGGTGGTCAGGTCAGACATGGGAATTCCTTCGTGTAGATAGCGTTGTTGTTGTGAGTGCTTAGCCCGTTGGTCGGCCATGGCCGAGCGTCGCCGACTGTACCACGAAATGCCATTTGGGAAAGCAAGTAAGCCACTCTCAAAAACAACGCAAATGCATCTGCCCCTATCTTGCCTTGACGCCAATCGCTTGCTGCCACCCACCCTACCCATAATCCAGACATGCGAGAACGAATTCAGGGCAGCATTGGCCGAAATCCTGTTTCAGCCAACGACGCATCCTGACATGTCCTCAGCAGCAGACAAGCATGGCAGCCCCTCCAAGCCCCCTTACTTGGCGTTCAGCAGCTTCTCGATCTCGTCCTTGTCGATCGCACCCGGCACCATCTGGCCGTTGGCGAAGATCAGGGCCGGGGTACCATTGATCCCGAGCTTTTCGCCCAGCGCCAGGTTGCGCTCGATCGGCGTCGCGCAGTCGGCCGAACCACTCAGCTTCTTGCCCCCGCGCATCCAGCCGGCCCAGGCTGCAGTACGGTCCTTGCTGCACCATACCAGCTTCGACTTGTGCATCGCGTCCGGGTGCAGCGAGGTCAGCGGGAACAGGAAGGTGTAGATCGTCACGTTGTCGAGCTTGGCCAGGCTCTCGTTCTCGAGCTTGTGGCAGAACGGACAATCCGGGTCGGAGAACACCGCCAGTTTGCGCGCGCCGTTGCCGCGCACTTCCTTGAACGCGTCGTTCAGCGGCAGCGAGCTGAACGCTACCTTGCTGAGCTCGGCCATTTTCTTCTCCGTCAGGCTTTCACGCTTCTGCGTGTCGATCAGATCGCCGACGAACAGGTAATCCGCCTTGGCGTCGGTGTAGACGATCTGCTTGCCCTGCACCACTACCTCGTAGATGCCGGCCACCGGCGTCGGAGTGACGCTTTGCACTGGCCGGTTCGGGAAGCGCGCTTCAAAGGCCTTCTTCACCTCGGCCGGCTTGGTCGCCGGCGCATCGGCAGCCGGAGCCGAGCAAGCCACCAGCGGTACGAAACCGAGCGACAGGACCAGGGTGCGCAGCAACGTTTTCATTCACTATCCTTGTGTGGGTTGGCAACCGGCGTTCGACCGGCTGCGGGCAATATCAAAAACCAATCGCGTGACGCGCCAACTGGCGCTTGATCGGGGCGATCCGGCCGGTCATCGTCAGTCCGGTATTGCGCAACCAGGACAACCCCGGCACGCCCTTGCCGTTAAACAGCCGGAACAGACCATCGCAAGCCAACTGCATGGTACGCACGGCTTCGAGCCGGCTGCGGGCGTGGCGACGCAGCAGCATCCAGTCCCCCGGATCGGCCGCGTTGCGCAACAAATCGGCTAGGGCTGCGGCGTCCTGGAAGCCCAGGTTGACGCCCTGCCCGGCAAGCGGATGCACGGTATGCGCAGCGTCGCCGAGCAACACCACCCGTTCGGCGACTGTCGCCTCGGGGCGGATCATCCGCAATGGAAACGCGGCCGCCGGAGTGATCGCTGTGAAGCGGCCCAATTCGTGGCCGCCGGCGGCAGCGACCTTTACGGCCAGCTCTTCGGCAGACAGCGCCAGCAGCGCTTCGGGATCGCTAGTAGACCAGACCATCGACACCCGGTTCCCGGCCATCGGCAACCAGGCCAGGATGCTATCGCCGGTGAACCACTGGCGTGCGATATTGCCGTGCGGTCGTTCACATTCGAAATTCGCCACCACACCACTCTGACCGTAGGCGTCAATGCGCGCCGCAAGCCCCGCCTGCGCGCGCACCCAGGAATTCGCGCCGTCAGCGCCGACCAGAAGGCGCGTGCCCAGCACCCGGCCGTCGGCCAGGGTCAGCTCAGCACGGCTCGGCGTGGTCATCAGCGCCGTCGGCAACGCGCCGCAAATCCGCTCCACCTGGCTTTCAGCCAGTCTTTGCCAGATCGACGCGAGCAGCCAACGATTCTCGGCGATCCAGGCAAGCGCCTGTGCCCCCGCGTCGGATGCGGCGAAGCGGATGCGACCGCCAGCGTCGCCGGCGACGTCCATCTCCTCAATCGTGCCGAGCCGTTCCTCGCCGGGCCAGGCATCGAGCCTCTCCAGGAAACGCCTGTTGACCGGGCTGATCGCATAGAGGCGGGCGTCCCAGCCTTCGTCCAAATGACTGAATTCCGGCTCGTGCGCCTCGACCAGACCGACGCGCTGGCGGCTTTCGGCCAGTGCAAGCGCGAGGCTCGCGCCGACCAAGCCGCCGCCGACCACGATGATGTCAAACTGGGTATCGTTCATTCTGTGAGACCGAAACAGGATTCAACGCGCCGTACCAACGCCGAACACCAGATGGCCGGCGAAGCGGCGTCGTGCCGGCGGCAAGAGATCGAGCAGGTTCATGCCGGCCCCGCGCAGTAGCGACATCAGGGCCCCATTGCCGTCGAACAGGCTGACCAGGCCATGGGTGAAACCGACCACCGCTTGACTGTCGAGCCGGCGCAACCCGGCATAGCGGCGCAACACGCCAGCCTCCCCCGGATCGGCCGAAGCGGCGACCGCCTCGACCAGACCCAGCGCATCGCGCACCCCCAGGTTCAGCCCCTGCGCGGCAACCGGGTGCATCGTTTGTGCAGCATTGCCGATCAATGCGACACGGCCGCTGACGGTGCGGTTAACCTGCTTCAGAGTCAACGGGAACACCGCTCGGCCGCTCACGGCTAGCACCTTTCCGAAGCGGCCGGCCAATGCCTCGTCAAGCTGCTCAATCAGCTGTTCGGAAGGTTCATCGCGCAGCGCCTCGGCCTCGGTCGGGCTACGGGTCCAGACCAGCTTGAACGCCTCACCGTGCGGCAACAGCGCCAGCGGTCCGCGCGCAGAGAAGCGCTCATAAGCAACGCCGCCGTGCGGACGCTCGGTTCGCAGCTCGGCCAGCAGCGCCGACTGGTGATAATCGTGTACCCGGCGAGTTACACCGGGTAGTTGTTCGGCCAACTCGCCACCATCGGCGAGCACTGCCAACCGACAGGTCAGCGGCGTTGCAGCACCGTCTCGGCTCAGCGTCAGCCTCGCGAACGCGGCGAGCGTTGCGACCCGGGTCACTCTTGTGCGCCAGAGCACCGCGACGCCGGCAGCGGCCAGCGCCGCCTGGCAGGCCTCTGCCAGCGCAGGATAGTCGACCACTGCGCCAAGCTGAGGCAGATCCAGGTCGTCGCGCGACAACACGGTCCGCCCCCAGCTGCCCTGCTGCGACACGTGCACCGTGTCGATCGCGGTCAGCGCCGCGTAGGGTATCTGCACGCCAGCGTCGGCGAAGGCCACGAGGCTCGCCCACGACAGCGCGATCGCCCGCGCATCGGTCAGCTTCGCTTCAGGGTCGCGCGCCTCAATCAATGCTACCCTGCGGCCGGCCCGCGCCAGCCGCAGCGCGGTCAGCGCACCGACCGGGCCGCCACCGACAACGGCGATCTCAACATGTTCAGGCACGGTTTCGCTCGGCCGACTCATTGCATCTCCTGCGGGATTAGCGCGCCATCAGCGCTTCGATCTCGTCGATGCGCTTCGGCACGTCGGCGGTATACACTTCGCGGCCTTCGCGCGTCACTAGCACGTCGTCCTCGATGCGGATACCGATATTGTGGAATTCCGTTGGCACCTTGTCGGCCGGACGGATGTACAGGCCGGGCTCAACCGTGGTGCACATGCCCGGGGCAAAGCGGATGATCTCGCCATCCCGGTAGCGGCCACCGACGTCGTGCACGTCGAGGCCGATCCAGTGGCCGATGCCGTGCATGTAGAACTGCTTGTACGCCCCGGATTCGATGATGCCATCGACGCTGCCAGTCAGCAGTTTCAGGTCGAGCATGCCCTGAGCAAGAATGTGTAACGCGGTATCAGACGGCACGTTCCACGCCACGCCCGGCGCCACTGCATCGATCGCGGCGAGCTCGGCCGCCAACACCACCTCGTACACTGCTCGCTGCGGTCCGCTGAATTTGCCGTTTACTGGGAAGGTGCGGGTAATATCGCCCGCGTAGCCATTCAGCTCGCAGCCGGCGTCGATCAGCAGCAGCTCGCCGTCATTCAGCCTGGCGTTGTTGCCGACGTAGTGTAGGGTGCAGGCATTAGCGCCGCCAGCGACGATACTCTCGTACGCTGGGTAGCGTGCGCCATGGTGCACGAAGGTATGCAGAATCTCTGCCTCGACCTGGTATTCGTAAAGGCCCGGACGGGTCGCCTGCATTGCACGCACATGCGCCTCGGCGCTGATCTGGCCGGCGCGGCGCAAGATATCGATCTCGCCAACGTCCTTGATCAACCGCATGCCATCGATCAGCGGCAGCAGATCGTGATAGCGCACCGGTGCGGCGATCGCCTGGCGCTCGCGGGCACGCACCTGCTCCAGCCACCCACCGACTCGCGCATCGAACGCGGCATTGCGGCCGACCGCCCAGAACACGTCGTCGCGGTTGGCCAACAACTCCGGCAAGCGCTGGTCAAGCTCGGCTATCGGATACGCGGCATCGAAGCCGAACACCTCCCGCGCGCCCTCGGGGCCATGGCGGAAACCGTCCCAGATTTCCCGATCCAGATTCTTCTCGCGACAGAACAGGATGCTCTTACCTTGGTCTGCGTCCAGCACCAATACCGCTTCCGGCTCAGCGAAGCCGGTCAGGTAGACGAAATGGCTGTCGGCACGGTACGGGTAATGAGAGTCGGCGTTGCGGGTGACCTCCGGAGCAGTCGGCAGCACGGCGATACCGTTACCCATCAAGGCCAGCAGGCGGGAACGTCGATCGGTATGGGTCTGGAACATGGAATCCTCTTGGCTTTGCAGAGCGGGAGTGAGACCGTCGCTACACACATGAGCAGCGCTCGGGTCTCCTGCACCTGTGCCCCCGGCGTGACAGCGCAGGCCGCCCTGCCCTTGTTGTTATGGACAAGCCTTGCATTGGCTAGTTTACACCGCCCCGCGGCAGCACCGATACGCTGTCACTTGTGCTGCCACCCGCCCAATCCGGGCGTCAATTAGAGTGCCTCACCGTCACGATGAGTGACACCACAGCAGAGAACGCCATCGACTCGGCCAACGCTGGCCGAATGCTACCGTTACGGGTTCTGGCGCAGCCAGTCATGGCACAGCTTGGCGTAGCGCTCGAACTTTCCGCCACGCTTATGCAGTACCTTTTCCCACTCGATCACCTCCTCGCGTTCCGGAGCCTGATCGAGCGAACACTCCCAGAGCATGAACTCGACCAGAAACGCCACCTCATCGGGCTTGCCATTCCAGCAGACATCCAGCGCGTTATCGATCGCCATCGGGGTTACCTATTTCAAATCAATGAAAACGGGCCTACCCACAATGGGCAGGCCCGGTCGGCCGCGCCGGGAACCGGCCCGGCCAGGGTCTGACTCAATCCTCGAGCACCGCCGAGGTATAGACTTCCTGCACGTCGTCCAGGTCTTCCAACGCGTCGAGCAGCTTCTGCATACGCATCGCGTCGTCACCGGCCAGCACCGTTTCGTTCTGCGCGCGCATCGTCACCTCGCCGTCCTCGGCCTTGTAGCCGGCCGCCTCCAGCGCCACCTTCACATCGGCGAACTCGTACGGGCCGGTCAACACCTCCATCGAGCCGTCGTCATTGGTGAGCACATCCTCGGCACCCGCCTCCAGCGCGGCTTCCATCAGCGCGTCTTCGTCCACACCCGGCGCGAAGAGCAGATAACCCTCGTGCTTGAACTGGAACGCCACGCAGCCGTCGGTACCCAGGTTACCGCCGTACTTGCTGAACGCGTGGCGTACGTCGGCCACGGTCCGGGTCTTATTGTCGGTCAGGCAATCGACCATCACCGCCGCGCCACCGATGCCGTAACCCTCGTAGCGCAGTTCCAGGTAGTCGACGCCTTCCAGGTTGCCGGCACCACGGTCAACCGCGCGCTGGATGTTGTCCTTCGGCATGTTGGCGTCGAGCGCCTTGTCGATCGCCAGGCGCAAGCGCGGGTTGGCCGATGCATCACCGCCACCCAGTCGCGCGGCCACGGTGATTTCCTTAATCAGACGGGTAAAGATTTTGCCGCGCTTAGCGTCAGCGCGCTCCTTCTTGTGCTTGATGTTCGCCCATTTACTGTGGCCAGCCATAATCGCCTCGATAATGCTGCAAAGCGTGCCTTGGCACGCTTTGTCGTCAGTTCAACAACCGGAATTTTGCCCGCAGTGTAGCAGAAAGCTATGTGAGCTTCAGCAGGGTGTCGAGGAAGCCGAACGCATCGCGATACAGCGTCTCGATCGCCGGCACCATCAACGGCACTGCGACATACATCCCGATGAAACCGACCAGCAGCGTCAGTGGAAAGCCGAAACTGAAAATATTGAACTGCGGAGCGGCTCGCGTCATCACCCCAATCGCCAGGTTAGTGACCAACAGCGCTCCCACTACCGGTAACGACAGCCACAGCCCCCAGCTGACCATCTGCCCACCCCATTCGGCCAGCGTTTTCAAATCGGTCAGAGACAGCGTTGCACCGATCGGTATCGAGCGGAAGCTCTCGAGCAGTGTTTCAATCACCAGACGGTGACCGTCGAAGGTCAAGAACAGCAGGAAGGTGAACGTGGTCAGCAGACGCGACACCACCGGCACCGACGCCGCATGCTGCGGGTCAAAGAACATGGCGAAGCCCAGGCCCATCTGCGTCGCCATCAGCGAGCCAGCGATCTCTACCGCCGAGATCACCACCCGCATCACAAAACCGATCGTGATGCCAATCAGGAGCTGCTGAAACAGGATCAGTACGCCCTGGGCCGAGACCAGCGGCACCGCCGGCAACGATGGCAACAGCGGCGCCAGCATCAACGTCAAGAGCAGGGCGAAACCCGCCTTGAAACGGCGAGGAATCGATTTGGTGGAGAACAGTGGGTCAGTGACAAACAGACCGATGATTCGGGCAAACGGCCAAACGAACACGCTGACCAGAGCATTGATCTGTCCATCGGTAATCGTGACGACCGCCATCAGCCGATCACGTGCGGAATGCTCTGGAACAGCCGCGTGGTGTAGTCGGTCAGCGTGTTGAGAATCCACGGCCCAGCCAGCACCAGCACCAGAAACAGCGCCAACAGCTTCGGGATGAAGGTCAGCGTCATCTCGTTGATCTGCGTCGCCGCTTGCAGAATGCTGACCAGCAGACCGACCAGCAGCGATGCGGCCAGTACCGGCGCAGCCACCAAGATCATCACATAGAGCGCGTTCTGCACAATATTGACGACAACTTCCGGACCCATCACTACTCCTCACACGACGCTTCCAGCGTCTTTCTCATCAAGCAATTCTACTACCGTCACGCTACCACACCATTCTCGACCGCCCCGTCGCCTGACTAATATATCCGCGACTAACTGCCGGCTCAGCCGGTATAGAAACTCTGTACCAGCGAGCCCATCAAGAGCGTCCAGCCGTCGACCAACACGAACAACATGATCTTGAACGGCAATGAGATGATCACCGGCGACACCATCATCATCCCCATCGCCATCAACACACTGGCCACCACCAGATCGATGATCAGGAAGGGGATGAACACCATGAAACCGATCTGAAACGCCGTCTTCAGTTCACTGGTCACGAAGGCCGGGATCAGAGTCTTCAGCGACACGTCGGCCGGCGTCGCCGGCTTCGCCGACTGCGACACCTCGATGAAGAACTGCAGATCCTTCTGGCGGGTCTGCTTGAGCATGAATTCCTTCATCGGCCCGCTACCGACATCGAGCGCCTGCTGGAAACTGATCTTGTCCTCGGAGAATGGCACCCAGGCCTTGTTGTACACCTGATCGAGCGTCGGCCCCATCACGAAGATGGTCAGAAACAGCGCCAACCCCACCAGCACCTGGTTCGGTGGCGACTGGCCTGTGCCGAGTGCTTGTCTGAGCAGCGATAGCACAATCACGATGCGGGTAAACGCTGTCATCAGCAGCAGCATCGACGGGATGAAGCCGAGCGCCGTCATGAACAGCAACATCTGCAGCGTCAGCGAGTACTGCTGGCCGCCACCGCTGGCAGGTGCACTGTTGAACAAAGGCAGACCGGCCGCTTGAGCCAGACCGGTCGCGCTCAACAGCGCGCCGGCGATAAACAGGGAACGGAACTTCACTTCTTCGATGAACCGCTATCAGACGAATCGGCAGAGGAACGCCGACCGGCGGCAAGCGCCGATTTCAGGAAACGGGCGAACGGCGGCTCATTGCCGCCGGTCGGGGGCAGATCGGCAGGGCGTGGCTCGCGGGACAGCAAGGTCACCTGCTGACCGGAGACGCCGAGCACCAGCCAGTCGCCGGAGAACTCGACGATCACCACCCGCTCGCGCGGCCCGACCATCACCGCGCTCACCACCTTGAGGTGCTGCGTTATGCCGAACGCACCGCCCTGCAGGCGGCGCACAGCCCAGGCGAGCGCCAGCACCGCGCCGATCACTAGCACCAATGCCAGCACGACCTGCACCACCCCCATAACGGGCGACGGCAGCTGTGGGGCTGCCGTCACTGCCGCCCGGACCGTGCCACAAAGCAGCAGACCGGAGGCCAACAAGGCGAACCGCAGCACTATTTCTGCAGCCGGCGAATCCGCTCGGCCGGGGTGATGATATCGGTCAGACGAATGCCGAACTTGTCGTTAACCACTACCACCTCCCCCTGCGCGATCAGGCAACCATTCACCAGCACGTCCATCGGCTCGCCGGCCAAGCCCTCGAGTTCGACCACCGAACCCTGTGCCAGCTGCAGCAAGTTGCGGATGGCGATCTTGGTACGGCCGAGTTCAACGGTAATCTGCACCGGAATGTCGAGAATCATGTCGAGATTCTGCGCATCGCCCAGACCAACGGCGGCACCGACCGCCTGGCCGAAGTCCTGGAACAGATTGGTCGCCGGCGTCACCTGCGGCGCGGCCCCCCCCGGGACGGATACACTCTCCTCCTGCTCAACGAGTGCTGCGGCCCAATCATCCATCGTGCTCGCCCCACTGGCCGCGCTTAACGAAGCTAAATCGTCGGTCAACCCGGCAGGCACTGTCTCCTGCTCGGCCAGCGCAGCTGACCAGTCGTCCATCGAAATTGCGTTGGCATCGGCCGGCAAAGATGCCTGCTCACCGGAGGCCTGGTCTTCCATCTTCAGCAAATCTTGATCAGCCACTGCTGTTGTCTCCCATGCCCAGCTCACCCATTTCCTGGGCGTTGGCAAGAATGTTTTCTACCTTGAGCGCCATGCGCCCATTCTGTATGCCGTAACGGCACTCCAGCACCGGAATGCCGGACACGTCGGCCACGATGGTCTCCGGAATATCCAGCGTGACCACATCGCCTTCCTTGAGATTCAGAATCTGTTTGAGCGTCACTTCGGCGTGGCCCAGCGTCGCCACCAGCTCGACCTCGGCCGCCTGCACCTGATGGCGCATTAAATTGACCCAGCGATTGTCCACCTCAGTGCGGTCAGCCTGCATCATGCTCGACAACACATCGCGCAGGGGCTCAATCATCGAATACGGCAAACAGATGTGGAAATCACCCCCACCTGCACCCAACTCGATGTGGAAGGTCATGGACACCACGACTTCGGTCGGCGTAGCCACATTGGCGAACTGCGTATTCATCTCCGTGCGCACGAAGTGGAAATCGAGCGGATAGACCGGCTGCCACGCTTTCTTGTACTCGGTGAACACCACGTCGAGCAGGCGCTGGATGATGCGCTGCTCGGTCGGCGTGAAGTCCCGCCCTTCCACGCGCACATGGTAGCGCCCGTCCGAGCCGAACAGGTTGTCGACCACCAGAAACACCAAGTCCGGGTCGAAGATGAACAGGCCGGTGCCGCGCAGCGGCTTGACCTGCACCAGATTCAGGCTGGTCGGCACCACCAGATTGCGGATGAATTCGCTGTATTTCTGCACACGAACCGGCCCTACCGAAATCTCGGTATTGCGGCGCATGAAGTTGAACAGACCGAGACGCAGATTGCGCGCGAAGCGTTCGTTCAGGATCTCAAGCGATGGCATCCGACCGCGCACGATCCGCTCTTGGCGACCGATGTCGTAAACGCGTATGTCGGCCTGGTCTCCAGTACTTGCGCTTGAAACCTCTTCACCGGTAACGCCGCGCAGCAGCGCGTCGACCTCTTCCTGAGAGAGGATATCGTCAGCCATAAGTTACTGAGCCTGAATGATGAACGAGGTAAACAGCACGCTTTCTACCGGCTCTTCGCCGCCAGCACCGTCCATCGACTCGTTAATGATCTTCTTGACCTGGGCCTTCAACTTGACCTTGCCGTCCGGCGTCGACAACTCCTCGGCGGTTTTCGACGACAGGAGCAGGATCAGCCCGCTGCGAATCTTCGGCATATAGTCAACGAACGCTTTCTGCGCATCGTTATTGGCCAACTGGGCCTGCATCTCTACCTGCAGCAACATACCGTCCTTGCCGGCCAAGTTGACGACGAAAGTGTCCATCTTCTGAAAGATGGGGGGGCCGCTCTTCGCTTTCTTCTGCTCGGCAGAAGCGGCCACACCTTGTTGGGCTGGGTTGCCGTTGATCAGCACATATGCCAGACCGCCGATCGCGCCGATCAGAAGGACCAGCAGCGCGATCACCACGATCATCAGTTTCTGGTTTCCGCCGAACTTACCCGCCTCTTTCAGGTTACTTTTCTCATCTGCTATTGCCATGTGTCTTATCGTCCGAGCAAAAGGTATCGTTAATCTAATCGGTTATTTTCGACATTTCATTACAAATGAAATGTCGAAAATTCTTCTTATGCAAAAGTGCTCAAGATACCGCGCGCGGTCTTGATCGCCGCCAGCGTATCCGGTTCATCGCTGACGCCGTCGTCCGAACGTCGGCCGCGTTGCTGCTGCCCGAACGCTTGGCGCTGATTGCCGGATTGACCGCTCGACACCTGCGCATCAGATAGCTGGATGCCATTGCCGGCCAGCATCGATGCCAGCCGTGGCAGGCTATTCTCCACCGCCTCGCGCGCCTGCGGCGTTGCAGCGTTGAACACAACCTGGGCCTGGTTCTGGTCGATCTTCAGCGACACCTCAATCGGCCCCAAGTGCGGCGGATTGAGCGAAATGTGCGCCTCGTCCGACTTCAGATTCACCATTGTCATCATCTGATGGCCGAGCGCCTGCGACCAGTTGCTGTCGGACAGATGGGTGCTGATTGATAGCGGCAACGGCGGGGCGACATTAGCCACCAGCACCGGCGGCGCACCGGTAGGACGGGCCAAGGCAGCGGCATCGGCCAGCAACGCGTGAGCATTGACCGGCGCCCCCGACGAGGCGGCAGCATCGTTCAGCGCGTTCTGGAAGGTTTCCAGCTTGCTCGACATCGCTTTGTTGGCTTCACCACTAGCCGGCGTGGCCTGGGTAGCATTTGCCAAGGACATGGTCAGCGGTGTCACCCCAGTTTCCACCGTGGGCAGCCCCTGACGCTGCAGGCTCTGCTGCGCCGCAGCCTGGTCGGCATTCGGCAGAACGCCGGTCAACCCTGCCTGGCTGCCGGCCGATACGGTCGCGCCCACGATGTTTGCAGCTGTCGCGGCGTTGCCCGCCGCACCGGTTGTCGGAGCCGGAGCGGCTTTACCCGTCGGATTTACCACCGGCGGCACAAACACAGGGATCGCCAGCAGCGCGCCCGGATCGACCGCAGCCATCTTGGCTGGATCCTCCTCGGACGGCTCGTGACTCGTCCCCTTGCCGTCGCCCAGCGCAGCACCGAGCTTATCGCCCTGTGCTCCGCCCGACAGACCTGCGACTGCGGTACTCAGCTGGCTGCCCAACAGCGCCGCAAACAGATCGCCCGGCGAGTCGCTACCGGCGCCGGTGGTACTACCGGGCGTAACCGGTACGGTGGTCGAGGCTTGTACACGGATCGTCATGGTTATTCTTTCGCATTGAGTGACGCTCTATCCCATGCAGATAGTGGCCCGATTATCGACTAAGACGCCTCATCCTGGGTGACATTCTGTCGATCCCAGAACTGTCGGGTAGCAAATTCGTCTGATATTTTCTGTTGGCGCCGGCCTTCGGCCAGCTGCCATAGCATTTTTTCTCTTTCAAGCAGCTTCTCGAAAGCCTTCTCTCGCTTTCTCGCATCCTGCCAGCCCTGCCGCTCCAGCAAAAAGCGTTGCATCGCCCGATCAACCTCGCCTTGCTGGGTGTCAACCGCCTCGTTGAGCCGCAGCAGAAAACGCTGAAAGTCCTGCCACAACACCGGCGCGATGCCCTGCGCCCCTTGCATCAGGCTGCGGCCGCGGTATTCCTCGCGGAACTCGTCAAGCTGGTGCAGCCGTTCTTCCGCCGCCTTCAGCCGTCCCTGCGCCTGACGCATCCGCTCTGCGGCCGCCTGCTGGTTTTCGCTGGCCAGTCTCAACAGCAGCGCGTACTGGCTCTTGAACATACTTTTCCCTATGTCTTCAATGCAAGGCCGCAGCCAGCTGCTCAAGGCTGGACGAATAATCGTGCGCCTCATGCATCGCCTGATTCAGGAAGCCGGCCATCGGTAGCTGACGGCGCATCGCCTCATCCAACACCGGGTCGGAACCAAGCACATAGGCGCCGACGCTGATCAAATCGCGACTGCGCTGGTAACGCGAATACAACTGCTTGAAATGCCGCGCGAGCCCGACCTGCTCCTGCGTCACCACGTCGACCATCACCCGGCTGATCGACTGCTCGATATCGATGGCAGGATAGTGGCCGGCCTCGGCCAGCTGCCGAGACAACACGAAGTGACCGTCAAGAATCGCCCGCGCCGAATCGGCAATCGGGTCCTGCTGGTCATCGCCCTCCGACAATACCGTGTAGAACGCAGTGATCGACCCGCCCCCTTCCTGCGCGTTACCGGCACGCTCGATCAACTGCGGCAACTTGGCAAACACCGACGGCGGGTAACCGCGCGTCACCGGCGGCTCACCGATAGCCAGAGCGATCTCACGCTGTGCCATCGCGTAGCGGGTCACCGAGTCCATCAGCAGCAGTACCTGCTTGCCCTCGGCTCGGAAATATTCGGCCAGCGCGGTTGCATAGGCCGCGCCGTGCAGGCGCATCAACGGCGGCATGTCTGCCGGCGCCGCGACAACGACCGAACGGGCACGACCTTCAGCGCCGAGGATGTTATCGATGAAGTCCTTAACTTCACGTCCCCGCTCGCCAATCAGGCCAACCACCACCACGTCCGCCTTGGTAAAGCGCGCCATCATACCCAACAGCACCGACTTACCGACACCGGAACCAGCAAACAAGCCAAGACGCTGCCCGCGACCAACTGTCAACAGGCCGTTGATCGCCTTTACGCCGACGTCGAGCACTTTCTCAACCGGTGCACGGTCTAGCGGATTCATTGGTGCAGCGTACAGCGGCGCATAAGCATTCGGATGGATAGGTCCCTGCTCGTCGAGCGGCCGCCCCAAGGAGTCGAGCACCCGGCCGAGCAAATTGTCGCCTACGGGCACCATACGGCCGCTTTGAGCGCTATGCCCCTGCTCAGCCAGACGTTGACCGAAGCGCGGTGGATGGCTGCTCACCACCGGTACCACAGGGATGCCTGGCACCAAGCCGTAGACGTTGGAAAGCGGCATCAGGAACACCTTGTCGCCGGCAAAGCCGACCACCTCGGCGTCGACCCTCTGCTCCTCCGACAGCAGAACCTGGCAAGCGCTGCCCACCGGCAGTTTGAGACCGGTGGCCTCCATCACCATGCCGGTAACGCGGGTCAGGCGGCCGCTCGCCTGCCAGAGCGGTGCCCGACGAGCTGCCTCGGCACAATCGGCCAGATATTGGCGCTGACGCTCAATCAACCCGCTCATTAACCGACTCCAACGAGGTAAGACCTAGCGACGCTGCCAAGGCCTCTCGGCGGCGAGCCAGCGTCAGATCCAACCTGGCCCCATCCGAATCGATCAGGCAACCGCCCCTCTCAAGCAGAGGATCTTCCACCCACTGCCACACGGTCTGCGGGGCCTCACGCTCAAGGAAGCGGCGTACCACCGCCAAGTCGGCCGGATTGACGCGCAATCGCGCGGCCTTCAGGCTCGGAGGCAAAGCCAGCAGCGCGTCGCGCAACAACGGTTCGAGCACGGTCGGATTGGTCGCGATTTCGTTACCGACCAGCTTTCCCGCCAGCATCAGCGCCAGTTGCAACACATCACTGGCCAATACCGGCTCGATCCGAGCAATCTCCTCTTCGAACGACTCGGTCAGCCGGGCCAACGGCTCCCAAGCTTCGGCAAATTGCTTCCGGACGGCGGTCATCCCGGCCTCGTGGCCAACGGCCTCCCCGGCTTCCTGCCCTGCGGTCAACCCAGCCTGGTGACCGGCCTCATAGCCAGCCTGCCAAGCTTCCTGATGGATCGCTTCCAGCTCTGCCGCGGTAGGGTAGTTCAACGCTGGCTCGGCCATCTCCTCGATCATCTCTACGGCCTGCACGTCCTCTACAACGGACGGCTCGCCCGCAGGTACCTCCTCCCCCACTGGAGCTGGCGTCGCCGGTAAGGTCGGTTGCTCCCCCAAGTCGGCAAAGCGCCAAGGTGACCAAGCCGATTCCGGCAATGTCGCACCATTGAGAATGGTGTTATTCGACGAAGCCTTCATCACCGCCCTTACCGCCTAGTACGATCTGCCCCTCGTCGGCGAGCTGGCGCACGATCTTGAGGATTTCCTTCTGCTCGGCCTCGACCTCGGTCAACTTGACCGGTCCCTTCGCCTCGAGGTCTTCGCGCAGCATCTCGGCCGCACGCTGCGACATATTCTTGAAGATCTTCTCGCGCAGATTGGCACTGGTGCCTTTCAGGGCGATCACCAGCGACTCGGACTGCACCTCGCGCAGGATAATCTGGACCGAACGGTTGTCGATATCCATCAGGTTTTCGAACACGAACATCTTGTCCTGGATACGTAGCGCCAGCTCCGGATCGTATTCGCGGATGTAGTTAAGCGCCGACACTTCGACATTCGACCCCATGAAGTTGAGGATCTCGGCAGTAAGCTCCACACCACCGGCCGCGCTCTTCTTGGTACGGTCCGAGCCGGACAGCAACTGAGTGAGTACGTCGTTGAGTTCGCGAATCGCATTCGGCTGAACCCCTTCCAACGTCGCGGTGCGAATCAATACCTCGTTGCGCAAGCGTTCGGAGAAACACTCCAAGATGGCGCTCGACATGTCAGGCTCGAGGTGCACCAAGATAGTGGCGATGATCTGCGGGTGCTCATTGCGGATCAGGTCGGCCGCCGACGCCGGGTCCATCCATTTCAGGCTCTCGATACCGCTGTTGTCGGCCCCTTGCATGACTTTGTCGAGCAGAGTACCGGCCTTGTCGGAACCGAGCGCTTCAGTCAGCACATTGCGCAGGTAATCGTCAGACGCGTCAATACTGATGCGCTGTCCACATTGTTCACGGAACAGATTGACCGCATTGTCTAATTCCTCGTAACTGACATTGTCGATCGCGCTCATGATCTGCGACAGTTTCTGCACCTCTTTCGGACCGAGGTACTTGAACACTTCCACCGCCTGGGCCTGCCCCAGACCAAACAGCAATACCGCGCTGCGACGGATACCGGCATCACTCATCGGCGCTGATCCATTCTTTGATTACCTGGGCCGCCATACGCGGGTCGGCCTTCACCAACTCGCGGGCATGTTCGAGGTTGCTGCTGTACTGGCGATGCATCCTCTCGCGACCATCGCCATTGCCGGCAGTCGAGGCTTCGTTATCGTCAACCACAGCAATGAGCGAACCGGCAGAGCCCGCCTGACCTTCTCCATCCACCGCTGGGCCGCCCGCACCAGCCAGCGCCGGCTCAAGAGCGGCAGGGCGCACCACATCACGCATGATCGGACGAATTACACCGAGAATCAGATAGAGCAATGCGAGGCCGAGCAGGCCGTACTTGGCCAGTTCCCAGACATTGGCCGACATGAAGTCGATCACCTTATCTTTCATTGTGGCAGGCCCTTCGATGCCGGCGAAGGCCGCATTTACCACGTTCAGGCTGTCGCCGCGGTCCTGACTGTAGCCGATTGCCTGGCGAGCCAGATTGGTGATCTGCTCTACCTCCTTGGCCGTCAACGCAGTCGGCTTGAGTTCGCCGCCGCGATCCGGCAACAGGCGGTAGTTGACCACCACCGCCGCCGACAGGCGCTTGACGTTGCCCTTAGGCTGCGTGATGTGCTGGACCGTTTTGTCGACTTCGTAGTTGGTAGTGATCTCACGGTCCAGCGTACCGGTGGCTCCCATCGGCTGGCCGGACAGCGTCACGGAGCCAGGAGCAGTACCTGGAGGCAGAGAGATCGGCGCAGACGCCGCGGACGGTGGCTGGTTGGTCAGCGCCCCAGGCACCCCGCCCGGCAGTGGATTAGCGTTAGCAAGCTTTTCGACGATCTGCTGGCTGCGAGTCGCCGACGGGTTCGGCGACGAGTTGGGACGATAGGTCTCCGAGGTCTGCTCCACTTCGGAGAAATCGACCTGAGCGGTTACCTGCGCATGCACATTACCTTTGCCGAAAATCGGGTTGAGGATCGTTTCGATGCGCTTAGAATAATCGGTCTCCAAATCGCGAACAAAGCTGCGCTGACGCTGATCGAGGCCGGAAGCATTGTTCAGATCGGGCAGACTGGACAGCAGATTGCCGTCCTGATCGACCACGGAAACGTCCTTCAGCGACAAGCCAGGCACAGAACTCGACACCAGATGCAGAATGCCGGAGACCTGCGCCGCATCGAGCATCCGACCTGGGTACAGGTCGAGCATTACCGATGCGGTGGGTGACTGCGCGTCGCGCACGAATACGCTTTGCTTCGGGATCGCTAAATGAACCCGTGCAGACTTGACCGACGACACCGATTCGATGGTGCGACCGAGCTCCCCCTCGATCGACCGCTGATAGTTCACCTGCTCGGCAAACTGGCTGATGCCGAACTTCTGGTTGTCCATCAACTCAAATCCGACACCGCCCGCCTTCGGCAATCCCTGGCTCGCCAGCTTCAACCTGACGTCATAAACCTTGTCCGCCGGCACCGAGATGACGCCACCATCGCTGAGCTGATAGGGAATGTTCTGCTGCTGGAGCACGGACGTGATCTGACCGCCGTCATGATCCGACAGATTGGCGAACAATACCTTGTAGGACGGTGTACGGTTGAGTAGCACCAACCCGATCACGACCGACAAAATGGCTGCCACGGCACCAGCAAACAGGAGTTTGCGGTTCAGCGGCAATGCTTTGAAGCGATCAACCACTCGGTTGATCTGGGTCCGCCATGCGGGCGTAGCATTATCGACCTGATCTGACATTCTGATGAATTTGTAATTATTGAGTAACAGCACCCTACGCCAAGAGGATACCCCCTCCCCCGGCGCAACCACCAAGCCTATGTCACTTGCTTAGACGGCAGATATAATACACGCTGATTGTAAATTTTGTGTTTATTTTAAACAGCGTGCGATGTAATTATTATTTCAGACCTGCGTATTCATAATTTCCTGGTATGCCGATACCAGCTTGTTGCGTGCTTGCACCATGGTCTGGAATGACAAACTCGCCTTCTGCATCGCTACCATTACATCCTGCAGGTTCACCCCTTCATCGCCCAACTCGAAGCGTTTTTGCAGGTCTTCCGAGGTTTTCTGCGCCGAGTTGACCTGGTCCAACGTCGTCTTGAGTACGTCAGAGAACGCGACTTGCGGGGTGTCGGTAGCTTTGGCTGGCTGCTTGCCAGCCGCCAGTGCCGCGCCGGCGCGCAGCTCGGAGAGCAGCATATCGATGTTTTGTGACGTCATTGCACTTCCCCACTCCATTCGACCACCGGGCAGCCGGCAGCCTCTTCATCGCGATATCGCGCCAATTTGTAACGCAGCGTCCGCTCGCTCATCCCCAAGCGTTCGGCAGCCAACCTTTTGACACCGCCGGCAGCGGCCAGCGCGTCGAGAATGTGTCGCTTTTCTAGCGACTTGATATCCAACGCCTCGCTTTCAACTGGAGGCGGCGACGGTGCGGCCAGCACAGGCACTGGCTTGGACAGCACACCAAGCATCAGATCGGCGGCAAGAATTTCTGAGCCAGAAGCAAGGATAACCGCTCGCTGAATGACATTTTCAAGCTCGCGGATATTGCCTTGCCAGTCATGGACTGTCAAACAACGTTCAGCTTCAGACGAAAAGGCCAATACTCCGCGCCCAGCTCTCGCTTCATGCCGCCTAAGCATGCTGCGCGCCAATGGCATGATGTCTTCGCGACGATCGGCCAACGCTGGCACGCTCAGTGGGAACACATTGAGCCGGAAATACAGGTCTTCGCGGAACCGACCAGCCGCCACCTCGATACGCATGTCGCGGTTGGTGGTAGCCAGCACGCGTATATCAAGCTTGATCAGGCGAGCTCCCCCAACCCGTTCGACCTCCCGCTCCTGCAGCACCCGTAACAGCTTAGCCTGCAATGCCAATGGCATCTCGCTAATTTCATCCAGTAATAGCGAACCGCCTTGCGCTTGCTCGAATTTTCCAGGCTGCGAGGCACTGGCACCGGTAAACGCCCCTTTTTCGTAGCCGAACAAGGTCGACTCAAGCAGGTTATCGGGAATCGCCGCACAATTGATCGCGACGAATGGTCCTGCAGCACGCAGCGAATGGCGATGAATGAAACGCGCCAGCACTTCCTTGCCGGTACCGCTCGGCCCGTCGATCAAGACGGTGGCATCGGATTGCGCCACCCGCTCGGCCAACGCAAACAGTTGGCGCATACATGGTGCAGCTGCAATCACAGAATCACCGTGCTGCACCCCACGTAAACGGTACTTTTCCACCTCGGCGATCAACTGCATCGGCTCGAACGGTTTAAGCAGATAGTGAGACGCACCGGCGCGCAGCAACTCGATCGCCCGTTCAATCACGCCATAAGCGGTCATTAGGATAAACGGCAGACCAGGATAACGGCGGCGCACCTCGTCGAACAGCGCATAACCATCCATCGGCGCCATCTGCGCATCGGAGATCACCAGACCGACCGGCTCGGCGGCGAGGCAGCGCAGCGCCGCCGAGCCGTCAGCCGCTTCGAGAACCGGATAGCCGGACAGGGTTAGCGTGTCGACCAGCGCCTCACGCAAACCAGCATCGTCTTCCACCACCAGAATGGGCAAGGAGTTCATCACGAGCAATTCACTTCACAATGACAGGGCCGCCGGGCGCTGCCCGACCATCGCCACCAGTCGAGCGGCAATCGCATTAAGCGGCAAGGTTTCGTCGGCGGCACCCAGCGCAATTGCCTCCTTGGGCATGCCGAATACCACGCACGATGCTTCGTCCTGCGCGATGGTACGTGCGCCGGCCCGCTTCAACTCCAAGAGGCCGTTTGCACCATCGCGCCCCATGCCGGTCAATATGACCCCGATTGCATGCGGGCCGGCACCGTTGGCACCAGAGCGGAACAAGACGTCAACCGATGGCCGATGGCGATTGACCGGCGAGCCGGCATTGAGCTCGGCCTGGTAGCCGGCTGATGCGACCGTCTTGAGCAGTAGGTGCGAGTGACCCGGGGCGATGTACACCACGCCAGGACGTAGGTGCTCGCCCGCTTCTGCCTCCTTAACCCTCAGCGCACACTGTGCATCGAGACGGCTGGCAAACGAAGCGGTGAACATCTCCGGCATGTGCTGGGTGACCAAGATAGGCGGCATCTGCAGCGGCAGCGCCGACAACAGCACGCGCAGAGCCTCGGTGCCGCCGGTCGAGGCGCCGATCAGGATCACCGTTTGGCGGCTCCCACCCTGGCGGTAGGGCTGGCTGGGAAGGATCGCGTCGGCCGACAGGCTAGGCGCAACTGGAAACGGTGAAAACGGAGCATTGCTCATGCACGTTCGTCCAGGAAGGTTAGCAATGCAGGCAGCGGCAGCGGCTCGGCCAGCCAGTACCCCTGACCGACGTCACATGACATGCTGCGCAACATGGCCGCCTGCTCGGCGGTTTCGATCCCCTCGGCAACCACCTTGAGACGCAAGCCATGCGCCAGATCGATCATTGCCCGAGTGATCAAGGCGTCGTCGTCGCGCACCGGTAGTTCGGCGACGAAGGAACGGTCGATCTTGACCTTGTGGAATGGGAACTGGCGCAGATAGCTGAGACTGGAGTAGCCGACGCCGAAGTCGTCAAGCACCAGGCCGACTCCGGTCTCACGCAACTGCGCCAGCAATTGCAACACCCGCTCGCTATTGCTGAGCAGCATGGTTTCTGTCACTTCGACGTCGATCGAACCGGCAGGAAGACCGCTCGCGCGCACCCGCTCACAGATTACGTCGATGACCTCGGCACGGAACTGGCTGACAGACAGATTGACCACGACTGGCACCCCTCGCCCCTCGGTCTGCAAGCGCGCCGCTAGCTTCAACGCCTCTTCGACCACCCACAGGCTGATCGGCACGATCATCCCAGTCTCCTCGGCGATCGGGATGAAACGGTCCGGCGACACCTGACCGAGCACCGGATGGCGCCAGCGCAGCAGCGCTTCGATCGAGTCGACCCGACCGGTTGCCAACTCCAGTTGCGGCTGAAACCGCAAGTACAGTTGCTGTTGCGGTAGCGCCTGTCGCAGCGCGATTTCCAAAGCCAGATACTCGGCGGCACGCTGTCTCATCTCCGGCTGGAAGAAGCAATAGGTATCGCGTCCATCGGCCTTGGCCTGATAGAGCGCTGCATCGGCGTGCTTGAGCAGCGTCTCGGCCTCGTCGCCATCCTGCGGATAAAAGCTGACTCCGATGCTCGGCGACACCTGCATCATCAAACCAAAGCCGATGTCGGTCGGCTTGGATACCGCCCGGTGCAACCGTCCTAACACCGGCTCGACCGCCTCCGGTGTCGCCAACGATTCGAGCAGGATCACGAACTCGTCCCCCCCGTAGCGGCATACCAGCCCGTCGCTCCCGACCACTGCCTGAAGCCGATTGGCGACGGCGCGCAGTATTTGGTCCCCCGCCGAATGACCGTGCGTGTCGTTGATGTTCTTGAAGCGGTCGAGATCGACAAACAGCAGGGCAAATCGCCTCCCCGCCAAATGGGAACGTTCTATCGTCTGCGCCAGCGCTTCTTCCAGCACAACTCGATTAGGCAAGCCGGTCAGGAAGTCGTAACGTGCCATATGCTCGATCTGCGCTTCGGCACGTTTGCGCTCGGAAAAATCGGTGATCACCGCGATGTAGTGCGACAGCACACCGTGGCTGTCGCGCACACAAGACAGCGTGCCCCACAGCGCCAGATCGCGGCCACGACCCAGATGGCCGACCAACTCGCCTGACCAACCGTCCGGCCCGGCGGCCCGCTGCCACACATCGAGCGCGCTCGGCTCGCTCATCAGTGCATCCGGATGCAAACCGAGCAAACGTTCGACAGGACGACCGAACAATCGGCAGCTGGCCGGGTTGGCCGACACAACGGTCAGGCCGGCGTCCATCACCAACACGCCATCGTTGCAGTGCTCGAACACCAACGCCGACAGTTTCAGTTCAGCGCTGGCGCGCTTCTCGGCGGTGACGTCCTGCACCGCGCCGACCAAACGACGCTCGCTCTCTCCAAACGAACGCACCTCGCCGCGAAAGCGCACGTGGCGCACTGCACCATCGCGTTGCAGTCGCAGATCGAGTGCAAGGGCCCCGCTGTCGGCGAACGCCTGCATGACCGCCTCGGTCAATCGAGCGCGACCGTCGTCGGGCAGCGCATCGAACAAGCCGGTCAACCCCATGCCCGCTTCCGGCCAAGGCAGGCCGAGCGCGGCGGCGACGCCGTCGGTAGCGTGCACTCTTTCCAGCCGATGATCGGCCTCCCACCCCCCGATCACCGCCACCCGCTGCACCTCGCGCAGCAGCTCGCTGTCGCGGGCACGGCAGGTCACATCGCGTATCGCCAGCATCAGGCCGGCCGGTTGGTCTGGTGTGGCGGCAAGGCGCTCCAGACGCACATCGAACACGCCGGGGCCAGCATTCGGTAGCGGCAGCCAACGCTGAAAATGCACGCGGGGCGCGTTGCCGATCCGGGCCAACAGGAAATCGGCCAAGTCATCGCCCAGGCAGTCGCCGAGTGAGCGCTGCAGTACGGCGGCGCGAGGTTGGCCGAACAGTTCGAGCATTGCGTCATTGGCGATCTGCAGCCGCCCGTCGTTGCAGAAAAATGCGATTGCGTCGGAAGTGGCCGCGATCATCTGCCTGTACCGCCCCAGGTCGGCATGCAGCCGGTGTTGCTCCGTCACATCGGATAGGGTACCGATCATCCGTCGAGTGCCGTTCTCGGAGCCCAGCACGCGACCGCGTACCCTCACCCACAGCCAGCCGCGCTCGCAATACAGCCGGTATTCAGCATCGAAACGCTCGGAATGGGCATCGATGTGCTGCTGAATCAGCTGATTAACCCTACCCAAATCGTCAGGGTGGATACGCCGGCGCCATTCCTCCAACAGCGCCCGTCCGGTTTTGCCGGCTCCGATACCAAGGAAGGCACACCAGCGCTCGGGCATGCCGACCTCGCCTGTATCGATGTTGATGTCGAATACCAGATCACCAGCACATTCCAGCGCAAGCCGCCAGCGCACCTCGCTTTCGCTCAGGGCGACCTCGGCGGCTCGCTGACGGGTCATGTCGCTGAACGAACAGATAACCGCAAACGGCGTCGGCTCCTCATCTCGGAACAGCGGCCGGGTATTGACCGAGATCCAGCAGCGCCGACCATCTGGACGCCGCAACCCCAGCAATTCGTCGCTGATTGGCCTACCGTCGCGCAGCGTTCGCCGATGTGGGAATGCCTCAAACGAAAGTGGACTGCCATCACCGTCAACCGCTTGCCAGTCGACCATTTTGGATGATGACGCATACAGTTCAGGACTTGGCAGGCCGAGAATCGCTTCAGCAGAGGGGTTGCTCAGCAGCACCTCGTGGTCACGTGATATCACCAGCAGCCCTTCGGCCAGGCTGTCGAGCACCGCCTGCAGCCGTCCTTCGCTCTGTTGCAGGTGCTGTGTCACTGCCAGATGCTCGCGTTCGCTGCGCTGTGCGGCCAACAGGGCGCTACAGGTATTGACCAAGGGCATCAAGCCGGTGACCAAGTCGGCGGCGAAGCCGCCCTGCCGGTTGGCCACACCGAGCATGCCGATCATCACTCCACGATGGTAGAGCGGCAGGCCGAGGTAATTGTCGAAGACGGGGTGGCCTGGCGGCGTGCCTCCCGAACGCGGATCGTTGGCCGGGTCATTGGCGATCACCGGCTTGCCGCTCGTCAGCGTCGCACCGAACAGGGTATCGAGATTGCGAAACAGCATGCCGCCGCTTCGGTGCTGCATGTAGAGCGCACGGCTCTCCGCATCCCAGCCGATTTCGCTGATCACATGTACCTTCAGATACGGCGTACCGTCAGGCTCGCGCAACACCTCGCCGATAAAGCCGTACTCACTACCGGCCTCGGACAGCAACAGATCCAGCAGTAAGCTGAATAACTGGTGCGGATCATCCTTCTGAATGAAACGGGTGTGAATCTGGGTCAGTTTCTGCAGCAACACTCTGTTGCGCTCGAACTCGGCGTAATGCTGCTGGTTCGCCGATGCATCATCGAGCAAGAGCAGCAGGTAGTCGATCCGTCCGGCGACATCGCATAGTGGCAACAACCGCCCAGCCAGCCAGCATCCTCCATCGAGCAGCCGCTCGAACGACCAACTACCCTGGCGAGTCAGAATGTCGAGTAGCGCAGCGTCGCCCGGGTAGCTAGCCGGCGTGATCAGGTCGGCCAAAGTGCGGCCGATCGGCTCGACCTCGCTTGCCAATAACTTATCGAGCTGCGCATTAGCATGGCGCACCACGAGTCCCGCCGAGCGGGCATCGCAGAGCGCAAACCCACCATTTAAGCGGGCAAACTGCTGCCGGTACCGAATCAGCGCCGGATCAGCGAATACCGTCTCCATCTCGTCAGCGCACTCCGGCCTCGGCACGCCAGCGCGCAATCCAGGCGTCACAGGCCGCCTCTAGCAGATCGAGTACATGCTCGAATCCGTCGGGGCCGCCATAGTAGGGGTCGGGTACCGGCTGACCGGGGGGATCGAGCGAGTCGAGCATCAGCGCCAGCCGAGCTCTATCACCAGGGCGAACCATCGTCTTGAGTTCGACGAGATGGACGACGTCGGCAGCCAGAATGAGGTCGAAATGTTTGAAGTCGTCTCGGCAGACCTGCCGGGCAATCTGTCCCGATAGATCGTAACCGCGCTTTAGCGCGGCGGCGGTCGAACGCACATCGGGCGCCTCACCGACGTGATAGCCGTGAGTACCCGCCGAATCAACGGTGATTTCCGCAGCCAGGCCCGCCGCGGCCAGTTTGGCGCGCAGAATCGCTTCGGCAGTCGGTGAACGGCAGATATTGCCGGTGCAGCAAAAAAGGATTGCGATCATCTATTGATTCTTCCGCCTTTTGACACATCGACCGCCCATTGTGCCGGCCTTGCCGTCGCATCCTGTTCAGTCTGGTCAAATTTCGAGCGCGAATATGTTAGCAGCGTAGCGGCCTTCACGCCGATTCTGCAGTAAATCTTTTAGCATCGGTTCGGAATTCGGTCCTCCTGCGGAGCAAAGGACGGCGCAAGGACGGCGCAGCGAACACCGTAGATATCGATGAACAAGGTTTTCAGCCAAACACAGTCCCAACTTGCCCTATGCGGGTCATAAACGGAAGCCTGAAACATTGTCATTGCGATGATGACACTCTTGCTGCGTTGCGTCATGCCCCTTGTCGTTAACGCGACAGCCGCCTACTCTTGCGTTCTTTATCGTTTTGGGATGCCCCGTGTCCTATCGCTCACTGCTTGTCGCCCCGCTGCTGGCCAGTCTGCTGGTTGCCTGTGCCACCCGTCAGCCCCCCGCCCCGATCACTCCTCCCGTGCCAGAGCCAGCCGCCTCCGAACCGTTCTCGGTCCCGATGCCGCCGGAAGGGCTGGATATTGTGCCATCCCCCCCTCCGCCCAGCGTGGCCAAGCCAGCCACCGCACCACCGGCCTGGCGCGACGAGAAACAGGGACGCGTGCTGCTCAACCAGTTGCTGCCCCACTACGCCGACGACCGCAAGGGCTGGCTCACCGATATCATGGGCGCGTTTACCGCGCTGAAGATTCCGTATACCCCGGAATATTTCTGCGCGGTGATTGCGGTGGCCGACCAGGAGTCCAACCTGCAGTCTGACCCGACCATGGCTCGTCTGCCGCAGATCGTCTGGGGCGAGATCCAGAAGCGCGCCGACAAGTACCATATCCCGATGGTGGTAGTGGAGACCGCCCTGCGCAAAACCTCGCCGGACGGTCGCACCTATAAGGAGCGCATCGACACGCTGCGCACCAAGCGCCAGATGAACGCGCTGTACGAAGACATGGTGCGCGAGTTGCCGTTCAGCCAGACTGCCTTCGAGCACAAGAACCCGATCCGCGACGGCGGGCCGATGCAGGTAAGCGTGGCGTTCGCCGAGTCGCATGTGAAGGTGTGGCCGTTCCCATATCAGTTGAAGACCAGCCTGCGCGATGAAGTGTTCACCCGACGCGGCAGCGTCTACTTCGGCACCGCCATCCTGCTGCAGTACCCGGCGCCGTACACCAAGATGATCTACCGCTTCGCCGACTTCAACGCCGGACGCTACGCCAGCCGCAATGCTGCCTTCCAGGCGGCGGTCGCGCGGCTGACCGGCCGCAAGCTGGCGCTGGACGGTGACCTGCTGCTGTACAACCCGGACCGGACGGTTTCCAGCCAGGTCAGCGGCACCCAGAATGCCGTGCAGTCCTTGGGACGCCGGCTGGGCATGGGCAATGGTGAGCTCCTGCGCGACCTGAAGTTGGAGAAGACGTCGGGCTTCGCCCAGACGCCGCTCTACCAGAAGCTGTTCGCGCTGGCCGACCAGGCCGCCGGCGAGCGGGTAAGCCGCGAGCGGATTCCGCAGATCGAACTGATCAGCCCGAAATTCACCCGTACCCTGACCACCGAATGGTTCGCCAACCGAGTGAACGGCCGCTACGAAAGCTGCATGGCCCGCGCGCCGTCTTGAGCCGCCCCCTCGGCACCGGCCGCCGCGTTCGGCAACGCGGCGGCTTTGCCTTTATAGTGTCGGTTGTATCCCGTTCGGATGAAGTAATGCGATGGTCGAATCCCCCCCGGATCACCCGCTGATCGCCTGTCATGATTGTGACCTGGTCTATCAGGAAACCGCCCTGCCGCCGGGCGGCGAGGCCCGCTGCACGCGCTGCGGCGCGCTACTGTACCGCGACACCCCCGCCTGCGTGCAGCACTCGCTGGCCTATTGCAGCGCGGCCCTGCTGGTCTTTCTGCTAGTGAACACCTTTCCGATCCTGGAACTGGAAACCCAGGGCATCCACCGCAATGCCACCCTGTTCGGCACCGCATTGACGCTGTATCAGGAGAACATGGCCCCGGTCGCCGCCCTGGTCGCCCTAACCACGCTGCTGGCCCCCGCGCTGGAACTATCCATCCTGTGCTACCTGCTGCTGCTCCTGAATCTGAAACGCCGCCCCCCCGGCTTTGCCGAACTGATGCGGCTGCTGCAGCTGGTGCGCCCCTGGGGCATGGTCGAGGTGTTCCTGATCGGCGTGCTGGTGTCACTAGTCAAACTCGCCCACATGGCCCATGTGCTGCCGGGGCTGGGATTGTGGTCGTTCGGCGCGCTGATCCTGCTGATGGCCGCCAGTGCCGGCGCCTTCGAGCCGCACGAGATCTGGAGACAGTACGAGCAGTGTCCAAACCGTTGACCGCCACCCAGATGGGCCTGGTGCAGTGCCAAGGCTGTGGCCTGCTCTGCCAAGCGCCCCCGCCCGAACAGGATGGTTTCTGTCCACGCTGTCAC
Organism: Crenobacter oryzisoli; assembly: GCF_030385785.1. GTDB lineage: Bacteria > Pseudomonadota > Gammaproteobacteria > Burkholderiales > Chromobacteriaceae > Crenobacter_A > Crenobacter_A oryzisoli. The sequence continues at coordinate 161,625 of NZ_JAUEDK010000005.1, forward strand.
GCGCCGCTGCATGCACGCCGTCCCGGCAGCCTACAGCGCGCCTGGGCGCTCCTGATCGCCGCGACAATTCTGTTCTTTCCGGCCAACCTGCTGCCGATCATGCTGACCACATCACTGGGGCGCACTCAAAAAGACACGATCATGAGTGGCGTGGTATACCTGTGGGTTACCGGGTCCTGGCCCTTGGCGCTGGTGGTGTTCGTCGCGAGCATTCTGGTACCGTTTGCCAAGATTCTGGCGCTGTTCCTGCTGCTAGTCACCATTCAGCTGCGCTCGGACTGGGCGCCTTTGCAGCGCACCCGGCTCTACCGGCTCCTGGAGCTGGTAGGCCCCTGGTCGATGCTCGATATCTACGTACTGGGACTGCTCGTCTCGCTGGTCCAGTTGCAATCGCTCGCTACCGTCATCCTGCCAGGACCTGCTGCGCTGGCATTTGCCGGCGTAGTGGTGCTATCGATGCTGTCCGCAATGAACCTCGATCCCAGGATGATCTGGGACCCGATCGGAGAAACAAGTGACTGAGCCTGTCTCGTCCAACCCGCCCCCGGCCCCCGACTTGCGTCCGCGCCGTCGCTGGAGCCCGTCGCTGGTCTGGCTGATCCCGGCCATCGCTGCCGTGATTGCAGGCTACTTGGCCGTACATGCCGTATTGTCGCGCGGCCCGACCATCACGATCGCCTTCAAGAGCGCCGAAGGCCTGGAAGCTGGCAAGACCAAGATCAAGTACAAGGATGTCGACGTCGGCGAGGTCACCGCGATCACGCTCAGCTCGGATCGCAAGCACATCATCGCCACCGCGCAGCTGTCGCGCGACATAGAGCAGTATCTGGTCGACGACAGCCGTTTCTGGGTGGTGCGCCCGCGCATTGCCGGCGGCACCGTGTCGGGGCTCAGCACCCTGCTGTCAGGTGCCTATATCGGTTTCGACGTCGGCCACTCACAGCAGGAACGCCTCAACTTCATCGGGCTCGATGTCCCCCCGATCATCACCGGCGACCAGCCCGGCCGACAGTTCAAGTTGTTCGCCGATGACCTGGGCTCGCTCGACGTCGGCGCGCCGATTTACTACCGCCGCATCGCGGTAGGCCGGGTGGTCGGCTACAAGCTCGACCCGAGCGGACACAATGTCATCGTGTCGGTGTTCGTTGAGGCGCCCTATGACAAGTTCGTCACCCAGCAGACCCGTTTCTGGAACGCCAGCGGCGTCGATCTCAAGGTGGATGCCAACGGCGTCAAACTGAACACCCAGTCGATCGCCAGCATCGTGCTAGGCGGCATTGCCTTCGAGACGCCGGAAAGCGACGAAGAAATGGAACAGGCCAGCCCGAATACCACCTTTACGCTGGCCCACGATCACGAGCAGGCAATGCGCACCCCGGACCGCATCGTGCGCATCGTACTGTTCCGCTTTCACCAGTCGCTGCGCGGGCTCTCCGTGGGAGCGCCAGTCGACTTTCGCGGCATCGCACTTGGCGAGGTCACTCGCATCGGTGTCGAGTACAACAAGGATCACCACAATCTCGACATGCTGGTGCAGGCGCACATTTACCCGAGCCGGCTGCGCAGCCTGTCGCGTCAGAGCCTAGTCGCTCAGGAAAACGATGCGCGACTGCGGCGCATCGCCGAGCGCGGCCTGCACGCGCAGCTGCGGTCGGCCAATCTGTTGACCGGCCAGCTTTATGTCGCACTCGATTTCTTCCCTGGCGTCCAGCCGGCAAAGCTGACCGAACGGAACGGCGTGCTGGAGCTGCCGACCATGCCGGGCGACCTGGAAGAGCTGCAGGCAACGCTCAAACGCATTGCCGCCCGCCTCGACAAGGTGCCGCTCGACACCATTGGCAAGCAGCTGCAGCAGAACCTGACGGCGCTCAACAAAGCGCTCGACGAGACTACCGGGCTGATGAAGCAGCTGAATGGCCAGGTCGCCCCCGAGGCACAGAAGACGCTGCAACAGCTCAATCAGACGCTGCAGTCAGCCCAGCGTACGCTGTCCCCCGACTCACCGGCCCAGCAGGACGTGCGCACGGCCGCGCAGGAGGTCAGCAAGGCGGCGCAGAGCTTCCGTGCCCTAAGCGACTATCTGGAACGCCACCCCGAAGCGCTGATCCGGGGCAAACAGGGGGATAAGCCATGATCGCGCGCCTAATGCTGGCGGCCGGCTTCGCGGCGCTGTTGGCCGGCTGCGGCTCGCCTTCAGCCCAGTTCTATCAGCTTCATGCGCTGGCGCCAGCCGGCGCCTCCTCCCCTGACGAACGTAGCCTGCTGGTCGGCCCGGTGACGGTGCCGGCCGCACACGACCGACCCCAGCTGGTGATCGACGCCGGCGACAGCCGCCTGACCCTGCTCGAACAGCAACGCTGGGCCGGCACGGTGCAGCGCAATCTGGCCGAGGCGCTGGCCGGCAATCTTCGCAGTGAGCTGGGCCTTTCCCGCGTCTACGTGTTCCCGGTGGTAGGCATGCCCGAACCTGACCGCCAGTTGCTGCTGGATTTGCAGGCCATCGACAACCGTCCCGGTCGCTCGGTGCACTTGGCCGGCACCTGGACCGTGGTCGCACGCGGCAAGACGGTGGCCGCGGGCCCGGTGGACGTCGAACAGCCGGTGTCCGGTAGCGGCTACCCTGCGTTGATCACCGCCCAAGAGCAGGCACTGCTGACGATCAGTCGCCAGATTGCCGCCGCTATCCGAGCTGCGAGTCCGAACATGCCCAGGCAACCTTGATATCGATACAAGACAAGATCGAGAACGGCCATGCCGATCGCCAATGCGCTACAACAGCAACAAGAGAAGCTGAGTCTGTCAGCAAGAGGCTATGGCGATGGCCCCATCCTGCAGGAGCCCTATCGCTGCAAGGAATTCAAGGTGGGATTACGCCTCGAGGCTAGCCGACTGATTTCGCCTTTTCTCGGTGCGCAAAGGCCGGAGACTCTCTCCGACCGCTTTCTCGTTTCAACCATTTGTGGCAATGGTATGGGGCGAAGCGCTTCTCGAGCAGCATGGTATTTCCGCCCACCCGGACCGCAATGACACTGACCGGTACTGGTGAGTTGACATCGACAAGCTAAAGCCTGAGCACTTGGAAAGCATCTTGGCGGGACTGCGAACTCGCGTCGCCCATTTGCGAGGCTAAAGTAAGCCGATATGCCCGTGGTCCTCGGAGCCCCCCTAGAGACCGTAGTTAAGCCACGCTGAGAAACATGTCCCGGCTTACCGTCTAAGCCGGGCCGCAGGCAATCACACGCCGCCAATAAAGGCGCGCTCCTTCAGCGTCTTCAACTGATCGCGCAGCTGTGCGGCGCGTTCGAACTCCAGATTGCGCGCCGCCTCCAGCATTTCTTTCTCCAGCTTCTTGATCTCCTTGGCCAGCGCCTTCTCGTCCATCTCCTCGACGCGGGCGATATCGAGGCGAGCCTTTTCCTTGGCCTCGCCGCCGTACACGCCGTCGATGATGTCCTTGATGCGCTTCTCCACCCCCTTCGGGGTGATGCCGTGCTCAAGGTTGAACGCCATCTGCTTGGCGCGGCGCCGTTCGGTCTCGTCGATGGCGCGGCGCATCGAGTCGGTGATCCGGTCGGCGTAGAGCAGCGCCTTGCCTTCCAGATGGCGGGCGGCGCGGCCGATGGTCTGGATCAAGCTGCGCTCCGAGCGCAGGAAGCCTTCCTTGTCGGCGTCGAGGATCGCCACCAGGCTGACTTCGGGGATGTCCAGGCCCTCGCGCAGCAGGTTGATGCCAATCAGCACGTCGAACATCCCCAGGCGCAGGTCGCGGATGATCTCCACCCGCTCCACCGTGTCGATGTCGCTGTGCAGGTAACGCACCTTCACGCCGTGCTCGGTGTAGTAGTCGGCGAGCTGCTCGGCCATGCGTTTGGTCAGCGTGGTGACCAGCACGCGCTGGTTGTGCTCGATGCGGTTGCGGATCTCCGACAGCAGATCGTCGACCTGAGTACCCACCGGGCGAATCTCGATTTCCGGGTCGACGAGACCGGTCGGGCGCACCACCTGCTCCACCACCTGGCCTGCATGCTCCTGCTCGTAGGTGGCCGGGGTCGCCGACACGAAGATGGTCTGCGGCATCATCCGCTCGAACTCGTGGAACTTCAGCGGCCGGTTGTCCACCGCCGAGGGCAGGCGGAAGCCGTAGTCGACCAGGTTTTCCTTACGCGCTCGGTCGCCCTTGTACATCGCGCCCACCTGCGGAATCGTCACGTGCGATTCGTCGATGAACATCAACGCGTCCTTGGGCAGGTAGTCGATCAAGGTCGGCGGCGGGTCGCCCGGGGCGCGGCCGGAGAAATGCCGCGAGTAGTTCTCGATGCCCTTGCAGAAGCCCATCTCATACAGCATTTCCAGGTCGAAGCGGGTACGCTGCTCGATGCGCTGCGCCTCGACCAGCTTGCCCTCCTTCTGGAACCACTCGATGCGTTCGGCCAGCTCCAGCTTGATCTTCTCGCAGGCCTTCAATACGGTGTCGCGCGGCGTCACGTAGTGGCTGGACGGGAACACCGTGTAGCGGCCGACGCGCTGACGAGTCACCCCTGTCAACGGATCGAACAGGGTAAGCGTTTCCACTTCATCGTCGAACAGGGAAATGCGGATCGCGGTCTCGGCGCTTTCGGCCGGGAAGATGTCGATCACGTCGCCGCGCACCCGGAAGGTGCCGCGGGCGAAATCGAGATCGTTGCGGTCGTACTGCATGGTGGCAAGCCGGCCGATGATGTCGCGCTGCGGGAGCTTTTCGCCCTCCTTCAGGTGCAGGATCATTTGGTGGTAGTCGGACGGATCGCCGATACCGTAGATCGCCGACACGGTCGCAACGATCACGCAGTCCTTGCGTTCGAGGATGGACTTGGTCGCCGATAGGCGCATCTGCTCGATGTGCTCATTGATGCTCGAGTCCTTCTCGATGAACAGGTCGCGGCTGGGGACGTAGGCCTCCGGCTGGTAGTAGTCGTAATAGGAGACGAAGTACTCCACCGCGTTTTCCGGGAAGAATTCGCGCATCTCGCTATAGAGCTGAGCCGCCAGGGTTTTGTTGTGCGCCATCACGATGGCCGGTCGGCCGGTGGTGGCGATGACATTGGCCATCGTGTAGGTCTTGCCGGAACCGGTGACGCCGAGCAGGGTCTGGTAGGACAGTCCGTCGGCCAGCCCCTGGATCAGTCGGGCAATCGCGGTCGGCTGGTCACCTGCCGGCGGAAACGGCTGGTGCAGTCTGAACGGGCTATCGGGATAGGTAACGAGCATGAGCAGTCTTGAAAGGGCTGGCGGCGGATGAGATGAAAGGATAAAAGTCATTTTACGCGAGCCTGTCGCACCATGCGACGCCGAAGACGCTTTTTACCAACCACGACATTAAATCCTTGTTTACAATGCGGTACGAATCAACCAAAGAGCGAGAGAGGGCCGCCGTTTTTGCGCGTTTCTGCCACGGCCCTACTCGCTCTAATCTGTTTAACGGAGAGTGACCCTATGCTCAGACTCGCAGCCCGTTGGCTGGTGTCCGCGGCATTGTGCGGCGCAGCTACCTTGGTGGCTCCTTACGCGCTCGCGCAACCGGTGCAAGTAGCCAGCCAGATGCTGGCCGAAACCGCCCCTCGCCTGAGTTCCAGTTCGGTCTTGGTGCTCAATGGCCAGAACGGTGAGCCGCTGTACCAGAAGAACATCAATCAACGCATGCCGATCGCCTCGATCAGCAAGCTGATGACCGCGATGGTCATCCTCGACTCCGGCGTGTCGCTGGATGAGCCGATTACGGTCACCGATGCCGAGATCGACCGACTGAAGAACACCCACTCACGCTTGGCGATCGGCACCACGATGACCCGCCGCGAGTTGCTGCTCCTGGCGCTGATGTCGTCGGAGAACCGCGCCGCTCACGCGCTGGCTCGTTCCTACCCGGCCGGTCTGCAGGCCTTTATTGCCAAGATGAACCAGAAGGCGGCCAGCCTCGGTATGCGTGACACGGTGTTCTACGACCCGACCGGACTCGATGTGCGCAACACCTCCACTGCCGCCGATCTCGCGCAGATGGTGAAGGCGGCCTACCAGTATCCACTGATCCGCCAGGACACCACCACCGTCGAGCACGAGGCCACGATCGTTCACGGCCGCCAGCTGCACTATAAGAACAGCAACGCGCTGGTGCGTCAGGGCGAATGGGACATCGCCCTGCAAAAGACCGGCTATATCCAGGAAGCCGGCCGCTGCATGGTGATGTACGCGAACGTCGGCACCAAGCCGCTGATCATCGTGCTGCTGGCTGCCGGCGGCAGCGCTGCCCGCGTGAACGATGCCAAGTCGCTGAAAAACTGGCTGGAGGCGCACCCGTCGTACTGGCTGGCTGGCTGAGTTCGGTCGGCCCGGATCATGAATGAAACGCCGCCTTCGGGTGGCGTTTTTTGTTCGCCGCAGTCAAAACACAACGTATTAGTTTGTAAATAAACGAAGGCATCACTAATTACTTCTGTATTAACGCTAACTTTGTAAAGTTATCGTAAAGAAATAGACAGTGGAGCCTGTTTTACTTAATGCATCCGGATTAGAATCCGCATTTCTTCTGAAAGAAATTGAAAATGCATGAGTAGTAAAGCCCTGTCATCAGCGGCTCAGGCACAACCGCTTGCATCCTCTCCGGCCTCGCTTGCCACCATTCTGCTGGTAGCCATGTTGGTCTACGCGCTTCCGGGCACGCTCGGCCATACCCCCTGGAAACAGGACGAGGCATACAGCTTCGGCATCATCCAGCATATGCTGGAGAGCGGCCAACTGCTGGTGCCGACCAATGCCGGCCAGCCTTTCATGGAAAAGCCGCCGCTCTACTACTGGACCGCGACGGCCTTTGCCGCCGTGCTGCAGCGCTGGCTGCCGCTCTACGATGCGGCACGGCTTGCCAGCACCTTCTACGTCGGCGTGGCCGGCGTGTTCGTCGCGCTGTTCGCCCAGATCTCGTTCCGTGCCCCTAGCGTGTTATCGCGCCGGGTGCTGATTACCGTAGCGCTCTATGCCAGCACCGTCGGCATGGTGAAGCACGCCCACGACCTGTTCACCGACATGTCGCTGTGCGCCGGCACCGCCATCGCACTGTACGGGCTGCAGCGCTTGGCCTGCCAGGCTGGCGGCACGCGCCACGACGCACTGTGGCTGGGCCTGGGCGTCGGCATTGCAGCGCTGTCGAAGGGCGTGTTCATCCCGTCGGTGTTCGCCGCAACTGCCGTGCTCTTGCCGCTGGCGGTGCGCCCCTGCCGCAATCGCCGCTACTACGCCCGGCTGGTACTGGCCGGTCTGGTCGCGCTGCCGCTGGCAGTGAGCTGGCCGGTCGCGCTGTACCTGCACTCTCCGGCCCTGTTCGATGTGTGGTTCTGGCAGAACAACGTTGGGCGCTACGTCGGCTACTCGGTGCCGCAACTGGGCTCCGCCGCCAACCACACCCGGGTGATCGAGGCCTTCCTGTTCTTTGCCTTCCCGGCCGGCATATTGGCGCTGAGCTATATGCTGCGCGGCGGCTGGCGCAAACTTGGCCGCGCCGAGATCGCGCTACCGCTGCTGTTCGTCGCCATCGGCCTCGCCGTGCTGCAGACCTCGGCCACCTCTCGCCATCTCTACCTCTTGCCGTTCACCGCCCCGCTGGCGGTGCTGGGTGCCCGGGGCCTGCTGCGGCTGCCGCTGCGCTTCCTGCTAGGCGTCAACCGCGTGCTGCCCTGGCTGTTCGGCACACTGGCGCTGACGGTATGGGCAATCTACTTCGCCTCGCTGTCGCAGGAAACGATGCAAACCTGGCTGCAGCCGCTGTCGCCGTGGCTACCACTCGACTACACCATGCCGGTCAAACTGGTGCCGCTGCTGTTCGCGCTGGCGCTGACGGTGGCTTGGCTGCAGCGTGACCGCTGGCTGTCGGCCAACGGCCGGGTCGCGATCACCCAGCAGTGGCTGTTTGGCATCGTGCTGGCCTGGAGCCTGCCGTTTACGCTGCTGCTGCCATGGCTGGACCAGGCCAAGGGTTATGGTGCGGTGTACGCGCAGATGGAGTCGGCAATACGCAGCGACTGGCAGGCCGGCGATTGCCTGTCCTCGATGGAACTGGGCGAATCGGAAGCACCACTGCTCTACTACTTCACAGGCATCCTGCACCAGCCAGTGACGACGCCGAAGCAGGCGCGCGAATGCCGTTGGCTGCTGCTGGAGGCGAAGGGCACGCCGGCCGCGCCCCCGGTCGGCTGGATGCCGATCTGGCGGGGCGGCCGCGACGGCGACCGGGATGAATTCCTGCAGCTGTTCTCACGCCTGCCGAACTGATCGAACCTATCCTGGGTCGGCGCCCGCCGGCCCTACAACCCCTCCTCCCAATACGGCACCCTGCCGTAGCACTCCATTAGATAATCAACGAACACCCCGATGCGCGGCAGCGCTGCGCGCTGCGGGTAGAGCGCGTACACGTCCTGCGCCGGCAGCCGGTACTGCGGCAGCACCGTCACCACCCGGCCGGCGCGCAACGCATTGCCGATGTCCCACACCGACTTGATCGCGATGCCGCCGCCGGCGGCGCAGGCCTCGCCGACCGCCTCGCCGTGGTCGCACACCAGCCGGCCGCCGACCCGCACCGTCTCTTGTCCGCTGGGCCCTTCCAGTGTCCAGTTCTGGTAACGGGTGCCCGGTTCGGCCAACAGCAGGCAATCGTGCCCGCTCAGATCGGCCGCGCGCTGCGGCACGCCGCGCCGGGCTAGGTAGTCGGGCGCCGCGCACAACACCCGGCGGTTGTCGGCGAGTCGGCGCGCCACCCAGTCGCTGTCGACCGGCCGGCCGATGCGGATCGCCAGGTCCATCCGCTCGGCGACCAGGTCGACCACGGCATCGGTCAGGTACAGGTGCACCGACAGCGCCGGGTAGCGCGCCAGGAAGGCCGGCAGGAACGGTGCGATGTGCTGGCGGCCGAACGAGGCCGAGGCGGTGACGCGCAGCACCCCGGCCGGCTCGGCGCGACTGGCGCGCAGCCGCTCCTCGGTGTCGGCGAGCAAAGCCAACGCCTCGCGGCCGCGCTGGTAGTAAAGCTCGCCCTCGGCGGTCAGCGACAGCCGCCGGGTGGTGCGCGTCACCAGCCGCACGCCCAGCCGCGCCTCCAGCCGGATCAGCCGCTTGCTGACCAGTGCACCAGACAGGCCCAGCCGCGCGCCGGCGCCGACCAGGCTGCCCGACTCGGCGATGGCGCAAAACAGCGCGAGTTCGCTGACCTCATCCAACATTCTCACCATTTCGTTGTGAATCTATCACTGGATTATGGCTTTTTCCGGTCATAAAGTCGCCGGACAATGACGCCATTCCTCACCGTTTGGAGACCCGACATGAAAGCCGTTGCGCTGACCCGTTACCTGCCCATCGACCACCCTGAAGCACTGCTCGACGTCGAGCTGCCCATCCCCGCCATCGGCGAGCACGATCTGTTGGTACGCGTCGCTGCCGTGTCGGTGAACCCGGTCGACACCAAGGTGCGCGCGCCGAAGGACAAGGTCGAGGCCAACCCGCGCGTGCTCGGCTGGGACGCCGCCGGCACCGTCGAGGCGGTCGGCGCTGCGGTCGCCGGCTTCGCCGTCGGCGATGCGGTCTACTACGCTGGCGACATCACCCGCCCGGGCAGCAATGCAGAGTTGCAGGCCGTCGACGCCCGCCTCGTCGCCAAGGCGCCGGCCACGCTGCGCCCGGAACAGGCGGCAGGCCTGCCGCTGACCGCGCTGACCGCCTGGGAAGGCCTGTTCGACCGGCTCGGCATCGACCCGGACGGCGCCGACCAGGGCAAGTCGCTGCTCTTGATCGGCGGCGCCGGCGGGGTCGGCTCACTGGTGATCCAGCTGGCCAAACGCGCTGGCCTGACCGTGATCGCCACCGCCGGCCGGCCGGAGAGCGCTGCCTGGTGCCGCGAGCTCGGCGCCGACCTGGTGATCGGCCGCGCCCAGTCGCTGGTGGACACCCTGGCAGAACAGGACATCCGCAGCGTCGACTACATCTACAACGCCGCCGACACCGACGGCTGGTGGGACGACATGGTCGCGCTGATCCGCCCGCAAGGCCGCATCGTCAGCATCGTCGAGAACAAGGGCGTGCTGAACCAGGACGTGCTAAAGACCAAGAGCGCGTCGTTCGGCTGGGAGTTCATGTTCACCCGCGCGATGTACCAGACCGACGACATGGCCGAACAGGGCCGCATCCTCGAACGCGTCGCTGCGCTGATCGACGCGGGCGATCTGAAGCTGACCTTGGCCGAAACGCTGAGCCCGATCTCGGCGGCCACGCTGATCGAGGCGCACCGCAAGCTGGAGAGCGGCACGATGATCGGCAAGCTGGTGGTGCACAGCTGGTAAGATGGCGTCATGGCCTGCCCGACCCAGGCCGGGCCAATCGACAACCTGCCGCCCCGACCGGGCGGCCAACCCGATGGCGGCGTCGCTCGCCGTGCGCTGGCCAGACCAGGTGCTTGGCGAGTGACGCCGGAGGAATGCACGCAATGACGATGACAAGCTGGTTGATCTACTGCGCGGTGGCCCTGGCCACCGCCTTCACCCCGGGGCCGGCCGTGCTGCTGGCGATCTCCAATGCGCTGACGGTGGGCGCGCGCCGTGCGCTGTACTGTTCCAGCGGCAATGCCTTCGGCGTGTGCGTGGTGTCCGCCGCCACCATGGCCGGGCTCGGCCTGCTGCTGAAAAGCTCGGCGACGCTGTTCCTGCTGCTCAAGACCGCCGGTGCGCTGTACCTGATCTACCTGGGGCTGCGCCAGTGGAAGAATCGCGCCAACCTGTTCGCCCAGCTCGACGCCACCGCCCCCCCGGCGGCGCAGAGGTCGTCCCAGCTGTTCCTGCGCGGCGCGCTGGTGTCGATCACCAATCCCAAGTGCATCCTGTTCTTCACCGCGCTGTTCCCGCAGTTCATGCAGGCCGGGCAGCCGGTGCTGCCGCAGTTCCTGTTGCTGACCGCCACCTTTGCCGCCTGCACGCTGCTGTCGCATCTGGCCTATGTGCTGCTGGCCTCCCGGCTGAAGGGTTGGTTCCGCACCGATCGGCGCGCCCAGCTGTTCAACCGGGCCTGCGGCGCCGCTCTCATGGCAATGGGCCTGGGAGTGCTGCGGTTGCGCCAGCAGGCGAGCTAGACCGCTTCTTTCAGTACAAAAAGCTTGGCCGAACGACAATCCGTTCGACCAAGCTTTTTCATGGGCTCACAGCGCCCAAGCCAAGCCAGCGCAAGCTCTCCCGGCCAGGTGCTCAGCGCGCGAACGCGATCAGGTGATCCAGCTCCAGCCGGATGCCGATCGCCTCGCCGATCGCGTGATCGTGGTGGCTCGGCACCTGCGCCAGCACCTTCTGCCCGGATGGCAGCCCCAGCGTGTAATGGAACACCGTGCCGCGGAAATCGCGCGCCAGCACGGTGGCGGTGAACGGGCTGGCGTCGTCGTGTACCACGTCGTCCGGACGCAGCAGCACGTTGACCGCATCGCCGGCGGACAGCTCGTCCGGCAGCTGGCCACTCCACTCGCCCAATTCCAGGCTCAGGCACGCCAGGCCGCTCACCGTGCCCGGCACCAGTACGCCCTGGCCGATAAAGTCGGCCACCGCGCGGTCGGCCGGCTGGTGGTAGAGCCGGTACGGTGTGTCCCACTGACGCAGCCGGCCCTGCTGCATCACGCCGACCTTGTCGGCCATCGCGAACGCCTCGTGTTGGTCGTGGGTGACCAGGATGGCGCTCATGCCCTCGCGCTTCAGGATGTCGCGCACCTCGCGCGACAGCCGCTCGCGCAGGTCGACGTCCAGATTGGAAAACGGCTCGTCGAGCAGGATCAGCCGCGGCTTCGGCGCCAGCGCGCGGGCCAGCGCGACGCGCTGCTGCTGGCCGCCGGACAGCTCGTGCGGATACTTGCCGCCCGAGTCAGCCAGGCCCACCAGCTCCAGTAGCTCCGCCACCCTCGCGGCCCTCTCGCGCCGCGCCCAGCCCTTCAGGCCGAAGCCGACGTTGGCCGAAACCGTCAGATGCGGGAACAGCGCATAGTCCTGGAACACCATGCCGATCGGGCGCTGGTGCGCCGGCACCTTGGCAAGCGTCTGGCCGGCCAGACGAATATCGCCACTTTGCAGCGACTCGAAGCCGGCGATGCAGCGCAGCACCGTGGTCTTGCCGCAGCCGGAGCTACCGAGCAGGCAGCCGATCTCGCCATCGGCGAGCGCGAAGCTCATCGCGTCGACCACTGGGGCCACGCCGTAGGACTGGGTAACGTTATCGAATTCGAGCAGCATCATGACGCCGATTCCTTCTGGCGGGACAGCACGATCACCGGCAACAGGCCGGCGATCACCAGGGCAAGCGCCGGCAACGCCGCGCGCTCCCACTCGCCCTCGGAGGTGAAATTGAAGATGCGCACCGCCAGCGTGTCCCAGCCGAACGGTCGGGTCATCAGCGTGATCGGCATTTCCTTCATCACGTCGACGAACACCATCAGCACCGCGGTGAACAGGCCGCCGGACAGCAACGGCAGGTGCAGCCGTGCCAGCAAGCCAAAACCGGAATAACCCAAATTCCGCGCGGCCTCCTCCTGGCTGCGGGTGATGCGGTGCATCGCCGCATCCACCGCCGAGTGGCCGACCGCCAGGAAGCGCGCGGTGTAGGCGAGCAGCATCACGACCAGCGTGCCCTTTAGGATGGCGCCGGTGCCCTCCGGCCAGGCGAAGCTCGCCAGCAGCCAGTTGTCGAGCCAGGCGATAGGCACGAATACCCCGACCGCCAGCACCGTGCCCGGCACCGCGTAGCCGAGCGTGGCCAAGTGCACGATCAGCGCGCTCTTGGCGTCATGGCGCTGCGCGTAGGACAAGAGCAGCGCCACCAGCGTCACCACCACCGCGGCGATCAGTGCCAGCCACAGCGAGCGGCCGACATAGCCAATGAAGTCGGCATCGAATTCGGTATCGAACACCGACCATGCCCACCACGCGAGCTGCGCCACCGGCAGAGCGAAAGCGAACAGTAGCACCAGCGCGGCGAAGCCGCTGGCCGCCCACGCCGACACGCCCTTCAAGCGCAGGCGCGGCTGCGGCACCGCCTTGCCCGCCTGGGTGTAGGCACGCCGGCCGCGCGAGCGCTGCTCCAGCACCACCAGCACGAACACCAGCAGCACCAGCAGCGACGCCAGCTGCATCGCGGTGGGCAGCGAGAACAGCGCGAACCAGGCCTTGTAGATGGCGGAGGTGAAAGTATCGAAATTGAAGATCGCCACCGTGCCGAAGTCGGCCAGCGTTTCCATCAGCGCCAGCGTCAGCCCGCCGGCGATCCACGGCCGCGCCATTGGCAGCGCCACGTGCCAGAAGCCAGCCACGGGCGACAGGCCGAGCGACTGGCCGACCTCTAGCGCACGCCGGCCCATCGTGGCGAAGGCATTGCGCGCCAACAGGTAGACATAGGGGTAGAAAGCCAGCACCAGCACCGCGATCACCCCGCCAGTGGAGCGGATTGGCGGTACCCAGCTGGAATCGCCGGTGGTGTCGCGCAGCCAGCTCTGGATCGGGCCGGTGAAGTCGAACAGGCCCAGCTGCGAGAACGCCATCACATAGGCCGGCAGCGCCAGGGGCAGCATCAGCGCCCAATTGAACACGCGTCGACCGGGAAAGTCGTACACCGCCATCAGCCAGGCCAGCGGCACGCCGAGCAGCAGCACGCCCAAGCCGACGCCGCCGAGCAGCCAGGCGGTGTTGGCGATCAGTTCGGGCAGCTGGAAGTCGAGCAGATGCGACCACAGCTCGGCATCAGGCCGGGTGATCGAGGCGAGAATCAGCAATAGCGGGACCAGCGTGATCAAGCTGATCGACAGCGCCACCATACGCCAGCGCGGCAGGGCCAGGGTCATGTCGCTCCAATTGAATATTCGAAAACGTTCAATTATCCCGGCGTGCATCGCGTGGCGCAAACGCAAATGCGACACATTCATGAAATGAATTGATAAAAGTCTCACCCAGCGGTCTTCGCAACCGCCAGCCGTGCCGACAACGGGATCGTTGCCCCCGTGCGACGGTCACCCATACTGAAGCAGGCCCCAACCCGGAGTGACGCCATGCGCACCGCTCTGTTCGCCCTGCTACTGATCGCCGCAGTCGCCGCCTCAGCTTTCCAGCTGACGAGCCGGGATATTGCACCCGGCGCGACGCTATCGCTGCGCCAGGTGTACAACGGGCACGGCTGTGTCGGGAGCAACCGCTCGCCGGCGCTGTCCTGGCAGAATCCGCCGACCGGTACCAAGAGCTTTGCACTCACGCTGTACGACCCGGACGCGCCGGGCAAAGGCTGGTGGCACTGGGTGGTGTTCGACCTGCCCGCCAATAGTCGCGGGCTCCCCACCGGGGCCGGCAGCGGTACTGACCTGCCCGCCGGTGCCCGCCAAGGCCGCAACGACTTCGGCGAGACCGGCTACGGCGGGGCCTGCCCGCCCGAGGGCGATGTGCCGCACCGCTACGTGCTGACCGTCTACGCGCTGAAAGTCGCGCACATCGCCTTGCCTCCGGATGCGTCGCCGAGCAAGTTTGCGCTGTTGTTCGAGCAGAACGCGTTGGCCAAAACTAGCCTGACCGCTCGCTACGGCCGCTGAGCGCCAGCCATCAAGGTTGGCCGAACGCCACGAAAAGCGGCGACCCGTGGGCCGCCGTTATTGAACCGGAAAACGTCGTCCTTACTTGTAGCCGACGCGATCCATCAACATCACCGCGTCCTTCTGGCGGCTGCCGGCGTTCGACACGTTGATCAGGTTGTGCTTGAAGTTGCCCCAGGCGGCCACCTTCGGGTCCGGTTTCACCTTCGGATTGACGGGGAATTCCATGTTTACGTCGGCGAACAGGTTCTGCGCCTTCTCCGACGACAGCCACTCGAGGAACTTCACCGCGCCCGCCTCGTTCTTGGCGTACTTGGTCACGCCGGCGCCGGAGATGTTCACATGGGTACCCTTGTCGGCCTGGTTGGCCCAGAAGATGCCCACCGGTAGCTTCGGGTTCTTCTCCATCAGGCGGCCGTAGTAGTAGGTGTTGGCGATACCGACATCGCACTGGCCGGCAGCGATCGCCTCGAGCATCTTGGTGTCGTCGCCGAACACCGGGGTGGCTAGGTTGGCGACCCAGCCCTTCAACACGCGTTCGGTCTTCACCGGGCCGTCGTTGGCGATCAGCATCGCCACCAGCGACTGGTTGTAGACCTTCTTCGAGGTGCGCAGGCACAGCTTGCCCTTCCACTTCGGATCGGCCAGATCCTCGTAGCTGGACAGTTCGGCCGGCTTCACCTTCTGGGTGTTATAGAAGAGGGTACGGGCGCGGATCGACAGGCCGAACCACTCGCCCTTCGGATCGCGCAGGTGGGCCGGGATGTTGGCGTCGAGCACCTTGGACTTCACCGGCTTGAGCAAGCCCAGGTTCTCGGCCTGCCACAGGTTGCCGGCGTCGACAGTCAGCAGGAGGTCGGCCGGGGTGTTGCTGCCCTCGGCACGGAGGCGCTCCATCAGCGGGCCCTCCTTGTCGGACACCAGCTTGACGGTAACGCCGCTCTCTTTCTGGTAGGCGTCGATCAGCGGCTTGATCAACTGCTCGCCGCGCGCGCTATAGACGACAACTTCGTCGGCAGCATAGGCCGAACCGGCAAAGGCCGCTGCGATGGCGGCCAGTATCAGCGACTTGTTCATGGATGTTCCCTGCGCTTTTTGTTGTTGATGACGGAAGCAGGATACTAGCCCATGACAAGAATAATTATCAATTCTATTTGATAGCAGGATTGGCCGGCAGTGCAGAGACGGATGTGCCACCGGCTGGGGTCAGCCCGACACCGCTCGGCGCCGACGGGCAGGCCAGCTGCCGGCCGATCTTATCGACCGCCTCGGTCAGCGCACTGTCGACCACACGGCCATAGTCGCTCTGCCAGAACGCCACCGAGCCGAACGGCGCTGGCTGCGGCGGCAGTACCTTACCCTTGGCGACCTTGTGCACCCGATCGGTGGCGAGCACCGCGCCGGTGGCGGTGTCATACAGCCAGAATTCGGCGTCGAACTGGCGCTCGGTGGCACGGTAGAGCACGCCGGAATCGAAGATCGATGACAGCGGACCCTCGTAGCGCGAACCGCTGTCGCGGTAGCGGGTTGCCTCCAGGATCGATATGCGCAGGCCGTGGTCGCTCACGCTCGTGTCAATCACCCGGCCGGCCAGCACATAGCGCACGTTCTCGCGCCAGCCCAGCTGCCGGGCACCGGCGCTGCCGCTGGCCGGGTCGGTGATGGTCGGATCGGGCAGCACGGTCACGTCTGGCTGCGCCCGCGCCTGAATGTGTCCGTTCTGGCGAGCGCTCAGGCGGCTGGCCAGCTCGACCGGCAGCTGATAGGCCAGCCGGTCCATGTCCGGCATCTGCGCCGGCTGGTCGACCGTGAAGTGCGCAGCCAACAGCGGCAACGTGTCGCCGCAGCGGTTGTCGACATAGGGGCTTTGCACCGGGAACGGCACTACTGGGGTCACCGGCACCAGCGACGGCACGATGCGCGGCGCCGGCAGCCGGTGGGATTTCTTGACCTTGTGCACCGCCTTTTTCTTGACCGCCTTCTTCACAGGCTTGCAGATCTCCGTGTTGTCGGCGGCAGGCGTGGCCTTGGCCGGCGGCTGGGGTGGGTCGGCCCACACCGGCAGCGACAGGGTCAGGATGGAGAGCAACAAGGACAGGCGTACAGGTTTCATGAAGTGAGGGCCGACGGCGGCGGATAGAGCAATGCCGATAGATTATCAGGAACTATCGGCTTTTTATCGGCGCAGACACTGCCAGCTTGATGCTTCAGAAAAATAAAGTAGGAAACAGGAAGCAGGATGCCATGCGCTGCCCAGCCGTTTCCCGGCTGGCTGCAAGCGGACGCGGGACACCAGCAAACAGCCAGCCAGCGGGGCTGCGCCTCAGGGTGGCTCGGTCTTCTTAGAGCCTGTTTACGATCTCGCGAACGAAGGATCAGCCAGATAGAGTCCACGGAAGTGGTGTAAATGCAGGCCGATGGTAGAAGGCCATCGACGAACTCCGGTAAGGTCGATTTTGCGAAGAATCAGACTTACCCAATGGAGAACTCGATGGCCAACGACAGCATGGCATTTATGGAACGGCTGAAGCAACAGGGCGGGGGCGATTTTTTGCGCTCTCTGGTGGAATCGGTGCTCGCTGACCTGATGGAGTGCGAGGTCACCAACCAGATCGGGGCTGACTTGCACGAGCGCAACGGGGAACGCCAGGCCTATCGCAATGGCTACCGTGACCGCATCCTTCACAGCCGACTCGGCACGCTCGAACTGCAAGTGCCGAAGCTGCGCAGCGGCACTTACTTCCCGTCCTTTCTTGAGCCCCGGCGGTTAGCCGAACAGGCGCTCGCCGCCGTGGTGCAGGAAGCCTGGATCAATGGGGTCTCGACCCGCAAGGTCGACGAACTGGTGCAGGCGATGGGCATGACCGGCATCTCGAAGAGCCAGGTGTCCGAGC
>NZ_JAUEDK010000050.1 GCF_030385785.1 Crenobacter oryzisoli
GCTCGGACACCTGGCTCTTCGAGATGCCGGTCATGCCCATCGCCTGCACCAGTTCGTCGACCTTGCGGGTCGAGACCCCATTGATCCAGGCTTCCTGCACCACGGCGGCGAGCGCCTGTTCGGCTAAGCGTCTGGGTTCGAGAAAGGACGGGAAGTAAGTGCCGCTGCGCAGCTTCGGCACTTGCAGTTCGAGCGTGCCGAGTCGGCTGTGAAGGATGCGGTCACGGTAGCCATTGCGATAGGCCTGGCGCTCCCCGTTGCGCTCGTGCAAGTCAGCCCCGATCTGGTTGGTGACCTCGCACTCCATCAGGTCAGCGAGCACCGACTCCACCAGTGCGCGTAGGAAATCACCTCCACCTTGTTGCTTCAACCGCTCCACAAATGCCATGCTGTCGTTGGCCATCGAGTTCTCCATTGGGTAAGTCTGATTCTTCGCAAAATCGACCTTACCGGAGTTCTTCGATGGCCTTCTACCATCGGCCTGCATTTACACCACTTCCGTGGACTCTATCATGAATTTAGCGTTGCATGCCTGCCTTGCAGCGAGTGAAGGCCTATTGACAGATAGCGGCTAGGTGGGTGAGCAGGTCACTGTGCAGGTTGCCAGGCGCAGCGAACTGCACACATTCAAAGTCATGCCTCAGCATTGGATCGTTGAGCGTCGTTTTGCCTGGTTAGAGAAAAGCAGAAGGCTGTGGAAAAACTGTGAGCGCAGACTCACTACCAGCTTGCAGCTTCGTCCATCTGGCCTTTTTGGCTCTGCTGCTCAGGATGTCGTGAACAGGTTCTAACAGGTCAGTTCAGGTTGCCGACACTTGAGTGCTAATTAGCAATATCGACTCGCCGGCGTGCAGCAGCACCTCCATCCCCGGTGCGAACTCCACTTCGCCAGGGGAGTGCTCCAGTGCAACCACCATGGCCTTGCCGGCAAAAGAGTCCTGCAGGAAACGTGCCAGTGATTGGCCCTCCCAGCGTTCGTCCAGCACATGTATCTGAGCACGGAACTGGTTGGGATAGCGGTGATGCAGATGCTCGAAGAAATGGTGGGTTTCCGGGTGGGCGACGATATTGGCCATATTCATGCCGCCCAGATGGGAGGGGATGACCACATTGTCTGCTCCCACGGCTTTAAGTTTTTTCCGCGAACTTTCGTTTTCCGCCTTGGCTACCACCATCACTGCTGCGTTCAAACTCTTGGCGGTCACGACAACGAAAGCATTGTCGGCGTCTGAACTCAGACAGGAAATCAGTGCCTGGGCGCGGGCGATGCCGGCGGCGGTCAGGTTCTCATCCTCTGTGGCATCACCGACGATGTAGGGAATGCCGCGTTCCTGCAGCAGTGCCACATTGGCCTCGCTCTTTTCGATCACCACTACCTGATGGTGTGCGCTGAGCAATTCTTCCAGTGCATAGCGGCCGGTGCGGCTCAGGCCGCAGATAATGGTGTGCTGGCTCATCTGTGCGATCAGTTTTTCCATTTTTCTTCGTCTCAGATAAAGCGGCAGATCACCCTGAAATAGCATCAGGGTCAGAGAAGAAATGCCATAGCCGACCACGCCGGTGCCGAACACGATCAGCGCGATGGTGAAATAACGGCCCGCCAGCGATAGCTTGTGGGTTTCGCCATAGCCGATGGTGGCCAGGGTGATCACCGTCATGAACAGGCTATCGGAAAACGACCACCCCTCGACCATCATGTAGCCTGAGGTGCCGAACAGCAGGGCGGCGAGCACCAAACCGGACAGAAAGATCAGCTTACGCGGGAAACTATGGCGCATAAACGGGTGGAGATAGCTGGACAAACTGCCATTATAGTCCGCCGGACATAGCCGGCATGATGCCTGTTTGGCGCTTTGTTGCAGAGATCCTTATGAATCGGTGCAATGACGATCGTTGGTTAACCTGAGACATTCGCATCCCACTTCGGCACGCGGGTCGGGGCGGGATCAGGGGGCACAATAAGGGCGCACGACCGACGCATACTGCGCCGGCTGCTCCGCTTGTCCCGGGCATCCCTTCTGTACCCAGATCGTCGTCCGTAAACTACTCGCCAGACCGGCTCAACGTGCCAGCCGAATGCCACTGAACTGCCAGCGTGCCGACGGCGGGAAGAAATTGCGGTAGCTCGCGCGGATGTGGTCGCTGGGTGTTGCACAGGAGCCGCCGCGCAACACCATCTGGTTGATCATGAACTTGCCGTTGTACTCGCCGACTGCACCGTCCGCAGGCCGGTAGCCGGGGTAGGGCAGGTAGGCGCTCTGCGTCCATTCCCACACATCCCCAAGCCAGTGCACCGGCTTGCCCGTCGTTGTCGGGCCAGGGTGATACGCGCCGGCGTCGGCGAAGCGGCCGGGAGCCGGGGCTGCTTCGGCCGGCCAGCGTTGCGCGGCACACTCCCACTCCTGTTCGGTGGGCAGACGTGCACCGGCCCAGCGTGCATAGGCTTCCGCTTCGTAGTAGCTGACATGGCAGACCGGCTCGTTGAGCCGCAGTGGCTGTTGGCCGTGTAGCGTGAATACCGTCCAGCGATCGGCATCGGTGAACTGCCAGTACAGTGGCGCGAACCATCCCTCGCGCTGGCAGGTATCCCAGCCGTCCGACAGCCACAGTTCGGGGCGGTCGTAGCCGCCATCGGCGATGAAGGCCAGATAGTCGCGGTTGCTGACCGGCCGACAGGCGAGCTCGAACGGTTCGAGGAACACTCGATGGCGTGGGGTCTCGTTGTCGAACGCGAAGCCCTCCCCATCGTGGCCGATCTCCACCAGACCGCCCTCGAAAGCTTGATAGCGTAGCGGCACCGGATCGGCTGGCTCCAAGGGCTCGGGCGGGCGGTACGCCGGCCGCAAGGGGTTGCGCCAGAAGTGATGCTTGAGGTCGGTCAGGACCAATTCCTGATGCTGCTGCTCGTGATGGATGCCCAGCTCGATCAGGTCGAGCAACGAGTGTGGTAGCGGCGTGTCCGCCAGCAGCGCCGCCATTTGTGCGTCCACCGCCCGACGGTAGGCGAGTACCTCGTCGAGCGAGGGGCGGGACAACAGGCCACGCTCGGGGCGCGGGTGGCGTTCGCCGACGCCGACGTAATACGAGTTGAACAGCACCTTGAAGGCCGGGTTGAACGGCGCGGGCGGCGGCTCGCGTTGAGCGAGGACGAAGGTCTCGAAGAACCAGGTCACGTGGGCGAGATGCCATTTGACCGGGCTGGCATCCGGCATCGACTGCAGCATGCAGTCCTCGGCGCTGAGTCCCTCGGCCAACGCCAGGCTCTGTCGGCGCGTGCGGGTGAAGGCGGCCTGCAGCGCTGCTTGGCGCGGTTCCATCAGTCGCCCCCCGCTTCGGCGACGAACACGCCGAACCAGCCGCGCTCGTCTGTCCAGTAGTGCATGTTGCCGTAGCCGGCCTCGGCGAGCAGCGCGCAAAACCGCTCGGGGGTGTACTTGTACGAGTATTCGGTGACGATGGTTTCACCGGCCTCGAAGCGGCGGCGGTGCTCGCCGATCCGCACGTCGTGGCCTTGGCTTGCTGCCAGGTGCATTTCGATGCGGCTTTCAGTCGCGTTGAAGAACGCCCGGTGGTCGAAGCGATGCGGCTCGAAGTCGGCGTCCAGCAGCCGGTTGGCGACCCGTAGCACATTGCGGTTGAACGCGGCGGTGACACCGAGCGCGTCGTCGTAGGCGGCCTCGACCGTGGCAGTGTCTTTGACGAGGTCCACGCCGATCAACAGGCGGCCGTCACCGTCCAGATGGCTGCGGATCGATCGCAGCAGCGACAACGCATCTTCGGGAGTGAAATTGCCTATCGACGAGCCGGGGTAGAAGAAGATCGGCGGTGCATCCGGACAGTCGTTCAGCACCGGGTGCAGGTGGAAGGGGCGGGTGAAGTCGGTCACCACGCCCAGGCAGTCGACGCCGGGAAATTGCTGTTCGGTGACGGCCAGTGTTGTCTTGAGCCAGTCGGCGGCGAAGTCCACGCCGATATAGCGGCGCACCCTGGCTGGCCCGAGCCAGTCGCGCGCCTTGGCGCCGTCGCCGCATCCCAAGTCTATCCATTGCCCATCGGGCGGGAGTTGCGCCGCGATGGGCCGGCGACATCGCTCGTATATCTGGATTTCAGTGCGGGTCGGGTAGTATTCGCTGAGCGCGCAGATCGCGCCGTACAGGGCGCAGCCTTGCTCATCGTAGAAGAATTTCGGAGCGATGCGGGCGGGGCGGCTGAGGAGTCCGTCCCTGAGCTCGGCGAGCTGCGCGCCGTGATCGTCGACGGCGTCGATGATCAGCCGCGGCGCCCGTATTGTCTCGGCATCACGTTCACACTCGGGTTTATTCGAGTTCATGGATAGCGCCCCCGGTTTATCGCCATCGTTGCGCCCGCCGAGTGTGGCAGGCCGCACATCCCTGACACAGCACTACCTGGCGATACGCCGAATGTCGTCGCTTCGGCAGAGTGCCAAGCCTGCTGCAGGATAGTGGACTGAAGTCTAGATGCCCCCCTTGCCGGTGTCGACCCGGGATGGGCTGTGCGGAACGGGGCTCAGATCACCGGTCGGCACTGCCACTTCGCCAGATCCTCCGGGATGCCCAGCTCGTGCGGGTTGCCGAACGACGGCCAGTCAGAGTGGCCGTTGGCCAGTGCTTCGGCCGCGGCTTCCGGGGTCGGGTAGGCGCCCAGCGCCTCGCCCTCGTGCATGATGTGATACCGCTCGTCGAGACGAATGATGGTGAAGGGGCCGTATTGGGTGTCGTAGATCCAGCATTTCATGGTCGCGCCTCCTTGAAAACCTGTTCATGACCTTTTGCCGGGCCTGACCGTGGGGCCGGCCGTAGCCGGAAAGAGGATTGCGAATAGGTTCCTACGTGAATGGTAGCCGATGGCAGCGGGCGAGCTGCGCAGCACTAAATGGTGCCGTAGCGCGATGCTTTAAGGCGATCACGCCGAAGCACTCGACAACTCTGGGTTGGGGCGTTCCTCAAATGGTCCCCACGGGCTCATGGTGTTTCGACATTTCGGACCGTATCACCGCAGTGCGCCTCAGTTGCTGCGGGCGTCGGTGCGACGTCGTGCGGTGCGCTACCGGCGGGGACGGCGAACGTGTCGAACGACGGGGGCTGCGCCTGCGCCGAAGCAAGGGCGAGCAGAGCACCCACCAGGGCCGACACGAGCCCGGACTTGAGCGTCCTGCCCACCGCGGGACACACCTTTCCCTCGCGATCTCCAGCATGTCCGGCTCTTGCTCCAGGGGGGCAAACCGCGCCGACGGCGTCATTCCTCGATATAGCGTTGGCGGCCTTAGCGGTGTGCGACGCTGAACGCGTAGATCCTGCCATCGCCCGCCACGTAAAGCCGGCCATGAGCCGCCAGAAGGGTCACGAAGTGCCGCAGTTTCGGGATGCGGTCGTTCGGCCCGCCGCCGGTGAACACGGCCTGACCATTGTCGCCGCGGAACCCATGCAGACGGTTGTCGCCTTCCGCGCCGACGACCCAGACAATGCGATCCGCGCTACCGTCGCTGGTCGTGGTGATCGGGCTGCCGGCGCCATCCAGCGCCGCACACCAAGCAGTACTCAGGCCGCCGCGTGACGCCGCGCTGATCCGCAGCACGATCAGACCGTCCTCGCTCCGGCTGGCCGGGCACGCGGCGCCGGCCCCCGGAAATGCGACAAAAACGCCGCCTGGTCCAGGGTAGGACGCCGGGCCGGTGCGGATAGGCCCTCGCGACACTTTCTGCATGTCCAGTGCAGCGCCGATGCCGCCCAGATTGTCGCGGTCCAGCAGATAGGCCTTACCATCCTTGCCCAACTGCAAGATCAGTCGACGCCCGTGCAGATCGATCGGCATCGGGTTGGCGCCGCCGAGGTCGAGGTCCTCCTCGTCCAACTCATGCCAGTTGGCGGGAGCAAACGCGTCGCGAGAACTGGCGGACCGGTGCAGGTTGGGCGCCAGACGCATGACGGCCTCGCCGTCGCTCCATACGTGCTCACCCTCGGTGTTGCCGGTAGCGACGAAAAGAGCGCCGTCGGCTGCGGCGATGCCTCCCGGCGCCCAAATACCACCCTTGAGGCCGCGCGTCCGCCACGCGCCAAACACGCCGGGACGGTTGAGCGCGAGGCCGACCACCCAGCCTTGATAGTTGCCGCAGTCGCCGTAATGGCCGCCGTACGGCACGAACAAGTGGCCTTCGAGGAGCAATAGTGCGCCCCGCTGGTTCTGCAAACGCGAAGTGAACGACACGCCCTGTGATCGTAGTGCCTCGGCAATGTCGACAGGCCAGCCGGGAAGCACCGAGCCGTCGCGCAGCGACAGTGCGTACACCATGTGCTTCGGCCCATTCTGCCGGTCCACCATCGCGTTAAGGTACAGTGTCCCTGTCCTGGGCTCGATCACAGGCGTTCCCGTAATGCCCAGCGGATCGATGTTGCCGCACGGCAGTGCACTACGCGGCGCCGGCGTGCCGAGCACGACGCGCCAAACGATGGCGCCGGTGGCGCTATCGAGCGCATAGACGACGTTCGATTCGGTCGCGACAATCAGCAATGCGTGGGCGGCGCCGGGAGGGTGCCAGTAGAGCGGCTGGGCGTAGATATGGCCCTCGACTCGGCCGTCGAAGGAGGCCTCGCGCTGTAGGTGCGACGCGCTCTGCCAAGTCAGGCCGGGCACAACATACTGTCCGCTTCGATCGTCGGTATGGTGATAGCCGGGAACAACGTCGACGCCCTGCGCCCATGCCGTGCCGGCACAAGCGCACGCGACCAGTCCCAGCACGATGAAAATGTGCATGATAAGGGCGTGATCAAGAGGTTGCAGCCGTTACGAGGGTTGAAGTATAGGAAGTTTTTCCCTTTACGGGCTTCACCCGCCTTTACCGCATGACAGCCACACGTACCGCGGCTTTTTGCCGAAAAACGAATGACTCCCTCTCTGCAATCATGCAGTGCTCAGGGGCACAGACGGGGCGACCGTATTCCAGTGACGAGGCGAGGTTCGCATTTGTTCCGCGGCAGCCGCCACCTTGAACATGGAGTACTGCGAGGAGGGAGGGGGACCAGTTGGTCGCCGGAAGTGGACGCACATGAAGCGATGCGGTAGAGGACCATATCGGCCGAGCAGCAGTTCTCCGAGGCTGTATCGCCGAACGGCCGCTCCTGGCTGATTCCGCTCGGCCAGCCCATCCGACCCCTCTGGCCGTCACCGGTCCTGAAGCGCAAATCCGGCCAAACGTCATCGGCACGGCTAGTCCGCTTTACCGGTCTTCGCATTCCTTGGTCACGAACCCACCAAAAAATGCAGGCCGGGCCATGCAAGCATGCCCGGCCTGAGCCTCGAAGCAGGAAAGACGACGCGGAAGAACTAGCCTGACAGCGCTGCCGGCGACGTCGCGCCCAGCCCCAGCCGTTGGCACAGCGCCTCCACCGCACCGGCCTGGTTCAGACTAAAGAAATGCAGCCCCGGCACACCCTCGGCGATCAGCCGCTCGCACAGCTGCGTGGTGACGTCGAGGCCGAATGCTCTGACCGCCGCGGTGTCGTCGCCGAGGCTTGCGAGCTTGCGGGCCATCCAGCGCGGCAGCTCGATGCCGCGCGTTTCGGCCAGACGAGCCGTGCCGGTGTAGCGGGTCAGCGGCAGGACGCCCGGAATCAACGGCAGCCGGATGCCATTCTTGCTGCACGCATCGCGCAGGTGCAGGAAGGCGTCGGCATTGAAGAAATACTGGGTGACGGCGACGCTGGCGCCAGCGTCTTGCTTTGCCTTCAGTGCGGCAAGGTCCGCCGCCGGGCTGCGGGCCTGCGGGTGGCCCTCGGGGTACGCGGCGACCGCGATCTCAAGCTCGCTGCCGGCTTCGTCGCGGATGAAGCGGACCAGATCGCTCGCGTAGGTGAAGTCGCCACGCCCGCCCATGCCGGATGGTGCATCGCCGCGCAGCGCGAACAGCCGCGTGAGGCCCAGCTCGCGGTAGCGGGCGAGCAGCGCGTGCACCTCGTCGCGGCTTGCTCCGATCGCTGACAGGTGCGGTGCGACTGACACGCCAGTATGGTGCAGCTGCTCGACCAGTTCGACGGTGCGCTCGCGGGTGCTGCCGCCGGCGCCGTAGGTGACCGAGAAGTACTCCGGGCCGAGCGCCATCAGCCGCGGCAGTGATGCCGCCAGCTGTACAGCGGCCTGCTGATGGGCCGGAGGGTAGAGCTCGATGCTGAACGGGATCGTCATAGGGTTACTCCTATTTCCTTAGCGGAACACCACGGTGCGGTCGCCGTTCGGGAACACGCGCCGCTCGGTGTGGTATTTGACGGCCCGCGCCAGCGCCAGGCATTCCATGTCGCGGCCGGTCGCTTGCAGCTGTTCGGGCTTGTGCGTGTGGTCGACCCGCTCGACCACCTGTTCGATGATCGGGCCCTCGTCCAGATCGTCGGTCACGTAATGCGCGGTGGCGCCGATCAGCTTCACGCCGCGCGCGTAGGCCTGGTGGTACGGTTTGGCGCCCTTGAAGCCGGGCAGGAAGGAATGGTGGATGTTGATCGCGCGGCCGGACAGTTGCGCGGCGGTCTGGTTCGACAGGATCTGCATATAGCGCGCGAGAATCACGAGCTCGCTCCCTGTCGATTCGACGAGCTCGAGCAGTTTCGCCTCCTGTGCGGCTTTGGTGTCGGCGCTGATCGGCAAGTGGTGGTAGGGCAGGCCGTACGAGCGCGCGATCGGTTCCAGGTCCGGGTGGTTCGACATGATGCCGGCGATATCAAGCGCCAGCTCGCCGAGCTTCCAGCGGTACAACAGGTCGTTCAGGCAGTGGTCGAGCTTCGACACCAGGATCAGCGTGCGGGTGCGGGCGGCGGCGTCGTTGAGCTGCCACTGCATTGTGAAGCGCTCGGCGATCGGCGCGAACTCGGCGCGCAGCCGCGGCAGCAGCGCCGCGTCGGTATTGCCGGTGTGGAACACGCAGCGGATGAAGAAGCGCTGGCTCAGCTCGTCGTCGAACACCGACAGCTCGTCGATATAGCCGCCGCGCGCATCGAGAAAGCCGGACACCGCGGCGACCTGGCCGGCGGCGCTCGGGCAGGACAGCGTGAGGATGAAGCGTGGCTGGGCTTGGATCATCGAAGTCTCCTGACAGGGCCGGTCTGACCGGCCTTGTGGTTTGTCTGTTAGAACCTGCTCACGATCTGCGGCACTCGGGTGATCCTGCGTTGAAATGCCACTCAAAATGCTCATGGACTCCATGTCCATTCCGCTTTTTCGCGTCATTTCGCCTTGGCTGACCCTTCGTTCGCGAGACCGTGAACAGGTTCTTAGGCGACCAACTCACCTTTGGCCTGCAGATCCGCGTGATAGCTCGATCGCACCATCGGCCCGGCGGCGACCTGGGAAAATCCCATCTCCAGCGCCGTCTGGCGCAGCGAGGCGAACTCGGCCGGCGTGACGAAGCGCTTCACCGGCAGGTGATGGTGCGACGGCTGCAGGTACTGGCCGATGGTCAGCATGTCGACCTTGTGCGCGCGCAGGTCGCGCATCACCTCGACGATCTCGTCGAGCGTTTCGCCGAGGCCGACCATCAGCCCGGACTTGGTGGGCACGTCGGGGCAGGTGTCCTTGAACGCGGCCAACAGTGCGAGCGAGTGCGCGTAGTCGGCGCCTGGCCGTGCCTCGCGGTAGAGGCGCGGCACCGTCTCGAGGTTGTGGTTGAACACGTCGGGCGGCGTGTCGGCCAACGTCGTCAGCGCCGCCTCCATCCTGCCGCGGAAGTCCGGCACCAGCGTTTCGACGCGGATCGCTGGGTTGAGTCGTCGCGTCTCGGTGATGCAGGCGGCGAAGTGCGCCGCGCCGCCGTCGCGCAGGTCGTCGCGGTCGACCGAAGTGATCACCACGTACTTCAGTTCCATTGCGGCGATCGTTTCTGCCAATCGTTGCGGCTCGTTCGCGTCGAGCGGGTTCGGCCGGCCGTGGCCGACGTCGCAGAACGGACAGCGGCGTGTGCAGATGTCGCCCATGATCATGAAGGTCGCGGTGCCGTGGCTGAAGCACTCGCCGAGGTTCGGGCAGCTCGCTTCCTCGCAGACGGTGACGAGCTGGTGCTCGCGCAGCGTCTTCTTAAGCTGTAGCACCTCCTTGCTGCCCGGAAACGCCGCGCGAATCCACTCCGGCTTGCGCAGCATCTCGCTCTTTTCGGTCGGCGCGATCTTCACCGGGATGCGCGCCATCTTCTCGGCGGCCGACAGCTTGGTGCCGGCCTCGAGCTTTGCGGGTCTGACGTCGGTCATCGCCTCAGCCCCGGTAGTAGCGTTGAGGCACGAACGGGGTCTTGGCGACCTCGATCACGACCGGCTTGCCGCGCACGATGGCGTAGAGCGCGGTGCCGACCGCTGCGTGCGCGCTCGCCACATAGCCCATGCCGACCGGGCCGCCGAAGCTAGGGCCGAAGCCGCCGCTGCTAACCTTGCCGATCACGGTGCCGTCGGCGTCGGTGATCTCGGCGCCTTCGCGCACCGGCACCTTGTCCTTAACAATAAAACCGATGCGCTTCTTTGCGACGCCGTCGGCGATCTGGCGCGCGACGACGTCGGCGCCCGGGTAACCGCCGGCGCGCTCGCCGCCGGGGCGGCGGTTCTTCGAGATTGCCCACAGCAGGCTGCCCTCGATCGGTGTGGTACCGGTGTCGATGTCGTGGCCGTACAGGCAGAGGCCGGCTTCCAGACGCAGCGAGTCGCGCGCACCGAGGCCGATCGCTTCGACTTCCGGCTCGGCAAGCAGCCGTTCGGCCAAGCTGGCAGCCTGTGCGGCCGGCACCGAGATCTCGTAGCCGTCTTCACCGGTGTAGCCGGAGCGGCTGACATAACAGGCGATGCCGTCAATTTCGAGCTGTGCGTTCTGCATGAAGGTCAGCTCGGCTGCGGCCGGCGCGAGGCGCGCCAGCACTGTCGCGGCGGCCGGACCCTGCAGAGCGAGCAGGGCGCGGTCGGTCAGCTCGACCACTTCGCAGTGTGCGGACAGGTGGCGGCGCATGTGCGCGATGTCCTGCTCCTTGCACGCGGCGTTGACGACGACGTAGAGCTCGTCGTTGCCGAAGTTCGACACCATCAGGTCGTCGAGGATGCCGCCGTCGTCGGCGGTGAACAGCGCATAGCGCTGCATGCCTACCGGCAGGTCCTGGATGTCGACCGGCACCAGGGTCTCGAGCGCCGCGGCGGCGCCCTTGCCGATCAGCTTCACCTGGCCCATGTGCGACACGTCGAACAGGCCGGCCTGCGCGCGGGTGTGCTGGTGTTCCTTCAGCACGCCGAGCGGGTACTGCACCGGCATTTCGTAGCCGGCGAACGGGACCATCTTGGCGCCCAGTTTGATGTGCAGGTCGTAGAGCGGGGTGCGATTGAGCGGTGCGTTCATTGTGTTGTCCTCAGCATTCGATCACGTTGACGGCCAGGCCGCCGCGTGAGGTTTCCTTGTATTTGGTCTTCATGTCGGCGCCGGTGTCGCGCATGGTGCGGATCACCTTGTCGAGCGAGATGAAGTGGCTGCCGTCGCCCTTTAGTGCCATGCGTGCGGCGTTCACTGCCTTCACCGATGCCATCGCGTTGCGCTCGATGCAGGGCACCTGCACCAAGCCGCCTACCGGGTCGCAGGTCAGGCCCAGGTTGTGCTCCATGCCGATTTCGGCAGCGTTCTCCACTTGGCGTACGTTGCCGCCGAGCACTTCGGCCAAGGCGCCTGCCGCCATCGAGCAGGCGACACCGACCTCGCCCTGGCAGCCGACCTCGGCGCCGGAGATCGAGGCGTTCTCCTTGTAGAGGATGCCGATCGCGGCGGCGGTGAGCAGGAAGCGCACCACGCCGTCGTCGCTGGCGGTCGGCACGAAGCGGGTGTAGTAGTGCAGCACCGCAGGGATGATGCCGGCCGCGCCGTTGGTGGGCGCGGTGACCACACGGCCACCGGTGGCATTCTCCTCGTTGACCGCCAGCGCGTAGAAGCTGATCCAGTCGAGGATGGTCAGCGGGTCGCGTAGACTCGCCTCGGGCTGGCTGGCCAGCTTGCGATACAGCTCGGCCGCGCGGCGCTTCACCTTCAGCCCGCCGGGCATGATGCCCTCGCGTTCCGAGCCGCGGCGCACGCAGGCCTGCATTACGTCCCAGATTGCGAGCAGCCCCGCGCGGATCTCGGCCTCGGTGCGCCACGCTTTTTCGTTCTCCAGCATCAGCTGGCTGATCGAGAGGTTGTGCGCCTCGCACAGTACCAGTAGTTCCTTGGCACTCTTGAACGGGTAGGGCAGCGCCGTTGCGTCGGCCACGATGCGGTCGGCGCCGGCCGCCTCCTCGTTGACGACGAAACCGCCGCCGACCGAATAATAGACCTTGCTCGCCAGCGTTTCGCCGTCCTGGCCGATCGCTGTGAAGCGCATGCCGTTGGGGTGGTAGGGCAGCGTCTCGCGGCGGTAGAGCACCAGGTGCTCCTTCTCGCGAAACGCGATGCGCTGCTGGCCGAGCAGCGAGAGCTCGCCGGCCGCGCGGATCGCCGCGACGCGGGGCTCGACGCTGTCGGTATCGACGGTGTCGGGCTCCTCACCCTCCAGGCCCAACAGCACCGCCACGTCCGAGCCGTGGCCGCGCCCGGTCGCGCCGAGCGAGCCGAACAGCTCGGACTTCACCGCTGCGGTTTTCTCGAGCAGACCGTGTTCGGCCAACCCTCGGGCGAAGCGCGCGGCGGCGCGCATCGGCCCGACGGTGTGCGAGCTGGACGGCCCGATCCCGATCTTGAACAAATCAAATACGCTGATCGCCATGATGCGCGCCTCGCCGCCTTACTTGCCGTAGACCGGGAACGCCGCGCACAGCTCGGCAACCTGATGCTTCACCCGTTCAATCACGGCCGGGTTGTCGAGGTCGGCGAGGATGTCGCAGATCCAGCCAGCGATCGCGCGCACTTCCGCCTCCTTGAAGCCGCGCGTGGTCACCGCCGGGGTGCCGATGCGAATGCCGCTGGTGACGAACGGCGACTGCGGGTCGTTCGGCACGGCGTTCTTGTTGACGGTGATGTGCGCCGCGCCCAGTGCGGCGTCGGCCGCCTTGCCGGTCAGGCCCTGGCGGATCAGGCTCAGCAGGAACAGGTGGTTGTCGGTGCCGCCGGACACGATGTCATAGCCGCGCTCGACGAACACTGCGGCCATCGCGCGGGCGTTGGCAATCACCTGTTGCTGGTAGGCTTTGAAGCCCGGCTGCAGCGCCTCCTGGAAGGCCACCGCCTTGGCCGCGATCACGTGCATCAGCGGGCCACCTTGGATGCCCGGGAACACGATGGAGTTGAGCTTCTTCTCGATGTCCGGATTGGACTTCGCCAGGATCAGGCCGCCGCGCGGGCCGCGCAGTGTCTTGTGCGTGGTGGTGGTCACCACGTCGGCGAACGGCACCGGGTTCGGGTAGAGACCGGCGGCCACCAGGCCCGCAACGTGCGCCATGTCGACCAACAGGTACGCGCCGACCTTGTCGGCAATTTCGCGGAAGCGCGCCCAGTCGATCACGCGCGAGTAGGCGGAGAAGCCGGCGACGATCAGCTTCGGCCGGTGTTCGAGCGCGAGACGCTCGACCTCGTCGTAGTCGATCAGGCCGGTGGCAGTGTCGATGCCGTACTGGACGGCCTTGTAGATCTTGCCCGAGAAGTTGACCGACGCGCCGTGGGTGAGGTGGCCACCGTGCGCCAGGCTCATGCCGAGCACCGTGTCGTGCGGCTGGATCAGCGCCATGTAGACGGCCGCGTTGGCCTGACTGCCCGAGTGCGGCTGAACGTTCGCGTAGTCGGCGCCGAACAGCTGCTTGGCGCGGTCGATCGCCAACTGCTCGACAGTATCGACATGCTCGCAGCCGCCGTAGTAGCGCTTGCCCGGGTAGCCCTCGGCGTACTTGTTGGTCAGCACCGAGCCCTGAGCCTGGATCACGCGCGGGCTGGTGTAGTTTTCCGAGGCGATCAGCTCGATATGGTCTTCCTGACGCAGGCGCTCGGCTTCCATCGCCTGCCACAGCGCGTCGTCGAAACCGGCGATCTCAAGCGGCTGGCTGAATTGTTCTTGGCGGGACATGTTGTTTCTCCTTTGTGGGGCGGTGCCCGTCGTTCGGCCAACCTTGGGGTGATGGGGTTGGCCGAACGGCTCGGGTATTGGAGTCGCTAATAAAAACCAGCGAAGCGGTCCTGGCTAGGCGTGCTGCCGCAGACAGTACGAGCTGTACGGCAAGGCAGCACAACGACGCCAGGAGGGTTTTATTCGCGACTCCTAGTCTTGGTAGGCCGACAGCGGCGGGCAGCTGCAGATCAGATTGCGGTCGCCGTACACGTTGTCGACGCGGCCGACCGGCGGCCAGTACTTGGTGCCGTGATCGCGCTCGACACCGCGCGGGAATACCGCCTGCTCGCGGCTGTACGCATGGTTCCATTCGCCGGCGAGCGCGGCCGCGGTGTGCGGCGCGTGCTTCAGTGGGTTGTCGTTGGCGTCGCTGCGCGCTTCCTCCACCGCGCGGATTTCCTCGCGGATCGTGATCATCGCCTCGATGAAGCGGTCGAGCTCGGCCTTCGATTCGGACTCAGTCGGCTCGATCATCAAGGTGCCTGCAACCGGGAAGGACATCGTCGGCGCATGGAAGCCGAAGTCGATCAACCGCTTGGCGATGTCCTCGACGCTGACGCCGCTGGTGTCCTTGAGAGGCCGCACGTCGACGATGCACTCGTGTGCGACACGGTTATTCGGGCCGGTATAGAGGATCGGGTAGTGCGGCGCGAGCTTCGTCGCGATGTAGTTCGCGTTGAGGATCGCCACCTCCGTCGCGCGTTTCAGGCCTGCCGCGCCCATCAGCGTGATATAGGTCCAGGTGATAGGCAGGATGCTGGCGCTGCCGTACGGCGCCGCCGACACCGCACCGCCGCCGACGAGCGAGCCCGCCTTGTGGCCGGGCAGGAACGGGGCGAGGTGCGCCTTCACGCCGATCGGGCCAATGCCAGGGCCGCCGCCGCCATGCGGGATGCAGAAGGTCTTGTGCAGGTTCAGGTGCGACACGTCGCCGCCGAAACCGCCCGGCTGCGCAAGACCGACCAGCGCGTTCATGTTGGCGCCATCGATGTAGACCTGGCCGCCGTGAGCGTGCACCACGTCGCACACTTCGCGCACCCGCTCCTCGAACACACCGTGTGTGGACGGGTAGGTGATCATGATCGCGGCGAGCTTGTCGCTGTGCTGTTCGGCCTTTGCCTTCAGGTCGTCGACGTCGACGTTGCCGGCCTCGTCACACGCAACGACGACCACCTTCATGTTCGCCATCTGCGCTGACGCCGGGTTGGTGCCGTGGGCGGACGACGGGATCAGGCAGACGTCGCGCTGCGACTGACCGCGGCTGGCGTGATAGGCGCGGATCGCCAAGAGACCTGCGTACTCGCCTTGCGAGCCGGCATTCGGTTGCAGCGACACCGCGTCGTAGCCGGTGATCGCGCACAGCATCGCTTCCAGTTCCTGCGTCAGCTCGCGGTAGCCAGCAGTCTGCTCGGCCGGTGCGAACGGGTGCAGCTTGCCGAATTCGGGCCACGTCACCGGGATCATCTCGGTGGTGGCATTCAGTTTCATCGTGCAGCTGCCCAGCGGAATCATGGTGCGGTCGAGCGCCAGGTCTTTGTCGGCCAAGCGGCGCAGGTAGCGCAGCATCTCGGTTTCCGAGCGGTACAGCTGGAACACCGGGTGCGTGAGGAAGGCACTGTGGCGTGCCAGTTGCGGCGGGATCGCGTCGGCAGTCTGCGCCTCGATCTCGGCGAAGCCGGGCACGACCTTGCCGAGGGCGAACAGCCCCCACAGCGCCACCACGTCAGCAGCGGTCGTCGTCTCGTCGAGCGAGACACCGATGCGGGTGTCACCGGCGGCGCGCAGGTTGACGCCGCGGGCGCGCGCCTGGGCGTGCAGCACGTTCGCGTGGTTGGCGGTGTCGACCTCGACGGTTACCGTGTCGAAAAACGACTCGGTCGGTACCGAATAGCCGAGCTGGCGCAAGCCTTCGGCCAAGGTGGCGGTCAGCCGGTGCACGCGGCGCGCGATCGCGGTCAGTCCCTCCGATCCGTGGTAAGCGGCGTAGAGACCAGCGATGATCGCCAGCAGTGCCTGCGCGGTGCAGATATTGCTGGTCGCCTTTTCGCGGCGAATGTGCTGCTCGCGCGTCTGCATCGCCAGGCGCAGGGCCGGGCGGCCGTGGCTGTCGACCGACACGCCGACCAGACGCCCCGGCATGCTGCGCTTGAACTCGTCGCGCGTCGCGAAGTAGCCGGCGTGCGGGCCGCCGAAGCCCATTGGCACGCCGAAGCGCTGAGTGGTGCCCACCGCGACGTCGGCGCCGAATTCGCCCGGCGGCGTCAGCAAGGTCAGCGCCAACAGGTCGGCGGCGACGACGACCAGTGCGCCTTGTGCATGCGCGGTCTCAGTGACGGCACGGTAGTCGATCAGGTCGCCGTGCGTGCCCGGGTACTGCAGCAGCACGCCGAAGCAGTCGAAGCCTGCGAGATCGCGACGCGGGTCGCCGACGACGACGTCGATGCCCAACGGTTCGGCGCGGGTTTTCATCACCTCGATCGTCTGCGGATGACAGTCGCGGGCAACGAAGAACACCTGGCTCTTCGATTTGGCCAAGCGCTGGCAGAAGGTCATCGCCTCGGCCGCGGCGGTCGCCTCGTCGAGCATCGACGCATTGGCAATCTCCAGGCCAGTCAGGTCCGAGACCATGGTCTGGAAGTTCAGCAGCGCCTCGAGGCGGCCCTGGGAAATCTCCGGCTGGTACGGAGTGTATGCAGTGTACCAGGCCGGGTTTTCGAACACATTGCGCAGGATCACCGGCGGGGTATGGGTGTCGTAATAGCCCATGCCGATGTAGGACTTGAACACCTGGTTGCGCGCGGCGATGGCGGCGAGGCGCTCGAGCACCTCAGCCTCGCTGCAGCCATCAGCGAGCTTGAGCGGGGCATTCAGACGGATGCTGGCGGGCACGACCTCGTCGATCAGTTCAGCGAGCGAGTCAACCTTCAGTTCGGCCAGCATTGCCTGCTGCTCGTCGCAGCCCGGACCGATGTGGCGGCGTTGGAACAGCGCGTCTTGCTTGAGAGAATTATCACGGAACATGGCGGCTCTCCCGGGCTTATTGGCCGATCAGGTTCTGATAGGCGACGTCGTCCAGCAGGCCGTCGAGCTGGGCCGGGTTGGCGAGCTGGATGCGGAAGAACCAGCCGTCACCCTCGGGGGCATCGTTGACCAGGCTCGGCTCGTCGGCCAACAGGCTGTTGACTGCGACGATGGTGCCGTCGACCGGCAGTGCGATCTCGCCGGCGGCCTTCACCGACTCGATGGTGGCGGCCTCTTCGCCTTTGGCGAACGATTGGCCTTCCTTGGGCAGGGCGACGTAAACCAGGTCGCCCAGCAGGTTCTGCGCATACTCGGTGATGCCGACCGTGACGCTGCCGTCGTCTTCCAGACGCAGCCATTCGTGGGAGTCGGTGTATTTGGTCTCGCTCATTGCTCTCTTCCTGACAGGTTGCGTTGGGATAAGCCAACGTCAGTCGGAGGGCGAGACGGAGCAGGGTGGCGATGCGGGATCGGCCGCCGGGTCTGTCAGGGGCGCTCCAGGCCAACGTCAGCCTGTTGCCCCCTCTGTCCTTTGTGCCTGAGAGATTACGCGCCAGCGGCGCTTTTCCTTCGGCGAGGCCACGTAGGCCTACTCTCCAGAGAGCTCGTCGATGCAGCAGTCCTTTTGCCTGAGAGTTTCTGGGGCGATTCCCCTTCGGCGCCGCCCGGGTGGGCGATCTCTCCTGCAGCATCCGTGAAGCTTTTCCCAAGCTAATGGAAATGCCGAAAGCCTGTCAACAGAAAAACTGCTTTCGCATGATTTAATTGGCTGGCTAAAAAAAAGCGGGGTCATTGAATCAAACGGCCGATTAAAAAAGCTTCGAATTAAGTGGCTTCTGTGGAAAATAACGCCTTGGCAAGATTCAAGATTGAAAACGCCGGGAATGGGGTTTTTTAACGCTGAATTTGCTGCTATGCAACGTAATACCCGATCGGATTCAAGCCTAATTTCCTATGGAAAGTTTGCCGCTACTCAAGAAAACCGGCGTTGTGGTCGCTAAAACGGGGCGGGCTTATCGCTATTGCGAAGTCGGAAATATTGCGGTGCACAACATTAATTCGCTTATCGCCGATTGACAGCAGCATCGTGTCTGTCTAGATTTTCCGCAGCTTTCGCCTCTTCGCTGCGTCGAGGGGCGAAACGATGCAGCAGGAGAGACTGCCCGACCCGGGCGGCGCCGAAGGGGAATCGCCCCAGAAACTCTCAGGCAAAAGGACTGCTGCATCGACGAGCTCTCTGGAGAGTAGGCCTACGTGGCCTCGCCGAAGGAAAAGCGCCGCTGGCGCGTAATCTCTCAGGCAAAAGGACAGAGGGGGGCAGACGTCGTAAGCCTTGGCGGCACCGAGGCTTACGCCCCCGACCTTGCCGAGGAGAGGCCATGCTTCCCCATTCCGTTAATGATTCCTAGCGAATCCGCCTGACGAACCCCCGACAAAATTCAAAATCGGGTTTTGTCTCCGGTTCTTATTAATAAAGCTGCAACAAATCCCAGCGCAACGGTTCTGGCTAGGCGTGCTGCCGCAGACAGTACAAGTCGTACGGCAAGGCAGCGCAACAACGCCAGGAGGGGTTTGTTAGCAGCTCTAAAACACCGCGTCCCCATCATTCCTTCCCGTCTATTGGCAGGAAG
Organism: Crenobacter oryzisoli; assembly: GCF_030385785.1. Lineage (GTDB taxonomy): Bacteria > Pseudomonadota > Gammaproteobacteria > Burkholderiales > Chromobacteriaceae > Crenobacter_A > Crenobacter_A oryzisoli. The sequence continues at coordinate 18,742 of NZ_JAUEDK010000050.1, forward strand.
GCTGTGCCCGGCTGCGCCGGTGAAATCCATGCAGATTCATTCGACCGTCCGTGACCGGCGCGATGCAGGTGCCGGCGTAGCGACGGCTGTGTGTGCAAAGGAGAAACGAATGCAAGAGCAGCAAGACAAGTTGCATCGCGGTCTGGAAGAGCGCCACATCAATATGATGGCGCTCGGTGCCGCCATCGGCGTCGGCCTGTTTCTCGGCTCGGCGACCGCGATCAAGATGGCCGGTCCGGCCATCATGCTGTCGTACGCCATCGGTGGCGCCGCCATCTACATCATCATGCGGGCGCTCGGCGAGATGGCGATCCACAACCCGGTCGCCGGCTCGTTCAGCCGCTACGCGCAGGACTACCTCGGGCCGCTGGCCGGCTACCTGACCGGCTGGACCTACTGGTTCATGTGGATCGTCACCTGTATGGCCGAGATCACCGCGGTCGCCGTTTACATGGGTGTATGGTTCCCGGGCACGCCGGGCTGGATCTGGTCGCTGGCCGCGCTGGTGTCGATGGCGTCGGTCAACTTCATCGCGGTGAAGGCGTATGGCGAGTTCGAGTTCTGGTTCGCGGCAATCAAGATCGTCACCATCGTGCTGATGATCGTGTCCGGCGCGGGGACGATCTTCTTCGGCTTCGCCAACGGCGGCATTGCCACCGGCATCGCCAACCTGTGGAGCCACGGCGGTTTCCTGCCCAACGGCGTGCAGGGGGTGCTGATGGCGCTGCCGATGGTGATGTTCGCGTACCTCGGGGTGGAGATGATCGGCCTGACCGCCGGCGAGGCGAAGAACCCCAAGAAATCGCTCGCGCGCGCAATCGACACGGTGTTCTGGCGCATCCTGATCTTCTACATCGGCGCGCTGCTGGTGATCATGGCGATCTACCCGTGGAACGAGATCGGCACCGCGGGCAGCCCGTTTGTGATGACCTTCGAGAAGATGGGCATCCCGGCCGCCGCCGGCATCATCAACTTCGTGGTGCTGACCGCCGCGCTGTCCTCGTGTAACAGCGGCATCTTCAGTACCGGCCGCATGCTGTACAACCTCGCGCAGCAGAAGCAAGCGCTGCCGGTGTTCGCCAAGGTTGGTCGAAACGGCGTGCCGAACGCGGCGGTGCTGATATCGGTGTTCCTGCTGCTGATCGGCGTGCTGCTCAACTATGTCGCGCCGAAGCAGGTGTTCGTCTGGCTGACCGCTGTGTCCACCTTCGCTGCGATCTGGACCTGGGGCGTGATCCTGCTGTCGCAGCTGCGTTTCCGCAGCCGGCTCAGCCGGGTGGAGCTGGCCGCGCTGTCGTACCGGATGCCACTGTTCCCGTATGGTTCGTACCTGGCCGGCGCGTTCCTGCTGCTGGTGATCGGCCTGATGGCGTACTTCCCCGACACCCGCGTCGCGCTGATCATCGGCCCGGCATGGATCGCGATGCTGATGGTCGTCTACTACCTGCTGGGTTACAACAAACAGAGATGCGAGGTGCAGCCGGCTATCGTGGAACAGTCGCTCTGATAGGGGCGTCGCCTGTTCTTCGCGGGCTTTCCACGTGAGGGCGGGCTTCGTCGCTAATAGGTAGAGGTCCCGTGTGCCGATAATATGAAAAAGGCCCGATGTTTCGGGCCTTTTCTTGTTGCAACGGGGGTACCGTTGCCTGGATTCGGTCAGTGACCGGAGCGTTATTTCGAGCGCTTGCGGTTGGCGGGCGCTGGAGCTGCGTCGGGCGTGGCCTCGGCGGCAGGGCGCCCTGTCTTGACGTCTTCCAGGCCCGCTAACAGGACCTTGAGCTTGTCGATCGGCAGCGCTTCCAGCGCGTGCAGGCCGGCACGCAGCAGTTCGCTTTTCTTGATGCTTACGCCGGCTTCCAAGCCCTTCTTCTTGAGGTCGGCGATCTTCGCGTAGTCGGTCTCGGGCATGGTAAAGCTGTCCCGCACTACCTTGGCCTTCTTCTTCTTTTTCGGTACTTCGGCTTGGACTGGCGCAGCGGCTTCCACGGCGACAGGTGCTACCGCTGCGGCGGGGGCCACAACAGCTTTCGTCTCGGCGGGTTTTGCGGCCGGTTTGCTCGTGACGGGTCTCTTGGCCGGGGCGCTTCTCTTCACCGGGGCGCTTTGCTTCACTGGCGCCGTCTTCTTGTCGGCTGCGGCTTGGGCCGTTGCATCGGTTTTCTGGACTGGCGGGGTTACTACGGCGGGAGCGGGGGCTGCCGATTTCTCTTGCTTCGGCGTCGCAGTGGTGTCGCTGGCAGCGGGTTTATCGCCGCTGGCAGGGGTGGTACGGGCTACGGGGGCTTTGGCGGCTTGCTTGGCTTTTTTCATTGTGGTTCTTCACTGGGCGGGTAAACGGTATATACAGTATATACCGATTTAGACGCTTTCATTTGGCATTTCCTTCAGGCGCCCCCTGAGTAGCTACCCCGGCTCTTCCTGCTTTTCGGTGAGCGTCAACCCAAGCTCGTAGACACCCTCAGGGCTTCAGCGGCATGGCGCTGGTGCATTTGATCTCGTCCAGGCAGACGCTGGACTTCACCCCGCTCACCCCCGGAATGCGCATCAGCGTATCCAGCAGAAAGTCTGACAGCGATTTCAGGTCGCGTGCGACCACCTTCAACACATAGTCGACTTCTCCTGTCACCGAAAAGCATTCCTGGATCTGCGGCAGTTCCGCTACCAGCTCCTTGAACTTCGCCAGATCGCGAATATGGCCGCGCTCCATGGTCACGTGGATGAAGGCCACCACGTCGAAGCCCAGGCCTTCCGCGCTCAGCCGGGTCTCGTAGCGCTTGATGATGCCGATCTCCTCAAGCCGCCGGTGACGGCGCAGCGTCTGCGCCGGCGACAGCCGTACCGCTTCGGCGAGTTCAAGGTTAGTGGCCCGCCCGTGCGCCTGCAAAAAGCTCAAGATTCGGCGGTCAATTTGGTCCAGTTCGATGGGGTGCAATCCGATTTCCTAGTGCAATTGTTCTATGAAATTTTATTGTGAAACATGCCGCTTGATGACGTCATTATGCAATCCTATTTTGCGGAGTCAAGCATAGACTGATTGGCGCAGTCAGCTAAATACCAAGGATAAACAGAGGAGTATCGGCCGTCGCCCGCTGCGATTGCGCTGATCGAACGCGATAAAGTTCGTGCAACTTTATTTCGTTTTTGTCGTCACCCCGTTTCGGAATTGAACACACAATGAAAGAACTGCTGAACCGATTCGAAACCAAGGCCCCGGAGATCGTCTTCGAGTGGCACGACAGTGAAACTACTGCCCGCGGCTGGGTGGTGATCAACTCGCTGCGTGGCGGCGCTGCCGGTGGCGGCACCCGTATGCGCAAGGGCCTGGACCGCCGCGAGGTCGAGTCGCTGGCCAAGACAATGGAAGTGAAGTTCACGGTGTCCGGCCCGCAGATCGGCGGCGCCAAGTCCGGCATCGACTTCGACCCGGCCGACCCGCGCAAGGAAGGGGTGCTGCGCCGCTGGTACCAGGCGGTGATGCCGCTGCTCAAGGCATACTACGGCACCGGTGGCGACCTGAACGTCGACGAAATTCACGAGGTGATCCCGGTCACCGAAAGTTTCGGCCTGTGGCACCCGCAAGAAGGCGTGGTGAACGGCCACTTCAAGCCGACCGAGAGCCAGCGCATCCAGCAGGTCGGCCAGCTGCGCGTCGGCGTGTCCAAAGTGGTCGAGGACGCCGTCTACACGCCGGCCCCGGAGCGCAAATACGTGGTCGCCGACCTGATCACCGGCTGGGGCGTTGCCGAGTCGGTCGCCCACTACTACCGCATCTACGGCGGCGATCTCGCGGGCAAGCGTGTGATCGTGCAAGGCTGGGGCAACGTCGGTTCGGCTGCCGCCTACTATCTGGCCCGCGCCGGCGCGAAGATCGTCGGCATCATCGACCGCGACGGCGGCCTGTTGAAGCCGGAAGGGTTCAGCTTCGACGAAGTGCGCGACCTGTACCTGAACAAGAAGGGCAACCAGCTCGCGACCGAGGGCATGCTGCCGTTCACCGAAATCAACCAGCAAATCTGGAACATCGGTGCTGAGGTATTCCTGCCGTGTGCCGCTTCCCGCCTGGTTACCCGCGAGCAGCTCGACCAACTGGTCGCCGCCGGCCTGGAAGTGATCTCCAGCGGCGCCAACGTGCCGTTCGCCGACCCCGAGATCTTCTACGGCGCCATCTACCAGCACGCCGACGAACAAGTCGCGGTGATCCCCGACTTCATCGCCAACTGCGGCATGGCGCGCGCGTTCGCCTTCCTGATGCAGGGTGGCATCGAGATTTCCGACGCTGCAATCTTCAGCGACGCCTCCGCCACCATTGCCCAAGCACTCGAGCGCTGCCACGCCCGCTCGACCCAACGCACCAACATCGCCAGCACCGCGTTTGAAATCGCGCTGCAACAACTCGTTTAAGGGAGCCTGCCATGACCGATCTGTTTGAAAACCCGATGGGCTTGATGGGCTTCGAATTCGTCGAATTCGCATCGCCGACCCCGAACGTGCTCGAGCCGCTGTTCGAGCAAATGGGCTTCACGCTGGTGGCGCGCCACCGCTCCAAGGACGTGGTCCTATACCGCCAGGGCGAGGTCAACTTCATCGTCAACCGCGAGCCGCACAGCCAGGCCGCCTACTTCGCCGCCGAGCACGGCCCGAGCGCCTGCGGCATGGCATTCCGCGTGCGCGACTCGCACAAGGCCTACGCCCGTGCGCTGGAGCTGGGCGCGCAGCCGGTGGACATCCCGACCGGCCCGATGGAGCTGCGCCTGCCGGCGATCAAGGGCATCGGCGGCGCGCCGATCTACCTGATCGACCGCTTCGAGGACGGCAAGTCGATCTACGACATCGACTTCGAATTCATCGACGGCGTCGACCGTCACCCGGTCGGTCATGGCCTGAAGCTGATCGACCACCTGACCCACAACGTCTACCGCGGCCGCATGGCATTCTGGGCCGGCTTCTATGAGAAGCTGTTCAACTTCCGCGAGATCCGCTACTTCGACATCCAGGGCGAATATACCGGCCTGACCTCCAAGGCGATGACCGCGCCGGACGGCAAGATCCGCATCCCGCTCAACGAGGAATCGAAGAAGGGCAGCGGCCAGATTGAAGAATTCCTGATGGCCTTCAACGGCGAAGGCATCCAGCACATCGCCTTCCTGTGCGACAGCCTGATCGACACCATCGATCGCCTGCAGATGGCTGGCGTGCCGCTGATGACCGCGCCGAACGACTACTACTACCAGGGTCTGGAGGCGCGTCTGCCGGGCCACGGCCAGCCGGTCGAACAGCTGCAGTCGCGCGGCATCCTGCTCGATGGCACCACCGAAGGCGGCAAGCCGCGCCTGTTGCTGCAGATCTTCTCCAAGACCCTGCTCGGCCCGGTGTTCTTCGAGTTCATCCAGCGCAAGGGCGACGAGGGCTTCGGCGAAGGCAACTTCAAGGCGCTGTTCGAATCGCTCGAGCGCGACCAGATCCAGCGCGGCACCCTCAAAGTGGAGGCGTGATATGAAGATCGACCGCATTCACCATGTGGCGTACCGCTGCAAGGACGCCAAAGAGACGGTGCTGTGGTACCAGCAGATGCTGAAGATGGATTTTGTGCTGGCGATCGCCGAGGACCTGGTGCCGTCGACCAAGGAGCCGGACCCGTACATGCACATCTTCCTCGACGCCGGCAACGGCAACGTGCTGGCGTTCTTCGAGCTGCCGACCAAGCCGGAAATGGGGCGCGACCCGAACACCCCGGCCTGGGTGCAGCACATCGCGTTCAAGGTGAAGGACCGTGCCGAGCTGCTCGACTACAAGGCGCACCTCGAGGCCAACGGCGTGAACGTGCTCGGTCCGACCGACCACGGCGCCTTCCATTCGATCTATTTCTTCGACCCGAACGGCCACCGCCTCGAGTTGGCGTGCCCGGATCCGAACGAAGCCGAAATGCTGAAGAAGCTCGATGAAGTGAAATGGGACATGCTGGAAGAGTGGTCGAAGACCAAGCGCGCGCCCAAGCACGCCGACTTCCTGCACAAGCGGGAGTTCGAGCAATGAGCCGCCTGAACGAAACGCACGATCCGGCGCTGCAAAGCTGGGTTGCGTCGGCCAACCGCGCCGGCCAGGACTTCACCATTCAGAACCTGCCGTTCGGCGTGTTCCGTCGCGCCGGCACCAATGAAGCGTTCCGCGGCGGCGTGGCGATCGGCGACGAGATCGTCGACCTCGCCGCGCTGGCCGCCACCGGCGTGATCGCCAGTGAGACCGAAGGCGAAGCGGCTGCAGCACTGGCCGCCTGTACCGGCCCGACGCTCAACGACTTCATGGCGCTCGGCCAGCCGGCCTGGTCGGCGCTGCGCCTGGCGCTGTCGCGGGCGCTGCGTGCCGGTTCGCCGCTGGCCGACGCGATGCACGCTTGCCTCGTGCCGCAGGCCGCCGCCGAGTTCGCGGTGCCGGCACGGATCGGCGATTACACCGACTTCTACACCTCAATCCACCACGCGACCAACGTCGGCAAGCTGTTCCGTCCGGACAATCCCTTGCTGCCCAACTACAAGTGGGTGCCGATCGGCTACCACGGTCGCGCCTCGTCGATCGGCGTGTCCGGCCAGGCGTTCCACCGCCCGCTCGGCCAGACCATGCCGCCGGGCGCCGACAAGCCGAACTTCGGTCCGAGCCAGCGCCTCGACTATGAGCTGGAGCTGGGCATTTTCATCGGCCAGGGCAATCAGCTCGGCAGCCGCATCGCACTCGACGACGCCGAGAGCCATGTGTTCGGCCTGTGCCTGCTCAACGATTGGTCGGCGCGTGACCTGCAGGCCTGGGAATACCAGCCGCTCGGCCCGTTCCTCGCGAAGAACTTCGCCACCACCATCTCGCCGTGGATCGTGACGCTGGAAGCGCTGGCGCCGTTTCGCACGGAATGGACCCGTCCTGCGGAAGACCCGCAGCCGCTGCCTTATCTGGAATCGGCCACGTTGCGCCGCGAAGGCGCCTTCGACATCCAGATCGAAGCCTGGCTGCAAACCGCGCAGATGCGCGAGGCCGGCGAGGCGGGCTCCCGCCTGTCGCACAGCAGTTTCCGGCACTCCTACTGGACTGTGTCGCAAATGGTGACGCACCACACCGTCAACGGCTGCGGGCTGCAACCGGGCGACCTGCTCGGCAGCGGCACCGAATCCGGCCCGACGCCGGAGGAGGCCGGTTCGCTCTTGGAGCTGACCGTCGGCGGCAAACAGTCGTTGACGTTGCCCAACGGCGAGACGCGCCGCTTCCTCGAGGATGGCGACGCGGTGATCCTGCGCGGTTATTGCGAGCAGGCCGGCGCAGCGCGCATCGGCTTCGGCGAAGCGGTAGGGCGCGTGCTGCCCGCCCAACACTGATTGGAGCGATAGATGAACAAACTGTTTGCTAGCGCCGAGGCGGCCCTGTCCGGCGTGGTTGGCGACAACCAGACCATCGCGGTCGGCGGCTTTGGCCTGTGCGGTATCCCGGAGGCGCTGATCGGCGCGTTGCGCGATACCGGCGTGACTGGCCTCACCTGTATCAGCAACAACGCCGGTGTCGACGGTTTCGGCCTCGGCCAACTGCTCGCCACCCGGCAGATCAAGAAGATGATTTCGTCGTACGTGGGCGAGAACAAGGAGTTCGAGCGCCAGTACCTGTCTGGCGAACTCGAGCTAGAGTTCACCCCGCAGGGCACCTTGGCCGAAAAGCTGCGCGCCGGCGGCGCTGGCATCCCGGCCTTCTTCACCCGCACTGGCTTCGGCACCGTGGTCGCCGAGGGCAAGGAGGTGCGTGAGTTCGACGGCGAGCCGCACATCCTCGAGCACTCGCTCACCGCCGATGTGGCGCTCGTCAAGGCATGGAAGGCCGACAGGGCCGGCAACCTGGTCTTCAACAAGACCGCGCGCAACTTCAACCCGCTGTGCGCAATGGCCGGCCGGGTGACGGTGGTCGAGGTCGAGGAGCTGGTCGAGACCGGAGCGCTCGACCCGGATCAGATCCACCTGCCCGGCATCTACGTCGACCGCATCGTGGTCAATGCCTCCCCGGAAAAGCGCATCGAACAGCGCACCGTCCGCAACCCGGCTTAAGGAATACAGCGCATGGCTTGGACCCGCGATGAAATGGCGGCGCGTGCCGCTCAGGAGCTGCAAGACGGCTACTACGTCAACCTCGGCATCGGCCTGCCGACGCTGGTGGCCAACCACATCCCGCAGGGGATGGAGGTGTGGCTGCAATCGGAAAACGGCCTGTTGGGCATCGGGCCGTTCCCGGGCGAGGACGAAGTCGACCCGGATCTGATCAACGCCGGCAAGCAGACGGTGACCGCACTGCCGGGGGCTTCATTCTTCTCCAGCGCCGACTCGTTCGCGATGATCCGCGGCGGGCATATCGACCTGGCAATCCTCGGCGCAATGCAGGTGGCTGAAAACGGCGACCTCGCCAACTGGATGATCCCCGGCAAGATGATCAAGGGCATGGGCGGCGCGATGGACCTGGTGGCCGGCGCGCGCCGCGTGGTGGTGTTGATGGAGCATGTCGCCAAGGGCGACGCGCACAAGATCGTCGAGCGCTGCACGCTGCCGTTGACTGGCTGCGGCGTGGTCAACCGCATCATCACCGATCTTGGCGTGATCGACGTGACCGCCGAAGGCCTGCAACTGGTCGAGCTGGCGCCGGGCGTGACGATGAGCGATATGCAAGCGCTGACCGGTGCCCCCCTGAAGGCGGCCTGAGGGCCGGGATGATAGGGCTTCTTGTCGACGCATTCACCATGAGGGCTTTGTATTCGAATTAAAAACCGTCACAAAACGAGAAGAAATGCAGTTCTGCCGTAGAAAAACCTTGGAAATGATCGCGTACGTCGATCTCGCCTACGCGATCATTGCCAGCAAACACCCCGGACAGTGAAGAGGGTGTCGGTTGTAGAGCGTAAATAAATACATGCTGCAGAGGAGAAATGATGATTTCACATCAGTCGAATGATGAGCTGAAGCGCGAGCTAAAAAATCGCCACATTCAGCTAATTGCGCTAGGTGGCGCGATCGGTACCGGCTTGTTTCTCGGTATTGCCCAAACCATCAAGATGGCCGGTCCTTCGGTGCTGCTCGGCTATGCGCTGGCCGGGTTCATTGCCTTTCTGATCATGCGCCAGCTGGGCGAGATGGTGGTGGAAGAGCCGGTGGCCGGGTCGTTCAGCCACTTCGCCAACCGCTACTGGGGCCCGTTCGCCGGCTTCATGTCCGGCTGGAATTACTGGGTGCTGTACGTGCTGGTCGGCATGGCCGAGCTCTCTGCGGTCGGCATCTACATCCAGTACTGGTGGCCCCAGATTCCGACTTGGGTTTCCGCCTTTGCTTTCTTCCTGATCATCAATGCCGTCAACTTGAGCAGCGTGAAAAACTACGGCGAAATGGAGTTCTGGTTCTCCATCGTCAAAGTCGCGGCGATCATCGGCATGATTATCTTCGGCGCCTACCTGCTGATTAGCGGCGACGCCGGCCCTGCCGCCACGGTCACCAACCTGTGGCAGCACGGCGGTTTCTTCCCGCACGGGCTTTCCGGTTTGGTGATGGCCATGGCCGGTATCATCTTTTCGTTCGGCGGGTTGGAACTGGTCGGCATCACCGCCGCCGAAGCAGCCAACCCGGAGAAAACCATTCCGCGCGCCACCAACCAAGTGATCTACCGCATCCTGCTGTTCTACGTGGGTGCCCTGGGTGTGCTGCTGTCGCTGTACCCGTGGGAAAAAGTGGTCGATGGCGGCAGCCCGTTTGTGCTGATCTTCCATGCGCTGGACAGCAATATCGTCGCCACCATTCTCAATATCGTGGTGCTGACCGCGGCCCTGTCCGTGTACAACAGCGGCGTCTACTGCAATAGCCGCATGCTGTACGGCCTAGCCAAGCAGGGTAACGCGCCTCAGTCGCTCATGAAAGTAAACCGCCGTGGCGTGCCGTTGGCAGCGCTTGGCATGTCGGCGGTGGCCACCGGCTCCTGCGTGGTGATCAACTACCTGATGCCAGGTAAGGCGTTCGAGCTGCTGATGGGGCTGGTGGTATCCGCGTTGATGATCAACTGGGCGATGATCAGCATCATCCATCTGAAATTCCGCCGAGAGAAGCAGCGCGCCGGCGAAGTCACCCGCTTCCAGAGCCTGGGCTACCCGCTCACCAACTACCTGTGCCTGGCGTTCCTGGCGGGCATCCTGGTTGTGATGTACCTCACTCCGGGGTTGCGTATTTCCGTTGTGCTGATTCCTGTCTGGCTCGCCATCCTCGGCGTCAGCTATCAGCTTAAAGCCAAAGGCGCGGTCAGCCCGCTGCCGAGCGGCGTCGCCAACAAATAATCCATATTGACCGGAGCTTCCCCTTCTCCCGCCCACTGGGCGCGGAGCGGGGGAGGTTACGCCCAGAGGAAGCAAGCGGATGGAAAAACTGCACTCCCAACAGTTGGCGCAGGCCTTGGTCGGCCTGCCGCAATGGTGTTACGACAATGCGCGTGGCGCCATCACGAGAGAATTCCTGTTTCAGACCTTTCCCCAAGCGTTCGCCTTCATGGCGCAACTGGCCATCGTGGCCGAGCAGCGCAATCACCATCCTGAATGGTTCAACGTCTATAACCGGGTGTTGATCACCTTGACCACCCATGACGCTGATGGCCTAACGCAGCAAGACCTCGACTGGGCCACTTACGCGGACGCCGCCTACGCGCGTTTTGCCGAAATCGCATGACGGACTAAGCAAGGGAATCCCATGGAACAGAATGTGACAGCAGTAAAACACGGTGCCGCAGCGGGCGATGCCGGCCGTCCCGAGCGCGCGGATTGGACCATCGATCAGGGTTGGGAAAATTACACGGCCGAAGAACACGCAGTCTGGAAGACCCTGTTCGAACGACAGGCCAAGCTGCTGCCAGGCCGCGCCTGCGACGAGTTCGTGGCCGGCATGCGCGCGCTGCCGATCGGCGCGGACCAGATTCCCGACTTCCGCCGCTTGAGCGATGTGCTGATGAAGCACACCGGCTGGCAGGTGGTGGCGGTTCCGGGGCTGGTGCCTGACGACGTGTTCTTCGAGCACTTGGCGAACCGGCGCTTTCCGGCCGGCCATTTCGTGCGTCGAGCGGACCAGCTCGATTACCTGGAAGAGCCGGACGTGTTTCACGACGTGTTCGGCCATGTGCCGATGCTGATGAACCCGGTGATCGCCGACTACATCCAGGCGTACGGCGTGGGTGGCCTGCGCGCCCAGAAACTCGGCATGCTGGAGCAACTGGCGCGCGTGTACTGGTACACGGTGGAGTTCGGCCTGGTGAAGCAAAAGGACGGACTGCGCATCTACGGCGCCGGCATCGTGTCGTCGTACACCGAGTCGATCTTCTCGCTGGACGACGCCTCGCCCAACCGCATTGGCTTCGATCTTGCCCGCGTCATGCGCACCCGCTACCGGATCGACGACTTCCAGGAGAGCTATTTCGTGCTCAATCACCTGGACGAGCTGCTGGAGCTGGCCAACATCGACTTCGATCCGGTCTATGCGCAGGTGAAGGGTCTGCCGGACTACCTGCCCGGCGACGTGCTCGATACCGACCGGGTGCTGACACGCGGAACCGGCCACTACAGCGCCGCGAAGCGGCAACCTGCCCCGATCACGCTTTAAAGGACAACCAATGGATTTCAACAAGCGTACCGTCTTGATCACCGGCGCTGCCGGCAATCTCGGCCAGGCGGTGGCCAAAGCGTTCGCCGAGCGCGGCGCCAATCTGGTGCTGCTGGAACGCCAGCAGGAAAGCCTTGTGCAGGTGTACGGCACGGAAAGCGCGCATCAGATGTTTGCCGTCGCCGACCTGCTCGATCAGCAGCAAGTGCGCCACGTAGTACAAGCCGCATGCGACCGCTTCGGCCGGATCGACGTGTTGTGCAACGTCGCTGGCGGCTTCCGGATGGGGTCGCCGGTGCACGAAACCTCCGACGAGGACTGGAACTTCCTGTTCGACGTCAATGCGCGCAGCATGCTGCACGCCGTGCGTGCGGTAGCACCGCAGATGATCACTGCCGGACAAGGCAAGATCGTCAACATCGGGGCAAACGCCGCGCAGAAGGGTGTGTCGCAGATGGGGGCGTACTGTGCCGCCAAGGCGGCAGTGATCCGCCTGACCGAGTCGATGGCGGCCGAGTTGCGTGAGCATCACATCAATGTGAACTGTGTGCTGCCCAGCATCATCGACACGCCAGAAAACCGCGCCGCCATGCCCGATGCGGACCCGAGCCGCTGGGTTGCTCCCGAGGCACTCGCCGACGCCATTGCCTTCCTCGCGTCGGACGACGCGCGGGCCATCCACGGCGCGGCCATTCCAGTGACAGGCTTGAGTTAAGAGCCGCTCACCTAGGCTGTCTCGGTACCAAGCCGTACCTGAGGGCCTATTTTCGAGCTCGGACAGCAGGTGATAACGAGGGATGCACGGGGCAAGCTTTGCCCGTGCCCCCCTCGTTAAACGGCGCTCAAGCATGCGCTGCCGATATCGGCTGACAATCCGGATGGTCATGGAGGCAAACAGTCCTTCGGCGAGCTAAGCGCCGCTCAGCAAATCCTTCCTATTATATTGTTGCTCTGCCTCGCCGCGTTCCTTGTACTGTCTGCGGCATGGCGTTTAGTTGTCACAGGGTAGTCCATAACGCTCATAGCAGCGCAAAGGCAACCCATCCTTCTGTGAAATGCCTGATCCTAAATGGGGTCGTTTCCTGGCACCTTGTTATCCGAGAATGCGTCGGAGATGAGCGTCCTGAGCCACTGGTTTCCCGGCTCTCGGTGGTTTTTTGCATGCCAGAGGATGTTGATCGAGATCGCAGGCAATTTGACGGGGCAGGGCACGTAGACCAGGTCGAAAGGCGCTAAAGTGCGCTCGGCGAAGCGTTCCGGTACCACGGCGATCATGTCCGAGGCCTGCAGAATATGGCCGACGGCAACGAAGTGCGGCACGCGCAGCTTGACCTTGCGGTGCACGCCCGCCTGTTCGAGTAGCTCATCGACCTGCCCGTGTCCGGTGCCGGCGGACACGATCACTACGTGATCCGCTTCGGTGAACGTGTCCTGGGTGATGCCCTGCTGTTCGAATGGATGCTCCTTCCTGAACAGGCAGACATATTTCTGATCGAACAGCCGCCTCTGGAAAAAGCCAGTTTTCAGGTCGGGCAGCAGCCCGATGGCGAGATCCACTCTCCCCGCTTCCATCTCGTCACGCAGATTGACCGCATTATTACGCACGGTGCTGAGCGTCACCTGGGGGGCGATTTCGGCCAATAGCTTGATCAATACGGGCAGGAAATAGATTTCTCCGATGTCGGTCATCGCCACGGTGAAGTTGCGCTGGCTGGTGGCTGCGTCGAAGGTAGCCCTTTGGTTGATTGTGCTGTGGATCGTGCTCAGCGCAAAGGCAATCGGCTCGGCCAGCATCTCGGCGTACGGGGTCGGCTCCATGCCGCGAGAGGTCCGCAGAAACAGTTCATCGCCCAGCAGTGTTCGCAACCGGTTGAGAGCGTTGCTGACCCCCGGCTGAGAGACGCCGAGCGCCCTGGCCGTCGCCGAAACGCTGCCGCACTTGAGCAGCTCGTTGAACACATTCAGCAGGTTTAGATCGATCTCGTTCAGTTCCATGGCTTGCGATATCACTGTTGGTGATAGATGGGCGGCCTCAATAACCAAGTGCAACAGGGTTAATGTTTCTCTGCTTGTCGCGATTCAATCACGGCATCCAGATGTTCGGCAAACACCTCGATCGGCATCTTGAATTTCAACACTGCACGTGGGCGTGTGTTCAGCCGGTGCGCGATAGCATCCAGCTCTTCCTGGCTGTGCACGGACAGGTCTGTCCCTTTGGGCAAATATTCCCGGATCAGGCCGTTGGCGTTCTCGTTGCTACCCCGCTGCCACGGGCTGTGTGGG
>NZ_JAUEDK010000051.1 GCF_030385785.1 Crenobacter oryzisoli
CGGCGCGCTTGCTGCGTCTGCGGGAACGCCTCGGGGAGTTGTTGCTACCGAAACAACGGCGGGGGCGTGAATGCCCCCGCGTGGTGAAAAAGCTGCCGTCCCGTTACCCAATCAAACAGGTTCGATCCGCTAAGTGAACGGCATTACCGCAATGCGGGGCTGTTTTCTGGAGCGCTGACGGTTCAGCTCGGGTTAGCGCCTTTCATGTCCTTCGACAGGAAGAACGCGTCGGAGAAGAACTCGTCTTCCGGCAGGCCGCGCGAGCCGGTGAAGCTCGTGTGCGCGGCTTCGACCATCACCGGTGCGCCGCAGGCGTAGACCTGGTAGCCGGACAAATCGTCGAAGTCATCGAGCACGGCCTGGTGCACAAAGCCGGTTCGACCAACCCAATTGTCCTCCGGCAACGCCTCGGAGAGGACCGGAATGAAGCTGAAACCCGGCAGTTGCTGCTGCCAGGAACCGGCCAGTTCGGCCATGTACAGGTCGGCCTTGGTGCGGGCGCCCCAGTACATCACCATCGGGCGGTTGATGCCGCTGTAGATGGCGTGTTCGATGATGCCCTTGATCGGGGCGAAGCCGGTGCCGCTGGCGATGAAGATGATCGGCTTGTCCGAGTCCTCGCGCAGGAAGAAGGTGCCCATCGGCCCCTTGAAGCGCATGATCTCGCGCTCCTTCATCGTGTTGAACACATACTCGGAGAAGCTGCCGCCCGGCTGGTTGCGGATGTGCAGCTCGATGAACGCGTCATCGTGCGGCGCATTGGCGATCGAGAAGCTGCGCTTCTTGCCGTCGCGCATCAGGATATCGATGTACTGGCCAGCGCGGAACTGCAGCCGCTCGGAGACCGGCAGCTTGAGCTTCAGAATCGCGACATCGTGCACCTTCTCGATCGACTCGACCCGGCACGGCAGCGTCTTGATCTGGATGTCGCCGACGCCGGTGACTTCGCGCACTTCGATGGTCACGTCACCCTGTGGCTTGGCGCAGCAGAACAGCGCCAGGCCCTGGGCCGCTTCCTGCTCGCTCAGCGCCTTGGCCTGATGCGCGCCCTGCTCGATCTGCCCTTCGACCACCTTGCCTTTGCAGGCGCCGCAGGCCCCGTCGCGGCAGCCGTACGGCAGGCCGACGCTATGACGCAGCGCGGCGTCGAGGATGGTTTCGTGGTCTTCCACGGCGAAGGTGTGGCCGCTCGGAAGCACCTTGACCTGACACGTCATGTTTTCTCTATCCTTGGTGTTTGCTCGCTACAATGCCAGCATGCTTACCTTATTGATTATCGGTTTCGGCGATGTGGCGCGCCGGGCGGTACCCATGCTGACCGGCCACTGGCGACTGCTCGCTGCGGTAAGACGGCCCGAACAAGCCGCCGCTGCTCGCGCGCTCGGCGTGACGCCACTGTTGGTCGACCTTGACCAGCCGGCTTTACTGCCCCGTCTGGCGGGCCTGGCCGATGCGCTGCTCTATACCGCTCCGCCCCCCGACCAGGGGGAGCGCGATCCGCGTCTGCGACGCTGTCTGGCGGCGCTGGCGAAAACGGGCAGCATACCACAGCGGGTGGTGTACATCAGTACCAGCGGCGTGTACGGCGACTGCGGCGGCGCCTGGGTGGACGAGACCCGGCCGTGTCGACCGGACACGGCGCGCGCCAAGCGTCGCTACGATGCCGAGCGCACGCTGCGCCACTTTGCCGCCCAGCATTGCGACACCAGCCTGACTATCCTGCGCGCCCCGGGTATCTATGCCGCCGAGCGGCTACCGCTGGCACGGCTGAGGAGCGAAGCACCCAACATCATCGAGACCGAAGACAGTATCAGCAACCACATCCACGCCGACGACCTAGCGATGCTGTGCGTCGTCGCTCTGCGGCGCACTGGCGGCATCCGCGTCTACAACGCCTGCGACACCGAGCCTTTGCCGGTCGGCGACTGGTACGACAAGCTCGCCGATGCCACCGGTCTGCCGCGCCCAGAGCGACTGCCGCGCGATGCGGTGCGACAACGGGTGTCACCGGGACTGTGGTCGTTTCTCGCCGAATCGCGCCGACTCAGCAATGGCCGCCTGGCTGAACTGAAAGTGCGGCTTGCCTACCCGAGCGTCGATGCCTTCCTCGCAGGCAGGACGCCGCCGCGTTAACGCTCGCTTCACGCCACCGGATTCGGTAACATCGCGTTCTTTTTGCGTTTTTCGGACAGGAATCATGGAAAATCCGGCCTACCAGCGACACATCAAGAGCTTCGTGCTGCGCCAAGGGCATTTGACGGCGGCGCAGCAGCGCGCCATGGATGAGGGCATGCCGCGCTGGGGGATCGAATACCGCGCCGAGCCTATGGACCTGGCCACCACCTTCGGCCGCCAGGCACCGAAGATTCTTGAGATTGGCTTCGGCATGGGCACTGCCACCGCCGAGATCGCCCGCACCTGCCCGGACAACGACTACCTCGGCGTCGAGGTGCACTCGCCCGGTGTCGGCAACCTGCTGAAACTGGTTGCCGAGCAGGACATCACCAACCTGCGCATCATCCGCCACGATGCCGTCGAAGTGATCGACCACATGCTGCCGGATGGCTCGCTCGATGGCATCCATATTTTCTTCCCCGACCCGTGGCCGAAGAAGCGCCACCACAAGCGCCGCCTGATCCAGGCGCCGCTGATCGCCAAGCTGGCGAAGAAACTGAAGACCGGCGGCTACCTGCACTGCGCCACTGACTGGGAAGAGTACGCGCAGCAGATGCTGGAAGTGCTGTCCGGCAATGAGGAGCTGGCCAACAGCGCCGACGGTTTCGCGCCACGACCGGCGTACCGACCGCTGACCAAGTTCGAGGCGCGCGGCATCAAGCTCGGTCACGGCGTCTGGGATGTGATCTTCACCCGTCGCTGATACACATCTCGTCCAAGCCCGTTCGGCCAACCTTGTCAGGTTGGCCGAATGCATTTAGCGACGTGACGTCGTTGTCCAGCCCGCACTACGCATCCGATGGCAGCGCTCCAGCCTGGGCGGCTGTTTCGGCAGGCATAGACCGCACCTAGCCCGCCTATCCGTTCGATCGGCCGACCAGGATGGCGATGTCGTCGAGCAGTTCGTACGGCGCCACCGCCGGCTCGAAGCGCTTCACCAGCCGCCCCTTCGAGTCGACCAGGAACTTGGTGAAGTTCCACTTGATCGGCTGCGGCTTGGCGCTGTCGGCGCCGGTCAGCCAGCGCCACAGCGGATGAGCGTTCGAGCCGTTCACCTCGATCTTGTCGAACAGATCGAAGCGGATCGCGAAGCGTGCCTCGCAGAACTGCGCGATCGCGTCGGCCGAACCGGGCTCCTGGCCGCCGAACTGATTGCACGGAAACGCCAGGATCGCCAGCTTCTCGGCACCGAAATGCTCGTACAGCTCCTGCAGCCCCTGGTATTGCGGGGTATAGCCACATTCGCTGGCGGTATTCACCACCAGCACGGTGCGCCCAGCATAGTCGGCCATCGACGCCTCGTGGCCGTCTAGGTGGCGGGCGCTGAAGTCGTGTAGCGTAGTCATGGCGGCTCTCCGTCGCTATCGCTATAATCTTTCCCGAGTTTTTTAGTCGGGTTTTAGACAATGTTTACACCCAGTCGCCAGGATGCGCGGCGCTTTTTCTTCGATACCTGGGCCAAGCACCAGGCCGGGCAGCCGCTGACCGATCTCGAGCAAATGACGCTCGCGATCCTGATCGCACATCCCGAATACCATCCCATCCTAGACAATCCTGCGCGTTATCTCGAACGCGAATGGACTCCGGAACTGGGTGAGACCAATCCTTTCCTGCATCTGGGCCTGCATCTGGCCATCGAAGAACAGCGCTCGATCGACCAGCCGTTCGGCATTCGCTCGTTGTATGCTCAGCTGGCGCTGCGCCTGGGCAGCGAGCACGACGCCCAGCACGCCTGCATGGAGGCGCTCGGAGAGATGATCTGGCATGCCCAGCGCTACGGCGGTGGCCCGGACGTCAACCGCTATCTGACGGGCATCCGCCAGCGTCTTGGCCTCGACCCCGAGGACACACCGCGCCTCAACCCAAACGAGATTCCGGACTGAGGGCGCCACAAGCGACTATCCCTTGATCACAGCAAAACGGCGAGCGCCAGGCTCGCCGTTTTCGTTACCCCATCTAGCGACTCACACCAGCCGGTTTGCCTCGCGCCCAGCGATAAAGGCGCCAATATTGTCGACGACCTGCTGCGCCAGCCGCCCCATCGCCTCGCCACTCGCCCATGCCACGTGCGGCGTGACGATCAGGTGTGGCACTCGTGCCTTCAACAGCGGGTTGCCATCGCGCGGCGGCTCGACCGACAGCACGTCGAAGCCTGCACCGCCGAGCTGCCCATACTTCAGCGCGGCGATCAGCGCCTCCTCGTCGACCAAGCCCCCTCGTGCGGTATTGATCAGGATCGCCCCCGACTTCATCCGCACCAATTCGGCCGCGCCGATCATGCCGCGTGTCTCGTCGGTGAGCGGACAGTGCAGCGAGATCACATCGGCCTGCTCCAGCACCGTGTCGAACGCTACATACCCCGGCCGCACGCTCGCCGCACCCTTGCGCTCGGCCTGCCACACCGTCATCCCAAAGGCCTCGGCTCGCTTGGCGAGCGCCTGGCCGATGCCGCCGCCGCCGACGATGCCGAGCGTCGCTCCGGCCAAATCGCGGATCGGCGCACCGAAGTGGCAGAACTGCCCGGCGTTCTGCCATACCCCGGCGGCCACGTCGCGCTGGTAGGCAGGCAGGTTGCGACGCAACGCGATCATCAGCATGAAGGCGTGCTCTGCCACCGTGTCGTCGCCGTAGTGGCGCACGTTGCATACCGCCACGCCGCGTGTGCGGCAGGCCTCGAGATCGATATGGTTGACACCGGTGGCGGCCACCGCAATCAGCTTGAGTCCCGGCAGCTCATCCAGCTGTGCGGCAGTGACTGGGACCTTGTTGGTGATCAGGATGTCGGCATTGGCCGCACGCTCGACCAGTTGTTCGGCCGACGTTGCCGGATACTCGGTGTAGCGATGCGGGAAGCCAAAAACGGGAACCGGGACAGCCAAGCTGTCCCGGTCGAGAAACACGATCGAATGGGTCATGAAGTATCTGGTCAGCGCTCGTAGGTTATCAGGGCGCGGTAGGCATGCCAGGTAGCGAGGCCAATCACCGGCATGATGAAGACCAGTCCGATGAAGTAGGTCAAGAAGCCCACCGCCGTCAATGCCACGATAATAGCCGCCCAACAGACCATCGTCAGCAGGTTCTTATAGACCGCTTGGAAGCTGGTGATCATTGCAGTGATGGCATCGACGTCCTTGTCGAGCATCATCGGGATCGACACCATGCTGATCGCAAAGGTGAACAGCGCGAAGAAGAAGCCGGTACCGAAGTAGGCGATCAGGAAGGCGAGGTTTTCCGGGCGCAGCGCGTTCACCACCAGCGAGTCGATCGTCGGCAGCGGTCCCTCGAAGAACAGCGCGAACATCAGCAACGACACGCGGAACCACGCGAACACCAGCACCGTCAGCAATACCACATACAGCGAGAAGCTCTGGATGTTCCCTCGCCACGACATCAGGCTCTGTGCCAGATTGATGCGCCGCCCCCCCATTTCCAGTTGCCGGGCAATGTCGTACAAACCGATCGCCAGGAATGGTCCGAGCAGCAGGAACATCGTCGACAGAGTGATCACGTACTCGGGAGCACGGTCGAAGTAAAACACCAAGAGGAAGCCCATCACGACAAAAGCGACGCCGTACAGCATGGCATCGGCTGGCGCCCGCTGCAGGTCGCGGTAGCCTAGCTTCAACCAAGCCACCGCATCGGATGGCTTCACATGATGCACCACCGGATGGTCCCGGGATGGCAGGTGGGTAATATCCATTACAGCCCCCTTCTCGCGAGTCACGTGGCAAAAGCCCCAGTATTTTTCCGTTATAAGCCATTGAACGGAAAACACAACTCGGCCACCACGGGGCTTACGAACAAGGCCTGCTACAATCAGCTTTCACTGTGCGATAATAAAAGGGCATGCAATGAGCAACGAATTGATTATTGAAGAACTGGAGCTGGGCACTGGCGCCGAAGCGGTCAAGGGCCAGGAAGTTACCGTGCACTATACCGGCTGGCTGACCGACGGCACCAAGTTCGATTCGAGCAAGGATCGCTCGCAGCCGTTCAGCTTCCCGCTTGGCGCGGGTTATGTGATCAAGGGCTGGGACGAAGGCGTGGCCGGCATGAAGGTGGGCGGCAAACGCAAGCTGACCATCCCTCCGCACCTGGGCTACGGCGCTCGCGGCGCCGGCGGCGTGATTCCGCCGAATGCCACGCTGGTCTTCGAAGTGGAGCTGCTGCAGGTAGGCTGAGTCGTCATTCCATCAGCACAAAACACAACGGGCTGCCCAATTGGCAGCCCGTTTTGTTCATATCCTTCGTTCGCTATTTGCGATGCGCTGCCGCAGCCAGCTTCTTCTTACGCCAGAAAACAACACCGACCGTCAGCAGCAGCAACCCCACCACAAGCAACAGGCCTGCTTGACCACGGTGGACCATCATCAGCAGCCATTCACGGTTGGACGCGCCGAAGTTGCCCAGATACACCCACACCGGCACTGAGATCAACGCAGCCAACCCATCCATCATCAAAAAACGCAGATAGGACACCTTGCCGCTCATCCCGGCGGTGATGAAGATCGGCGAGCGTAAACCGGGCAGAAAACGGGCAATGAACAGCACCCAGCTGCCGTACTTGTCGAACTTCTCCTGTACCGCATGAAAACGCTGTGGCGTCAGGATGCGGCCGATCGGACGAAAGCGCAGCACTTTAGGACCGAACACATGCCCGGCGGAGAATACCACCGCGTCCCCCACCAGGACCCCGGCCATCCCGACAGCGAACATTACATGCACATTGGCATAGCCGAGGCCGGAGATCACCCCACCGGCAACCAGGGTGATGTCTTCCGGGATCGGCACACCGAAACCACACAGCAGCAGCACGAAAAACACGGCGAGATAGCCGTAGCTCGTAAAAAAGTCGAGTAAGAGCTGAAGAATATCCATTAGTTTCCGCCGCGCCGTCGGCCGGTGAAGTTGCGTTTCCTGATGTGCAAGCTAGTGTATGCAAGTATTAACAGCGGCTTATAATAGCACACCACGTCGACCCACAATTTGCCATGACACGCCCTGTCTGTGTAGACATCGACCTTGCAGCCATACGACACAACTACTTGGTCTGTAAACAAAAAGCACCCAACTCGCGCACCTTCGCCGTGATCAAGGCCGACGCCTACGGCCACGGCAGCCTGGTGGTCGCCCAAGCGCTGGCCGACGTTGCCGACGGCTTCGCGCTGCTCAACATCGAGGACGCGTTACGCTTGCGCGATGCTGGCATTACCCAGCCCATCTTGCTGCTAGAAGGCCCGTTCGACACCGCCGAAGTCACCGCGATGAGCGAATACCGCCTGATCTGCGCGATCCACAGCGATCATCAGCTCGACTGGCTACGCCATGCGCCACTGCCCAGGCCGCTAGAAGTCTGGCTCAAACTCAACAGCGGCATGAACCGCCTGGGCTTCAAGCCGCAACGGCTTCCCGAGCTGCTTGCCACGCTCGCCTCGCTGCCTGCCATCATGCCAACCACCGTGATGACCCACTTCGCTACCGCCGATGACGCACGCGGCATCGCAACGCAGTGGCCGAGCTTCACCGCGGCGACCCGCTCCTGCGGCCTCGCACTCAGCGCCGCCAACTCGGCCGCGCTGTTCGCCTATCCCGAATGCTTCGCCGACGTGGTCAGGCCGGGGCTGGTACTGTATGGCGCCTCCCCCTTCGACGGTCAGACCGGCGCTGAACTCGGACTTAAACCCGCGATGACGTTGCGCGCCGATATCATCGCCGTCCAGGAACTGCAAACTGGCGACAGCGTGGGCTATGGCTCGCTGTTCTGCGCGGAGCGGCCGATGCGGATCGGCGTGGTCGCCTGCGGCTACGCCGACGGCTACCCACGCATCGTACCGACCGGCACCCCGGTCAGCGTCGACGGACAACCCAGTCGCACCATAGGGCGAGTCTCGATGGACATGCTGACCGTCGATCTGACCGAACTGCCCCTGGCTGGCGTCGGCAGTCGGGTCGAACTGTGGGGGCCAAATGTGCCGATCGAATGGGTCGCCGCCGCAGCCGGCACGCTCGCCTACGAGCTGATGTGCGCGATCACCGCGCGGGTACCGCGCCGCCTGCTGAGCTAGCCGACCCGAATCGCATCGTTCAGACGATTCTGCTAACTATGCCAAACGCCGCGTCCCACGCGGCGTTCCTGCTCTACCGTTCAGGCCGCTGCCTGCTCGATCGCCCCGGCAATGTCGCGGGCCCAGCGTTCAGCCAATGCCGCCTCGTCCGCCTCGACCATCACCCGTACCACCGGCTCCGTGCCGGATGGACGCAGCACCACCCGGCCGCGCCCGGCCAGTGCGGCCTCGGCGTCGGCGAGGCGTTCGGCCGACGCACGCTTCCAATCTTGGCCGTTCAGGCGCACGTTGATCAGCGTCTGGGGGAACGGCTGCCAGTCGCGGCACACATCGGCCAGCTCCATCTGCAGCTCGGCCAGGCTGTTGAACACCTGCAGCGCCGAGATGATGCCGTCGCCGGTCGAATGCTGGTCGAGACACAGCACATGGCCCGACGCCTCGCCGCCGACCTGCCAGCCGTTGGCGTGGAGCAGCTCCAGCACATAACGGTCGCCGACCTTGGCACGGGCGAACGGCACCCCCTGTTCGGCCAACGCCAGCTCCATCGCCATATTGGTCATCACCGTGCCGACCACACCGCCCTTCAGCTCGCCGCGCGCGGCGCGCGCCTTCGCGATCACATAGATAAGCTGATCGCCGTCGTAGCTGACGCCATTGCGGTCGACCATGATCAGGCGATCGCCGTCGCCGTCAAGCGCGACGCCGTAGTCGGCCGCATGCTCGAGCACCGCCTGCTGCAACGTCTCCGGATGGGTCGCGCCGACCTTGTCGTTGATGTTGTAGCCGGACGGCTCGCCGCCGATCACGACCACATCGGCGCCCAACTCGTGGAACACTTTTGGCGCAATGTGGTACGTGGCGCCGTGCGCGCAGTCGACCACAATCTTCAAACCGCGCAGGTTGCGGTCGTTCGGGAAGCCGCTCTTGCAGAACTCAATATAGCGGTCGGCCGCGCCGTCGATGCGGCGCGCCCGGCCAAGCTCGAGCGACGGCTTCGTGTCCATCGGATGCTCGAGCATCGCCTCGATTTCGAGTTCGAGCGCATCGTCGAGCTTCTTGCCGCCTTCGGCAAAGAACTTGATGCCATTATCCTGAAAGGCATTGTGCGACGCCGAAATCATCACACCGGCCGACAGGCGCAGCGCACGGGTGAGGTAGGCGATGCCCGGTGTCGGCAGCGGGCCGGTCAACAGCACATTGACCCCCGCGGCGGTGAAACCGGCCTGCAGCGCGGCCTCGAGCATGTAGCCGGAAATCCGTGTGTCCTTGCCGATCAGCACGGTCGGACGGGTCTGCGCCTCGTGATTCACCAGCACGCGGCCGGCCGCATAACCGAGCTTCAACACGAATTCGGGCGTGATCGGAAAACGGCCAACCTCGCCGCGCACGCCGTCGGTCCCAAAGTATTTACGAGCCATCGAAGCAATATCCTGAAAAAACTGCGGTAGTGTACCGTGCCCCATCCCGGTTAGGGCGTTCCCAGCCGACGGCCGGGGAGGCGAAGTATATGACGAAACGATGACGTGTTTTGTTCTTACAACGCCGCCAGCACCTGCAGCGCCTGGCGCGTGGCCTTCACGTCGTGCACGCGAATGATTTTGGCGCCGCGGCGAGCCGACTCCAGCGCCACCGCCACGCTCGCGCCCAGTCGCTCGACCGGTACCGCTTCGCCGGTGATCGCGCCAAGCATCGACTTGCGCGACATGCCAACCAGCAGTGGCACACCGGCACGGTGCTCCAGTTCCGGCAGTTCGCGCAGCAGCGCGAGGTTGTGCTCCAGCGTCTTGCCAAAGCCGAAGCCAGGATCGGCCAACAGCCGCTCGACGGCGATACCGGCATCGATGCACAGTCTCACCCGGCGCCCCAGATAGTTACCCACCTCGGCGACCACGTCGTCGTAATCGGGTTTGTCCTGCATCGTATCCGGGTTGCCCTGCTTGTGCATCAGGCACACCGCCACGTTGGCCGAAGCGGCAGCAAGCTCGAGCGCGCCATCATCCTCCAGCGCCGACACGTCGTTGATCAGGTCGAGCGCTCCGGTGGCGAGCGCAGCGCGCATCACGCTGGCGCGGCGGGTGTCCAGCGACAGCGGCACCCCGAGACCGGCCAGCTTTTCCAGCACTGGCAATACCCGCTCCAGTTCCTCGTCGGGGCTGACGTAGGGTGCGTTCGGCCGGGTCGACTCTCCGCCGATATCAATCAGTGCCGCGCCGTCCGCCACCATCTGCTCGGCATGACGCAAAGCGGTTTCAAGTCGGTCATAGCGGCCGCCGTCGGAAAACGAATCGGGGGTAACGTTGAGGATGCCCATCACCAACGGTCGGGACAGGTCGAGCCGATAGCGGCCGCACAGCAAAGTGGTCATTGCGAGGTATCCGTAGCAAAACAAAAGGCGGCAGCGTGCGCTGCCGCCTTGGCGGGAATAGGCAGGAACCGACTTACAGTTCCTGTGCCGGCATTGTGGTCGGCTCAGGAGCCGACGCGGATGGGCTTCCGCCGCTGGTCGGCGTGTAACCGTTGCCCGGCTTCGGTGGGCGCGGCGGCCTGCCGGCCATGATATCGTCGATCTGCTCGGCATCGATGGTTTCCCACTCGAGCAGCGCGGCGGTCATCGCCTCGACCTTATCGCGGTTCTCGTCGAGCAGTCGGCGCGCCAGCGTGTACTGTTCGTCGATGATGCGACGGATCTCGCTGTCGACCTGCTGCATCGTCGCCTCGGACAGGTTCTTGTGCGTGGTGACCGAGCGGCCGAGGAACACCTCACCCTCGTTCTCGCCGTATACCATCGGGCCGAGCTTGTCGCTCATGCCGTAGCGGGTCACCATGTCGCGCGCCATCTGGGTCGCCCGTTCGAAGTCGTTCGAAGCGCCGGTAGTCATCTGGTTCATGAACAGCTCTTCGGCGATCCGGCCGCCGAACAAGATCGCAACGCGATCAAGCAGGTACTGGCGGTCGTAGGCGTAGCGGTCCTCTTCCGGCAGCTGCATCGTCACGCCCAGCGCACGGCCGCGCGGAATGATGGTGACCTTGTGCACCGGGTCGGACTTCGGTAAGAGCTTGGCGACCACCGCGTGACCGGATTCGTGGTAGGCGGTGTTCCTCTTCTCGTCCTCGGTCATCACCATGCTGCGGCGCTCGGCGCCCATCATGATCTTGTCCTTGGCGGCCTCGAAGTCCTCCATGTCGACCAGCCGCTTGTTCCGGCGCGCCGCGAACAGTGCGGCCTCGTTCACCAGGTTGGCCAGGTCGGCGCCGGAAAAGCCCGGCGTGCCACGCGCGATGATCGGCGCGTCGACATCGGCGGCCACCGGTACCTTGCGCATGTGCACGGACAGGATCTGCTCGCGACCACGGATGTCCGGCAGCGGCACCACCACCTGGCGGTCGAAACGGCCCGGGCGCTGCAGCGCCGGGTCGAGCACGTCCGGACGGTTGGTCGCAGCGATCACGATCACGGTAGTATTGGTTTCAAAACCATCCATCTCGACCAAGAGCTGATTCAGCGTCTGTTCACGCTCGTCGTTGCCACCGCCGAGGCCGGCACCACGCTGGCGGCCAACCGCGTCGATTTCGTCGATGAAGATAATGCACGGCGAATTTTTCTTCGCCTGCTCGAACATGTCGCGCACGCGGGCCGCGCCGACACCGACGAACATTTCGACGAAATCGGAGCCGGAAATACTGAAGAACGGCACCTTGGCTTCGCCTGCGATGGCCTTGGCAAGCAGCGTCTTACCGGTACCCGGAGAGCCGCACAGCAAGATGCCGCGCGGGATACGGCCGCCCAGGCTCTGGTAGCGAGTCGGGTCACGCAGGTAGTCGACGATTTCCTTCACTTCCTCCTTGGCTTCATCGCAACCGGCGACGTCCTGGAAGGTGACGGTATTGGTGTCCTGGTCGAGCATGCGGGCCTTGCTCTTGCCGAACGAGAATGCCCCGCCCTTGCCGCCGCCCTGCATCTGGCGCATGAAGAATACCCAGACGCCGATCAACAGCAGCATCGGGAACCAGCTGATGAAGATGTTCATCAACAGGCTCGGCTCTTCTTCCGGCTTGGCGGCGAAGCGCACGTTGTTCTTGATCAGGTCGTCGACCAGCTGCGGGTCGTACGGCGCATAGGTCGCGAAGGTGGTGCCGTCGGTGCGCTTACCCTTGAGCCATTGGCCACGCAGCGGATGGCCCTCGATGGTCAGCGACTGTACCTTGCCGGACTCCACGTCGCTGATGAACTGGGAGTATTCGACCTGATTCTGCGCATCCTGGCGCTTATTGAACTGGTTGAATACTGTCATCAGCACCAGCCCGATAATCACCCAGATGGCGATATTCTTACCAATATTGTTCACTCGATGGGACTCCTTTGCGCCCTGACGCTTTCTGTGGCCCGTGTCATTTAACGAATTGTAAACCCGCCCCTCTGGAATGTCAGCGCCGAGACTTGCCCAGAAGATAGATTTCGTTGGAACGGTCGCGCGAGGCCTTGGGCTTGCGGCTGACCACTTCGACGAAAAGCTCGCGCATCGCCTTCAGATAATCCTGGAACTCGCTGCCCTGAAACACTTTGACGAGAAAATGGCCGCCCGGTTTCAAATGATCGCGGGCAAACTCCAGCGCCAGTTCGGTCAGGTGGAAGCTGCGGGCCTGATCGATCGCGCTCATTCCGGAGATATTGGGGGCCATATCGGAAATAACAAGGTCCAGCGCACGCCCGCCAAGTAGACGCACGAACTCGTCGAGCACCTCCTGCTCCCGGAAATCACCTTGGATGAAATCGACCCCAGGTAGCGGATCCATCGGCAGAATGTCGAGCGCAAACACCTTGCCCTTGTCACCGACAATCTGCGCGGCCACCTGCGACCAACTGCCCGGCGCGCTGCCGAGGTCAGCGAGCACGGTGCCGGGGCGGATTAGCTTGTCCTTCTCGTTGATTTCCAACAGTTTGTAGGCGGCACGCGAGCGGTAGCCGTCCTTTTGCGCCTGATGGACATAATGGTCGTGAACGTGTTCGGAGAGCCACGCCTTGCTGGTTTTGGATCTTGCCATGCTGTTTCTGTCTGCACGGGCGCTGCTCGCACCCGGGTGATTCGGTGACCGGTCAGTACCGATCGTAACGGAAAGTCGGCAGTGCTGTCGTGTTTTCACCCGCCGTCGACCCCGACCTTTGGGAAAGCGGGCAAAGTTTAGTAGAATCCGGGTTTATTCAGGATACCCTACCCATGAAAATCGAGTTGACTACGACCGAACGTCAGTACCTGAAAGGGCTGGCCCATGGTCTGAACCCGGTGGTGATGATTGGCAGCAACGGCCTGACCGAAGCGGTGATCCGCGAAGTGGCCGTCAACCTCGATGCCCACGAGCTGATCAAGGTGCGCGTGCTCGGCGACGACCGCGATGCCCGTGTCGCCATGTACGAGCAATTGTGCGACGAGCTCGGCGCAGCCCCCGTACAGCACATTGGCAAACTCCTGGTGCTGTGGCGTCCGTCCGACAAGGAAAAGATCGTTCTGCCCAAGCCGAGCAAGAAAAAAGCGGCCAAATAAGCGCCCTCTTCTCGAAGACAAAAGCGGTGGCCAAGCCACCGCTTTTATTTTATCCGTTCAGCTGACCCCGATTGCTGATCGGCGCGGCTTAACTGTCTCTTTTGAGCACGTAGACCAAGCCGAGCAAGCTCTGTACCAGATAGATCAGGCTGGAGATCGCGTGCCAGGTGGCGAAGCCGCCGCCGAACATACCCTGTGCCGCGTGGTTCATCCCCTGCTTGAGCTGGGCGATGATAGGCGTGACGGCGAACTGGTTGATCACCGTACAGGCGAGCATACCGAACGCTACCCAGAACAGGGCGCCCTTCACGCCGCTAACCCCGTCGCGCCAGACGATATCGACCAGCAGCAGAATGCCGCAGATCAAGCCCACCCAGCCAAGCACGGCGAAAATCCGCCCCGCCACCATGCCGGCGGTGACCCGGTCTAGCGAGGCAAACAGCAAGGGGGCCACCATCAGCCCGACTATCCACATGCCGCCAATCCACAACGTTGCGGCGATGGCGCGTATCCAGTTCATGCAGCCTCCCGGGTTCGGACCGATTAGCGGTAATGCACTTCCAGCACTTCGTATTCGCGGATGCCGCCAGGCGCCATCACCTCGGCAACGTCACCGGCTTCCTTGCCGATCAGGGCGCGAGCGATCGGCGAATTCACCGACACCTTGCCGAGCTTAATGTCCGCCTCATCGTCGCCGACGATCTGGTAGGTCACGCTGTCCTCGGACTCCATGTCCATCAGGTCGACGGTAGTGCCGAACACGATGCGACCGTCGGCGTCGAGTTCGGCCGGATTGATGATCTGTGCATTCGACAGCTTGCCTTCCAGTTCGGCGATACGGCCTTCGACGAAGGCTTGGCGCTCCTTGGCTGCCTCATATTCGGCGTTCTCGGACAGGTCGCCATGCGAGCGGGCCTCGGCGATCGCTTCGATCACGCTGGGGCGCTCCACGCTTTTCAAGCGCTGTAGCTCTTCCTTGAGCAGCTCCGCGCCACGCACGGTCAACGGGACTTTAATCATGGGTTTCTCTCCAGGGCGGCCGGGCCGCCTGCGATACAAAAAACGCAAGCCGCCGTACAGGACGGCGGCTTGGCTGATGCTTGATTTGCCAAAGATTGTAACGGGAAACGGCGTCCGGTTCAAAGAGGGACCGAACGCCGCCCGTCATTTATTTGGCATCGACTACCTGGGCATGCAGACCCTGCACGCTATAGACGTCGAAGTCGTCGGCATGGCCCATACCGACGCACACCGCCTTGGCGCCGGCCAGGGTGGTGTACTGCGGCACGCGCATCTGCAGTGCACTGCGACGGATGGAGTGGCTGTCCTGGATCGCCTGACGTTTCTCGTCGACGGTGTTGACCACCAGCGCCACTTCGCCGTTCTTGATCATGTCGACGATGTGCGGACGGCCCTCGGCCACCTTGTTCACCGCCTGGACGATGATGCCAGCCTCCTGCAGCACCTTGGCGGTGCCACGGGTCGCGCACACGCCGAAGCCCAGACGCTGCAGTTCGCGCGCCACTTCGACCGCACCGGCCTTGTCACTGTCGCGCACCGACAGGAACACCTTGCCGGTCTTCGGCAGGCGGTCGCCGGCGGCCAACTGGCTCTTCACATACGCCTCGGCGAAGGTGCGGCCGACGCCCATCACTTCACCGGTCGACTTCATTTCCGGGCCGAGGATGGTATCGACGCCCGGGAACTTGATGAACGGGAAGACGGCTTCCTTCACCGAGTAGTACGGCGGCACGATCTCGCGGGTGAAGCCCTGTTCGGCCAGCGAGATACCAGCCATCGCGCGGGCAGCGATCTTCGCCAGCGGCGCGCTGGTCGCCTTGGAGACGAACGGCACGGTACGCGAAGCGCGTGGGTTCACTTCCAGCACGTAGATGGTGTCGCCCTGGATCGCGAACTGCACGTTCATCAGGCCGACCACGTTCAGCGCCTTGGCCATCGCAATGGTCTGGCGTCGGATCTCATCCTGCACTGCCGGGAACAGGCTGTACGGCGGCAGCGAGCAACCGGAGTCACCCGAGTGCACACCGGCTTGTTCGACGTGCTGCATGATGCCGCCGATCACCACCTGCTCGCCATCGGACACCGCGTCGACGTCGACTTCGATCGCATCGTTCAGGAAGCGGTCGAGCAGCACCGGACTGTCGTTCGACACCTTCACCGCCTCGCGCATGTAGCGCTCGAGGTCGGCCGGCTCGTGCACGATTTCCATCGCACGGCCGCCCAACACGTAGGACGGACGCACCACAAGCGGGTAACCGATCTCCTCGGCCAGCTTCATCGCATCGGCCGGGGTGCGGGCGGTGCGGTTCGGCGGCTGCTTCAGGCCCAGCTCCTGCAGCAGCTTCTGGAAGCGCTCGCGGTCCTCGGCGGCGTCGATCATGTCCGGGCTGGTGCCGATGATCGGCACGCCGTTGGCTTCCAGTGCGCGCGCCAGCTTCAGCGGGGTCTGGCCACCGTACTGCACGATCACGCCAAACGGCTTCTCGACGCGGCAGATTTCCAGCACGTCTTCCAGCGTCAGCGGCTCGAAGTACAGACGGTCGGAAGTGTCGTAGTCGGTCGACACCGTCTCCGGGTTGCAGTTGACCATGATGGTCTCGAAGCCCGACTCACGCAGGCTGAGCGCAGCGTGCACGCAGCAGTAGTCGAACTCGATGCCCTGACCGATGCGGTTAGGACCGCCGCCGAGCACCATGATCTTCTTCTTGTCGGTCGGCTGCGATTCACACTCTTCCTCATAGCTCGAGTACATGTATGCGGTGTTGGTCGCGAACTCGGCCGCGCAGGTGTCGACCCGCTTGTACACCGGATGCAGGTTCAGTGCCCAGCGCTTGGCGCGCACCGCGCCCTGGTCGACGCCCAGCAGGGCGCCCAAGCGGCGGTCGGAGAAGCCCTTGCGCTTCAGGCGACGCAGTTCGGCGTAGTCGAAGCCTTCGATCTTGCGACCGGCCAGCGCCTTTTCCTCGCCGACGATGTCCTCGATCTGCGCGAGGAACCACGGGTCGATCTTGCTGATCGCGAAGATGTCGTCGCGGCTCATGCCGACGCGGAACGCATCGGCGACGTAGAGGATGCGCTCCGGACCTGGGGTGCCCAATTCGTGGCGGATCTTCTCCAGATCGGTGGTGACCGGGTCGAAGCCGGACAGGCCGGTTTCCAGACCGCGCAGCGCCTTCTGCATCGATTCCTGCAGGGTGCGACCCATCGCCATCACCTCTCCGACCGACTTCATCTGCGTGGTCAGGCGGTCATCGGCCTGCGGGAATTTCTCGAATGCGAAGCGCGGAATCTTGGTCACGACGTAGTCGATCGACGGCTCGAACGAGGCCGGGGTCGCACCGCCGGTGATGTCGTTCTTCAGCTCGTCGAGGGTAAAGCCGACCGCGAGCTTGGCGGCAATCTTGGCGATCGGGAAGCCGGTGGCCTTGGACGCCAGCGCCGACGAACGCGACACGCGCGGGTTCATCTCGATGACGATCATTTCGCCGGTGTCCGGGTTGGTCGCGAACTGCACGTTCGAACCACCGGTGTCCACACCGATCTCGCGCAGCACCGCCAGGGAGGCGTTGCGCATGATCTGGTATTCCTTGTCGGTCAGCGTCTGCGCTGGGGCGACGGTGATCGAGTCGCCGGTGTGCACGCCCATCGGATCGAAGTTCTCGATCGAACAGATGATGATGCAGTTGTCGTTCTTATCGCGAACGACTTCCATCTCGTACTCTTTCCAGCCGAGCACCGATTGTTCGATCAGCAGTTCGTGGGTCGGTGACGCCTCGAAACCGCGCCCGCAAATCGCCAGGAATTCCTCGGGGTTGTACGCGATGCCGCCGCCGGAGCCGCCCATGGTGAACGACGGACGAATCAGCGTCGGGAAGCCCACCTTGGTCTGCGCCTCGAGCGCTTCTTCCATCGTGTGCGCGATGAACGACAGCGGGCAGGACAGGCCGATCTTGGCCATCGCCTCCTTGAAGCGGCCACGGTCCTCGGCCTTGTCGATCGCGTCCTCGGTGGCGCCGATCAGTTCGACCTTGTACTTGTCGAGCACGCCGTTGCGCGCCAGATCGAGCGCACAGTTCAGCGCGGTCTGGCCGCCCATCGTCGGCAGGATCGCGTCCGGGCGCTCCTTGGCGATGATCTTCTCGACCACCTGCCAGTTGATCGGCTCGATGTAGGTAACATCGGCCATGTTCGGGTCGGTCATGATGGTGGCCGGGTTGCTGTTGACCAGGATGACCTTGTAACCCTCTTCGCGCAGCGCCTTGCACGCCTGCGCGCCGGAATAGTCGAATTCGCAGGCCTGACCAATCACGATCGGGCCGGCGCCAATAATCAGAATGCTTTTAATGTCGGTACGTTTCGGCATCGCTCTATCTCGATATTCAATTCGGTGTTGCTTAATTCAGGCTGGCTGCGGCCAGCTTGGCCCCAAAGCCCAGGAACAGTACGCCCACCCCGCCGGTTGCCGCGCCGGCCAACCTACGCCGGGCGCGGAATGCCGCCGCCAGGCGCACACCGGCCAGGATCAGCACAGTCAGATAGGTGGCACTGCAGGCCTGCACGATCAACCCGAGCGCGACGAAGGTCAGCGCCGGATGCGAGTAGGCAGGGTCGACGAACTGCACGAAAAACGACAGGAAGAACAGGATCGCCTTGGGGTTCATCAGGCTGATCGACAGCGCCCGGGTGAACGGGTTGCGCATGTCCACCGCCAGAGCCGCCGAGCCGGTGTCGACCGGCGCCGGGGCGGACCAGCTCTTGACCGCTCCCTTCAGCATGTTGACGCCGACCCACGCCAGGTATGCCGCACCAGCGTACTTCAGCACCAGAAACAGCCCCGGCAGCGCCTTCAACAGCGACGCAGCTCCCGCCGCAGTGGCGAGCATCAACATCGCGTCGCCGGTGAACACCCCGAACGCGCCGACGAAACCGGCCTTCACACCGCGCTGCGCCGCCACAGACAGCACATACAGCGAGTTCGGGCCCGGCAACAGCACGATGAAGATGGTGCCTATCAGGAAGGTCAGCGGGTCGGTGATCCCCAACATGGTCGTTCTCCTGCGTCTTTCTGTTTAGCTTCGGCGTTCGGCCAACAACGCAACGAAACGGTCAAACAGGTAAGCGACATCGTTCGGGCCCGGGCTCGCTTCCGGGTGGCCCTGGAACGAAAACGCCGGACGGTCGGTCAGCGCGATGCCCTGCACGGTGCCGTCGAACAGCGAACGGTGGGTGACGCGCACGTTCGCCGGCAGGCTGGTCTCGTCGACCTGGAAGCCGTGGTTCTGGCTGGTGATCATCACGCGGCCGGAGTCGAGGTCCTGCACCGGGTGGTTGGCACCGTGGTGACCGAACTTCATCTTCGAGGTCTGGCCGCCGGTCGCTAGGCCGAGCAGCTGGTGGCCGAGGCAGATGCCGAACACCGGCAGCTTGGTGTCGAGGATTTCCTTGATCGCGGCGATCGCGTAGTCACACGGTTCCGGGTCTCCTGGGCCGTTCGACAGGAACACGCCGTCCGGGTTGAGCGCCAGCACGTCCTTGGCCGGGGTCTGAGCCGGCACTACGGTCAGGCGGCAGCCGCGCTCGGCCAACATGCGCAGGATGTTTTGCTTGACGCCGAAGTCGTAGGCGACCACGTGGTACTTCGCCTCGGGCTGGACACCGTAGCCTTCGCCGAGACGCCACTCGCGGGTGTCCCAATGGTAAGGCTGCTCACAGCTGACCACCTTGGCCAGATCCTGGCCGGCCATCGAGCCGAAGCCCCTGGCCAGCTCCACCGCGCGCGCCTCGTCGAGGTCCTCGCCGGCCATGATGCAGCCGGCCTGAGCGCCCTTCTCGCGCAACAGGCGGGTGAGCTTGCGAGTGTCGATGTCGGCGATCGCGACAACGTTGTTGGCTTTCAGGTATTCCGACAGCGAGTTCTCCGCACGGAAGTTGCTGTGCAACAGCGGCAGATCGCGGATGATCAGACCCGATGCAAAAACGGCGCGGGATTCGGTATCTTCCGAATTCGCGCCGACATTGCCAATATGGGGATACGTCAGAGTGACGAGTTGCTTGGTATAGGAAGGATCGGTCAGAATCTCCTGATACCCGGTGATGGCGGTATTGAAGACCACTTCGCCAACGGTGAAACCAGCGGCACCGATGGCAGTGCCTTTGAATATCGTACCGTCAGCCAAGGCAAGAAGTGCGGGCATGGACATTGGCTGGCTCCTGTTTGCTGTTAGCATTTAGTGCTTTTATGATGGCTTTATGCGAATAACGGGACGCAGTGCGGCGGCACTTGTCCCGTTTGGATAAACCTTTAAATAATAACGCGATTTTCCCTTTGACACAACAGCTGGTCGGGTAAATTCGCTACTTTACCTGCCCGGCGTACTGGCTCTTGCAGACCGGCCGACCTATCGGCAGCAGCAACGGACGCAGCCCTTTAGCCAGTTCCGGCGCACTGTCGGCGTTGCCGGCGAGCGTTAGCCGCGTCCCTGGCTACCAATGCCCTCCCCCTGCAAAACCAGTGGGCCGGCTAGCGTTGCGAGACTCAGCCCCCCCTTGCCGGCACCGGCCACGCTCAGCCGGTAGCGTCCGAACGGCCGCACCGTGCTGACATTGGCGCTGGCACGATCCCAGTCCAGCTGCAATTGCCCGATAACTGGCTCCGCTGCCCGGCCCAACTGCCCAGCTGCAACGCCAACCTGCCGCCGAGACCGGCGTCGCGCCAGGCTGGGACCGCCTCGGCGACCACCACCGCCAGCAATTCCAGCACCCGCTGCTCAATGCGCACACCGTGCCGGTCAGGCGTCGGCCGGCCCTGTTGGCCCGACGAGTCGAGCCGCCAGGCCAGTTCGCCGCTACGTAAGGCGCGTGGCTCGAGGTGCCAGCCTAGCCGGCTCGACCGCAGCACCTCGCGCTCCCCCTGATAGTAGAGCATGCAACCACCGTCCCATAGGCTGCCACGGCTCGGCCAAGTGCAGCCGGCCGCCGCGGCTCCGCGCCAGCACCAGGTCAAGCAGGCTGGCCGGGAGATGCGGGCCTTGTTGCGTGCGGTCTGCTTCTGGGCCGGCAGTCACACCAGCTGATAGCCCCGCACCGTGACCAGCAACACGCCCAGCACTATCAGCAGCAGGCGCACACGCGGATTGCGCGCCGTTCACCAGCGGTCGACCTGGGCCAGCAATGCGATTGCTCCAGAACGCGCCGCCGAACACCAATGCCCCTGTCAACAGCGCATCAACCGGCACACGGTGCAAGCACGACAAAGACAGGCGCCACCGCGCAATACAACAACGGCGTCGGCGGATGGAGACTGGTGGACAGGGACATCGGCGACCAACCTTGTCATTGAATGACTCAAATAGTCAGACTCTAGTTTGAAGACGTCACGTCAACATGATTTTGTCATTTAATATTGGCAAAATAAAGTTTAAGTAGTTATCACAAACTTTTCTTCTGGATGATGCAAGCAACTATGCTGGGAATAAACAACACCCTCGTTTAGCCACCACTCTTTCTGGGGTGGGCGCTCATGAAGAGATGACGTGGAGGCCCCGGCATGCATACATCATCGCCATTCAGCTTGTTCGCACTCACTCTGGGCTGCGCTCTACTCACCGCCTGTGGGGGGGGAGGCGGTGGCAGCGGCGGGTATAGCAGCAACACCCTTGGCAAGCCGGCCAACGGTGGCAGCACAGGCAGCAACGGCGGCAGCGCCGGTGACACCGGCAGCAACAGCGGCAGCTCGGGCCAGCCCGATGGCAGCGGCAATGGAGGGGTCGCCCCCCCCCTGCCGCGCAGCATGACCATCTCCGGCCGAGCAATAGATGGTTATCTGCAGGGCGCCACCGTGTGCGTCGACCTGAACGATAACGGACAATGCGAGCCGGGGGACCCGAGCACCACCACCAGCGCGAACGGCTCCTACAGCCTGACCGTCGACCCCCAACAAGCGTGGGGCAAAAAGATGCTGGCCGAAGTGGGGCCGAACACCGTCGACATCAGCAGCGGCGGACACTTCACCACCTCGTTCACCTTGGCCACCGTGATCGAGGATCCAACTACCCCAATCCATATCACGCCGATCACGACCCTGGTCACCGCCAAGCGCATCGAGGGCTGGAGCAAGACAGCGGCGGAAATAGCCGTACAGCAGGTCGCGCGCGCCAGCGGCGCGAACCCGGGCAATCTGTACGACGACTACCTGGCCAATGGCGACACCGCCACCGCCGATCTTGCCAGCGCCATCATCTCCAAGCTGACCAACGCGACACTGGCCGGCGCATCACCAATCGACCTTGCCAGCCAGCGCGCGATCGCCAGCGCCATCGTCGACGGCGGCACGCTCAGCAGCGTCAACGCAAGCAGTGTCGCCACCGCCAAGTCGCGGCCGGTATTCACCATCAACCTGAGCGCCAGCAACATGCTCGGCAATCCGCTCTACAGCTACTTCGGCCTCACTGGCAGCCTGGTCCCGGTGCGCACTGTCGCCCTACTGGCCTCCAACCAGTACAGCGTAGACCGTCAGAACTATGCTTCGAGCAGCTGGAGCAGCGCTGCACCGGTCGATTACCACTCCACCCAAGGCGGCAACACCCTACAGGACAATGGCCGCGGGAGCGGCTTCATCGCTGCTGCCAATCTGGTCCAGCCGTATGGCGTACGCAGCGTGATCAACAATCGCATCCACGCCATCGACCCGAACAGGGGCATCAAGGAACCTTCGAGCTGGGCATCAGCAACGCGCTAGTCGCGCCGTTCAGCTATCAAGGCATCGGAGGCTATCTGCTGTGCAATAAGTTCGCCGGCGTTGGGGCCGTGGCAGCGGTGACCGATGCGATAGGCGGCAACGGGCCGCTCTATGTCACCAATCCGCAGACCGCCAGCGACCGGCTAATGCTGCCATCATCGAGCAACTGTCCCGGCAACGGCACCATCCCTGGTCGCCAGGGATCACCGAAGACAGCGTCAGCCACTGCAACAACCTAGCCAGCATGCCCCCCCCCCGGCCGCGTATACCAGCGTCAGCCAGATTTTCGGCCAACCGTTCAGCCAGGGAGATCGGGGCGCCAACATGATCCTCAACCGCAACGGCAGCGGCACGCTGACGGCGGCCCGAGCCACGCCTACTCGATACCGGTCAGCTGGAGCGCCTAGCCGCGCAACAGCAATGTGCCGGTGATCAACATCCCGCTGACCGACCTGTCGGCCATAGGGGACCTCTACGACGCAGATCTGCTGCACCTCGGCGGCAAGGTGATCGCCGCCCTGCGCAACGAGCACCTGAAACGTGGCCAGATGCAACCGGCGAGCAGCATAGGTCAGGACGACGCGCTGACGGACAGCAACCCGTTCGACCGGCTGTTTGCCGCCGTGCAGTCGATAGCCGGTACGCTCTAACGGGGGAACGGTAAGGCTCCCCCCGCCTCGTCAGGGTGGCCCGCAACTGGCATGCAAAAACGGCCGGCGCCCTGACAGGCAGCCGGCCGTTTTCAAGCAGGAGCAACTCAGAACTGGCTATCGTCCAACGCCAGCACGCTGTCGGCGCCAGCCACGATTGCAGCGGCGAGCCCCGCCACCTGCCGCAGCAGGTGCTCGCCGTAGAATCGCGCGGTGATCTGCTTGGCTGCCAGGAACTCGACATCGGCACCGTCTTCGCCCGACTGCGCCTTGGCGATCAACGCCGCGCGGCCAAGCTGCCAACCGCCCAGCACGATGCCCATCAGCTTCAGGAACGGCACCGCGCCGGCGCCGGCCAGCTGCGGCTGCGCCGCGAAGGTGTCGACAATGAACGCCACGCAGCGCTCGGCTTCGACCACGGCAGCGGCGAGATTGGCCGACAGGCTGGCGAAACCGGCCGCCTTCAGCCGCTCGGCGGTGGCGGCCACTTCGTTGAGCAGCCAGCGCGCGGTGGCACCGTTCTCGCTGGCTGTCTTGCGGCCGATCAGGTCGAGCGCCTGGATGCCGGTGGTGCCCTCGTAGATCGCGGTGATACGCGCGTCACGGTAGTACTGCGCCACGCCGGTCTCTTCGATGTAGCCCATGCCGCCGTGCACCTGCACCGCCAGACTGGTGATCTCGTTGGCCTGCTCGGTGTTCCAGCCCTTCACGATCGGAATCAGGAAGTTGACCAGCGCCTGGTTGCGTGCACGCTCGTCCGGCACTGGATGACGCGCGGCGCGATCGAGCGCGGCAGCAGTGTAGAAGGCCAGCGCTCGCTGTGCCTCAATCTGCGCCTTCATCGTCATCAGCATGCGACGCACATCCGGGTGCTTGATGATCGCCACCCCGGCCAGGTCCGGCGAACCGATCGCACGGCTCTGCACCCGCTCATGCGCATAGGCTACCGCGGCCTGGTAGGCACGCTCGGACACCGCCATGCCCTCGATGCCGACGCCGAGGCGGGCATGGTTCATCATCGTGAACATATACGACAGACCCTTGTTGGCCTCGCCAACCAGGTAGCCGACCGCGCCGCCGTTATCGCCGAAGCTCATCACAGCAGTCGGGCTGCCGTGAATGCCCAGCTTGTGCTCCAGCGACACGCAACGCACGTCGTTGCGCTCACCCAGACTGCCGTCGGCATTGATCAGGAATTTCGGCACCACGAACAGCGAAATGCCTTTCACCCCGGCCGGCGCGTCCGGCAGGCGGGCCAGCACCAGATGGACGATGTTGTCCGCCATGTCGTGCTCGCCCCAGGTGATGAAGATCTTCTGGCCGCTGATGCGGTAGGTACCATCACCTTGCGGCTGCGCCTTGGTGCGCACCTGGGCAAGGTCGGAGCCGGCCTGCGGCTCGGTCAGGTTCATCGTGCCGGTCCACTCGCCGGCTGACATCCTGGGCAGATAGACGGCCTTCAGCTCGTCGGACGCATGATGGTTCAGCGCCTCGATCGCCCCTAGCGTCAGCAAGGGCGCCAGCGAGAACGCCAGGTTGGCGGAGCACCACATCTCCTCGGTCGCCAGCGCCACCAGGGCCGGCAGCCCTTGCCCGCCGAACTTGGCCGGCGCGCGCAGGCCGACCCAGCCGGCCTCGACATACTGCTGCCAGGCATCCTTGAAGCCCGGCGCGCTGGTGACGATGTTACCGTCGAGCCGCGCGCCCTGGTCGCCCTGCTTGTTGATCGGCGCCAGCACGTTCTCGGCGAATTTGGCGCCCTCCTCAAGGATCGCGTCGACCAGCTCCACGCTGGCGTCCTCGTAACCGGGCAGGCTGCACACAGCAGGCAGCTCGGCCAGCTCGTTCAGCGCAAAGCGGATGTCTTTTAGGGGGGCGTGGTAGATCATGTCAGCACCTCGGTTTTCTCGTGGATTTTCTCGTGATGTAGAAAAGGCCGGTCTGACGCCGGCCTTGTTTGCTTCTTCTTGCGACTGCGCCGCGGTCCTTACTTGGACAGCTCGGCGATCAGCTCCGGCACCACGGTGAACAGGTCACCGACGATGCCATAGTCGGCCACTTGGAAGATCGGCGCTTCTTCGTCCTTGTTGATCGCAACGATCACCTTGGAGTCTTTCATGCCGGCCAGGTGCTGGATCGCACCGGAGATGCCGACGGCGACGTACAGGTCCGGTGCCACCACCTTGCCGGTCTGACCGACTTGGTAGTCGTTCGGCGCGTAGCCGGCGTCGACCGCGGCGCGCGACGCGCCCACGGCGGCGCCGAGCTTATCGGCCAGCGGTTCGATCACGGCCTTGAACTGTTCTTCCGAGCCCAGCGCACGGCCGCCCGACACCACCACCTTGGCTGAAGCCAGTTCCGGGCGGTCGGACACGGTTAGCTCCTGGCCGATGAACTGCGACAGCGCGCTGTCGGCTGCAGCAGTGGCGCTTTCAACGTTGGCCGAACCGGTCTCGGCGGCGGCCTCGAATGCGGTGGTGCGCACGGTCACCACCTTGATCGGGTCGCTCGACTGCACGGTGGCCAGCACGTTGCCGGCGTAGATCGGACGCACGAAGGTGTCGGTCGACTCGACGGCGACAATGTCGGACACCGGCGCCACGTCCAGCAGTGCCGCGACGCGCGGCAGCAGGTTCTTGCCGAACGAGGTCGCCGGAGCGAACACGTGGCTGTACTGCTTGGCCTGCTCGACCACCAGGGCCGACAGGCTTTCGGCCAGGCCGTGTGCATACTGAGCGGCGTCGACATGCAGCACCTTGGCCACGCCGGCCAGCTTGGCAGCAGCGGCGGCAGCGGCCGCCGCGTTCTGACCGGCCACCAGCACATGGATGTCTCCCCCCACCTTGGCGGCGGCGGTGACGGTATTCAGGGTGCCTGCCTTCAGGCTCTGGTTGTCGTGTTCAGCGATAACGAGAATAGCCATGATTTACAGCACCTTTGCTTCGTTCTTGAGTTTGGCGACCAGCTCGGCGGCGTTCGCCACCTTGATGCCGGCCGAGCGTTTGGCCGGTTCGGCCACTTTCAGCGTCTTCAGGCGCGGCGCGATGTCAACGCCCAGGTCGGCCGGGGTCAGCTTGTCGAGCGGCTTCTTCTTGGCGGCCATGATGTTCGGCAGCTTCACATAGCGCGGCTCGTTCAGGCGCAGATCGGAGGTAATCACTGCCGGCAGCGCCAGCTTCACGGTTTCCAGACCGCCGTCCACCTCGCGGGTAACAGTGGCAGTCTCGGCGTTCAGCTCCACCTTGGAGGCGAAAGTGCCTTGACCCCAGCCCAGCAGCGCGGCCAGCATCTGGCCAGTCTGATTGGCGTCGTCGTCAATCGCCTGCTTGCCGAGAATGGCGAGGCTCGGTTGCTCCTTGTCGGCCACAGCCTTCAAGAGCTTGGCCACCGCCAGCGGCTGCAGCTCGGCGTCGGTCTCGACGTGCACTGCACGGTCGGCACCCATCGCCAGCGCGGTACGAAGCGTTTCCTCACACTGCTTCACGCCTAGTGACACCACCACGATCTCGCTGACCTTGCCGGCTTCCTTCAGGCGCACTGCCTCTTCCACCGCAATCTCGTCAAACGGGTTCATCGACATCTTGACGTTGGCGATGTCCACGTCGGAACCATCGGCCTTGACCCTGACTTTCACGTTGTAATCCACAACGCGCTTCACAGCGACTAAAGCTTTCATGGGAAATTGCTAACCTCTCACGTAGGGATGATCGGAGTGTTGATATGGCGCCAGTTCAGCCGGCATCGGGGCCATTGTCGGCCAGTGCGCGGATTCAAACAAGCGTTTAACCAACAAAATATGGGACCGGCGTCGTCAAAACGCAACGCTGTGTTCTCGCCCAACGACGGTCCAACAATCGGGTCAGCCCAAGTCTACCTGTCGGACAGTCTTTTTGCACGGCACCTACCAGACGCCGACACGCCCTGCCGGCAGCGGAAACGCGCGACACCACAGAGGTGTCAGGCCACTTGCACGCGATGATCGACGGGTCTCGCGTTGACACTTTGGCAAGCACCGGCAATTGCTGCCA
Source organism: Crenobacter oryzisoli (assembly GCF_030385785.1). GTDB lineage: Bacteria > Pseudomonadota > Gammaproteobacteria > Burkholderiales > Chromobacteriaceae > Crenobacter_A > Crenobacter_A oryzisoli. Next base: position 27,217 of record NZ_JAUEDK010000051.1, read on the forward strand.
CAATGGCCTGGCAATTCCATTCGAATAAAGGGCTAACCAGATGGCAACCGTGTTCTTCGAAGATATCCAGATCGGCCAGTCGGCCAGCTACGCCAAAACCATCAACGAAGCGGACATCCTGCTGTTCGCGGGCGTGTCCGGCGATGACAACCCGGTGCATATCAACCAGGAGTACGCCGAGACCACCCGGTTCGGCGGCCGCATCGCCCACGGTATGCTCACCGCCAGCCTGATCTCGACCGTGGTCGGCACCAAGCTGCCCGGCGAAGGCGCGATCTACGTGTCGCAGTCGACTCAGTTCAAGGCCCCGGTGCGCATCGGCGAAACCGTCACCGCCATCGCCACGGTCAGCGCGCTAGACCCAGTGAAGAAACGCGTCACCTTCAAGACCGAGTGCCGGGTGAAAGACCGGGTCGTACTGGAGGGCGAATCGGTGCTGGTCGCCCCGTCGCGAGTCCCGCAATGAACACGACCCGACTCTACGCCGCCACCGATGCGCAAGGCCAGATTCTCGACCCGGTACAGCTAGGCAAGGCATTGCCGGTGCACCGTCAGCTGCGCCCGCGACTACCGGCCGACGAGGCCGGCTACCTGACGACTCTCGCGCGGGTGTGTGCCGACGGCGGCCGGATCGAGCTCGCGCTGCAGGGCGACCAAGTGGTCGGGGTGGCGCTGTACCGCATCTACGAAAACACCTACGAGGGGCGGCGCCTCTATATCGACGATCTGGTCACCGACGAGGCACATCGCTCGCAGGGGGTCGGCTCGCTGCTGTTGGCACGCTGCGAGGCGATCGCCTACGCGGCAGGCTGCCGCTTTTTGACGCTAGACTCCGGCACCCATCGCACCGACGCGCACCGCTTCTACTTCCGCGAAGGCATGGTGATCAACGCCTTCCACTTTACCCGCGAGCTCGACTGAGTCATAGCTCACATCGCATCAGCACCCGGCGCGCCATCGGGAAACCGACGGCGCGCTTCGCCTCTCGACAGGCCAAGAGGTCGCATCCCATTCGCTTTCGGTCGGCGTCATGAAGCCGCATCGCGCGTAGAACGGCGCGTTCCCACATCAGCCCGCTTGGTGGTGGCTCGCTCGATCGCCAGCAGCGGTCAGCTCATCAGTCTGAGCCGACCGGAGCGTCCATCGGGTCGGAAGGTTCGTCGAAGATTGAGGGTCAATAGACAGAGATTGCAACAGGTCTGGGCGGCTCACCCCGGCTCCACGCCATGCCGTGCTAACGCCCAGCGGGTCGGTTCGCGCACCAGTTCGTCCGGGTGGTCGGCACGCGCCATCAGCACAGCAATCACCACATCCGACGTCGGTGCATTGCCAAGGCCGACCGCGATATTCGACAGCCACTTCAGATAACCGATACGGTAGATCGGGCTACCAGCCATCCGGGTCTTGAACTCGTTTTCACTCCAGCCGAACAGTTCGACGAGGCTCACGTCGTCGAGACCGTGACGCACCGCAAAGTCCGGCTCCGCGGTGTGCACGGCGAAACGGTTCCACGGGCAAGCCAGCTGACAGTCGTCGCAACCGTAGACCCGGTTGCCGATCAGCGGCCGTAACGGCTCGGGAATCGCGCCCTTCAGTTCGATCGTCAGGTAGGAAATGCAGCGGCGCGCGTCGACCGTGTACGGTTCGACGATCGCCCCGGTCGGACAAACGTCGAGGCAGCGGGTGCAACGGCCGCAGTGTTCCGCCTCGCTCTCGTCCGGCGGCAGCGGCAGGTCGGTGACCAGTTCGCCGAGGAAGAACAGCGAACCTTGTCCCTTGTTGAGCAGCAGGGTGTGCTTGCCGCGCCAGCCAAGGCCCGCCTGCGCCGCCAGCGCCACTTCGGCAATCGGCGCGCTGTCGGTAAACACCCGGTAACCGAGCGGCTGTATCGTTTCGGCTAGCCGGTCGGCCAGCTTCTGCAGCCGATTGCGAACCACCTTGTGGTAATCGCGGCCGAGAGCGTAGCGGGAGATATACGCAGCGTTGCCGTTCGCCAGTACCGCGTCGGACGACTTCGCCTCGGCCGGCCAATAGTGCATGCGCAGCGACACCACCGACAGCGCACCGGGCACCAGCTCGGCTGGACGCACCCGCAACTGGCCGTGACGCGCCATATAGTCCATTTCACCGTGGTAGCCGGCTTCCAGCCACGCGACCAGCCGCTCGCCTGCCTCGGCGGGCAGTTCGGCCCGGCTTATACGGGCGTCGGCGAAGCCCAGTTCGCGCGCCCAATCTTTAATTTGCCGCACCAATTCGGGATAATTCGGGTTTTCGGAGTTGCTTGCCTGCATGGTTATGAATGATACCCGCTCACGCTCCGGTTATATACCGGACGAAGCTGCCACGCTGGCGCTCGGCGCTGCGCTGGCAGCAGCTGTCACCCCCGGTCTGGTAATCTACCTGCAGGGCGATCTCGGCGCCGGCAAGACCACACTGACGCGCGGCTTTCTTACCGCACTCGGTCACACCGGCCGGGTGAAGAGCCCAACCTACACACTGGTGGAAAGTTATCAATTGCCGCGGCTGACCGCCCATCATTTCGATTTATATCGTTTCGCCGACCCCGACGAATGGGTAGACGCCGGTTTTCGCGACTATTTCGATGCCGACAGCGTCTGCCTGGTCGAATGGCCAGACAAGGCCGCCGGCCTGCTGCCGCCGGCGGATCTCGTCATGGAACTCGACGTCGTCGGCGACGGCCGGACTTTCGTTTTGTCGGCCAATAGCGAGCACGGAACCCAATGCCTGAATCGAATCACATTTCCCCGCGCCGCCTGATCGCTGTCGCCTCCGCTGCCTGGCTGCTATTGACCAGCGATGTAGGCCTCGCCGCCAGCCCCGCGATCATCGCGGTGCGCACCAGTCCGTCGCCGACGCATACCCGCCTCACCATCGAGTCAAGCACCCCGCTGAAGTTCAAGCAACTTCTGCTGGCCAATCCGAACCGGCTGGTCATCGATGTCGAAGGCGTACAGCTCAACAATCCGCTTAAGAGCATCGGCAGCCAGATCAGCAGCAATGACCCGCTCGTCCATAGCGCCCGTGTCAGCAGGCCCACCCCGAACACAGCCCGGCTGGTGCTCGATCTGAAGACCGAGGTCAAACCACAGGTCTTCGCTCTGAAACCCGATGCCAAGTTCAAAAATCGGCTGGTCGTCGACCTATTCCCGACGCACGCACACAATGACCCTCTCCTTGCGCTGCTCGTCGACGACAACAAGGGGCGGTTCGAGTTCGTCGATCCCCCGGCTTCGGAGCCGGCCCATCCGAAACTGGCAAAGGCCAGCATCGCCCACGCCCCAGCAAAACCCCATTAGCATGCCTCTTTGATTTGCCGTGCTAATTCAGGATAATTTGGACATACTGGCCGCCTTTTTCGTCCCCCTATCGTTTTGCAGAGCAGAACGAAATGGCAAAGAAACCGGCCTCCGCATTTATTTCGATGCCGACAAGGCCGCCAACCAGACTGGTTGCGGAACTCGATCTCACCAGTAACGGTCGCAGCTTCGTTTTGTCGGCCAATAGCGAACAGAAACCCAATGCCTGAGTCGAATCACAACCCTCTGCGCCGCCGCCTACTTGGCGCCGCCGCCGCCACTTGGCTGCTGTCGGTCAGCCGCGTCGGCTTGGCCGCCGACGCGACGATCGTCGCGGTACGCGTGTGGCCTTCGTCAACCTATACCCGAGTCACCATCGAATCAAGCGCACCGCTGAAGTTCAAGCAGTTTCTGCTGAACAACCCGAACCGGCTGGTCGTCGACGTCGAAGGCGTCCAACTCAACAGCCTGCTCAAAGACATCAGCAAGCAGGTCGGCGGCAGCGACCCATTCATCCAGAGCGCCCGGGCCGGCCAGAATACCCCGGACACGGTGCGGCTGGTGCTCGAACTGAAGACCGAGGTCAAACCGCAGGTCTTCACGCTAAAGCCCGTCGCCGAGTTCAAGCATCGACTGGTCGTCGACCTGTATCCGGCACAAGCTCAAAACGATCCGTTGCTGACATTGCTGGACGACTACAACAAGGGCCAGCTCGACCAGAACAACCCACCGGAGCCGACCAAGCCCAAGCCAGGCAAAGCCGGTACCGACCGGCCTATCGTGGTGATGCTCGATCCGGGCCACGGCGGTGAAGACCCCGGCGCCACTGGCCCGCGCGGCACGCACGAGAAAGACATCGTGCTGAAAATTGCTCGCCAACTGAAGCAGATGATCGACCGCGAGCCGAATATGAAGGCACATATGACCCGCGAGGATGATGTATTCATTCCGCTTGGGGTACGGGTCGCCAAGGCGCGCAAGCTCAACGCCGACCTTTTCATTTCCATCCATGCCGACGCATTCATCACACCGGCGGCGAAGGGATCGTCGGTATTCGCCTTGTCCGAGAAAGGGGCGACCAGCACTGCGGCTCGCTACCTCGCGCAGACACAGAACGACTCCGACCTGCTCGGCGGGGTAAAACTCAACACCAAAGACCCCTATCTTGCACACACCCTGTTCGATTTGACGCAAACCGCGACGATCAACGACAGCCTGAAGCTTGGCAAATCGGTGCTCGGCAGGATCGGCGACCTCAATTCGCTGCACAAGGGCAAGGTCGAACAGGCTGGCTTCGCCGTGTTGAAGGCTCCGGACATCCCGTCGATCCTGGTCGAGACGGCATTCATCAGCAACCCCGACGAGGAACGCCGCCTGCTCGACCCGGACTTCCAGCAGAAGATGGCCCAATCCATCCTGTCTGGGGTAAAGAGCTATTTCTCGCAGGGCGCCTCGCTCGCCTCGCGTGCATGAGCCCTGGGCTCATCACGAAACGAAAAAAGCCGGCAATTGCCGTAATGCCGTTCACTTAGCGGATCGAACCTGTTTGATTGAGTAACGGGACGGCAGCTTTTTCACCACGCGGGGGCATTCACGCCCCCGCCGTTGTTTCGGTAGCAACAACTCCCCGAGACGTTCCCGCAGACGCAGCAAGCGCGCCGGCAAGGTGCCGGGGCTGCTGATCGCCAGCCAGCTCCACTCATAGCGCAAATAATGCAGCGCTGTCGTAAAGCT
>NZ_JAUEDK010000052.1 GCF_030385785.1 Crenobacter oryzisoli
GCTTGCTGCGTCTGCGGGAACGCCTCGGGGAGTTGTTGCTACCGAAACAACGGCGGGGGCGTGAATGCCCCCGCGTGGTGAAAAAGCTGCCGTCCCGTTACCCAATCAAACAGGTTCGATCCGCTAAGTGAACGGCATTACCGCATCGGGGGCGCTTTCTTTATGGTTTCTTTTCTTGGCGAGGCAAGAAAAGGAGCTAGCCGGTCGGGCGAAACCGACAAGGAAGCCTTCTAAACCCACGTTCCCAAAATCCTTTGAAGAATCAAAAAAGCCGGACTGATAATGCGTCCGGCTTTTTATCAGGCGAGGTTCAATGCACGCTCGCCGGATACCGCTCGGCCACCCACGCCTCGAACCGCTCGCACATCGCCGCATCCGATTCGTTATTGTCGGCAATCAGTTCCGCCCCATGCACCAGCCGGATGCGCGCATCCAGCCCATCCGGATAACTGCTCGGCTCACCACGCCCTGCTGCCGCCGCGATCTGCGCCTGGGCGGCGGCCCATGCCTCGTCCACCGTCTGGTTACACACGTCGGCGAGATAACGCGCATTGAACGGCTCACCGGTCAGGCTGAGCAGCGTGGCGTTGTGACTGATGCTGTTGCCTGGCGCCCAGTAGTGTTCGGCCAGCTTCGGGCCGATGGCCGAGTTGTCGGTGAGGTAGCCGTACTCGCGCTCGAAATAGGCGCGGGTCTGGTAAACAGCCATATTGGCGAGCAGGTAGCCGTGGTAGGCGGCGGCCGACTCCTGGTTGAGCAGGTGCGGGATCGCCAACAGCGGGCGTGGGCTGGTGGCGACGCCGAGGATGCGCTGCTCGGTGGAGCGGGCGAGCGTCAGCACGGCCTCGGGCGTCAGTTCGTCGTCGGATAGCTGGTACAGCGCCCATTCGAAGTAGCCAACCACCAGGATCATTCGCTCCATGAAGGCGCGGAACGGCTGGCTGACCTCGATCTGCGCGCGGATCAGAGCATCCGGCACTGCTTCGCCGGCGGCGTTTTTCGCATAGCGCTTCAGCCAGTCGGCGTCGCCGAGCAGGCTGTCGCAGAACATCGACTGGGTCTCGGCATAGGCCATCGAGGTCGGCGGGAATTCTTGCGAGAAGCACGGCGAGTTTTGCGTGACGTTGGCGAAGTGCGCGGCGTGGCCGCCTTCGTGGAACAGGGTGTTGATCGCCCTATCGCCGCTGCCGATCTGGTCGGGCTTAGCGTCGGAGGTGAAGTTGATCTGCGCGGCCACCCATCTGCCATCGGCGTCGACGAAGCTCGGGATCGGGCCGTGGCAGAAGCCGTTCTGGTACTTGCCCTTGCGCTCCAGCAGGTCGAGCTGCATCAGCGCGCCGCGGTAGCCGATGCCGAGGCGGCGGAAGCTGAGCATCCAGCGCTCCACTGCCTTGGCGAACGGCAGGTAGGGGTCGAGCTGGCGGGTGACGTCGCCCGCCATGTGAAAGCGCAGGTTCCATGGCGCCAAGGCGCCCTCGCCTTTTCGTTCGGCCAACGTCGCCAGCGCGCGCAGGTTGGCGTCGCGGGTGTGCGCTTCGAAATCGTCGAGGATGACGAACAGCGCCTCCGGACTCATCCGCTCGTTCTTGTTGACCTTGTAGTCGAAGTAGTTGCGGTAGCCGAGCGAGCGCGCCAAGCGGTTGCGCTGGCGCACCAGGTCGAGGAAGCCGTGCTCGAGCACCCAGTGCTCCTGCGACAGCAGCGCGTCGTGCGAACTCTTGCGTGCGGCCTCGTCGGGGTTGGTGGCCATATTGGTCAGCAGCATGCCGAGCGCGGCTTCCTCGCGCACGCCCTGCTCGTTCAGGTGCGTCAGTGCGTGCTGGCGGTTTTTGGCGAATAGCGCCGACTCCATGTCAATCAGCTCGCGCATCTGCTCGCGTGCGGTGTCGCTGTCGAGGATGTTGCATTCGAACAGCGCCTGCCAGCCCGAGAGGCCCTTCTGCAGTGCCGCCTTGTCGCCGCTGTCGGGCGCGGCGGCGAGGTCGGCCAGTGCCTGGCGCACCGCCGCCAGCCGTTCCGGGCTGGAGATGAAGTCCTTGTAGGCTTGCTCGGCGCGGGCGAAGCCGGCGTTGTCGTCTGAGATGCCCATGTAGGTGTCCCAGAACAGGTCTTCCTTGGTCTTGTGGGCCGTCAGGTAGTCGCGGTTGAGCTGTTCGAACAGTTCGCGGGGGCTGGTCATGCCGTTTCTCCTCGTTGGGTGGGCCGGTTGCGCGCCGGGTCGGTGCGGCCGGCCTCGTATCGGCGGCGTAGGTGCCGGATCGGATATTGTATTGGCATCGCGGCGAAAACAAGAAAGGCAGCGAGAAGATCGCTGCCTTTTGTCGTTTTGCCGGCAGAGCCTGTCGACGATCTGCTGCACTCTAACCTTGAGCCGCACCTTGTTGTTTGGGGAGTTGGGGGTTCATAAAGTCCCAAGTCGCGGCGCTTGCTACATGGAAATCCAACTTTGGTGCGTAGTGGGATGCGTCGTTTAAGGTGCCGGCCTTTATGCCCAGCATGCCGGGAAGATTGCTGAACTTTGCGAACAATTGAGAGCCACAATTCGGGCAGAAGCCTCTTTTGTGCTTATTTCCGCTGTCGGCCGTGGACTCAAAATATTTTGCTTCGCCGGAAACAACAACGTTTTTTTCGGGGAAGAGCATTGCGGGAGTAAAAGCACTGCCCGAGGCTCTTTGGCAGTCTTTGCAGTGGCAGTTTCCAGAAAATAACGGTTCGACATCGACTGAATAGTGGATTTCGCCACAAAGACACTGCCCTGTGTACTTTGAATTCATACCCAACTCCGTGCTGATTGGTAATGCGCGCAACATGCTCATGGACTCTTTGTCCATTTCGCTGTTTCGCCCCCTTTTTTTGCCTTGACTGCCCCTTCGTTCGCTAGATCGTCAACAGGCTCTCTCAGGCGCTGGCCATGCGGCGCAGCGCGCGCTCGCGCCGCTCCTTCTCATCCTTGAACTGCGCCATGGTGCTGGCGACGAAGTCGATGTGCGCCTCGGCGGCGCGTCGCGCGGCTTCGGGGTCGCGGGCGACGATGGCGCGGCACACCGCCATGTGCTGTTCCAGCAGTTCTCCGGCCACCGGGCCACTGGCGAACAGGTTGGAAATGTTCTCTTCGATATGCTTGTGCAGCATGTGCAACAGGCTGCTGATCAGGTGGGCGAACAGGGTGTTGTGCGAGGCCTCGGCCACTGCCTGATGGAAGGCGACGTCGGCGGCCGACTGCGCGGCGAGATCGCCCTGCTCGTAGGCCTGCTCCAGTGTGCCGATCAGTCCCTGCAGCCGTTCCAGGTCGGCGTCGGTGGCGCGGCGCGCCGCCACGCTGGCGACGGTGCCCTCCATCGCGCGGCGGAATTCCAGCACGTCGTCCTGCAGGCCCGCGTTCTGGTTGATCAGCTGTTCCCACGGGTCGGAAAACGCCGTCTCCAGCCGGTCGGTGACATAGGTGCCACCGCCCTGCCGGCTGGTCAGCAGCCCGCGCGCGGTCAGCTTCTGGATCGCTTCGCGCAGCGACGGGCGCGACACGCCGAACTGTTCGGCCAAGGTGCGCTCCGCCGGCAGGCGCGAGCCCGGCTTGAGCACGCCTTCCAGGATCTGCGCTTCCAGTTGTTCCACGATCGCGTCCGCCAGCCGCGGCACGTTCACCTTTTGATACGCCATGATTTTGCTCTCTTGATTCCCCGCACTTGCCGCAGGCGGCGCCCATCATCCTCCTGCCCGGACGATGAAACAAGCCGACCGCCGGGCCGGGTGTGGCGCAATCGCTAGCCTGCTGCATTTTGCAGGCGATACGGTGTCGGGCCGCGCCAGTGCTGCATTTCGATAAATTGGTAAGACCAATAATAGCGAAGAATGCGCCAGCTCAATACCTGCTCGATAAAAGCGGCTATTGACGTTCGGCGAGTATTCACTCTACAGTGGTTTTAATGAAACAAATTGGTCTTACCAATTATCCAAAGGAGAGAGGATGCAGCCCAATCACGTCGCCATCCCGGCGAGCGGCCGTGCGCGGCCGACCGACGTCTACTTCTTCGGTACCTGTTTGCTCGACCTGTTCCTGCCCGAGGCGGGCATGGACGCGATTACCCTGCTGGAGAACTTGGACCTGTGCGTGCATTTCCCGCAGGCGCAAAGCTGCTGTGGCCAGCCGGCCTATACCAGCGGCCACCCCAACGAGGCCCGCGTGGTGGCGCGCGCCCAGCTTGCCCTGTTTCCCAACGACTGGCCCATCGTGGTGCCGTCCGGCTCCTGTGGCGGGATGATGAAACACCACTGGCCGCGCCTGTTCGCCGGCGAGCCGGAGCAGGCTTTGGCCGAAGCGCTGGCGGCGCGGGTGGTGGAGCTGTCGGATTTCCTGCTCAACGTGCTGGACTTCCATCCGCAGGATCGCGGCCTGCCCACCCGGGTGGCGGTGCATACCTCCTGTGGCGCGCGGCGTGAGATGAACGTGCACGTCACCAGCTGGGCGCTGGTCGACCGGCTCGCCAATGTCGAGCGCGTGGTGCATGACCACGAATCGGAATGCTGTGGTTTCGGCGGCACCTTCTCGGTGAAGCACCCGGACATCGCCGGCGCGATGGTGGCCGACAAGGCCGCGTCGCTGCAGCACAGCGGCGCGCTGGAATTCGTCACCGCCGATGCTGGCTGCCTGCTCAACATCAACGGCAAGCTCGCCAAGGACGGCGAACGGGTGTTCGCCGGCAAGCACTTGGCCACCTTCCTGCTGGAACGCACTGGAGACAAGGCATGAGCGCGCGCGACAATATCCTGGCCAAGCTGCGCGCCGCGCCGCGCTCGGCCCCGGTCGAGCCCGATATCGCCGCGCACTTCGAGCACTTCGGCCCGCGCTGGAACGAGGTCGAGGCGCTGCGCCACTGGGCGGCGATGATGCGCTCGGTGAAGACCGACATCGTCTGGTGTCACGCGGCCGACTGGCCGCAACGCTTGGCCGAACAGGTCAAGGCCCGGCCGGTCCGCAGCCTGCTGCTGGCGCCCCAGACGGCGCACGGCGCCCTCGCCCACGCCGCGCTGGAGCACAACCCACTGCTGACGCTGAAGTCCTTCGACCGGGTGGTCGACGAGTGGAAGGACGAGCTGTTCAACGACACCGATGCCGCCTTCACCGCGGTGCGCTGCGGCATCGCTGCCACCGGCACGCTGGTGCTGTGGCCCGACGCCGACGAGCCGCGCACGATGAGCCTGGTGCCGCCGACCCACTTCGCGCTGTTCGACACCCGCACGCTGCACGCCGATTTTCACACTGCGATGACCCGCGAAGCTTGGCCAAACGGCATGCCGACCAATGCGCTATTGGTATCCGGCCCGTCCAAGACCGCCGACATCCAGCTGACGCTGGCCTACGGCGCCCACGGCCCGCGCGACCTGGTGGTGCTGGCGGTGTTGCCGCACCACCTGACGGTGGCCCAACTGGAGGACGCGGCATGAGCGAGCAGCAAACGATCACTCTCTACCCGTCGCGCCAGTTCAAGGACAACGCCCGCGCGGCGCTGCAGGACGGCGAGCTGCGCACCAGCCTGCGCACCGCGATGGACTACCTGATGGCCAAGCGCCTGTCGGCTTTTCCGGATGGCGACGAGCTGGCGACGCTGCGCACGCTCGGCGAGACCATTCGCCAGCGTTGCCTCGCCAAGCTGCCCGAGCTGTTGGAAAAACTGGAAGCGCAGCTCACCGTCAACGGCGTGCAGGTGCACTGGGCCGAGACCACCGAACAAGCCAACGAAATCATCCACGACCTGATCGCCCGGCGCGGCGGCACGCTGGCGGTGAAGGGCAAGTCGATGGTCAGCGAGGAGACCGAGCTCAACCACTACCTGGAAGCGCGCGGTGTCACCGCGGTGGAAAGCGATATGGGCGAGTACATCGTGCAGCTGGCCGGCGAGAAGCCCACCCACATCATCATGCCGGCCATCCACAAGACCAAGGCGCATATCGCCCAGCTGTTCCACGACAAGTTGCCCGATACGCCGTACACCGAGGACGTCGACAGCCTGATCCGCATCGGTCGCAACGCGCTGCGCGATCTGTACCTAAAGGCCGACGTCGGCCTCTCCGGCGTCAACTTCGCGGTGGCCGAGACCGGCACGCTGTGCCTGGTGGAGAACGAGGGCAATGGCCGCATGTGCACCACAGTGCCCGACATGCACATCGCCATCACCGGCATCGAGAAGGTGGTCGAGAAGCTGACCGACGTGGTGCCGCTGTACAGCCTGCTGACGCGCTCGGCGATCGGTCAGCCGATCACCACCTACTTCAACATGATCTCGTCGCCGCGCAAGACGGGCGAGAAGGACGGCCCGCGCGAGGTGCACCTGGTGCTGCTCGACAACGGCCGCTCGCAGGCCTATGCCGACGAGCAGCTGCGCAAGACCTTGCAGTGCATCCGCTGCGGCGCCTGCATGAACCACTGCCCGGTCTATACCCGCATCGGCGGCCACGCGTATGGCACCACCTACCCCGGCCCGATCGGCGAGATCATTTCGCCGCATATGCTGGGCCTGGAAAACACCAAGGACCTGCCGACCGCGTCCAGCCTGTGCGGCGCCTGCGGCGAGGTGTGCCCGGTGAAGATCCCGATTCCCGAGATGCTGATGCGCTTGCGCGAGGAGGAACAGCGCCCGGCAGGCGAAGTCGTCGCCCACCCGCTGCGCGGCCAAGGCGCCGCCCACACCGGCAAGGAGGCGCTTGCGTGGCGCACCTGGCGCGGCCTGTTCGGCCAACCCGGTGCGTACAAGCTGTTCGGCTGGGCGGCCACCCGGCTGCGCGGCCTGACCCCGCCCGGGCAACTGGGCTGGACTCAGAACCACGTGCCGCTGAAGCCGGCTGCCAAGACCCTGCACCAGCTGGTGCGCGAACGCGACGCCGCGCGTCGCTGACAAGGACGAGTCCCGCCATGACCGAGACCGCTACCCTGCCCGTCGCCGAACGCCAGCGCCGCGCCGATCTGGTACACAAGCTGCGCGCCGCTTTCGCCGACTGCCAGTTTCTGTTCGAGACCGAGGACACCGTGGCCTACGAGTGCGACGGCCTCGCCGCCTATCGGCAGCTGCCGCTGGCGGTGGCGCTGCCGGAAACCGAGGCCCAGGTGCAGCACATCCTGCGCGTGTGCACCGAGCTGAAGGTGCCGGTGGTGCCGCGCGGCGCTGGCACCTGCCTGTCCGGTGGCGCGCTGCCGATCGAGGACGGCATCGTGCTGTCGCTGGCCAAGTTCAAGCACATCGTCGAGTTGAACCCGCTGGCGCGCACCGCCACCGTGCAGCCGGGCGTGCGCAACCTGGCGATTTCCGAGGCGGCCGCGCCGTATGGCCTCTATTACGCGCCGGACCCGTCCTCGCAGATCGCCTGCACCATCGGCGGCAACGTGGCGGAGAACTCCGGCGGCGTGCACTGCCTGAAATACGGTCTGACGGTGAACAACATCCTGAAGGTGCGCGCGGTGACGATGGACGGCGAGGTGGTCGAGTTCGGCTCGCTGGCACCCGACGCGCCGGGGCTGGACCTATTGGGAGTTTTCATCGGCTCGGAAGGCATGTTCGCGGTGGTCACCGAGGTGGTGGTGAAGTTGGTGCCGAAACCGCAGTGCGCCCAGGTGATCATGGCGAGCTTCGACGACGTGGTGAAAGGCGGCGAGGCGGTGGCGGCGATCATCGCCGCCGGCATCATCCCGGCCGGCCTGGAGATGATGGACGGCCCGGCCACCCGCGCGGTGGAGGAGTTCGTCCACGCCGGTTATGACCTGTCGGCGGCGGCCATCCTGCTGTGTGAAGCCGACGGCACACCCGAGGAAGTGGCCGAGGAGATCGCCCGCACCATCGCGGTGCTGGAAACCAGCGGCGTGACGCGCATCCAGGTGTCGCAGAGCGAGGCCGAGCGGCTGATGTTCTGGTCCGGGCGCAAGAACGCCTTCCCGGCCGCCGGCCGACTGTCGCCCGACTATTACTGCATGGATGGCACGATCCCGCGTCGCCACATCGGCACCCTGCTCGGCCGCATCGCCGAGATGGAGCGGCAGTATGCGCTTCGCTGCATCAACGTGTTCCACGCCGGCGACGGCAATATGCACCCGCTGATCCTGTTCAACGGCAACGACGCCGACGAATGGCACCGCGCCGAGCTGTTCGGCGCCGACATTCTGGAAACCTGCGTGGAGCTCGGCGGCACCATCACCGGCGAGCACGGCGTCGGCGTCGAGAAGATCAACTCGATGTGCGTGCAGTTTTCGCCGGAGGAGCGCGACGCCTTCTTCGCGGTGAAGCACGCCTTCGACCCGGTCGGCCTGCTCAATAACGACAAGGCCATCCCGACCCGGGCGCGCTGCGCCGAGTACGGCAAGCTGCACGTGCACCACGGCCAGCTGCCCCACCCCGACCTGCCCCGCTTCTGAGGCTGCCATGACAGACATGCTCGATTCCTTCCGCGCCGCCGTCGAACGGGCAACGCGCGACCAGACCCCGCTGCAGCTGGTCGGCAGCGGCAGCAAGCACTGGTATGGCGAGACGCCGCATGGCACGCCGCTCGATACCCGCGGCCACGCCGGCATCGTCGCCTACGACCCGGCGGAACTGGTGATCACCGCGCGCTGCGGCACGTCGCTCGCCGAGATCGAAGCCACGTTGGCCGAACAGGGCCAGATGCTCGCCTTCGAGCCGCCGCACTTCGGCCCGGGCGCGACGCTGGGCGGCTGCGTGGCGGCCGGTCTGTCAGGCCCGCGTCGGCAAGCCGCCGGTGCGCTGCGCGACTTCATCCTCGGCGTGCAGCTGCTGGATGGCCAGGGCCGGGTGCTGAACTTCGGCGGCCAGGTGATGAAGAACGTCGCTGGCTACGACGTGGCGCGGCTGTTGCCCGGCTCGCTCGGCGTGCTCGGTTTAATTTTGCAGGTGTCGCTGAAGGTGCTGCCCAAGCCGTTCGCCGAGGCGACGCTGCGCTTCGAACTGTATGAGGCCGAGGCGCTGAGCCGGCTCAACCAGTGGGGCGGCCAGCCTCTGCCGATCAGCGCCAGCGCCTGGCAAGACGGCGTGCTGCATCTGCGCCTGAGCGGCGCCGAGGCGGCGGTGGCCGGCGCTTGCATCAAGCTCGGCGGCGAAAGGTTGCTCGACGCCGATTGCTCTGCGCTCTGGCAGGGGCTGCGTGAGCAGACCGCGCCGTTCTTCGCCGGTCGTGTCGAATCGGCCCCGCTGTGGCGGCTGGCACTGCCGAGCACCGCCCGGTCGGTTGCCCTGCCCGGTGCGCAGCTGATCGAGTGGGGTGGTGGCCAGCGCTGGTGGCGCAGCGACGCGCCGGCCGAGCAGGTGCGCACCTTGACCGAACAGCTCGGCGGCCATGCCACGCTGTGGCGCGGCGGTGATCGTGCGGTGGGTGTGTTCGCCCCGCTGGCGGCGCCGCTGCTGCAGATTCAGCGCCGCCTCAAGGCCACCTTCGACCCAGCCGGCGTGTTCAACCCCGGCCGGCTCTACCCCACGCTGTAATCCGGAGTCCCCATGCAGACCAATCTGGCCGATTTCATCAAGGGCACCCCCGAGGGCAGCGAGGCCGAGCGCATCCTCGGCAAGTGCGTGCACTGTGGCTTCTGCACCGCCACCTGCCCGACCTACCAGTTGCTCGGCGACGAGCTGGACGGCCCGCGCGGGCGCATCTACCTGATCAAGCAGGTGGTCGAGGGCGCCACGCCGACCGCCAAGACGCTGTCGCACCTGGACCGCTGCCTGACCTGTCGCAACTGTGAGTCGACCTGCCCGTCCGGCGTCGAGTACGGCAAGCTGCTCGACGTGGGCCGCCACGTGATCGAGGCGCAGGTTGGCCGCTCGTTTAAGGAGCGGATGCAGCGCCGCCTGCTGGCGAAACTGATGACTAGCCCCGCGATGTTCGGCACCGCCTACCGCTTCGGCCAACAGCTGCGCCCGCTGCTGCCCCCGTCGCTGAAAGCCAAGGTGCTGCCGGCCAAGCCAGCCGGCGTGCGCCCCACGCGTCAGCATGCGCGCAAGGTGCTGATGCTGGAGGGCTGCGTACAGCCGGCGATGCAACCCAACATCAACAACGCCACGCTGCGGGTGCTGGACACGCTGGGCATCGAGGCGGTGTCACCACCGGCCGCCGGCTGCTGCGGTGCGGTGCGCTACCACCTGAACGAGCAGGACGCGGCATTGGACGATATGCGCCGCAACATCGATGCCTGGTGGCCGCACCTGGACCAGGGCGCCGAGGCGATCGTGATCAACGCCTCGGGCTGCGGGGTGACGGTGAAGGAATACGGCTACTACCTGCGAAACGACCCAGCCTATGCGGTCAAGGCGGCCCGGGTCAGCGAGCTCGCCTGCGACATCGTCGAGCTGCTGGCGCCGATGGCCGCAACGTTGGCCGAACGGGTGCGCCGCCACCCGCTCGAATGCGTCGCCTACCACCCGCCCTGTACCTTGCAGCACGGCCAGCGCGTGCGCGGCCGGGTCGAGGCGCTGCTGCAGGCGCTGGGCCTGGTTGTCATGCTGCCGGCCGACAGCCACTTGTGCTGCGGCTCGGCCGGCACCTACTCGGTGCTGCAGCCGGCGCTGTCGTACCGGCTGCGCGACAACAAGCTGGCCGCGCTGGCGCAAACCCAGCCGCAGGCGATCGTGTCGGCCAACATCGGCTGCATCGGCCACCTGCAAAGCGGCACGGCCACGCCGGTGATGCACTGGATAGAGCTGGTGGACCGGATGTTGGCCGAATCGGCCAGCGGGAGCAGCTGACAAATCCTTCCGACGTTGTTGCGTGGCCTCGCCGTACTACACGTACTGCTTCGGCCACGCGACGAGTAAAACGCTGCACTGGATTTGTCAGTCACTCCGGATCACGAAGCACGAAACGAATAACGAGCGGGACCACCCGCCGACTTTTAGTCACATAAAGGAGAGAACCCATGTCAGTACGCCTCAAGCCCAGCGGTTAAACCCCGCCCGCCGCAGCACCCCATCACACACAATGAAAACATCACGCCGTCCCAACACGGCCGTGAGGAGGAACTGTTGACCATGCAAACCTGGACCCAAATCTACACACCGCTCGGCAGCCTCGGCCTGTCGGCACTGGTGGCGGCGATCCCGATCGCCTTCTTCTTCGTCGCGCTGGCGGTGCTGCGGCTGAAGGGCCACGTCGCCGGCACCATCACCGTGCTGATCTCGCTGATCATCGCCATCTTCGTCTACGGCATGCCGGCCGACATGGCGTTGGCGGCGGCCGGCTTCGGCTTCGCCTACGGCCTGTGGCCGATCGCCTGGATCATCGTTGCGGCGGTGTTCCTGTACAAGCTCACCGTCAAGACCGGCCAGTTCGACATCATCCGCGCCTCGGTGCTGTCGATCACCGAGGACCAGCGTTTGCAGATGCTGCTGGTCGGCTTCTCGTTCGGCGCCTTCCTGGAGGGCGCGGCCGGCTTCGGCGCGCCGGTGGCGATCACCGCGGCGCTGCTGGTCGGGTTGGGCTTTAATCCGCTTTACGCGGCGGGCCTGTGCCTGATCGCCAACACCGCGCCGGTAGCGTTCGGCGCGATGGGCATTCCCATCATCGTAGCTGGTCAGGTCACTGGCATCGATGCGTTTCACATCGGCGCCACTGCCGGCCACCAGCTGCCCATCCTGTCGCTGATCGTACCGTTCTGGCTGGTGATGATGATGGATGGCCTGAAGGGCGTGCGCGAGACATGGCCGGCGGTGCTGGTAGCGGGCGGCTCGTTCGCGGTCACGCAATTCTTCACCTCCAACTACGTCGGCCCGGAACTGCCAGACATCACCTCGGCACTGGTCAGCCTGGTGTGCCTGACTGTCTTCCTGAAGGTATGGCAGCCGAAGAAGGTGTTCAGCTTCGCCACGATGAACGTCGGTGGCGGCGCGGCGGCGATGAGTTTTGGTGGCCACGATGGCAGTCAACGTCATGTACCGAAGCCGTCTGGCTACAGCATCGGCCAGATCGCCAAGGCCTGGTCGCCGTTCATCATCCTGACCGCGATGGTCACCATCTGGAGCCTGAAACCGTTCAAGGCGCTGTTCGCCAAGGGCGGCGCGCTGGAGTCGTGGGTGCTGAAACTCCATGTGCCGCACCTGGATAACCTAGTGATCAAGGTGGCGCCCATCGTCGAGCACGCCAAACCTTACGACGCGGTGTTGAAGCTGGACCTGTTCTCCGCCACCGGCACGGCCATCTTCTTTGCCGCGCTGATCTCGATGGCGGTGCTGAAGATGAAGCCGCGCGACGGTGTGGCCACCTTTGCCGAGACGCTGCGAGAGCTGAAGAAACCGATTTTGTCGATCGGCATGGTGCTGGCCTTCGCCTTTGTCGCCAACTACTCGGGCCTGTCGTCGACGCTGGCGCTGCTGTTGGCCGGTACCGGTGCGGCCTTCCCGTTCTTCTCGCCCTTCCTCGGCTGGCTGGGCGTGTTCCTGACCGGCTCGGACACTTCGTCGAACGCCTTGTTCAGTTCGCTGCAGGCCACCACCGCGCACCAGATCGGCGTGCACGACACGTTGCTGGTGGCGGCCAACACCACCGGTGGCGTCACCGGCAAGATGATCTCACCGCAGTCGATCGCGGTGGCCTGCGCGGCGGTCGGGCTGGTGGGCAAGGAGTCGGACTTGTTCCGCTTCACACTGAAGCACAGCCTGATCTTCTGCACCTTCGTCGGGGTGATGACCTATGTGATGGCGTATTACTTCCCGAGCGTCGTGCCGCAGTAAGGCCCACTCGCAACGCTCTCCGGTACTGCTGCACGGTACTGTCGGGGCCAGCTGCGCTGAGCTTGGTGAGCGACTCTCGTCTTGTTCCGGAACGGGCCGCTGCAGCGGCCCGTTTTCGCGTCGGGCTGCATTACAGAATGCCCGGGTCTATCGTTATGCAGGTGAATTGGTTGGTCGGCCCGACTAATTCCACTACGCTATAAGGCTGGCCGACGCGCTACCCGCACCGTTCGGCCAAGCTCACCTAACGATAAAAACCCGCTGGAGAACCCATGCGTCCGACATCGCTCGCCGCCCTCACCCTGCTGGCCCTGCCACTGCTGGCCAACGCCAAATCGCTGACCGTCTGCACCGACGCCAACCCGGAAGGCTTCGACGTGGTGCAGTACAACTCGCTGGTCACCACCAACGCATCGGCCGACGTGCTGATGAACCGCCTGGTCGAGTTCGACACCGCCAAGAGCCGCGTGGTGCCGGGCTTGGCCGAACGCTGGGAGGTCAGTCCGGACGGCCTGACCTACACCTTCACGCTGCGCCGCAGTGTCGCCTTCCACACTACCGACTACTTCAAGCCGACGCGTCCGCTCAACGCCGATGACGTGCTGTTCAGCATCAACCGGATGATCGATCCCAACCACCCCTGGTACAAGACCGCCGCTAGCTACCCGCACGCCCAGTCGATGCAGTGGCCGAAGCTGATCAAGGCGGTCAGCAAGGTGGACGACCATACCGTCAAGATCGAGCTCAACCAGCCGGACGCCACCTTCCTGTCGTCGCTGACCATGGGCTTCGCGTCGATCTACTCGGCCGAATACGCCGACAAGCTCCTTTCCGCCGGCAAGACCGTCGAGCTCAACAGCAAGCCAATCGGCACCGGGCCGTTCGTGTTCAAGAGCTTCCAGAAAGACGCGGTGGTGCGCTATTCGGCCAACCCACAGTACTTCGGCACCAAGCCCAAGGTCGACTCACTGGTCTACGCGATCACGCCGGACGCCACCGTGCGCGTGCAGAAGCTCAAGTCGGGTGAATGCCAGATCGCGCTGGGGCCCAAACCGCAGGACGTGCAGCAAGCGCGTGGCGATGACCACCTGAAGGTGGTGCAGACCCCGGCCTTCATGACCGCCTTTGTCGCCCCGAACAGCCAGCACAAGCCGTTCGACAAGGCTGAGGTGCGCCAGGCGCTCAACTATGCCTTCGACAAGGCCAACTATTTGAAAGTGGTGTTCGAAGGCACCGCCACCGCCGCCAACCGCCCTTTCCCGCCCAATACCTGGAGCTACGACAAGGCGCTGGCCGACTATAGCTACAATCCGGCCAAGGCCAAGGCACTGCTCGCCAAAGCCGGCTATCCGAACGGCTTCGACACCACCATTTGGGTACGGCCGAGCGGCAGCGTGCTCAACCCCAACCCGAAGGCCGGCGCCGAGCTGCTGCAGTCCGACCTTGCCAAGGTCGGCATCAAGGCGCAGGTGAAGGTGATCGAATGGGGCGAGCTGATCAAGCGCGGCAAGGCCGGCGAGCACGATCTACTGTTCATGGGCTGGTCGGGCGACAACGGCGACCCGGACAACTTCCTCACCCCGCAGTTCTCCTGCGCCGCGGTGCAGTCCGGCACCAACTTCGCTCGCTACTGCAATGCCAAGCTCGACAAGCTGATCTCGGATGGCAAGCGCACCAGCAAGCTGGCCGAACGCAGCAAGCTCTACCACCAGGCGCAAAAGATCATCAACGACCAGGCGCTGTGGCTGCCGCTCGCCTACCCGACCGCCTTCGCGTTGACTCGCAGCAATGTCAGCGGCTACCGGGTCAGCCCGTTCGGACGGCAGGATTTTGCCTCCGTCACGGTCAACTGAGCGTATTTCGCCTCGTCTCGACAGCCGGCTTATGCCGGCTGTTTTTCTTTGCAGGTCGGCCGTCAATGCTAATGAGATATGCCTCTTGTTCGTCGTTCGGTAAAAATCTATTCTAATGACATTAACAATGTATCCAGTCGACCGCTATGGTGTCACACTGCCAGCCAGCAGGACCAAGGGCACGGCAGTCCCTGGACTGCAAGCATCCATCATTGTATCCACAGTGGCCATCTTGCTGGCGACGAGCCTGGCAAAGCTGCCTGCTCGCTCGGCTTGTTTGTACGAGGAAGCGTAAAGGCATGACCAGCCCACAAAGCAACACCAATCGTCGTCTTCTTGGAATGGTCTGGCCTTTCGTGCTGGTCGTGGTGCTGCAGGTCGTGCTCGGGGTCGGTAGCCTAAACGTACTGTCAGCCGTACGGGCGTACGTGGGGGGCGAGAGCCTGTGGTCCAAGGGGCAGAAAGACGCGATCTACTATCTCAGTCTGTACGCCGAAAGCCACGACGAGGCCGATTATCAGCGTTACCTCGCCGCGAGGGTGGTTCCATTGGGCGATCGGCAGGCACGTCTTGCACTGGATCAGTCACCCCCTGATCTGGGTACTGCCAGCCAAGGGTTCCTGCTAGGAGGCAATCACCCCGCCGACATCCACGGTCTGATCTGGCTGTATCGCTATTTTCGCTCGACCAGCTACATCGAGAGCGCGGTACAGGCCTGGAACGAGGGTGACCGCTACATGGGCCTGTTGGCCGATGTCGCCGAAGCGCTGCACGATGGCATCACCACCGCCAGCCTGACCGCAGAGCAACTGGGCGCTCTGCGGCAACGCATCCAAGTCATCAACGAAGGCGTGACGCCTGTTGCCCAGGCATTCACCGACACGCTGGGCGAGGCATCGCGCAAAATCCGCGACCTCCTGCTGTGGAGCAACCTCGGCGCAGCGGCACTGCTGATCGCGATGGCGGTCTGGCGTACCCGCAAGCTGATTCGTCAAAGCGCCGCTTTCGAACGTGCGCTGCAATTGAGCGAGGAGCGCTTCCAGCTCGCAGTGAGCGGCAGCAACGACGGTATCTGGGACTGGGATATCGAGAACGGCGTCATGTACTACTCGCCGCGCTATAAGGAATTACTCGGTTTCTCGCCCGATGAATTGACCGGCGACATTACGCTGCTGGCCGATTATCTGCACCCGGACGACTATGCGTCGACTATTGCCGCCTTCAATGCTCACTTCAGTGGACACCCAGGCTACGATGTCGAATACCGGATGCGCACCAAGTCTGGCAGTTACCGTTGGTTCCGCGCCCGTGGCCAGGCCCAACGCGACGCCAGCGGCAGACCGATCCGGATGGCCGGGTCTTTCACCGACATTACCGATCGCAAGCTGGCCGAAGCGGCGCTGAGTGCCGAGAAGAAACGTGCCCAGGTCACCCTGGCGTCGATCGGCGATGCAGTGATCACCACCGACACCAGCGGCCGGATCGAATACCTCAACCCGGCGGCCGAAGGGCTAATCGGCGTCAAGGCCGATGCAGCACACGGTCGCCCGTTGGGCGATCTGTTCCACCTGCTCGATGAAAGCTCCCGGCAGCAAGAAATGCACCCGCTGGCCCGAATCCTGGGAACAGAAACAGGGGAAAAGACCATCAGCAATCTGCTGTTGATCCGGCAGGATGGAAGCGAAGTGGCCGTCGACATGATCGGGGCGCCGATCCGCGACAGCATCGAAGGGATTATCGGCGTTGTGCTGGTCTTCCATGACATGACACGCGAACGACAGTACATCGCCAGCTTGTCCTGGCAGGCCAGCCACGACGCGCTGACCGGTCTCGTCAACCGGCGCGAGTTCGAGCACCGCCTGAAGCAATTGAGCGATAGCCCGCGTCAGTTGTGCGGCGAGCATTCGCTGATGTACCTGGACCTCGACCAGTTCAAGGTGGTTAACGATACCTGTGGGCATGCGGCGGGCGACGAGCTGCTGCGCCAGGTATGCATGCTGCTGCAGCAGCGTCTGCGCAAGAACGACACGTTGGCTCGGCTCGGCGGCGACGAGTTCGGCGTGCTGCTGGAAAACTGCCCGCCCGAAACCGCTATCGGCATCGCCGAGACATTGCGGAACACCGTTAGTGACCTGCATTTTGCCTGGAACGGCCGGCCATTCTCGGTCAGCGTCAGCATTGGCGTAGTGCACATCCAGTCGCGGCCGACCTCTCTCGAAGAGGTGCTGCGAGCCGCCGATGTCGCTTGTTACATGGCGAAGGAAAAGGGCCGCAACCGCGTGCAGGTGTACCAGACCGACGATTCGGAGCTGTCGTTGCGCTACGGCGAAATGGAGTGGGTAAACCGCATCCAGTACGCCCTTGAGGAGAACCGCTTCTGCTTGTACGCACAAGACATCGCCACGCTCAACAGCGGTAAGCCGGAGAGCGCGCACTTCGAACTTTTGATCCGCCTGCGCGACGAGCGCGGTGAGCTGGTGCCGCCGATTGCCTTTATTCCGGCGGCCGAACGCTATGGCCTGATGCCCCTGATCGACCGCTGGGTCGTCAAGATGGCCTTTGCCACGCTGGCAGACCTGCTGGACGACGAGGAACCCTGTCCGATCGCCACATGTGCAATCAACCTGTCCGGCGCGTCGATCGGCGACGAGCAGTTTCTCGGTTTCCTCTACCAGCAATTCAAGCTCAACAGCATACCGCCGAGCCTGATCTGCTTCGAGGTCACCGAAACCAGTGCGATTGCCAACCTGTCGAGTGCTTCGCGCTTCATGAACGAGCTGCGTGCGCTCGGCTGCCGTTTCTCGCTCGACGATTTCGGCGCCGGCATGTCTTCGTTTGCATATCTCAAGCATCTGCCGGTCGATTACCTGAAGATCGACGGCAGCTTCGTCAAGGACATGCTCGACGACCCGATCGATCGCGCCATGGTCGAGGCAATCCATCAGATCGGACACGTCATGGGCAAGAGCACGATCGCCGAGTTCGTCGAGAGCGCGGCGGTGATCGAGATGCTGGCCGACATCGGTGTGGACTATGCACAGGGTTATGCAATTGGCCGGCCGCAACCGT
Source organism: Crenobacter oryzisoli (assembly GCF_030385785.1). Lineage (GTDB taxonomy): Bacteria > Pseudomonadota > Gammaproteobacteria > Burkholderiales > Chromobacteriaceae > Crenobacter_A > Crenobacter_A oryzisoli. Next base: position 17,639 of record NZ_JAUEDK010000052.1, read on the forward strand.
TTTCCAGCGATTTCCTCCTTAGGCGCCGCCCAGCGGCGGGCCATGCTATCGCACATCAGATGCCCAAAGGCAAGGACGTCATTTTCTGAGTGGAGGCACGCCCGTGAACAAGCAGTTTGTGCGTGAAGGTGCATTGATGGATATCGCCAGTTATCCGACATGGACCCGTGAGCTGGTCGAGGCCTGCAGCGATAGCAAGCAACACGTCGTCCAACATGAATTGTTCAAGGCGATGCGCGACGCCTCACTCGATACGGCCGCGGCGCGCCAGTTTCTGATCGGCGTCTGGCCAATGATCGACCAGTTCCCGCAGTACATGGCGATCAACCTGTTGAAGATCCGCTATGGTGAACACCCGGGTCAGGAAATGGCGCGCCGATATCTGGTCCGAAATATTCGGGTCGAACAGAACCATGCCGACCACTGGCTGGCGTGGGCTAAGGCGAGCGGCGTTAGCAGGGCCGAACTGATCGAGGGCAAGGTGCCGGTCGGCATCGTGTCGCTCAGCCATTGGTGCTGGCATACCTGCGAGCGCGAATCGCTCGCCGTCGCAATGGCTGCGACCAACTACGCGATTGAAGGTGCCACCGGGGAGTGGGCGTCGTTGGTTTGCTCGTGTGACAACTACGAGCACAGTTTTGCCCCTCTATCGCGCAAAAAAGCGATGAAGTGGCTGCACCTGCATGCGCATTACGATGACAAGCACCCGTGGGAAGCGCTTGAGATCATCGTCACACTACTTGGTCTTGACCCTGCCACACGCGAGGTCGATAAGCTGCGCCGCACCATCTGCACTAGTTATGACTATATGAGGATGACACTCGATCACAGCTTGTTCGCGGGTACGACAACCCGTGTCGCCCCCTCTGCCTTGCAGGCAGCCTGACCCACGCTGTGGTTCACTTTACCCCGGCCCCGTTGCCGGGGCTGGCTCTTCCGTCCGCTTCACGGGCGATATCACTGTTATTAAAAATGGTTTGCTCATCGTAATCGCACCCTGTATATTTTGATCGTTATATATATAAAAATATAGCGAGTGAGTGCCACCTGCTTTCTGAGCCAGCTCGGGCGAGCTGTGCATGGCGACCACAAAGAGAAGCCCAATGCCCTCCCCGTTCACCTGCTTGCCGCCCTGGTGATGCCGGCGTGCAGGCTACGCTCAACGCGGACGAGGGTACTTGCTTCTCGCTTCCGGCACGGACCCGTTTCTGCGTCGATACGGCACGACAACAGGTGGCGCTTGATGTGGCCGCGCTCAGAGCGTGTCGTCCTCACCGTGCCCAACGATTGACTGTGAGACGGGCGTGTCTCACCTAGCGTCTTGACATGATTTTTGTTTCATCCTCCCTTCCTTGCGCCACTTTTCAGTGGCATTTTTTTTGCGCGGATTTTTACACTATTTTTATACGGCTGACGGTTCTTTTAATCCGTTTTTTGCGGCGTTTTTCCTATTCTCACGGTGTATTTCAACCACTTTGGAAAACAACATGTCGGACTTGATCTGGCTAGGGATGGGACTGGCGTTTACGCTGTCCTGCATGGCTCTGGCTCATGCCTACGACGTTCTTTCGCGTAGGAGGGATGCATGACAGCCTGGTATATCTTTGGTGGCCTTCTGTCGGTAGCACTTGCCGTCTATTTGGTCATCGCACTGGTGAATGCGGAGGACATCGGATGAACAGCTCCTTTCTCCTTCTCATGATTGCGTTCCTGGCCGTGCTTGGTCTGACCGTTCGGCCGATGGGAGCCTGGATGGCACCGATGGCCGAAGGCCGTTTTGCCAACGGCGCTTTTGCCCGTTTCGACCAGCGCTTGCTGCGTTTGATGGGCGTGGATGCCAACACAGGCATGGGCTGGAAACAGTACACGCTGGCGCTGATCGTGTTTAACGCGCTGGGTGCCCTGCTGCTCTATGCTCTCCAACGCCTGCAAGGCGGCCTGCCGTTCAACCCGCAACATTTTGGTGCCGTATCGGCCGACTCGTCGTTCGACACGGCGGTCAGCTTCGTGACCAACACCAACTGGCAGGGCTATAGCGGCGAATCGACGATGAGTTACCTGACCCAAATGATGGGTCTGGCGGTGCAGAACTTCCTGTCCGCCGCCACCGGTATTGCCATCGCCTTTGCACTGATCCGTGGTTTCTCGCGTCGAGAGAGTACCGATGTCGGCAACTTCTGGGCCGACGTGATGCGCATCACCCTCTATCTTCTGTTGCCGATGGCGTTTGTGATGGCGCTGGTGTTGGTCAACCAGGGCGTGCTGCAGAACCTGTCGAGTTACGTCAGCTACACCGGCTTCGCCGGCCACGCCCAGACTCTGGCAATGGGCCCGGTTGCGTCGCAAGAAGCGATCAAGATGATCGGCACCAACGGTGGCGGCTTCTTCAATGCCAACTCGGCACACCCGTTCGAGAACCCGACCGCACTGACCAATTTCCTGCAAATGCTGGCGATTTTCATCATCCCGGCCGGCTTGTGCCATGTGTTCGGGCGACTGGTGAAGGACACGCGCCAAGGCTGGGCGATTCTCGCGATCATGACGCTGATCTTCGTGGCCTGCGCAATCGGCGTAGCGGCGTTCGAGCAGCAAGGCAACCCGCTGTTCGGCAAGCTCGGCATCGACCAGCTCGCCAGTGCCCTGCAGGCGGGCGGCAACATGGAAGGCAAGGAAGTGCGTTTCGGCATCTCTGCATCCAGCCTGTTTGCTGCCGTGACCACGGCGGCCTCGTGCGGTGCGGTTAACGCAATGCACGACTCGTTCACCGCGCTGGGCGGCATGATCCCGATGTGGCTGATTCAGCTGGGCGAAGTGATCTTCGGCGGTGTCGGCTCGGGCCTTTACGGCATGCTAGTGCTGGCCATTCTGGCGGTATTCGTTGCAGGCCTGATGGTGGGTCGTACCCCGGAATACCTCGGCAAGAAGATCGAACCGTATGAGATGAAGATGGTCGCACTGGCGATCCTGGTCACCCCGACGCTGGTGCTGCTCGGCACCTCGGTGGCGGTGCTGACCGGTGCCGGTCAGGCCGGCGTTGCCAATCCTGGACCGCATGGCTTCTCGGAAATCCTCTATGCCTTCTCGTCGGCTGCCAACAACAACGGTAGCGCGTTCGCCGGTCTTTCGGCCAACACCCCGTTCTACAACGGCATGCTTGCTGCCGCGATGTGGTTTGGCCGCTTCGCGATGATTGTGCCGGTGATGGCACTGGCAGGCAGCCTGGCCAAAAAGAAAATCCTGCCGGTTAGCAACGGCACCATGCCGACCCACGACGCTTTGTTCGTTGTGCTGGTGATCGGCACCGTGCTGCTGGTCGGTGCGCTGACCTACATCCCGGCGCTGGCGCTGGGCCCGATTGTCGAGCACCTGAGCCTGTGGGCCGGCCATTAATCGAGGATAGACATACCATGTCCCGTACTGCTTTACCCCTGTTCGACCCGGCGTTGACCCGTCCGGCGCTGGTCGACTCGTTCCGCAAACTGACGCCGAGGGCGCAGATCAAGAACCCGGTGATGTTCGTCGTCTACACCGTCAGCGTAGTCGCGACCGCGCTGTGGCTGCAGGCGCTGTTTGGCCAGGGCGAGGCGCCGGCCTGGCTGATCGGTACCATCGCGCTCTGGCTGTGGTTTACCGTGTTGTTCGCCAACTTTGCCGAAGCGTTGGCCGAAGGGCGCAGCAAGGCGCAGGCCGCAAGCCTGAAGGGGCTGAAGAAAACCGCGCATGCCAAGCGGCTTGCCGAGCCCCGTTATGGCGCCAAGTTCACGCTGGTCAACGCAGACACCTTGCGCAAAGGCGATGTGGTGCTGGTGCAGGCGAGCGAAGTGATTCCCTGCGACGGCGAAGTGATCGAAGGCATCGCCTCGGTGGACGAGTCGGCGATTACCGGTGAATCCGCCCCGGTGATCCGCGAATCGGGCGGCGATTTCTCGTCGGTGACCGGCGGCACCCGTGTGCTGTCCGACTGGATCGTGGTGCGCGCCACCGTCAATCCTGGCGAAACCTTCATCGACCGCATGATTGCGATGGTCGAAGGCGCCAAGCGCCGCAAGACCCCGAACGAGATCGCGCTGACCATCTTGCTGGTTGGCCTGACCCTGGTCTTCCTGCTCGCTACCGCCACGCTGCTGCCATTCTCGCTGTATTCGGTGCAGGTCAGCCACAGCGGCAGCCCGATTGGCATGACCGTGCTGATCGCCCTGTTGGTCTGCCTGATTCCGACCACCATCGGCGGCCTGTTGTCGGCCATCGGTGTGGCAGGCATGAGCCGACTGATGGGCGCCAATGTGATCGCCACTTCGGGTCGCGCAGTGGAAGCGGCCGGCGATATCGATGTGCTGCTGCTCGACAAGACCGGCACGATCACGCACGGCAACCGCCAAGCGTCGGCTTTTCTGCCGGCTTCCGGCGCTTCCGAGGCTACGCTGGCCGATGCGGCGCGGCTTTCTTCGCTCGCCGACGAAACGCCGGAGGGCAAGAGCATCGTCGTGCTGGCGCATCGGGTGCTGAAGCTCGACGGCAAGGACAGCGTGCCGGCTGGTGCAACCTTCGTGCCATTTACCGCCCAGTCGCGAATGAGTGGGGTCAACGTCGGTGAGCGCCACATCCGCAAGGGCGCGGCCGACGCGATCCGTCGCTATGTCGAGGCGGCCGGTGGTGAAATGCCGGCGAGCGTCAACGCCCAGGTCGACCAGGTGGCGACTCGTGGTAGCACGCCGCTGGTAGTTGCCGAGGGCAATAAGGTGCTCGGCGTGGTAGAACTAAAAGACGTAGTCAAGGCCGGTATCCGCGAGAAATTCGCTCAGCTGCGCCAGATGGGCATTAAGACGGTGATGATCACCGGCGACAACCGCCTGACCGCCGCCGCGATCGCCGCCGAGGCCGGCGTGGACGACTTTCTTGCGGAGGCCACCCCGGAAGCCAAGCTCGCACTGATCCGCCAGTACCAGGCCGAAGGCCGCCTGGTGGCGATGACCGGCGATGGCACCAATGACGCACCGGCACTCGCCCAGGCCGACGTGGCGGTGGCGATGAACAGCGGCACCCAGGCCGCCAAGGAAGCGGCCAATATGGTCGATCTGGACTCCAGCCCGACCAAGCTGATCCAGGTGGTGGAAATCGGCAAGCAGATGCTGATGACGCGCGGCGCGCTGACCACCTTCAGCCTGGCCAACGACGTGGCGAAGTACTTTGCGATCATCCCGGCCGCGTTTGCCGCCACCTACCCGCAGTTGGAGGCGCTGAACGTGATGGGGCTGACCAGTCCAGCCTCGGCGCTGTTATCCGCGGTGATCTTCAATGCGCTGATCATCGTCGCGCTGATCCCGCTGGCGTTGAAAGGCGTGAAATACCGCGCGCTCGGTGCTGGTGCGCTGTTGCGCCGCAACCTGCTGGTCTACGGCCTGGGCGGCATCCTGTTGCCGTTCGTCGGTATCAAGCTGATCGACATGATTCTCACCGGCATGGGCCTGGTGTAACGAGGACAAGGAGTTATCGCGATGAATACGCTGGCTCAAACCCAAAACGCGAGTAAGACCCCGGCCCGCGCGACCATCCTGCGCCCGGCACTGTCCGTGCTGGCGACGCTGACGCTGATCACCGGCCTCGCCTACCCGCTCGCCACCACGGTGGTCGCGCAGTTGACGATGCCGAACCAGGCCAATGGCTCGCTGGTCGTCGACGAGAATGGCAAGGTGGTTGGTTCGGCGCTGATCGGTCAGCAGTTCGACAAGCCGGGCGAATTCTGGGGGCGACTGTCGGCTACCGGCAACAAGCCTTATGATGGCGTCAACTCGGGCGGCAGCAACCTCGGTCCAAGCAACCCGGCGCTAATCAAGGCAGTGTCGGCCCGCATCGATGCGCTGAAGAAAGCCGACCCGGGCAATACCCGGCCGATTCCGGTCGATCTGGTGACCGCCTCCGGTAGTGGCCTCGATCCGGACATCAGCCGCGCGGCGGCCTACTACCAGATCCCGCGAGTGGCTCGTGTGCATGGCATCGGCGAGGCCCAACTGAAGGCGCTGGTCGATCGCACGGCCAGCCGTCCGTTGTTCGGCTACTTTGGCGAAGCGAAGGTCAATGTGCTGGCATTGAACCGTGCACTGACGAAGCTGCACTAAGTTTCAGCTACCAAGGCATGACAAAGGTTGGTCGAGACCCTCGGGGAGCGGCCAGCCTTGTCCCGTTTGGCATGTATCCTGAGACGGGCCGGGCCGTTTCAGGATAGCTGCCCTCACTCTCTACCCTTCACCGCAACACCATGCCTTCTGACAACCACCGCCCTGATCCCGACGCTTTGCTTGCCGCCAGCCCACCGAAACGCGGCCGCCTGAAACTGTTCTTCGGTGCCGCGCCCGGCGTCGGCAAAACATACGCGATGCTGGCCGAGGCGCGCGAGCAGCATGCGGCTGGCCTCGCTGTGTTGGTCGGCTGGGTCGATACGCACGGCCGGGCCGAGACAGAAACGCTGCTCTCAGGGCTCGATTGCCTGCCGCGGCGCCAGTTGGAATACCGTGGCAAGCTCCTCGCCGAGTTCGATATCGACGCCACGCTGGCGCGTCACCCGGCGCTGGTGCTGGTCGATGAGTTGGCGCATACCAACGTGTCGGGGAGTCGCCATCCAAAGCGCTGGCAAGACATCGAGGAGCTGCTGGCGGCTGGCATCAACGTCTATAGCACGCTGAACGTGCAGCACCTGGAGAGCCTCAACGAGGTGGTCAGCCGCGTTACCGGGGTTCGGGTCGGCGAGACGGTGCCTGATCGGGTGTTCGACATGGCGGACGAGGTGCGCCTGGTCGACCTGCCCCCGGACGATCTGCTCGCCCGGCTCAAGGCCGGCAAGGTCTACCTGCCCGAGGTGGCGGGCCGCGCCGCGGAAAACTTCTTCCGCAAGGGCAACCTGATCGCGCTGCGCGAGCTGGCGCTGCGGCGCACTGCCGACCGGGTCGATGACCAAATGCGTGCACACCGCCAGCAGCAGGCGCTCACGCCGGTATGGCCGACTCGCTTTGGTTTTCTGTTGCTGGTCGACGCCCATGGTGGCGATAGCGCGGTGCGTAGCACCGGCCGACTCGCCGATACGCTTGGCGCGCAGTGGCATGCGGTATGGATAGATCGAGGCAACGCGCCGCTGCATGAGCGGGAAAAGGTATTGGCGGCGCTGGCGCTGGCTGAACAACAAGGTGCCAGTACCCTGGTCATCGGCGAGCACAACCGGGCCGCGGCATTGGCCGCCTACGCTCGCCGTTACAATCTGTCGATCGTGGTGCTGCCGCGAATGGGGCGGCACTGGTGGCAGTGGGGTGGTGAAGACCTACTTGGAGAGCTCGGCCAGCGCGCACCTGAACTCGACTGTCTGGTGCTGGCCGAAACGCCAGGCTCGCCACGGGGCGAGCATCGGCGTAAGCGCGAGGCAATCGACCTGCGTCCGCGCCGCTATCTGTTGGCGGCCGCCGCCTGCGTCGGGGTGACCCTGGTTGTCTCGCCACTGGCCAGGGTGCTCGAGCCGACCAATCTGATCATGTTCTACCTCTTGGCCGTGCTCGGCGTCGCGCTGCGGCTGGGGCGCGGGCCGGCCGCGCTGGCCGCGGTGCTGTCGGTCGCGAGTTTCGATTTCTTCTTCGTGAGTCCGCGGTTCTCGTTTGCGGTCAGCGATGTGCAATATGTGGTCACCTTCTTTGTGATGCTGGTGGTGGGCCTCGTGGCGGGCCAGTTGGTCGCCCGTCAGCGCCACGAGGCCTCGCGAGCGCGCGAGCGCGAGGCGCGTACCCGTTACCTGTACGAGATGGCGCGCGAGCTGTCCACTGCCTTGCTGACCGAACAGGTCACCGACACTGCGGCGCGCTTTCTGAAAGCCAGCCTCAACGCCCACATCGCGCTGTGGCTGCCCGACGAGCAGGAAAAACAACTGGTGCCACACAGCGACCAGGCCTCCGGCGACCATGGCGATGCGGCGATCGCCAAATGGTGCTACGACCACCAGCAGATTGCCGGTTTCGGCTCGAACACGTTGCCGCTGGCCCCGGCGCTGTACCTGCCATTGAAGGCGCCAATGCGTACCCGCGGCGCGCTGGCGGTGATGTTGGCTGAAACCACGCCGCTGCGCGACCCGGACAACCGCCGGCTGTGCGAAGCGGTCGCCGCGCTGATCGCGCAGACGCTGGAGCGGTTGCACTACATCGAGGTAGCGCAGCACACCTTGCTGTCGATGGAGTCGGAGCGTCTGCGCCACTCGCTGCTTGCTGCGCTGTCGCATGATCTGCGCACCCCGCTGACCGCATTGTCAGGCACCGCGGAATTGCTGGCGCGCAAGCTTGGCCACCAGTCCGACGAGGCTGGATTGGCCTGGAGCATCGTCGACCAGAGCCAACGTACGACGCGGCTGGTCACCAACCTGCTGGAAATGGCTCGGCTGCAGGCTGGTGGCGTGGTGCTGAAGGAGGACTGGGTGTCGGCCGAAGAGCTGGTCGGCAGCGCCTTGACCGCGCTTGAGACGTTGCTGGCCGACCGTAAGATCTCGCTAGCCATCCCGACAGACTATCCGCTGCTGTTCGGCGATGCCGTGCTGTTGGAGCGAGTGCTGGTTAACCTGCTGGAAAATGCCACAAAATACAGCCCGGCCGGTAGCGAGATCGGCATCGAAGCCTGCGTGAACAACAGCGCACTGGAACTGACCGTCTGGGATCACGGCCCGGGTCTGCCGCCAGGCGACCCGGACCGACTGTTCGCCCCGTTCAGCCGTGGCGAGCGCGAGTCGGCGATTGCCGGCGTCGGGCTGGGGTTGGCGATATGTCGTACCATTGCCGAGGTGCATCACGGTAAACTCACCGCAGCCAATGGCCTGAATGGCGGTGCGCGCTTTACGCTCAGCCTGCCGCTCAAGCCCCAACCCGAACTCGACCCGCTCGCCGAGGAACCGCTGTCATGACCGCCGCCAGCCTGCTCGTCATCGAAGACGAAGCCGCCATCCGTCGTTTTATCAAGAGTGCGCTGGAAAGCGAAGGCTATAAGGTCTGGGAGGCCGACACCGCCGCGCGCGGTCTGATCGAAGCCGGCACGCGTCAGCCCGATGCGCTGGTGCTGGACCTAGGGCTACCGGATGGCGATGGCTTGACCCTGCTGCAGGACTTGCGCAGCTGGAGCCAGCTGCCGGTGATCGTGCTGTCGGCGCGCATCGACGAAAGCGACAAGGTGGCCGCGCTCGACGCTGGTGCCGATGACTACCTGACCAAGCCGTTCGGCGTTGCTGAATTGCTGGCGAGGGTACGGGCGTTGCTGCGTCGTCGCACCGGTGCGGAAAAACAGGAAGAGTCGAAGGTGATGCTTGGCGATGTGACGGTCGATCTCTCGCTGCGCAAGGTCAGTCGCGGCGATGAGCCCATCCATCTGACGCAAATCGAATACCGGTTATTGGCGCTCTTGATTGCCCATCGTGGCAAGGTGTTGACGCACAGGCAGATCCTGAAAGAAGTCTGGGGACCGCATCACGTCGAACACAACCACTATCTGCGCATCTATATGGCACATCTGCGCCAGAAGCTGGAAGACGACCCTGCCCGGCCGCGCTTCCTAACCACCGAGACAGGCATCGGCTACCGCTTGACCAACGATTCGGTCAGCCCGACCGACGCCGACTGACTCAGTCGCGACCGCGCGAAAACGCCGGCGCGTTCTTCCCTGCCTGCTTGACCTCAAGCATCGCCCGGTCGGCGCTGTCGATCAGGCTCACAGCGTCCTCGCCATGATGGGGGTAGAGGCTGACCCCGACACTGGCAGACACCGTCAGGGACACGCCGTCCTTGTAAGCGATCGGCTCGCGGATGCAATCCAGAAGCGACGTAATGAACGGCAGCATGTCGAATTCGTCAGGCGTGTTCTCCACCAGGATGACGAATTCGTCACCGCCCAGCCGAGCAACGGTATCACCGCTTCGCAGGCGATTGCTCAGTCGCTGAGCCACGGTGATCAGTACCTGATCGCCGGCGAGGTGTCCATGGGTGTCGTTAATCGTTTTGAAATCGTCGAGGTCGATGAATACCAGCGCGATCGTCTTGCGCTGCCGCTGCGACAGGTTGATCGCATGTTCCAGCCGCGACTGCAGTAGCAAACGGTTGGGAATGGCGGTCAAGGGGTCGTGGTGTGCCAACTGGTAGAGTTGCGCCTCGTTCTGCTTGAGCAGGCTGATGTCCGAAAACACGCCGACATAGTGCGCCCATTCACCACTCTGTCCGCGTGTGCCACTGATCGACAGCCAAGCCGGAAAGGTTCGCCCGCTGCGCTGGCTGAACCAGACGTCCCCTTGCCAGGTGCCCCATTCATGCAATTGCTCAGACAGGGTCTGGAAAAAGTTGGGCGGTTGACGTTCTGACAGCAGCATCGTCAGGGACAGGCCACGGCAGTCAGCCTCACAGAACCCGGTCATCTGTGCGAAGGCCGGATTGACGCTGAGCAGGTTGAGCTGGCGGTCGGCGATGAAAACCCCCTCGCACATGTGTTCATACACCTTGGCGGCCAGTCTCAGCCGCTCCTCAGTGCGAATTCTCTCGCTGATATCCTCGATCATCGCAATGAAATAGGAGGGTCTTCCATCCGGTGTACGTACCAGCGACACCGTCAGCTCCGCCCAAACGAAGGTGCCATCACGTCGCAAATAGCGCTTGTTCAGCGTGTAGCGCCGGATTGAGCCTGCGAGCATCAGCTCGATATGAGCCATATCGGCGGCTAGATCGTCGGCGTGGGTGATGTCGCGGAATGTCCGTCGAAGCAGCTCCACCTCGCTATAGCCAGTGATGTCGCAAAAGGTGCGGTTGACACGCAGGAACGAGCCGTCCGGCAATACGTGGCAAATGCCGAGTGGCGCTTCCTCGAAGGTGGCCCGAAAGCGCCCGCGCTCTTGTTCCAGCGACTTTGTCAGCTGCAGAGTGCGCCAATCGCTGTGGTTGAACGATGCTGGATGTGCCTTGAAACGCAATGGAGAGTGCAGCTCCATCAGGAAGGCCGGTTCGTTATCGCTTCGGTTAATCTGGCCACGACAGCACAGCCGTCCGACTTGGGGAATGTCGATAGCGCAATCGGCGGGCGAACGTGCGATGTAGTCCGGGTCAAGGGGCCAACGATGCCCAAGCCAGTCCGGCATGCTGGTCAGTGGCCGCGACGCTTCCACGCCCAGGCAGCGGCGCAAGGCTGCATTGGCGTCAAGCAGGCTCCAGCCTGCATTCACCAGACCCAGCGGGCGGGTAGCCAGCCGGAGTATGGTCTGCTCCAGTTGATCTGACATGATCGACTCTTTTTTCGACCGCCAACGGCTGCCGGTCTGGGTTTTTATTGATTAAGGTTTAGCATGCGCCATGAAACAATCACAGGCCGTTATCGTTTTAGCTTGGGTTTCATACCACTTTGGAATTTTGTTGCTAACTGTTCGGGTTCTTCTGGATGACAGTATAGGATGTGGTTGGCGATATGATTATTTAATGCCATTTTATTTAAATGCATTTGGCGTATTTTGCGGCCGTTCGTCGTCTACCTAACGGTTAATACCACTTTGCAGCGCTGTCAAGTAATCCTGGCTTGAAGAAAATACCACTTTCGTTTTCTTGACAGTCGCCCACTCAAATTGAGATATGCATTTAAGATATTTCGTTTTGCTATTACGGTGTGAGCGATAAGGCTGTTTGCTGCATATCTTGACGGCCGAGCTTTACAAAATCATAGCGAACCAGCGATGTTGTCTTTGTTGTCAGTAATACCGCTAAGGGTCTCTGCCCTTAACTGCTCGAACGATGATTCGGCAGTCCGAAGGAGTTTCATATCAATTTCTGATCGGAGTTCGACAGCGGCGACGGCTATCGAGTCGGCTTCTCCAGCCAGTCACAGGTCTCCGAACTGTCGACGCTCTTTACCTAATGCGAATCTGAGAAGGCTCGGCAAGAAGGAACGCCTTGTCATGTGTGGCGCTTCACACGGCTGACGGGCGTGCCGCCCCAAGGGGCCACAGGTGGAGTCCCTTATGCGCTAGGGCAATGCAACAATGCCGGAAGGGGATCAGTGTCGAGTCAGCGCGGCTAGGTCAGACAGCATCACATCGCCGCTGATGTCGACTTGGAATCGCTCTGACAGTGTCTTGACGAAATCGGCAAGCATATTGGCATTGGCTATACCATCTCCGCTGTGCATCAGGAAACCGGTCGGGTCCGCCTCAATGGCTTTGGCAGTTATGCTAAGCGCGAGTGCATCTGCAAGGTTCTTTTTCACGATATTCCCTTTCGCTGCCACATTGCTCTTGGTTTCAGCATACAAAAAAAGCGATATGCTGCCAGTGTGGAACTGTTTCTGGCGTGGCATAACCTGCCATTCTGCGGCTATTGCAAGTCGGTTCCCCCATGTCACATCAGCTTGGCGTCGCCTCCACCGCATCACCGACTCTTCCGTTTGCGATGGGGCGATGCAGGGGATTGATACTCAGTTGCGCTCTGTTGTGCGAAAATCGTAGATCCCTAACCATAACGCTATGGAGTCAAAACTGAAGCGGGTCAATCCAGTTGCCAAGTTCGCCCAGCAATTGCATCGTTGTGCGCCATTTCGCCCGAGTTCGACAGTTAAACGCGCAAGCCATTGATTCTTATAGGGTGAGTTTTGAAACGCTACCCTACAGAAGGGGCAACTGTTTGCCGGCGGTCGGTTTCTTGACCTGCAAAGCAGACAGGATGCTGGTTTGTTCCTGGCTAATCGATGAGATCCCCGAGATTGGCTGAGTGTTGTTCAAGGTCACGCGGTGGTGTTGAATCCGACGCAGCAGTGATAGCGCCCGTTCGGGCGACAGGCTACTTTCACTGGCAGCAAGGCGCTGGCGCATTACTCGATACAGAACCAAAGCCATGAAGCAGATCATGGCGTGGGCACGGATACGGTCCGGCAGCCGGTGGTAGACCGGTCCGATTTCGATTTCCGACTTCAGCACGCGGAAGCCGCGTTCGATATCCGCGAGTGACTTATAGCGCTCGATGACTTCGTCGGGCTTCAGATCAGCGGTATTGGTCACCAGCAGGAGTTTGCCGTCCATCAGCCGTGCATGCGCCAGCGCCTGTGCGTCGATGTCGTAGCTGAACAGCTCACTCTTGAGATTGACGCGGACGATGCGCGCCAAGTGTGCTTCGCATACCTCATGGTAGAAACGCGCCCGCGCGCCACCATCCGATAGCTTACGGCCTCGGCTACGTTTGCCGGCATCTTGCGCATCGAGTTTGCCGGTCCATTCGGCTGCCTTCCGCTCCAGCTCGGCGATCAGACGGTCGCGCTGTGCGCCTTGCTCAGCGGCGGTTTCCGGGTTATGCGCGATGATCAGGCGCAAGCCTTCCCATTCAAGCTCACCGGTGACTTCCTGGGTTGCATTCAGGCAATCCGCCTGCTGAAACGGTGTCAGTAACTCGACGAAGTCGGAGTAGCGGCGCCCCGGCACCGCCAGGATGAATTCGAGCGGCTGACCGCTCGGCAGGCTGATCGCCTGCAATTCGGCCAGGTTGTCGGTGGACAGCAGCCCACGGTCGGCGACGGCGATCACACGCCGGATCGGGAAACGCTGGATCACCTTCTCGATGGTCGGCTTGAGCGTCGTGACTTCGGCGGTATTACCATCGAACACTTCGTGGTAGAGCGGAATGCCGTCGGCAGTCTGCACCACGCCGAGCATGAACTGGCGGGCGATCACGCCTTCCTTGGCCATGCCGAATTTGCGCACATCGCCATCCTGCTGCGACAGGCCTTCGGCACGGATGGTGGTCATGTCATAGAACACCACTGCCAGTTCCTGATCGAGCAGCGGACGTAGCAACGCAGACACGACCTGGTCGACGGCGTCTTGATGCACGATCAAGGCATCCATCGCACGCAGCAGGTGCTGGTGCTCGATGGCTTCGGCAACGATGCCAGGCAGGCTGACGGTTTCCAGCCAGCGCAGCACACCGAGCTTGGAGTCGGGGTCGCACAGTCGATTAAGCACCATCACCCGAACCAAGGCTTCTATGTCGATGCTGTGGCGGGTACGGCGGAAGGCTTTGCGCAGCTGACCAAAGCCCAGTTCTTCCCAAAGCTCGGTCAACGCCCAAACGTCACCCAGTGCACGGGCCGATTCGAAGGTCGGTGCGACATGGTCAGGCATGGAACGACCGGTCAGGCGCAGTAAGCCGGAAATGACGGACTCGAGCTCCGAGCCAATCTGGTCAAGCCGTCCGAGGGTGGCGACGGTGCGTTTTTTGACGCGCCCATCCTCCCCCCGGTAAGACTCGACCAGTTGAACGTAACGGCGGCTGCCGGACTTGGTGACTTTGACAAACATGCCGTCACTTTATCAGGCATATAGTGCATGTCAAATAACGGTTTTATGGTCAAAAACGTGCCACCACAAGAGTTTTGGCGAAATCGACACTGAAACCCGCATGGTTATTAGAGGTCAGCAGCGAAAACAG
>NZ_JAUEDK010000053.1 GCF_030385785.1 Crenobacter oryzisoli
CCAGACAGCCCGTAAGCAGGCTCCGTCTGTCCTTGTCCTGGAGCATCCATACTCTCCAGTTTTGGCGTCATCTTGGGGTTTCGACACGTCATCAGTGGTTCACTTGCGTTCGTCTCATCAACACTTATCTGACAGGTTCTTCCTGCCTTTTCCTCAACGCTCACCACGAGAACTCTTTATTCCCGCAGCTTGAGGTGATTTGAAGCCCGCTCCTGTAAGCCGACTTCGAGGGGCCCGCCCTCATCTTCAATGAAGCATTGCTTCCGCAACCGCAGCGGTCGCATTCGTAGCACACCATGGACGCCCCCAATTTGCCCAGCGCTCATTTCGTGGTGGCTCGAAGGTAAAGATTGCAGCCGTACATGCGGATTTTTAGTGGCAGCGGCGTTGCTACCCATCCCTGATGGACTCTGCTGGTTGGAGCCCCGATCGGCCTGACGCACTTGATGTGCTCCGAATATAGCGGGCTCTGCCAACCACGGTCTCACCTGTTTCGCCATCACTCGTTGCTCGCCTGAGCAATCGGTGGGTGGGATCTCCTACGGATGTTGCGCTTTCCTGCTCCCTGATTACGCTGACAGTCCATCAGGGCTGTAATCAACCTGGTGGTAGGTTCGGGCATGGGTCAATAGCGCCCACGCAATGCGCGCGTTCTTGTTGGCGAGGGCTACCACCGCGATGTTGACGCCGATAGCGACGGGCACGTTGACCTATATCGTGGACAAACAGATATGGCACATTCACCCCCTGTCGCGCCGCTTTGGGCTACGCCAGGACTTCCGCACGCTGCAGCATTGTCCGAAGGTGTGAAGAGGCGCAAACTCTGCTAGCCGCCGCGGCCGCACCGCCTTTTCTGCCGGCGCGCAGGGTAGACGGCGTCGCGGCCATCGACAGCGATTACACCGACAACGCGTCGCTCCCCGCCCAAACGGCAGCAGAGAGACCCCGAACGCTCGTTCTGCTGACCCGTCACTACCCGAAGCTGCCGGCGATGTTTCGTTGGCATGGGCGAAATTATTGGCAACCCAGCGCCCGGGTACCGGTCTCCACCTGGGACTGCACCTCACGCACCACGATCCGCGAGGCCTTTGCGCTCGGCGAGCAGGATGCCATTGCGGCATTGCACGGCGGCCGGCTGCGAGTCGAATAGTCATTCGAGCCGAAGCTCCGGCACGGCCCGCCACCCCTAGTCGGTCACATGGTTATCGCGCTTCGGCAGAGCAGGAATCGCTGGGGCGATGGGAGCGCCCTCGACCATCCGGTTCGGCCAACCTTAGCGAGAATGGCGGCCTGGACGACTCGGCAATCATCCCATCAGCAACAGCACGATCAGCAGCCACACGACCCGGGATGACCAAGCAACGAAATTGACTATCATCAACGGCTCCTACGTTTTTGTACGAGTCTTTTGCCATCTGGCAGCAGGTGTCGGCCTCGCCACCGGCAACGGGCGAATCCGCCACTCGCTGCCTTGGCTGTCTGGTGCTTCTGTTCCAGCCTTACGATAATTTCCTGCAGGATCAGCCGATATAGCTCGTCACCGAGCTGTCCGCCCTCAATACCGGCGTCACCACACAGGTCCGTTGATCTCGCCCGCCATCGGGATACGAGCTAGCGCCACGGCAGTTACCGGACCGAACACTCCCTCCCTCACCGCGCCAGCCCCGATCAACTGACCGGTATCGGTTACCGGATGAGCACACGATGCGCCAAACAAACACGGTATAGGCGTATTTCTGCACAAGAATCAATGACGACTGTTTCAACAGCCTTTGTGCGGCACTCCCGAATTTGGCCCGGCAGCGCTTGTATGCACTAGTCCGCCTCTGGATGAAGCTGACGACAATAGTTCAGGGCGCTGCGGGCCAAATCCATTTCCTCCATTGCTTTGTCCACCTTGAGTTGCATCACGAGCATCTGGTCTTGGACCTTCTTCGCTTCCGCGCGCAAGTCCTCCAATTTGGACTGGGCACCCAGTGCACTGAGTTCGAGCTTGTAGAGGCTGTGCAGGTTACCCAAGGTGTCGAAGATGGCTCCGTAATTGCTCTCGACTTCTTTGCGAATCTTCTCGTAGGCTTGGGCATAGTTTCCGGTCCCAGCCATCACAATGAACTTCCCGTCGGGGGCGATCATGCCGCTGAGCGAGTCGCCGGCCCTCAGGCCCGCGTTCAGATATTGCTGCATCTGACGCATCGTCAGAAATTGCTTGGCAGCTTCGAGCACGGTCTTCTTGCTCCGGTCATCCTTGGCTTTCCAGAACAAGTCCATCCATTCGATGTGCTGGCTCTCCAGGTATCGGACCAGGTCTTTGAACGCTTCCTTGCCGAGCGCTTTCAGCGTCGCCTCCAGTGCCTTCGCAGAGATCTTCTGGAGTATCGTCTGGCCAATCTTGTCCGCGGCCTTGACTCCCAGCTCCTTGGCCATCGCAGACTCCCAGAGGAGTACCGCGTCGGTCACCCCGGACAAATAAGCCGTCTCGTCAGCATGGATGAATTGCCAGTCGAGCACCTCCTGCAGATGCCTGAGGTTCTGCAACTGGTCGCTCAGCGCGCGGGCGCTGAGCGACGCGAGTCCCATCCTCATCTGCTCATCGGCGCATGGCCCGCTCGGCGGCTCGGTCCTGACGTCGGGCCTAATCCCAATCTTGATCGTGCGAGGTTCACAGGACACGTCACCCGCTGTGAACACGGCGTTTACGGTGCAGCCCTGCCCCTTGAGGTAGCCGGTGTCCGGGTCGTGGTAAGCCGCCCAATGGTCATACTCACAGTAGGTGGTGCTTCGCTTTCCGGTCTGGAACCGCACACGGCCCTGATCGTCGACGCCCGAAGTTCCAGCAGCGTAGATCCGGTAGGGAGTGCACTGCGGGTCCCATTGACGCAGCTTGGGATCGACAGGTGGTTCGTAGCTGAACTCGAAGAACCAGGACTTGGAGAAGAAGGCGGGATCGGGGTTCTTGAGGTCGCGCAGTATGTCGTGACCAGGGACGGGTTGATTAGAGGCCGACATGACGGTTGCGCGGATCCATGCCTGCCAGGCTTTTTCGGGAACTTCATCGGGAATGGGCAACACATCGGGCTCGGGCTGCTCGACCTCGATTCGCGACGGATAAAGCGCGGGCGAGACCCACCCCGAGGTCGCCACCGACGGGAGGTGCTCCCGGCAAGATCGGTAATGATCGCCGGCCATCCAAGCGAATGCGCCCAGGGAGTCCGGGACATCGCCGAGCCCTGTCGGCCGAACGGAGAACTTGACCGGGACCCCGCCGTCCTCGCCCAAGGTCTTGATCGCCTGGTCAGCCAGATGGAATTTGCAGCGGAGCTTGAGAGCCTGTTGGGTCAGGGAAGGCGGGGCGTCGATGGCGTGGGGGACCTTCCCTGGCACGACCTTCTCGTAGCCCAGCTTGTAATAGCCCTCTAGGTCATAGTACGGGTCCAGGGTGGCCTGATTGTCGATGGTCGTGATTTCCAGCCCGCCGGGAAAGGTCGCGTTGAACAGGCTTAATGTGGGGCTAACCGTGATAATGCACGAGCCGTCGGCATAGCCGTCGTGGTCGGCCGACAAGGCCAGCTGCGGCTTGGCGCCGATCACGGTCACTGTGGTCGAAAATGGCGTGGCCGCAAGGGTGCGCGTCTCCCCTGTCGCACTTTGCACGATCGCCCCCACTCGGTACGTGATTCGCAGCGTGCCATCCTGGTCCGTCCAATAGGCGCGGATTGCGCCCGCCCTATCTGGTCCGAAGCTCTGAACTTGCGGGTTGCTCGCCGCGCTGAGCCACTGCCCACCGTCCACCTGCCACGGCATGGCATCTGGTATCTCCTCCACGATGGTCCATCCCGGGGGAGTCACTACGAGCCTGTAACCCACGCCGACCAGATCGACCGCGTCCCCCCACATGTGGACGTCGTTGGCTGCGTATTGACGGGCGGTGCGAGGCGATGGATCGAGTTGCCAGTCGATCACGAGCACCGGATCAGGCACGAGGGCTGACCCGGTCACCTGCAGCAGCCCCGCGCCCTGGCAGTGGTAGGGCTTGCCGTCCAGGCTGACCAACACATCGGCGGGCACCGACAGCGAGAAGCTGCTGGTCAGCCGGAAGATCGTCAGTGCCGCGCTCAGCGCGGTGCGGTCGAGTCCGCTCACGCGCCCCAGGTCGGGGATGCTCAGCGGCACCGCGAAGTCGTCGACCGTCGCCCCCAGGCTGCGGGCGTCGACGCCGTAGAGCAGCGGCACGACGGTGACTGTCACCACACTCTTGCCATCAGCCGTCACGCTGGCCGGGGTGACCATCACGCGGCAGCCGGGGTTCGGATAGCGCAGCGTGAAACTGAGGTCGCCGTGGATCTCGATGCCGGGCGCCGGTGCATCGTCGCCTATCACCCGGCCGCTGGCGCGCAGCAGCACCGTCACATCGTCGTGCGCATCGCTGCTGCCGTCGGGCGCCTCATAGCTGCCCGTCCATTCGTCCTTTGGGGTGACGCTACCATCGCCGTCGACCAGGCTGTACTGCAGATCCTTGGGCAGGAACCGGATGCGCTCGCCGCCTTCGTCGTAGGCTTCCCAATAGGCCTCGGCGACGATGTCATAGCGCTTGCCGTCGGCGTGCACTGGATCAGTATCGGGCTCCAGCCACACTTCGATCTGTGGCCGCATCCCTTCGAGAGCCAGCGTCGTCTCGGCGGTGAGATCCAGGCCCTGGCCACGATAGTGCGCCTTGATGGTCTGCGACAGCGACGGTGTGGCGACCAGCGTCGGCACCCGATACGGCACGGTGGCGCCGCTGCCCTGCAGGGTGCCGTAGACGCGGCTCTGCCCGTCGACGACGGTCGGCGCGATCTCCCATGTCGTCTCGATGGCCGGCTGAGCCTGACCGCGCAGGTGCAACACCGCGTGCAGGATGATCTGGTTGCCGCCGTTGGCCAGGGTGATGGCATCGTCCGCGTCGGACTCGATGCTCAGCTGCGGCGCGAGCGCGAGCACGGTGAGCACCGTCTGCCCGGAGAGGGAGACCTCGCCGTCGTCGCCGACGTACTTCGCCCGCACCGTGACGGCGACGTCTTCATCCTGCGTGCCGTCCAGCTGCGGTGCGACGAAGCTCGTCGTAGCCGCCCCCGCCGCCGGCGACGGGCAGCTGCCCAGTCGCGGCGGATCGACGCTGATCATCAGCGGGGTGAACGCCTGGCCGTTGGCGTCGAACAGGCCGCTGATCGTCAGCGTCGCCGCGTCCTGCCCATCGCCGGTGACCGTGTCCTTCGACGGCGTTACGCACAGCTCCGGCGCAAGCGAGGCAAACGTAATGCTCTTCGCATCCTGCAGCGGTACCTCAGTGGCGCCGATCAGATAAGTGCCCTTGGCGCTGACCGTGTAGCTCTTGGCCGCGATCACCAGCTTGGGCACCGGCAGTGCGGTGGCCTGCCCCGGCCCCGGATTGAAGATGCCCGACACCAGTGGCGGCGAGCAGGCGAAGGTCACCTGGTAATCGGTGCGCGGCTCGCCGAACACGGTCAGCGTCGTCGACACCGCGATCGTGCCGTCGCCGCTGCCGATACCGCCGTCCGCCGGCAGCTGCACCGTGAACTGCGGGTTGGCCGGACGTACGGTGACGCTGACTGCGTCGGATTCGACCACGACCGGCCCGGTCGACGTCGGCACGGTGGCGATGCAACGGACCGCGAACTGCGGGCTTTCGCCGATCAGCAGCAGCCGCGCAAACAAGGTGGCCGCGGCGGCGCCGGGTGCCAGCACCGCCGCCGCATCGCCGATATCGCTGAGCTTCTCGAAGCGGAACACCGACTCGGCGGTGACGTCGCCTCCGTCCGAGCTCACCACCAGGGGGATCAACACCGCGCTGTCGACGCCATCGCCGCGCAGCGACACCACCGCCGGGCTGAGCACGACGCGGTAGGTTTCTTGCTTCTGCTGGTCGGGCGGCGGTTCGGCCGAGCTGTCGCCCGGTGCCGTCGTCGAGACGTCTCCGCCATCCCCGCCCGGCACGACCGGCGCGCCCAGCGGCGTGACCGCTGTCCCCTCACCCTGGCCGCTCAGCGCCCGTCCCAGCGCACGGCCGAGCAGATTGCCCAGCGCGCCGCCGCCCAGCGCGGCGGCCAGCGGGAGCCAGGGCGGCCACTCTTCTTCACCGCCCGGTTCGGTCGGCACGGTGCTGGTTCCCGCCGGACTGGATGCCGCTGAAGGGCTGCCAGGGACCCCGATCGGCGGTGCCGCGGGCGTGGAACCGCCACCGGCCTCCGGGATTTCCGGCATCACGGGGGTGGTCCCTCCCTCCACGACTGGCGGGGGTGGCGGAGTACCGCCCCGCGCAGCAGGGGATGCGGCCTTGCACAACGCCGCCCCCTGCATGGCCTGGTCTAACTGCTGCGCCTTAGCCTGAAGCGCGGCGAGATCAACCGCCAGTCCCGCCACCTCCCCTACGCACACGCCACGCGAGAACAGGAGGTAGGTGACCTGCTCACCACTATATTGCGGTGCGGTGCAGGTGGAGCGGAAGCCGCCTCCCGCCTGGCCCAGGCTGGCCTCGGGACTCCTGGCCGGGCAGTTGGTATGGTAGCGGTTGCTCAGACTCGGGTTGCTCCGGTCGGCCAGCAGCCGATTCGCCGAGCCCGCATCTGGAAAGACGTACAAGTCCAGGCCCATGCCTTCCAGCCGTCGCGTAGGCCCCGAATACGATGTGGTGCATCCATCCGTGGCCGCGCCTGCCCCCATGTCAGCCAATAACTGGCTATCCATGCGCGTGCGCGGAATGGCGGGGACGTCGCTGGGAGGCACCAGCGAGCAGACGTCCGTGTTCTGCGCAAACAGGTTCGCGCTGCCGCACAGCAGCGCAAGCCACATTGCTACGCAGGCTGCGAGCCTGACGATCGGTCCAGTCCAGCCCAATTTGAACTCCTCACCCTGCTCGCGCGCTAAGGCCGATAAAGGAGCTTGTCCCCTCCGCTATTGCAGCTCGACGGTGGCACCCAGCGCCTCGAGCCGCGCCTTGAACGCACGGGCCTCCTGCGCGGGAACCTTGCCCTTGAGCACCGTCGGCGCCGCGTCGACGAGGTCGATGACCGCGACCAGCTCCAGACCAGTCAGCGCGCGCACCTCGCGGACCACCTGGATCTTGCGCGGCCCAATGCTCACCAACATCACGCGATAATGCGACTTCGCGGCGACTGGGGCGCGCGGCTTCGGGGTTGGCGGTGCGCTCGGTACCACGGGTTCGCGCTTCGCTGGCAAGGTGGGCGATGGGACTGCCGCGCCTTGGCCGGCCGCTGGCTGCGCTTGTGCCTTCACGGCATTCAGCCCGACAAGAAAGCCGCCCAGTACCGACATCAGCACTCCGACCACCGCCTGAGCCTCGCCGAACAGCGCACGGAGAGGCGCAACAGCGCCCAGCGCCGGCAGTAACTGGGAGCCGATACCGATCCACATTAGCCATTGCCCAATACGCTTATCCATCCACTCGCTCGATTCGGTGCCATGCCTAAGGCGAATCACTCGGAGCCGGCGTCATGCGCGCTCTTGGCCAGCTCGTGCTCCACCTCGGCGGTCGAGCCAACATGGTTGAACAGCGCATTCAGCAGCACCGCCGTCAGTGCCGCCAGCGTGATACCGCTGTGGGTGAATGACGCAGTCCACCTCGGCAGCGCATGAAAGAAGGTCGGCGCGACCATCGGGATCACGCCCATGCCCAGGCTGACCGCGACCGTCAGCAGATTGGCGCGGTGTTCGAAATCGACACGCTGCAGTATCTTGACGCCGGTGGCCGCCACCATGCCGAACATGCACAGGCCCGCCCCGCCCAGCACCGCCTGCGGGATCGAGGCAACAATGGCCCCCATCTTAGGAAACAGCCCGAACACGATCAGAATGACGCCGGCCCCTGCGACCGCCCAGCGGCTGCGGATGCCGGTCATACCGACGAGGCCGACGTTCTGCGAGAACGAGGTGTAGGGGAAGGTGTTGAACAGGCCGCCGATGACGGTACCGAGACCGTCGGTGCGCAGGCCGCGCACCAGCGAGACATGGTCGATCGGCCGGTTACAGACTTCGCCGAGCGCCAGGAACATCCCTGTCGATTCGGTCAGCGTCACGACCATCACCAGGCAGAACGACACGATCGAGCCTATCTCGAATTGCGGGAAGCCGAAGCGGAACGGCAGCACCAGACCGAACCACTGCGCCTTGTCGATGTCGGCGAAGCTGACCAGGCCGAGCAGCACCGCCACCACGTAGCCGATCACAAGGCCTGACAACACCGCGATATTGGCGAGAAAGCCGGTGGTGAGCTTGTTGATTAGCAGGATGGCCGCCAGCACGATGGCGACGATCATCAGGTTTTGCGGCGCGCCGAAATCCTTGGCGCCGAAACCGCCGCCGGCCCAGTTGACGCCGACCTCGAGCAGGCTGACACCGATCACCGTGATCACCGTACCGGTCACCAGCGGCGGGAAGAAGCGGATCAGCCGTCCGAACACCGGCGCGATCAGGATGCCGAACACGCCGGACGAGATTACCGCGCCGTAGATCGTCAGTAACCCCTGACCGGCATTGGCCATCGCCACCATCGGCCCGACCGCGGCAAAGGTCACCCCCATGATCACCGGCAGGCGGATGCCGAACTTCCAGAAGCCGATGCACTGGATCAGCGTGACAACGCCGCATGAAAACAGATCGGCGTTGACCAGGAAGGCCAGCTGCGTCGGGGGCAGCTTAAAAGCACTGCCGACGATCAGCGGCACCGCGATGGCTCCCGCGTACATCACCAGCACATGCTGTAACGACACGGGGATCATTCGACTCCACGGCAACACCTCGTCAACCGCATGCACTTCGGTGGCATTGCTCATCGCAGTCCTCCCCAGTGACCGGCCCGTCCCAAGCCCTTAGCCGGAGCGATACCTCCTGTATTCATAGCCGACGTCAACTCAGAAGGGATGGCCCGCCGCCTGTGCGGCCGGCCAGAGCGGCTGCACGGCGCTTAACTGGAGCGCATTCCGGCGTGGGGAGCCCAGAGCCGTGCAATCAAATAGATGACCATTCTCGGGGCGTGCCATACGTCTCACGAGAACTGCCGCCAGGATGGGCCATCTCAGTCACCGCAGAAATTCACCGACGCTGTCATTGAAGCAATCTCGGTGTTACAACTGCGCAGGCCACCGTAGGGCCTAGGCTGAAATCGTCACGACGACATGGTATTGTCATGGCATGCAGCAATATGGCCGCGCCGACGGCCCGACAGCCTTTGAAGGAATGCCATGAAAACCCTTGTCAGTCTTTTGTTATTCGCCTTGGCACTGCCTGCGCACGCCGAAGAAATCGGCGAGGTATCAACCACCTTCCACCTGCTCAGCCCCAACGATAAGGTGGTGGTCGAGGCGTTCGATGATCCGTCGGTCACCGGCGTGGCCTGCTATGTGTCACGCGCCAAGACTGGCGGTTACAAGGGCGCTGCCGGCCTTGCCAAGGATCCGTCGCGCTTCTCGGTGGCCTGTCGCCAGGTCGGCCCCATCAGTTTCGTCAAACCTCTACCTAAGCAGGAAGAAGTCTTCAAGGAGAGCGCCTCGTTCGTCTTCAAGCATGTGCGGGTAGTACGCATGGTCGACAGTAAGCGTAACACGCTCACTTATGTCACCTATTCGGACAAGCTAATCGACGGCAGTCCCGACAACGCGGTCACCGCCGTGCCAGTGAGCGGCCAGAGGATTCCACTCAAGTAAGCCTTAACTCAACACTCGACACTCGACAAAGCACACGCCAAACCGGCAAGCGGGCCCCATCGACGGCGTGGGAATTGGCCGCAGGACTCACAGTGCCGCATCGAAAGGAAACCATGTTCAAGCACCGCTATCGCCAACTGGTGCGCAGCAGCGCAATCTATGACCTACTGGTCACCGCTCCGTTTGCCACCCCCTGGACCTTCACGCTAGTGCACTCGATGCTCAGCCAGATCCACCCGCTGCCTGACTTCCAGCCCGTCCACGTGCTGTTTGCCAACCTGCTGGGCAGCATCGTGGTGGTATGGGGGCTGCTGCGCATCTGGCGGCCGGACCCGATGTTCGGTCTCTTCGACGCGATTGGCCGGGCACTGTTCTTCGGCTGGCAGCTCTACTACCTGGCCAGTCCCGATAGCAGCCCGGTGGTGTGGCTGTTCGCCGGCTTCGAGTTCCTGTTCTTCGCCGCACAGGCCTACGGCTATTGGTTGCTGTGCAAGATTGAGTCGGGCCAGCCATCGCGCTGCCGGGTGGTGAGCCACTTTGCCGCCCTCGCCTGACAGCCCAGCCTCCCTGCAAAACTTTCGGCCAACCTTCAGGGTTGGCCGAAAGCATTTGGCGACGGTGTCGTCCGCTGCGATCAGAATGCCAGCACCATCACGCCAGACAAGATCAGCACGGCTCCGAGGACCAGTTTCAGCGTCAATGGTTCGCCAAGCAGCAGCACCCCCATCACGATGGCGAACACCACGCTTAGCTTGTCGACTGGCGCCACCAGAGACGCCGGAGCCAGCTGTAACGCACGGTAGTAACACAGCCAGGACAACCCGGTGGCAACACCGGACAGCAGCAGGAACGTCAGCGGCTTGGGCGGCAAGTTCTCTGGCAACTGCCATTCGCGACGCCACGACAGGATCGCCGCGGTAACGAACAAGATCACGATCGTGCGGATGAAGGTAGCCAGGTTGCTGTTCATTCCCGCCACACCCAACTTGCCCAAAATCGCAGTCATTCCGGCAAATAATGCCGAGCCGAACGCAAACGGCAGCCATGCCGGCAAATTCATGCTTTCCCCCTAAAATGAATCACTGATATCAGCCTACAAACCATTTCCTTGTTTGGTGCCGCTCATAAGACAAGGCATCGCCATTTCCTGTTTGTGGTGCTTAACCTCTCAACCCCGCATCTGGTTGACGCTCCACCGCTACATTCGCAATCGTCAAACACGATACCTTCGCTTAAGCTAGGCATTTTCCCCACCGCCACCATCGCCATGCCTCTCGGCCAACTTCGATCTTCCCCCATCGCCCTCGACGGACAAACCCATTTCCGCGATCTCGGGGGGCTGCCGACACGGCAGGGCCACCGCGTGAAACACGGTGTGCTGTTCCGCTCGGGAGAGCTATCGCGTCTATCCGATAGCGATGGCCAAGCGCTCGAGGGGCTCGGCATCCGCACCGTCTTCGACCTACGAGCCGAGTCGGAACAACAACAGGCACCGGACCGACTGCCTGCGACGATTCGGCTTCGCCCCATCCCGATCCTGCAAGGCAGTTTCGACCCCACGGCGATCCTGCAACAGCTCAAGAACGGCGACACGGCCGTACTCGACGAGTTGATGCCAGCCATCTATCGTTCCCTCGTCGCCGACTTCACGCCGCAGTTTCGCCAGTTCTTCCAGGAATTGGCCGCATCGCCGGATGGCATTCTGTTCCACTGCACTGCAGGCAAGGACCGTACTGGGCTTGCTGCCGCACTGCTGCTTGCCGCCTTACAGGTGCCAGCCGAACTCATCGAACAGGACTACCTGGCATCAAATGCTTCGCTCGCTACGCTAAACGAGCGCATCGCGGCACGCTTTGCTCCCTACGGCGTGACGCTCCCCCAGCTCGAGCCGCTCTTGACTGTGCGCTCGGGCTATCTGCAAGCCGCATTTGCCGAGATCGAGACGCGCTGGGGCAACCTGGGCCGTTATCTGGACGAGGGGCTAGGCATCAACCGCCCAGCCCTGCAGAAGCGCTTCCTCCATCCAGCCTGATCCCATCCACGGATGTCCATAATGACGAAGGCGCCCTGAACGAACGAGGCGCCTTCGTTTTCAACTTGGCCGACCGGACCATCAGGCCGCCACCGTAAACGGCTCCAGCCGCGGCTCCCGCATCAGTTTCACCAGTGCGGCCGGCAATACCGGCCGGCTGAAACAGTAGCCCTGGATCAGGTCGCAATCATGTTGTCGCATGAACTCGAGCTGCGCTTCACTTTCCACCCCCTCCGCCACCACCGAGAGCCCCATACGATGGGCCAGCACGATGATGGTAGTGGCAATAGCCACGGCTTCGGGCTTGCTGTCGAGATCGACCACAAACGAGCGATCGATCTTGAGTTGATCGAATGGGAAACGACTCAAATAAGCCAGGCTCGAATAGCCGGTGCCGAAATCATCGAGCGACAGCTGCACGCCCAGTTTCTTCAGCGTAACCAGCAACTTCACTACCTTGTCAGGCGCCTCCATCAACATGCTTTCGGTCAGCTCCAGCTCCAGGCAACGGGCAGGCACCTCATGCTTCTGCAATGCGGCCTCCACCTGCTCGACCAGATCACCACTGTGGAACTGGCGTGCCGACACGTTGACCGCGACCTTGACCTCGCCCAAGCCCTGATCTATCCAGTGGCGAATCTGGCCACAGGCGTGGTCGATCACCCAGTTACCGATCGGCAAGATCAATCCTGACTTCTCGGCCAGAGGGATGAACTCGCCAGGAGGGACCAATGTACCTTCATCGCGCTGCCACCATAACAACGCCTCGACGCCGGCAATCTGGCCAGTCTTCAGATCGACCTTGGGCTGGTAGTACAGCACCAACTGTTCGCGGGCGATCGCCTGTCGCAGCGCCTTTTCCATATCCAGCTTGGCCAGCGCATCGTCGTTCATGTCGGCGGTGTAAAAGCAGAAACGGTTACGCCCACCATCCTTGGCCTGATACATCGCTGTATCAGCGTTGCGCAAGAGGTCAGTAGGGTTGAGACCGTCCCCAGGGAAAACGCTGATCCCGATACTGGCGCCGATGAACACCTCGTGCCCACCGCCGAGCTGGAACGGCGCTTCCAGAATCTCGATCATGTCTTCGGCCAGTGTGGCCGCATCCTGCGGCGAGCCGAGCGGCTCCATCACCAACAAGAATTCGTCGCCCCCAAGTCGCCCCAACGTGTCGCCGCTACGTAGCCGATTTCTCAGCCGCCTGGCCACCTCGACCAGCAGCTCGTCGCCCACCGTGTGACCAAGGCTGTCGTTGACGATCTTGAACCGGTCGAGGTCGATGAACAGCACACCGACCAGGCTGGCGCTGCGCTCGGCTCGACCCAGCGCCTCCTCCAGCCGGGTTCGCACCAACACGCGGTTGGGTAGGCTGGTTAGGGGGTCGAAGTGCGCCAACTGCTTCAGGCTGGCTTCAGACTGCTTGGCCAGACTGATGTCGGCGCACACACCGACGTAGCGCAACGGTAAGCCCTGCTTGCTGAACACGGTGGAGATGGTCAGCCAGCCGGGAAACACCTCGCCATTCTTGCGCCGGTTCCAGATCTCCCCTTGCCAACTGCCGTGGCGTTTGAGCGCCCGCCACAGACGGCGGAAGAAATCCCGATCGTGCAAATCGAGCTGAAGCAACTGCTCGGCCAACTGCCCCAGCACCTCGCGCTCGCGGTAGCCGGTGATATCGGTAAACGCCCGATTCACCGCCAGGACGGTCCCATCGAGATCGAAGATCACCACGCTGTCGCGCATACTGTCGATTACCGCCGCCGACTGGCGCAGAATACTTTCCACCTGTTTGCGCTCTGTGATATCGGTGATGAAGCCGTGCCAGAGGATACTGCCATCGGCGCTACGCTCCGGGTTGGCGCAGGCATAGAGCCACCGGGTGAAGCCCTTCGGCCAACAGATGCGATATTCATGACGCCACTGCTGCAAACTGTCGCCCGATTGTCGTAGTGAGCTGATCACCGCAGCCTTGTCCTCCGGATGCACCATGCGAAACAGCACCCTTGCGTCTTCGGCGACCTCTTGCGGCTCCACCCCGCACAGATCACGGATACCCTCGCTGACATAAGGAACGCAGGCTCGACCATCTGCCAGCAGGCGGAACTGATAAACGGTGCCAGGTAGCTGCGCGGTCAGTTTCTGCAGCCTCAGGTCCATCTCGTGCCGTCGCGCCTCTTGTTCCTTGCGATCGGTGATATCGAGCACCGTACCGTAGAAGCCGACCACCTCGCCGCGCGCATTGCGCTCCAGCCAACTGCGATCGTCCACCCACAGCCAATGGCCATCGGCATGCCGAACGCGGTATTCCTGCGCGAACTCATCCGGCCCTACCGACAAGTGCAATTCGCGGGTCGAGCGAAAGTGACGCCGGTCGTCAGGATGCACTATTGCCTCGTAACTCGGCTGACCTGCCAGCAGCTGTTCTGGCGTATAGCCCCAGGAACGAACATTATCGCTGATGTAGCCGATGCCCTGTCTCGGACGCCACAGCAACGCCACCGCTGGAGAGCGGGCGATAATGTCGGACTGTCTGCGCAGTTCAAAGACGAACTGTTCTAATTTCGCTTGCAGCGCCATTATCACCAAGCCAACCAGCGACGAGGCCAGTAGAAAGGCCGACAACAGCAGCAACCCCTGCTGCACGTTCCCCAGGTAAAACGGCCCAACTGCGAGAGACACCGCCAGGATCGCCACTCCCGAAACCAACATGGTCATCGAGGTGGTCACCCACCCGCCGAAGCGAATCGCCCCCCACACCAGGAGTGGAAAGTACAACAGCACCAAGAAGAAACGTTGTGCTGACGGTTCCGTCAGCCCCACAAACAGCCCGACCAGCAACGTCACCAGCCCAACGCCCAAGAGCAATGCCTCGGCCAGCATCGCCCTCACCTTGCTGCCGACACGACTGTAGCGCAGGGTCAATAGCCAAGGGGTCACCAACAAGATGCCAACCACATCGCCCACCCACCAGCTCTGCCAGCTCCCTAGCCACTGATCCGGCGTCAGCATGTGGGCCTCTTCTAACACGCTGATGCCATAGGTCGCCGGCACCAGCGTACTCATCCCGCTAGCCAATAACAGAGCCAGCACATCGACAATGCGTGAAAAGGTTGGTCGAAACGCCATGCGCTGCAATAGCGTCACTGCCACCACCGCTCCCATCATGCCGCCCAGAGGCAACACGAAAACAAGCGGCAGGGTATACCCAAGGACCAGGTTCGTCAGAACTCCCCCCAGATACACCCCAAGAGCGTAACGCCGCCCCCACATCAACAGGGCCGCCACGGCGATGCCCGAGGGCGGCCACACCAGCGTCACCCTCGAGCCGTAATAAGACAAAGTCATTCCAACGAGCGCCGCCCCACAATAAGCGAGCGCCACGATCAGAACGCGCGGAAACGACATGCCAGGAAGCGTTAGAGGAGCTTGCGACGCCAATTCACTGCGCCAGAACATGGACGGAAACCTTTCAGAAAAATCCGGCATGCGCCGGCGGCAAAGAGTTGCCAGCGGGCCCTCTAGCACCCGCTCTCTGTGACGAACAGTTAATTCCGGCCTTCACTGGAACCGATCTACCTATTTGTTGTAGCTTACCATCCTCTTGAAAGTCACCCATCAAACAGCGCTTATTCGTCAATTAGATGCCAATGGAAACTGATGGCTTGGGCACCATTCGTCCACCCTATAGATCATGCCTCGTGGCCAACCGATACTCACGCGACGACCTCACCCATGCCTTGAGTAACGCCCCCTGGGCACTGTTATGCGGCCTTGCTGTACTACTTGCTGCCGCACGCCTAGCCAAGTCCGCTTCGCTGAGTTTTGTTAGCGGCTCTACGACTGCGCGAGTTACCGGAATGCTGCCCAGTCAGCGCATCACGGGGCCCAGCACTCCACGAAACAGACTATCCTTGCCCAACCAATAGATTTTCGCCCGCAGAGCAAAGCAGGTGCCCAGCGTCAACAGGAAACCCCAGTTGCTGGTATGGGGGGCACCGATCAGCACGAACTCGGGCAAGTCCGTAAAACGCCCCCACAAATCGGGCAGCCACACCAACGCAACAGACATCGCGCCGACACCGCCAGCAACCCACCAACGAATGGCATGTCAAACACCGTAGAATGCATGGGGTACCCATTCGCAAATAATGGCCGGCAGTCTAGCCTGTTCCCCTCCCGCCCCAAGCCGGCCTGCTAGCCCCATACCCTCTATATCGAGAAATCATGGCTACCGCACTCGACCAGCTTCTTGACGACATCCGCGCCTGCCGCCACTGCGAGGCTGTCTTGCCACTGGGGCCCCACCCCGTGGTTCAGGCCAGCCCAACGGCCCGGTTGCTCATCGTCGGCCAAGCGCCAGGCACCCGGGTACACGCCACTGGCATTCCATTCAACGACCCTTCCGGCGACCGTTTGCGCGACTGGCTCGGTCTCGACCGCACGACCTTTTACGACCCGGCCCAGGTCGCCATCGTCCCCATGGCGTTCTGCTATCCCGGCAAAAAAGGTAGCGGCGACGCCCCGCCCCGGCCGGAGTGTGCCGCCCTGTGGCGCCAACGGTTGCTTGCCGAACTGCCCGAGATACGCCTGACCTTGCTAATCGGCCAATATGCCCAGGCTTGGCATCTGGGAGCACTGCGCAAGAAAACGCTAACCGACACGGTGCGCGCTTGGCGCGACTACCTGCCATCGCAATTTGTCCTGCCCCATCCCAGCCCGCGCAATATAGGCTGGTTCGCCCGCAACCCCTGGTTTGCCCAAGAAACCATCCCTGCCCTACGCGCCGCAGTAAGGCTGGCCATGGCACAAGAAGGGTGACCGCCCAAGCAGCCATTGAGTCAGACACCTGATTGCTCATCGCCCCCAACCTCGCGACATCAAACCCTGATTCCAAAACAACAAAAGCCAACGGCACCGTATAGGTGCCGTTGGCTTTTGTATAACAACTCAATCAGCGGACAGATGGCAGTCCCTGATCGTTTTGCACCTCCAGCTGGCGAATCTGGCGACGCACGCTGTCGAGCTTCGTCAGTGCACTGCGGCGTTCATTGTCGAGCACCACCGCCTGTTCACGTGCAACCTTCTGTTTGGCCGCCGCCTGTTGCTGGCTCTGGCGCTGGATAGCCAAATCGGTTTGCAACTGATTCAACCGTCCTTCGCTCGACGTGATCATCCGCTCGGTGTACTCCTTCTGAGCCTCGAGCTTGGCGCGACGAATCTCCACCTCGGCCAGCGACTGGGTTTCCTTGGAGAAACTGGTGAAGATCGCCTCGGCACGTGCCTCGCTCTGCGTCTTCACCACCCGCCAGAAATTCTTCTGCTGAAACATCGCCACGTAGTAGCTCATTTCGCGCGGGTAAAACAGTAGGCTTGCGCCAAAGCTACCGTTGTAAGAAGTGCGCAGTTCAAACAGTGCGTTTGCTTTCACCAGCTGCTGCAACTCCTGCACCGTACTGCCCGTCGTCGGCGACTGCGGAGGCTGCTGTTGCGCAGACGGCGACACCTGTTGGCCAAACAACACCGTCGAACCTGCACCAGCTGCCGACGACGCAGACACTACCTCATCATCCGCCCAAGCCTTCCCCGCTCCCCCGACTAGCAACAGCGCAGTCAAGGCCAGCACCGCTCCCGCTTTGTAGGTCTTCTGTTTCATTCCGAATTCCTGATTCCAACACTCGTTCTGTTTATGGTGCAGTAACCCACAAGAATTTATGCACCATTTTTTTGTCATCAACAACCGTTTGCAGCGCGCTATTTTTCCATACTTACGAAAACTTCGACACCGAATCTTGTCGGAGAGCTCGGCTTTCATCCATCACGTCAGAAAAGTGCTTTTTCAGCACACAACATGTCATCATCACGTAACGGAGCCTCGCCTCAGTACACCAGTTGTCCTTGGCCGCAGGTGAGTGAGAGGTTATGCACAGTGCTGTAGCCCAATTGCACGCCGAGAAGTTGCAACAACGGAACGAGGGCTGTCGACAGCAAGTTGAACACTGGCGCCAGCAAGGCCTGCAGAAGCGGCGTCAACAAAGCCAACAAACCATTGGTCAGCCCCAGGACATCAACAAACAGCAGATTGAGATGTAAAGAACTCAGTACGCTACTCAGCAACTGATTGGTCACATTGCTCAGCACTTGGCCGACATTATTCGAGTTTGCTGTCTGGTAATCATCCGCATCACCGACCACCGCGTTGAAGCTCAGCAGATCGGGAGAACCGCTATCAATGCTGAGGTTGAGCCCTTGCCCCGTCGACGACTTGGCTTGAACAGTGATCAGCCCAAGCACAGACGTGATCGTGGCTGGTTGATTGCACGACAACTTTATCGTGTTGTTGGTCAGACTGGCTTGAGCATCATCGCCTATGCATGCCGCCGCAATGCCGGGCTGAACGTTGATTGTCGCCATACTGGTCTTTGGATCGGTAGTGCACTGGATGCTCTGCAGCCAGGCAGTTCCTTGGCCGGCCTCAAGAGCCAATGGAATATTCAGCGCCGAAAAAGAAAAACCACCGACAGAGGGGCCTGCGCTCAATAACTGGATCCCAAGGAAAAGGCGAACTTGAGCAGCATGCGCGCTAGTCCTTGGCACCCCATTGGCATCCAGCCCAGGCTCCCCTGCTGCCAGCACTGGTGGCTGGATTATTTTTGCCTTCACCGTCACCGACGCTAGCGGGCTCAAATTGACAAGCCCTGCATCGAGGGTGATGGGTGCCTTGCCTGCCTGCGCCACCTCGGCAGCAACCATCACCGCATCCAGCACCCCGATCGATGCATTCAAAGCGGCATTCGGATTCGAAGCGTCCACTTGCAGCACCCCTGGTACCGCCGAAGTATTGCCCAGATTCACCGTCAAACCCTTGGGGATGCTCAGCGCCAGACTTTGCAATGCACCAACATAGGTCATGTCGGTCTGAGACAGCACCTTGGCCATCGCGAGCGTAAAGTCCTGGACGCTGATATTGGTCGCAAGCAGGTCTTGGATACTACCTGCGTTTAATTGCGCCATCAGACTTGTCAAGTTGATGCGGGCATTGGCCAGGCCGTTGTAGGAAACCAGGTCGAGATTGATACTCCCACCGACCAGAGCGCTTAACAATGAGTTCAATAAGCCCGCATTCAGACTGACGAGGCCGGTACCCAGTGTAAAGGAGTCGGTATTGGTCACCTTGGCGGTCGCATCGGCCGTAATCACCCGCGAGCCAAATGCGAAGAAGAACGGCACACTACGCTGAAGATGCACCTGAACAGCATTCGACGAGGCACCGTTTTGGGCGGAGAAATAAGTAGGAGCGGCATACATCGACGGGTCCCAGCGCCCACAGGTAACGGCTATCTGGTCCCCGGCCTGGGCCCCAAATCCATGCTGCTGTGTATTGGCCTTCGCATTAGTAGTCGGTACGCTGCAGCTGCTGTCCATCAACTGCACCCCAGCCAACGCCGCCATGTCTGCGGTACGTTGAAGTTCACGGCGCTGCATGAACACACTGCCGATATCGATCGACCCAAGCAGAATAATCGCGACACTCAGCCAGATCACCGCCATCACGGCCACTGCCCCACCTTGAGTGCGAGTCCCTGAGGTTGGAGCGTAGGCCGCCGCTTTCATCTCAATGCCTACCACCCGGATTGACCAGCATTTTCACCCCCGCTGGTCACCGACGAACTGAAAAATGCCGGAATCTTATGGTTGAAGCTCTCCAGATAGCGCGCATATGCCGCCGTTGCCTCGTCACCCAGCATGGGAAGCCGATTGGCACTTTGTTGTCCTTCCCGCTGCATGGCCAGCCAGGAGGTCGTGGCACTGCCCACCGGTGGTGATACGGCATTGTCGGCCGCCGCTGCTCGCGCCGAGGTGACCGATGCGCCCCCGCCCGGCGCCTCATCGGCTCGTGCCAACCAGGGAAGCAGCAACATACTCAATGCAACCACCACTAATCCAGTCTTCACCCTTACCGGCATAGCGCCTCCTTAATGTCTGCTCGTTGTCTTGCTGCGCACTCACATACTAAGGTTTTCACTAGTAATGTCACTTCCAGTGTTTTGTAACATGCTGATTTTGTACACGTTGTAAAGCTGGTCAAAATGACGCTACAAGCTGAAAGGTTAGTAACATCCAGCACCACCCGACAGCCTCACTACCGCTAGCCTTGGCGTCAGCGCGCACTTGACCTCTCCACGTATCGCTCTAAGGAACAAGCGATACAAACGAGGCTCCCAGCACTACTACTGCCCCATTCGAGCCAGGAAACCACTGGGCACCCCATGTTGCTGCACATCGGGTGATACCAAACCTTGACTGGTGACCAGCGTACTGTCGAACGACAAAGGTACAGATTCGCCTGTCGTGAGAGCCCCTGACCTGGCTCGGACACGCGCGTTGTGTTCAATCAATGCGGCCTCTTTGTAGATTGCCTGCCGCGTATCCAGCGACATCTTGGTGTGCTCAATCACTTCATTGGCCTCGATCTGTTGTCCCTCCACCATGAAGAACAGCGCCAGATTGCTCAGAATCTTCGGATTATTGCGATCCAACTCGACAGCCTGCATGATCGGCACCCTTGCACCCTTCACGTCCCCCATTCTCAACCTGGCGTAGCCCAGATCGCTTTGCAGCAAGGGATTGGTAGGGTCCAGCTCTGTCGCCTTTTGCAAAGACTTCGCCGCGGCAGGAAAATCCCC
Organism: Crenobacter oryzisoli; assembly: GCF_030385785.1. Classification (GTDB taxonomy): domain Bacteria; phylum Pseudomonadota; class Gammaproteobacteria; order Burkholderiales; family Chromobacteriaceae; genus Crenobacter_A; species Crenobacter_A oryzisoli. Next base: position 20,433 of record NZ_JAUEDK010000053.1, read on the forward strand.
CTTTGCCCCGGCCAATAACCCCAGACCACGAAAACCGCTTGCGCCGAGCGTCGTGCCCAGCAACTTTGTGTAGTACTCGATGCTACGCTCCGGCTGAGCAGTCAAACGGAGCGCCTCGGCTCTGAGCAGCGTCGACTGAGGGGAAGCCCCCCACTGCCGCTCATAGGCATCGATATGAGCCAACGAGGCAAAGTACAACCCCTTTTGTTGCATCTGCTGGATCAGAGAAAGATACACACCAGGCTGATTGGGCAGCGTCGACTTTTCCGCAGCCTGTTGCCGTTCGATCTCCTGTACAGCCTGCTCTGCGAGCCCATAGCCGTTGACAGGCTTGCTAGCGCAACCTGCCAGCAGCAAACTGGTGCACACTGCCATGGATAACCAGCGCCTATTCATCCTCTTCCCCCAAGACGTGCTAAAGAACGTATTACCGCCAAAAAACCGGGGCCGGCCGTCACGATCAACAATGCAGGTAGCAGTGTAGAGACCATCACGGCAGTCATTTTCACTGTCAATTTGCCGATACGCTCTTTCATATTGCTGCGCCGGTTTTCCCGCAATCGCTCCCCAAACTGGCGTAACGGCTCTTGCACTGCCCCACCATACCGATCGACCTGCAGAATCAGACGGGTAATCGCGACCAGATCGTCATTCTGAAAAATCGTCGCCAAACGCTGAAACGACTGTTCACGCGAGCGCCCGGTCGCGAACTGACGATTGGCGATCTCCAACTCACGAGCCAGCACCGGCAGGATGGTCCGAAAATCGGCGCTGATTACCATCAGGCTCTGATCGATACCAAGCCCAACCCCTTGCAACAACCGCAATAAGTCGACAAACAACGGTAATTCCTCAGCAGCCCCTGCCTTTCGCTGATTGCCAAACCGGACCAAAAACCACTTGGGCAGCATAAACCCAATGGCAAACACGACAAACAACCACATCCAGAACCTAACGCCGTGCAAGCCATGGCCAAGCATTGCCAGCCACAGCAAAGGAACCAACAAGGCGGATAGCAAGCGGGCGCACAGAAAAACTGCACGGCTGCGAATATCGACAAAGCCACAGAGCTCGATCAGGCGTTGATCCTCTGCGGCCACCAAGGCTCGCCCCAAACGAGAATCCAGTCGTTGGCCTGCCAGCTTGATCAGTCGATCAAGCTGGCCCTTCAGCCCGTACGGAAGCGGCCCTTCAACACTCCCGCCTCCCTCTCGCTGTCGCTGCTCGGCACGACGGGCTACTGTCCTGACGATCAGCCGCTCCGCCCTTCCCTCTGCACGCGACTTCACCAGTAGCACGCTCGCAATCAACAGCAGTGCTATTGCCAGTAACGCTAGGCTAAGGACAAAAAGCAGGTCGGCACTCATCGTCTTCGCTCCTCTGTCACAGCCTGGCTAGCCGGAACAGCAAGAAGCTACCCAGCACTTGCAAACCAAAAGCGCCCACCAACAGCTTGATGCCCGACCCATCGTTCAACAGGGTGGCAAAATAGTGAGGATTGGTTGCCAAAATGAAAAAAGCCATCAGCATGGGAAGCAAGCCGAGCACCCAGGCTGACAACCGCACTTCGGCTGACAACGCCACCAGCTCGCGTTCCGCCTGCTCCCTATCTCGCATGAAACCCGCCATCCGTTCGAGGACGGTGTCCGCTCGCCCCCCGTACTTGACGCTCAAGCGCATCACCGAAGCCAATAGCGTCAACTCTCCCACCCCATAGGCCTGTGCAGTTTGGGCCAGTGCCTTATCGATCTCGAGCCCCGAACGCAATAACCGATTAACCTGCTCGAGACAGCTGCGCAAGGGTGGCTCCGTGTTGGCTATTGCAGACTGAAATGCCGACTGAACGCTGTTGCCTATGGTGATCAAGCGAACGATTGCATCGAGATAATTGGGTAACTGTCGCACCAACTGCCGGTGACGCTTGGCGATCCGCAGCCATAACGCAAATGCACCAAGTGCCCCACTAATCAGCACTCCAATCCCCAGACCGACAAAGCCCCCGAGCAAGAGGCCGGATAGCGCAAAGACACCCAACGCCGCACCTGCCGTCCGCATAAAAATCTGACGCCGTTCAATTCCGGCACGATTCAGCTGTATCTCAAGCCAGTTCTCGGCCGCCCTTGCCACCATTTTTTCAGGAGCGCGGCCCACCGTCTTGGCTTGAGTCGCCACAGGCTCAAGGCGACTATCGACAAATCGCTGCGCCAAATCCGCTGCTGCACGCTCCGAGGCGTGCTTCCAGAGCAAAATACCCAGCGCAACCAGCAGCAATGCCGCGCTGATGGCAAGCAACGCCAGCTTAGACATGAATGCCTCCGGCAAAAGACGATGCGGGCCGATATCGTGCCAACTTCGGTGAGTGAGGGCGCAGCCCCAACGACACCCAGTTGTCCTGCTCTACGTGATCTGCGTCCTCCTCCGCCTCGTAGCGGTATAACTCCTGCATCACGATGACGTTGTCGCTCATTCCATTAATTTCGGTCACCGACAAGATGCGGCGGCGTCCGTTGGAAAGCCGTCCGATCTGGACGATAAAGTCGATTGCATTGGCAATCTGCCTTCGCAAGCTGGACTCGCTACCTTGGAAGCCGGCAAAACCGGCCAGCATCTCAAGTCGATAAAGACATTCGCGCGGCGAACTGGCATGAATGGTACCCATAGAACCGTCATGACCCGTGTTCATCGCCTGCAACAACTCCAGCACCTCCGCCCCCCGCACCTCACCTACCACAATGCGGTCCGGGCGCATCCGAAGACTGTTCCTTAGCAGGTCGCGGATCGAGATCACACCATTGCCGTCAAAGCCGCCCGGACGACTCTCAAGGCGTACCACATGAGGGTGATTCAGCGACAACTCGGCTGTATCCTCAATGGTAATGACCCGCTCGGTCTCAGGAATGTAACCAGCCAGCACATTGAGCAACGATGTTTTCCCGGAACTCGTCCCACCACTGATCAGGATGTTGCACCGACTCTGTACGGCAGCCTCCAGCAAGTCGGCGATTTCCTGTGAAAAAGTACCAAGATGGATAAGATCTGCAGGTTTGAGAGGATCTTTCCGAAACTTCCGGATAGAAACCACAGGCCCATCGATGGACAAGGGCGAAATCACCACATTCAGGCGTCCGCCGTCGGGCAACCGGGCATCCACCATCGGGTTCGACTCATCGAGGCGCCGACCAAGCGGGGCCAGAATCCGACGCACAATCCTCAGCAGATGAGCATCGTCACTAAACCGAATATCCACACGCTGCAGTACGCCATGTCGGGACACATAGATATCCCGAAAGCCATTGATCAGGATATCCTCGACAGCCACATCGTTGAGCAAATCTTCCAGGGGGCCGAAGCCAGCCAGCTCTTTGGTCAGCGCATCCGCGATCAGGCCAACTTCACTCTCGTTGATCGGCACTCTGCGAGACCGGGCAAAATGCCCCACCTCCTGATCAACAAAGTGCTTGATCTCCCCCCGTGTCCATCTCCCAAACTCTGCCCCCAGCTCCTCGATACGACTGAGCAGATGATCATGAGCTGCGGCTTTGATGTCCTGAAATTGCTGCGAATTGGAAAATGACAGGACGTCGTCAGCAAATTGGATGTCCTTCGCCATGCGTTACCCCCTTTTCTTGGCAACAAGCCGGCCTATCTGCGATAGCAAAGAGACCCTCTCCTTGGACGGAGCGGGAGAGCTCGCTGGATTACCTGACATCAATCGAGCCAACAAAGGCTCAAGCGACCGGATATAAGGGTCTCGGGGCATCGTTTCGGCCAACGTTGTACCTTGGTTGGCAGCACGACTGATGAGCTGGCGACGGTCAGGCAACAGACCGAGCAGGGGCAACTTCACCTGCTTGGCAATCTGGTCGGCCCCCAGACCAAGTCGTGAATCGTATTTGTTGACCAAGAGCTGAAGAGTCTCCAAGTCGACCTCCCGCTCCTTTAGTGCATCAAGTAGCTCCACAGCTGAGACGACCGACGCCACATTTTGGTCACAAACCAGCCAACTCTCATCTGCGGCCCTGACCATTTGAGCGATGAAATCCAGGTTGGTGAATCCACCAAGGTCAATCAGCTGATTGTCGAAAAATGAACGGAGCCGTCCCAACAAGCCTATGGCCCCCGAATAAGAGATCTCCCGCATTTCACTTAAGTCTGGCGGAAGGGGCAGCAAGGCCAGTCCGCCACTATGACGACTGATCGCGGTATGGACGAAGGTTTGGTCGAAGCGTCGCAGATTCCGCACAGCGGATACAAAGTGAAAATCCGCCTGACTATTGAGATACAGCAGATCATCGGCTATGGGCAATCCCAGGTCGATCAGAATCGCCTGTTTGTTGATACGGCGCTCACGGCGATGCGTCATCAGCGCCAGGTTGGTGGCCAAAGTACTGACCCCCACCCCCACTCTTGCACCCAGCAAAACAGTCAACTTGCCATGGCGTACTGGCGTGCGTGACAGATTTGCCAAAAGTTCACCAACGATATTCTCGGCATCTTCGACAGGAGACTGGATGTCGATGAAGTTGCGCACTCCTGCCCGCAAGGCAGCAAGTGCCCCTCCACCCTCGGATGCCAACCCCACCGCAACAATCGGCAGCATCTCGAAAGACTGCCTTACTGCTGCGACAGCCTCAGTTGCTTTGGAAAGCCCATCCCCTGAAAAATCGATAAAAACCAATGACGGGTTAATGATCGCGATTCGTTGTAACAGCACCGACAATTCAAGAGAAGCAGACTCGGTCACACCAAGAGGGCCGAGTGCGTGCTGAAGCCATTGTGACCGCTCGGCCGACATAGAACCGAATACGAAATAATCACTGGTTGCCTGCTCGAGTGAAGTCTGCGCTCTTGCATTCATCACGCCACCGCCTGACCGTAAAATTATGCTACTCAATTATAAAAGCTTGTCGCGCCACTAACGGGAGAAACCAGGAACAACATCGGAAGATAGCGCCCCCTTCAGGAATGAGCTCCATACCGGCCCATCGCGTTGCTCACTATTCTCCCCCGGCAAAGGCGGCAAAGGAGCCCCCTTACCGATAGCTGAAACCAGGTGAGGCGTAACAATAATGACCAGCTCCTTATCGTTTTGCTCGTAATTCAGCCTCTTGAAAAAGGAGCCGATGATAGGTAAATCCCCCAGCAGCGGCACTTTATCGACATTTGCAACGGTATCCCGACTTACGAGACCACCAATCACGTAGCTATCTCCATCCCCTAATTCAACAGTCGTATCTGCTCGACGTGTGATAATGCCTGGCACCGAGACACCATTGATATTGATGGATCGAGCAAAATCGAGATCACTGGCCTCAGGCGCCACTTTGAGTGCAATTCGTTCGCGGCTCAATACTGTCGGCGTCAAAGTAAGCCCAATACCATAGGGTTTATATTGAATGGTAACAGTACCCAAACTTTGCGGAACCGGAACTGGTATTTCCCCACCTGCTAGGAAACTTGCACTCTGGCCAGATAGTGCCACTAACGATGGCTCAGCTAATACTCTGGCCATGCCATTGCTCTCAAGGATGCCAAGATTCCCGAACACGCCGCGACTATTCGACCCTGCCACAATATTGAAGGCCGAGGCAACGGGAGGCGTTGAGCTGAAGGTGATGGGAGGAAAAGTTATCGACTGTAGCGACGAGGGGGAAAAAAGCCCAAATGCGAAACCTGATGAACGCGTAGTGAACAAATTAAACCCAATATCCTTCAAAACTGACTTGCTGAACTCGACGACCTTTACATCGACCTGCACAACACCGCCACTGTTCACTATGGATTTGTCGATAATTGCACTACTCTTGCCACCGGCTACACCATTGACTCTACTCGTAGCGCTTCGATGGGCAAGCAAATCTGGGGCATTACCCGCAATAACGGTCATACCATTGTGAGAGACCATTTTGATATTGCTACCATCTTCCAATAGACCTGATACCGGATCAGTCACAGTAATCGCGTAGGTTTTTGGCTCGTTAAGGCCATTTTCCCATACCAGCAGATTGGTTTGCCCTGGAGACTTGGCAACCAACAACAAGCCTGATTTTTTGGTAACCAACACATCGGCCACAGATGGATCACCTATCGCGACGCGCTGTAAACCGCGGCTGACGGAAATCTGTCGCTGCATACCTGCCGCAATGCTGATCGTAGCTTCGCTACGGTCCGCAGCCTGGATAAAAGCTGCTGGCACAAACACCCCTAAAGCAACAATTAATACCTTCTTATTATTCATGGCCTATGCCTTTATTATATTTTTACAAGGAGTCACTATGGTCAATGACTGACCATTTCACGTTTTCCTCCTCGAATTACCTCAATTTCTGAAGCAGCAGGTTTACTATGAGCAGAAGGTAAGGCCAATGAAGATGCGGGCGGCATCACGGCGGGATGCCTCCGCTCATTCGACGCACCAGAAAAGCTTTGAAGGCCGAGCCCCGCAGCAGCACGAGTAGAACCATTGATTGTGGCCTTGCCATTGTCCTGAACCTTTAGAACAGATGACGATGCGGCAAAAAGGGTCGGATCGAGCACTTCGTTATCTTGGGGATTTCTTAGCGCAAGCAGCAACCGTCCTTCCGTCTCTGCCAAGGCAAGCTGATTGACTTGACCGACAGGGACTGCCAACACCGCAGTCCTTGCAACATCTTGCCGCGGCGAGAGGACATTGACACCAACAGTCTTAGCTGCCTGCCCAGGCCCATCAACCGATGTAGCGCCATAAGCCAGTACTCGCAGCTTAGACAGCAACAGTCTCGCCTGACTTTGTTCAACCTCTCCGTTATCTCGCTTCAGGTAGACAAATAGATCGACATAATCCCCTGGCTCGATTCTGTTTCCCACCGCATTGGTCTCATCTACCTTGATCGCAACAGCCCGCTCACCTACAGCAACCCTTGCAGCGAGGCCAGTTGCCATATGAGTAGCCAGCACAGGACTACCGGCCATCAAATCGATACTGGGAGCTTGCCCGACTACATCATCAACACTCTTGAATGAACCTTCAGGATTGATAGGCAATTTTTCCAGTCGCACCGCATCCGATGCAATCGGTTGTCCAGCTGGAAGAAGTTTGGTGGCAACTACGACGGGGTAAAGCGTAGAGATATTTGAAGGAGGCTTCACAATAGGTGCGGGATGCCGCCCCAGACTCCATGCATAGAGCGCAATGGACAAGGCTAAAAGCACCAGAATCACTGCAATGACTTTTGTTATATTCGCCATACCCCCTCCCTACCCATTCTTAATCGACACATTTATGCCAACTATTAGTTTTATTTTTTATGAATTATACTTCGTTCATCCAGACAAGATAGTTGCTGGGTTCAATTGAACAGTAGCAACACCCACAAGGTTGCTTGGCAATATCACACCCAATAATGGCAAAGGGGGGACCAGTGGGTTTTGAGCGTAATTATAATTCAAGGTCACCTTTATACACTGCAAGGTACCGTCATAGTCACAAGGTGCCACCACAGAGACACACCCGCCTGCCAAGTAGCTCTTCGGCAGCCAACCAATTATCGATTGCGCACTCAGGCAAGCTGCCGCAGCTCGAGCAGTCAAAGCAGCATTCTGGCTTGCTGCAGGCTGATACTTTAATGCCGCGCGGGCTCCTTCCTCTGCAGCCAAAGTCAAACTTTGTTGCGCCGCTAGGATCAGACCATAGGAAATGATGCCATAAAATATGGTAAAGAAAACGGGAAAGACCAGCGCAAATTCAATAGCCGATGCGCCACGATGAGCGCAGCGAGTAGCAGGCAACGTCTTTGACCCCACCCAGACAACCCTTTTACCCAGTTCTCGGCTATAGAACATAGGCGACCCCGATGTACAACTTCTTGAACAGCTCCGGATAATACGCAACCAAACCTGCGCTTATCGCTAAATAGCTAGCGTAAGGAATTTCATTTAACCGCAAAGCCTTTATCTGAAATGAGAACCGATATTGCTCTCCTTTACCACGGAGCCCGACTGACAGAGCCAGCCATAGAAATGCTTGGAAACCGGCCATGACACTCGCCACCACCCACACTGGCAGCAATGCTGACACACCCAGCCACAGACCAATGACGGCAAAAAACTTTACGTCACCAGCCCCCATCAACCCCATAAAGTAAAATGGCAGGAAAGCGAACAATCCGACAGCAAGCCCCGAAATCGCCACAAGCCAAGCTGTCCCGCCAGGGTGATTAACCAGCAAGAGTATTATCGCGACAATGCCCCCCACCCCAAGCAACTTGTTGGGTACTCGTCTCTGCACAAAATCAAATACAGCGACAGCACCCAACAAGAGCAGAAAGCAAGCTTGTTCCCACGCCGCTAACCCCTGCATTACCCCCCCGCCACAACTAATTTCTCACTGGCAAAGTGTTCAACTAGTTCTACTTTGTTGTTGTTGGCAATGCAGTAGCAATGCTACTAAACAAGTCTTTAATATCACCACCCAATGTGGTTAATACCCCAACCAGGCCTGCTGCAATCAAGCCCGCAATAAGCCCATACTCAATTGCCGACACGCCGCGCTCGTCACGAACAAACTGCTTCAACATCTCTTTCATAAAGCCCTCCCACTCGCTGTAAAAGCACTTAATCCTTAACTAAACCACCTATGCATTACCTGACAAAGGCAGATTTGATCGCGTTTTTCTTATTAAAATACTCTCTAGCTAAACCACACTAAAATCCAACGTTGCCTCCGGCAATTAGTAGAAACAATTCTTAAATTGTCTAGACTGTCAAATTGACTCGTTAAGGCAGGCCGTAGAAGTTATTGACAGCCAATCCCGAGAAAGGCCGAGCACGTGAGGCACGAACAGACAACACCGAGCTAGCCATTGAATCAAATATCTCCATGTCAAGAAAAAACACAGAACGAATGTCCTATGATACCTATTTTATATAGACTAATAGATATGCAAGTTCAAATGCATAGCAGTCTTTATGATCGATGGAACCATCGCACAAGATCGAGAAAGATAACTATTTGCAAATTTATTGAGACAGAGACCAAGAACACGGACGACAGACAACTGAAGAACACAAGAGGGCACCTCGAATTACCCACTTTTCGGCGAAGCATGACGTGCAGACCCGGCTCTTGAGGCAAGGTCGAGGATGTCGAGGCGCTTCAGCGTAAAGTTTTTCACTCTTTTTTGCGCCCCGATGGCCGTTGTGGCCACCATCGGCACCATTTGGGCGTTAGAAGGCCATCACGCCGGCCGCTTTCAGGAAGCACAGACGGCGTAGGTTGTAGCAAGCCGCCTTCCAGGTGGCACGGGCCAGACCGATGCTGCGAAGGACTTTGCCGCCTTGCTGCCCGAGGGCACCGAAGACATGCTCAACGCGGGCGCGGGTCTTGGCGATGCGACGGTTTCTCCCTTCCTGGCACACGGACAGCCGCCGATCTTTCTGGGCTTTGCGCTGGATATGCAGGCGCCAGCCCTTGCCCATCAGGCGGGCTTCACGTTGCTGATCGATGTAGCCTTTGTCGGCCCAGACATCGCGGCCGTATTACCCGGATCGAGCACCGCCTCGAAGTGTAGGGTGTCATGCTCGCTGGCCGTGGACACCACGATGCGCCGGATCAGCTTGTAACGCTTGTCGGCGCTGGCGGATAGCTTGTAGCCGAAGTAGGACTTACCATAATGGGATGGTCGCCCCTACCCGAAATGGCATCAGAGTGCCAATTTGTGGTGAATAAACATTCCCACTGATCGAGAGGAGCGGCCGAGATGAAGATTACGACTGTCGGTATTGATCTGGCAAAGAATGTGTTTCAGGTTCACGGCGTGGATCAGCAAGGTAAGACCGTGCTGAAGAAGCAGTTGAAACGGGATCAGGTAGCAGCATTCTTCGCCAATCAGCCACCCTGCCTGATCGGCATGGAGGCCTGTGGCGGCGCTCACTTCTGGGCACGGAAACTGGAAGCACAGGGGCACACCGTCAAACTGATGGCACCACAGTTCGTGAAACCTTATGTGAAGACCAACAAGAACGATGCCGCCGATGCAGAAGCGATCTGCGAAGCGGTGAGCCGGCCAACCATGCGTTTTGTGCCGATCAAGAACAGCGAGCAGCAGGCGGCGCTGGCCCTGCACCGCGCCCGGCAAGGATTCGTCAAGGCACGCACGGCCCAGGCGAATCAGATCCGCGGACTGCTCGCGGAACACGGGATTGTGATTCCCCAAGGGAGTTCCCATATCACCAAGCGATTACCGGCCATCCTAGAGGACGCCGATAACGACTTGCCTGGCACGTTCCGACATCTGCTAGCGCGACTCCGCGACAATCTGAAAGAGTTGGATCGGCAGGTGGGCGAACTGGAGGTCCAAATTCAAATCTGGCATCGCGAGAACAGTGCCAGTCGGAAACTGGCACAAATCCCAGGTATTGGCCCAATCACGGCCAGCGCCTTGGTAGCCACGATTGGCGATGCCAAAAATTTCAAAAATGGGCGACAACTGGCAGCCTGGCTTGGCCTAGTGCCGAGACAGCACTCCAGCGGCGGCAAACAAACCCTGCTGGGAATCAGCAAACGAGGGGACACTTACTTGAGAACCCTGCTAGTCCACGGCGCCCGGGCCGTAATTCGAGTAGCCGAAAGCAAGGTCCACTATGCGAGCAGTTGGCTGGGGAAGGTCATAGGACGGCGCAACAAGAACGTGGCGGCGGTGGCCCTCGCCAACAAAAATGCCCGGATCGTCTGGGCGCTACTAACACACGATCGGGAGTATGCCGCCTCTGACGAGGGATCCACTGCATGAACAGGCGTTTCGGTGCAACATGCTGGCCTACTAACCCCTACGGGCAACTAGGGGCATTGCAAACCCAGCACCAGCATGTAGGAGCAGAATAACAGCCCATAGCCCAAGAGAATTCCACTGATTGCACAGGCAATCATGATTTGATGGCAAGACAGGTCAGACCGTGGTCAAGCAAACCTGCAAGAAGCATTGCGCCTCGAGCGCGCCCTCATGATTAGGACTTGACCAGCGTATTCCATCAGGGACCGAGGCCAGTAGCCTTATCTAAAGTCCAATGAAATGGACGCCCCACCCAGTAGCGGCATCGGTGTGCCAGAGTGGAAGCGTCATCCACCACTCGAATGGAAGGGGCGTCCACTATGAACATTACGACAGTTGGTATCGATCTGGCGAAGAATCTGTTTCAGGTTCATGGGGTCAATGAACAAGGCAGGACTGTTCTCAAGAAGCTACTTAAACGTGACCAGATGGCAAGCTTCTTTGCGAATCTGCCTCCCTGCCTGATTGGCATGGAAGCTTGTGGCAGTGCTCATCACTGGGCACGGAAGCTGCGGAGCTTGGGCCACACGGTACGCTTGATGGCGCCCCAGTTCGTGAAGCCTTACGTAAAGACCAACAAGAACGATATGGCCGATGCCGAGGCCATCTGTGAAGCCGTGGCTCGACCAAATATGCGCTACGTTCCGGTCAAAAGCATGGAGCAGCAAGCGGTGTTGGCATTACATCGAGTT
>NZ_JAUEDK010000054.1 GCF_030385785.1 Crenobacter oryzisoli
GGATCGCCTGGAGCAGGTCACGGGCATAGCGCATTTCATTCTTGGCGTATTCGCCAAAGACAGCCTCTCGCACCAGATGCGTCGCCAGCGAAGTCAACGTCAGCAGCCGCAACTGCGGATAGCTGGCGGCTACGCCGGAGGCATAAGCCTGTGCTCCGAAGTGCTGACGATTCTCTGGGGTATCCGAGGTGCGCAAGGTACTGCCATCAATCGCGTAGCGGGCCAATCCGCGCCAGCTTCTTCCCTGCTGATGCCGCTCATCCCAAACCAGCGCGCTGAGCCCGAAGAGTTGGGCCAACGGTTCCTCGCCGAGGCGCTGCCGCGCCTGGGTCAAGGCGCTCTTGGCAATCTCTGGATTGACCTCGTCAGGCAGCACCAGATCGAGATGAGCGACGACCTCCGGGATGGGCTGATGCCGGTACATCGCCAACGCAATGACCAGCCAGACGACCTGTTCGGCCGGCAATTTACGCCGCCGCACGCTGGCTTTGCCGGTCACTGCAAGTGCGTGGGCGATCCATGCCGGGTCAATTTGCTGAGAAAGAGCAGAGAAATCAGGGTGTTTATGAGCCTTGCCTACCATCTGGACCAACGTGAGGGAGTCAACCTGGCCGGAATATGAGCAAGATTCGCACCATGAAAAATGCCGTTCACTTGCTTAAGTGAACGGCATTACCGCGGATGCGGGGCTTTTGCTTGGGACGGCAGAGGGCGGTGCTCAGTCCATCAACTGCTGGTACAGGTAGACCAGCACCCGTGCCAGCTCCTCGGCGGTCTGCTCCTGGCCGGCGTTGCCGGTGTGGCCGCCGGCGTTGGTCTCCAGCAGCAGCGCGGCGTGGCCCAGCTCGTTCATCCGCGCGACCATCTTGCGCGCGTGGCCGGGGTGGACGCGGTCGTCGCGCGCGCTGGTGGTGAACAGCGTCAGCGGGTAGGCGACGTTGGCAGACAGCCGATGGTAGGGCGAGTAGGCCGCCAGCGCGGCGCGTTCGGCCGGGTCGGACGGGTCGCCGTATTCGTCGATCCAGCTCGCGCCGGCCAACAGCTCCGTATAGCGCAGCATGTCGAGCAGCGGCACCTCGCACACCACCGCCTTGAACAGCTCTGGCCGCTGGGTCAGCGCGGCGCCGACCAAGAGGCCGCCGTTGCTGCCGCCCTCGATCGCCAGCTTGGCCGGCGAACTCAGGCCGCGCGCGATCAGGTCCTCGGCGATGGCGATGAAGTCGTCGAAGCCGACCTGGCGGTTGGCGCCCTGCGCCGCCTGGTGCCAGGCCGGGCCGAACTCGCCGCCGCCGCGGATGCACGCCACCGCGAACGCGCCGCCCTTCTCCAGCCACTGCGGGCCGAAGTTGTCGACGTAGTGCGGCAGCATCGGCACCTCGAAGCCGCCGTAGCCGTACAGCAGCGTCGGCATGCTGCCGTCGAGCGGCGCGTCGCGGCGGCGCACCACGAAGTAGGGTACCTCGGTGCCATCCGGCGCGCGGGCGTGCCACTGTTCGGCGAGGTAGGGGCTGGCGTCGAACGCGGCCGGCTGGCGGCGCAGCACGTCGGGCTGGCCGGCCGGGTCGGCGAGGTCTAGCCGGTACAGGCCGGCCGGCTCGAGGAAGTCGCTGTGGCTGTAGCAGAGCAGATCGGTCGCCCACGGTTGGTCGGTGAACTCGATCACGCCGTGGTGCGGCGCGTTGACCGGCCGCTCGCGCCAGCCGTCGGCGCCGCGCTCGAACGCGACGAGGCGGCTTTGCACATTGTCGAGCAGGTTGACGACGATGTAGTTGAGCGTGCTCTCCACCGCCTCGACCGCCTGCCGCTCGCTGGGCACCAGCAGGCACTGGGCGCGGCCGCGCCCTTCGGCTAAGTCGGCGAGCTTCAGCACCAGCAGGGTGCCGGCGGCGAACGTGTCGCCCTGCCAGGTCCAGTCGTCGGCCAGGCTGACCACCAGATCGCCGTGCAGATAGGCCTCGACGTCGGCGCGCGGCGGCAGCGGCAGGGCGCTGACCTCGAGTTCTGCATCGATCAGGTAGTAGGTCTTGGCGTAGAAGCTGTCGGATACCTCGATCATGTCGACCGGGGCGGCGTCGCCGTCGAGGAAGCGCCAGGCGGCGACCATCATCGCGTCCTCGTCGGCCTGGTAGATCGGGGTGGCCTCGGCCATGCTCTGGCCGCGCTCGAGCAGCCACACCTCGCGCGGGTAGCCGGCACGGGTGGTCTGGCGTTCGTCCCAGGCAGGGCAGACGAACACGCTGTCCGGGTCGCGCCAGCCGATGTGGTTCTTGCCCTCGGGGAAGTGGAAGCCGCCGTTGACCAGGCTCTGTTCGGTCAGGTCATATTCGACGGTGACGCTGGCGTCGGCGCCGCCGATCGACAGCGTCACCAGCACCCGCTGCGGGCGCAGCGTGCAGTGCGCCACCGAGTCGAGATAGGCGTCGAGCTCGAGCGTGTCGGCCAGCGCGTCGACGTCGAGCACGATCTGCCAGTCGTTGAGGCCTTCGCGGTAGGCGGCCAGCGTGGTCTTGCGGTAGATGCCGCGCGGGTGCGCCTCGTCCTGGTGGAAGTTGTACAGCCAGCCTTCGTGCTCGGAGAAGAACGGGATCTGCCGGGTGTCGCGCAGGGTGGCGAGCACCTCGGCGGACAGTGGCGCGAAGCGCGGGTCGGCGTCGAGCCGGGCGCGGGTGGCGGCGTTCTGCCTCGTCACCCAGGCGGTAACGGCGGGGTCGTCCAGGCCTTCCAGCCAGGCGTGCGGGTCGTGGGTGTGCGGCATGCGGGTGTCTTGGTCGGTAATGCGTCGAGCCCGTCAGTGTAGGCGCAGACGGCGCAGCGGGCCAGAGTAGGCGAACGCGACGACGCCGCCGGCGGTGCGGGACCGCGGGCGGCGTCGTGGGTGGTCAGGGGGTCAGCCCAGCGCGGTGGCGAACGCGGTGATCAGGCGCTCCAGCGCCGCATCGTCGATCTGCCAGTGGGTGACCAGGCGCATCCGGCCGTCCTCCGGCGGATTGGCCCGGATGCCGGCGGCGGCGAGCGTCGCCATCAGCTTCGCGGTATCGACTTCCGGCGCGAGGTCGAACCACACCATGTTGATGTGGACATCGCTGCGGTCGACGTCGAGGCCGGGCAGCGCGGCGAGCCGTTCGGCCAGCCTTTGCGCGCGGGCATGGTCCTCCGGCAGGCGCTCGACCATCTCGGTCAGCGCGAGAATGCCCGGCGCGGCCAGCACGCCGACCTGGCGCATGCCGCCGCCCAGCAGCTTGCGGTTGCGGCGCGCCTTGGCGATGAATTCGTGGGTGCCGGCCAGGATCGACCCGACCGGCGCGGCCAGCCCCTTGGACAGGCAGCACATCACGCTGTCGGCGTACTGGGTGATCTCGCGCACCTCGCAGCCCAGGTGTACCGCGGCGTTGAACACCCGCGCGCCGTCGAGGTGCACCGGCACGCCGTGCAGGCGCGCCACCGCGGCGACGTCGGCCATTGCCGATAGCGGGATCACCCGGCCGTTGGAGTGGGCGTTCTCCAGGCAGATCAGCCCGGTCTTCGGCCAGTGGATGTCGCTGCCGTCGCGGATGCGTTTCTTCACCTCTTCGGCGCGGATCACGCCCTTGTCCGACTCGATGGTGCGCAGCTGCACACCGGCGATCACCGCCGCGCCGCCTGTCTCGTGCCAGACGATGTGGCAGTCGTCGCCGAGGATCACCTCGTCACCACGCCCGCAGTGGGTGAACAGCGCCAGCTGGTTGCCGAAGTTGCCGGTCGGCACGAACAGCGCGGCCTCTTTGCCCAGCAGGTCGGCGGCGAGCCGCTCGAGCCGATGCACAGTGGGGTCGTCGCCGTACACGTCGTCGCCGACCTCGGCGTTGAGCATCGCCTCGCGCATCGCGCGGGTCGGGTGGGTAACGGTGTCGCTGCGCACGTCGATGATCGGCAGTTCGGGCATGGAGGTCTCCTCGCGCAAATGGCGAACGGCGGCTCTTGGCCGCCGTTCATTTTGGGGTGTCGGGCGTCAGGCCCGATTATGCCAGTGTTCGCAACACCGGTGAGGTTGCCCGGGGAGGGGCTGGATCAGACTCCGTAGGACGTTCGCAATTCGGAGACCCTTTGCTGGGCCTGCATGATGGCCTGGGCGCCCAGGGAGATGTCGGCGCCGCATTGGCAAGTCAGGTGCTGGTCGGGGGCTAGAGCTAGACTCTTCAGGTGGTGGCGGTTTTCGTGGCCGCATTTTTCGCAGGCAATCACGACGGTGGCGTTGTAATGCTTGTCGAGGTCGATGTCGATGCTCGGCATGTACTTCATTGGACTCTCCCAGTTGTCGTGTGGGGGATGGCAGGGTCGTCGCCCTCCCACTTCCAACGCTAGACCAGCAGGCGACGAGCGGACAATAGACGGCCGATGAACGGGCTTCGTCGCAGCGGGCGCCGTCTTCATGGCGCCTGCCGGGGGGTCAGGGAGTGTGGCTCTGGCGCTGCTCCTCGGGGGTTTCCACCGGCAGCTTGCCGGCGCGCACCTCCCTGCGGAACGCCTCATAGTCGGCCTCGACCTGGTCGGCGTACGCCAGCGAGTAGCGGCCGATTGCCGACGCAAACTTGGTGCCCTTGCCGAGGTAGCCGGCCAGTAGGGCGCTGCGCCCTCCGGCCTTGGCGTGCGCGCGCGCCAGTGTCCAGGCGCAGGCTTCACCGTAGGCGGTCAGGGTCGCGAGGTCGAAGGTTTCCAGCGCGGCGGAAATCTTCATGTCGCGCAGCTGGCGCACGTAGTAGTGCCGGTCTGCCGGGCCGGTGGCCCAGCCGAGGAACAGGTCGCTGGCCGCCTGCATCATCCGTTGCCCGAATACCACCCGTTTGCCCTGGTGCTGGTGCTTGCTCTTGCTGGTGTAGCGCTCCAGCACCGACGCGCGGGCCTCCTTGATCTGCAGGAACAGCGGCTGCTCGTAGTCGTCCTCCATCAGCGCCACCAGGCAACGGGTACCGACGCTGCCGACCCCGACCACCTTGAATGCTAGGTCGAGGCAGCGGAAGCGATCGAACAGGGACGCGCGGTCTTCTTTCAGCGTGGCGCGGTAGTCCTTGAACATCGGCGTGAGTGACTCATGCCAGTCGGCGGAGGACAGCCAGTCGTCGTCCTTGGGCAGCCGCGAACCGCTCTCCTGGAAGTGGAACAGCGTCGGCGGGCTGTCTTTCAGGCGGCGTTCGCCGTTGTCGATCTCGGTGATCTTCGGCAGCAGCCGATCGTGCGTGCGGTTCCGGGCGCGTTCGGCGACACGGGCGAGGCGCCGTTGCAAGGCGTCGTTGTTGCCGGTGGCGATCGTCATGTCGTCGAGCGTGAGGCGCCGGTACCAGATGTCTAGCGTGCCCATCTGCGCCAGTTTGTGCATATGCGTCTGGTACGCGAGTGTGGCGTCCTCGGCCACTTTCTTCGCCTGCGCCTCGGCAAAGCCCAGCTCGCGCGCCGCCAGTACCAGACTGACCGTCAGCCGCTTCACGTCCCACTCCCACGGCCCCGGATGGGTCTCGTCGAAGTCGTTGATGTCGAACATCAGGTTGCGCTCGGGCGAGGCGAACAGGCCGTAGTTCATGAGGTGCGCGTCGCCGCAGATCGGCAGGATTTCGCCACTGTACGGCGTCTGCGCCAGGTCAGCCGCCTGCAGCAGGGCGATACCGCGGAAGAACGAGAACGGCGAGGCGATCATCCGGCCGTAGCGTAACGGGATCAGCGCCGGCACCCGGCCGGCACTGCTCTCCTGCAGCAGCGCGATCGGGTCGCGGTCACGGGGCTTGGGCAACTCGGCCTGGGCCTCGCGCGGGCAGGCCGAGCGACGGGCCTTACCCTCCGCGTAGAGCTGGTCGAAGCGGGACGGTGTGGGCATGCGCTTCCTTTCTGGCGGTCGACAGCTGGGGGAGGCTTCAGTGTAGCCCGAGCTGCCGCTTCGCAGAGACGGCATGGCGCATCGGGACGTGCGGGAGGCTGGCGGGGGTAGATGTGACAACGCCCCGGCAGCGGGGCTGCCGGGGCGTGGAATCAGGAAAGACGAAGTGTTTTAGGCCTTCTTCGTGTAGGCGCTGCACCAACCTTTGTTCTCGACCAGCTTACCGCCGAACACTGCACACGGAGCGGTGGCGTCGGTCGGCTTGCCCTGGAACAGCTGGCAGTTGCCGCAGTGCTGGCCGGCGGCGTATTTCGGGTACTTGGCCTTGTCGACCTTGCTTGCGTCGTGCTTGTAGCCCAGGCCCTTGGCTTGCGGGTCGTTCTCGTCCAGCTTGGCCGGAGCGGCCAGCGCGTTGCGGCTGAGCAGGGCTGCAGCGCCAACGGCCGGGATCACTTTGAACAGAAAGGTGCGACGTGACGTCATGATGTTTCTCCTGATTGCTTTTTTGGAAATTGGTCCCACGGACCGAGCTGTTGGATATCATGGTTACCTAACTGTTCCCGATTTGCAAAGTTTTTTATCGCAATGACATTGCTTCTCATTTGCCGCATGAATAAAGGCGTTGGGGAGGGTTTCCACAGGCCACGATTCATCAGCATTTAGACTTTTGTCATTACTGGTGATAGGGTTGTTTCTAAATTGGGAAATGGTTTCCATTTTTTGAAAAGCGGGCGCCGACCCGGCTGGCGGCCTGGGCGCCAGGGCCCAGCGTGGCTACAATGGCGGCCCCGCCGGCCCGCCCGGGAAGGTCTTTTTTTTGTCATGCTCCCAGCTTCACCTCCCATCGCCGCTGCGCGGATCCGCCCGATGCGTGCCAGCGACCTGTCCGCCGTACTTGCCCTGCAACAGCGCTGCTACCAAGACCACCTGATCGAACTGCTCGGCTACCTGTTTGCCCATCCTTGGCAGGGCGAGGCACTACCGGTGCTCGACACGCCGCTTGCGGCGCTACCCAAGGTGCCCGACACGCTGTTCATCCACGACCTGGCGCTGCACCCGGCAGCGCGCGGTCAGCGGTTGGCTCCGCGACTGATCGACGCGGTGATGCACGAGGCACGCCAGCGGCGCCTGCGCTATACGCGGCTGGTAGCGGTGCAGGACGCCGCCGGTTTCTGGTCGCGCCACGGCTATCGAACGTATCCCTTGCCGGCCGCCAAGCTGGCGAGCTATGGCCCCGGCGCCGTCGGCATGCAGCGGGCGCTGTAGCCCAATTCACGGCACGCAAAAAAGCCTGGCCGGACGCGCGTTGCAGCGCATCCGGCCAGGCTGTGGACCCTTACCCGAAGGCTTAGGGCTTAGAACCTGTTTACGATCTGCTGTACTCGGGTGATCCTGCGTTGAAATGCCGCTCAACATGCTCATGTACTCCATGTACATGCCGCATTTTCCCGTCATTTCGCCTTGGCTGACCCTTCGTTCGCGAGATCGTAAACAGGTTCTTAGTGTCGCTTAGTGCGACTTTTTCTTCTTCTTGACGGCCTTGCCCGAGTGCTTGCCACTGTGACCGGCGGCATGCGACCTGCCCTTGTGGCTCGACTTGCCCGCGTGTCTGCCACGGGAATGGGACGAGCCGGACTCGGCGAGCTGGGCGGTGCGGCCGCTCGGGCGCAGGCTGACCGGAGCGGCGGAACCGTCGCTGTCGGCGCAGCGCCGCGTCAGTTCGCGCCACTTGTTCGATACGGCCATGCCGTTATCGTACAGCTCGGCGTCGGTGTTCTCGCCGTTCGGGGTCAGGTCGACGGTGATGCCGGTGTGGCCGTTGGCCGGGTTGATCAGCATCACCGACTCTTCGCCGTTCGGATAGACCTCGTGCTTGATGAAGTCGTCGGGGATCTTCCACGCGTGCAGATTGTTGACGATGCAGGCGGCTACCCGGCTTGCCGGGCCGTGCGGACTTTCCTTGGCGACCGGCGCGGCGTCGCGCTTCGGGCGGACTTTCAGCGGTGCGCTGGCGTCGGACGAAGGCTGGGGGGCGGTTGCGGCGTTGCCGGCTGGCTGGGTATGGGCGCAAGCAGCCACCAGCAGGGCGGCGCACAGGGCGGCGCCTAGGCGCGCCGCGCGGGATCGGGAAACAGCTAAACGCATAAAACGGCCATGGGCTGGAAATGTCAAAGCGGACCATCATTCCCGAATCGGCGCGCGCTTACAAGTAATCTTGACAGATCAATCGTTTAGCATGAACGCAGAGAGAGCGGCTCGACGACGCAAACGCAGTTGCGGCCGGCGCTCTTGGCGTCGTACAGGGCTTCGTCGGCTCGATGCAACAGTGCGTCGAACGCGGTCTCGCCCGGGCCCTGACTGGCCACGCCGAAGCTGGCGGTGACGGAGCCGGCAGCGGTGGTACCGGCAGCCAGCGCCAGGCGACGCGCTTCGGCCACTTGCCGCCCCCAGTCTGCATCGCGTCCGGGCAGCAGGATCGCGAATTCCTCGCCGCCTAGCCGGCCGAGCACAGCGCCTGGCGGCAGCCCGGCACCGACCAGCCGTGCCACGTCCTGCAGCGTGCGATCGCCGACCGAGTGGCCGAAGCGGTCGTTCACCTGCTTGAAGTAGTCGATGTCGAACATCACCAGCGTCAGGCCGCGTCCGCCCGGCTGCAGCCAGCGCTGCGCCAGCGTCTGCAGGTGGCGGCGGTTGCTCAGGCCGGTCAGCTCGTCCAGCGTCGCCAGCTCGTGCAGCCGGTTCATCTGGCCTCGCAGCTGGCGGGCGAGGCGCAGCAGGCCCAGCGCCAACAGGAACAGGCCGAGCATCCGCAGCCAGCTCGCTCCCGCCGTCGACAGCCAGAACGGCATGGCGAGCACCTCGTCCAGCACGTCGATCAGCGATGCCTCCAAGCTGAAGCCGAGGCCAACCATCAGCAGGCTGTAGGTATAGGGCAGGAAATTGAGCTGCTGAACGGCCTTCAGCAACATCATCCCCATCAGGTAGATGCCGGACTCGGCCAGCGCCGACAGCGGAGAGGGGAAGGGCTTACCCAACAGCGGCAGCGTGTACAGATACCAGGCCAGCGTGGCGAGCTGGCCCAGACTGACCAGGCCGAGCAGGGTCCAGCGCAATGTCCTCGGAAGGGCACCGCGCCTCGGTTCGTCGAACAACGGGGAGATGGGAAAGAGCGGCCGCTGACAGATCATCTGTGCCTCATCGGAGCGCCGGGGGCGCAATATGCCATGCGCCGTAGTGTAGCGTACTTCGGCGCCCGGCCCGGCAAGCTCCGCTCAGCGGGGATGTCGTGGGCTGTCAGCTGGCCGGCCCAGGCAATACCAGCAAATCGCATATTACGCTCCGGGTGCAAAAAGCCCCGCGATCGCGGGGCTTGGATGAGTTTGGTAGAACGCTTACTGGCGGATCTGCCCGTCGCCGAGCACCACCCACTTCTGGCTGGTCAGCCCTTCCAGGCCGACCGGGCCGCGGGCGTGGATCTTGTCGGTCGAGATGCCGATCTCGGCGCCCAGACCGTACTCGAAGCCGTCGGCGAAGCGGGTGCTGGCGTTGACCATCACGCTGGCCGAGTCGACCTCGCGCAGGAAGCGGCGCGAGCGCGAGTAGTCCTCGGTGACGATCGCGTCGGTGTGGTGGCTGCCGTGCTCGTTGATGTGCTCGATCGCTTCGTCCAGGGAGTCGACCACCTTGACCGCCAGGATAGGCGCGAGGTATTCGGTCTCCCAGTCCTCGGCCGTCGCGGCGACCACCTTGTTGCCGAGGATATCGCGGGTGCGCTCGCAGCCGCGCAGTTCCACGCCCTTGTCCCAGTAGGCTTCGGCCAGGCGCGGCAGGATGGCACCGGCCACCGCCTGGTGCACCAGCAGGCTCTCCATGGTGTTGCAGGTGCCATAGCGGTGGGTCTTGGCGTTCAGCGCGATCGCGAACGCCTTGTCGAGGTCGGCGCGCTCGTCGATGTAGACGTGGCAGTTGCCATGCAGGTGCTTGATCACCGGCACGCGTGCTTCACGGCTGATGCGTTCGATCAGGCCCTTGCCGCCGCGCGGCACGATCACGTCGACATAGTCGGGCATGGTCACCAGGGCGGTAACGGCGGCACGGTCGGTGGTTTCCAGGATCTGCACCACGCCGGCCGGCAGGCCGGCGGCGGCCAGGCCTTCATGCACGCAGGCGGCGATCGCCTGGTTGCTGTGGAAGGCTTCCGAGCCGCCGCGCAGGATCGCGGCGTTGCCCGACTTCAGACACAGGCCGGCGGCGTCGGCGGTCACGTTCGGGCGCGATTCGTAGATGATGCCGACGACGCCCAAAGGCACGCGCATCTTGCCCAGCTGGATGCCGGACGGGCGATAGGTGAAGTCGTCCATTTCGCCGACCGGGTCAGGCAGCGCGGCGATCTGGCGCAGGCCTTCGGCCATGCTCTCCACCGTGGCAGCCGAGACGGCCAGACGGTCGACCAGTGCCGGCTCCAGGCCGTTCTGGCGCGCGGCCGCCAGGTCGAGTGCGTTGGCGGCGATCAGCTTGGCGCTGTCGCGCAGCAGCGCGTCGGCGATGGCGTGGAGGGCCCGGTTCTTCTGGTTGGTGTCGGCGCGGGCGATGGCGCGGCTGGCGGCGCGCGCTGCCTGGCCGACCGACAGCATGTAGTCCTGGACGTTCATCGTGATTCTTCCGGCAAAACAGGGTGATACCGACAAGAGTAAACGATTCGTCGCGGCGAGACTAGCGGGCCGGCTCGGTTACGAGCCCTGCATCAGCAAGGCGTCACGCCATCGGCATGAGCTATTTTATATTGTCAGACAGCGAGAGTGGGTCAGACCAGTGCCTGCGTCAACAGCTCCAGCGCCGGGTAGTCCTCGGCGATCTCCTCGCCGAACTCGAGGATGGTGTCGTCCTCCTCGTCGTGGAACCAGTTGACCAGCACGTGGTTGCCGGCGAGCGCCGCCTGGTTGAACTGCTCGAACAGGCTCATCAACAGCTTGGTGCTGGAGCTGTTGAAGTAGGCCAGCTGCACGTCGATCTGGATGGTCGTGCCGCGGCAAGCGGCGAGATAGCTGCCCACCGCGTCGAGCAGCGGGCCGTAGAACGCCTGGGCGTTCTCCGGGTAGCTCTCGCCCTTCAGCGACATTCTGTGGCTGTCGAAGCGGAAATCGACTTCGGGGGTGGCGGAGGTGGCGGCTAAGTAGACGTTCTGCATAGTTATAGTGTCGCTTTCAGATAGAAAAGGGTGGTGGCGCTGTCCGGTTCGTCGACGAAGTCGAACTCGATCGGTTCGCAAGCGTCGCGCGCCACGGTAAGGAAGCCCAGACCCGCGCCCTTGCTGCCGGCTTCGCCTTCGGTGCGCAGTTTTTCCTTGTAGCGCTGCTTGATCTCATCGAGCGTCATGGTGCGCAGCGGCTCGAGCTTGGCGAGCAGCTTCGGCTGCGCCTCGCGGGCGATCGGGTTGGCGCAGACCACGTAGAAGCGATCGCCCTTCTCGCCGACCCACAGCGCGCCGCGGCGCAGCTCGGCATCGGCGGCGTCGATCAGTGGATCGGCCGAATAGTGGACGACGTTCTGCGCCATCTCGACGAACACCGAGAACAGCTTGCGGCGGGTGACGTTGGTCGCATCGGAGCTGTTCAGGCGCTGGCGCAGCGCGTCGCCCATCGCGGTGACGACCGACTGCGAGAAATAGCCGGTGTAGTAGAACACCACGTTTTCCTCGCGGGCGAGGTCTTGGAAACGGTGAAAAGCGGTCAAACCCATGGGGATTCTCAAGGCAGGTGAACAGCGAACAGGCTGACGTCATCGCGGCGCGAGTGCTCGTTCTGCCAGTCGGCGAAGCGGGCCAGCAGCTCGCGCTGCTGCTCGGCCATCGGCGCGTCGCGGCGCGACAGCAGCGCGGCCTTGAAGCGTTTCTTGCCGAAGGCGATGCGCTTGGCGCCGCCGATCTGGTCGATGATGCCGTCGGTGGTGATGTAGACGCGGCTGCCGGCCGGCAGCGCGATGGTCTGGTTGTCCCAAGTGTAATCGAGCGGCGTGCCGACATAGCCGACGCCCTTCTTGTTGCCGTCGATGCTGCCGATCTCCTCGTCTTCGGGTCGCAGCAGGAACAGCGGTGTCTTGGCGCCGGCGTAGGTGAGCGTGCGCGCGTCGGTGTCGAACCAGCAGAACGCGCAGTCCATACCGTCATCCGAGCGCAACTCGAAGTCCTCGTCGTCCTGCTCGTGTTCAGCCAGCTGGCCAAGCGACTCCTTCACCTGGCGGTTGATCGCGCCGAGCAGTTCGGCCGGGTTGGTCAGGTCGTGGCTGGTCAGCACCTGCTTGAGCGCCGACGCCATAATCAGCGTCATGAACGCGCCGGGCACGCCGTGGCCGGTGCAGTCGATCACCGCCACGAAGAAGCCGTGCGGGCGGCGCACGAAGTAGTAGTAGTCGCCGCCGACGATGTCGCGCGGCTGCCAGATCATGCTGTAGTCGGTCAGCGCGGCGGCCATCTCGCGGCGCGAACTCTGCAGGAACGACTGCTGGATCACGCTGGCGTAGTGGATGCTCTCCATCATCTGGCGGTGCTTCTCGGCCTGCTGGTCGGCCAGTGCCTGCACCAGCTGGATGCCTTGGCCCAGGCCGGCGTATTCGCCATCGCGGGTGATCAGGAAGCCGTCCGACAGCACCGCCTCGCCGGCCGACAGCACCTGGTACGACAGCTCGGTCAGCGGCAGGTGGTAGTCGACGGTCAGCGGGGCGGCGTTCATGAACGCGGTGCAGGCGCGCCGGCCGAAGATCTCGCGGTGGAACGGCCGAGCCAGCTGGCTCATGAAGGTGTTGCGGTTGATGATGCCGACCGGACGACCGTCGTCGACCACCGGCAGGTTGGCCAGCGCAATGTCGTCGCTGAACAGCGCGAGTACATCGTAATTGGTGTTGATCGACTGGACGGTGGGCGGCTGCTGCAGCAACTGGCCGGCAATCTGCTGGCTGCTGGGTGCGGCGAGGGCTTGCGACATGGTGTGGCGCTCCGACACGGTGCGGTAAGGGACGCCGGCGAGTCTAGGCAGCCTCGATTGCGATCGGGTGACGGCAACATGACGATTAGGTTACTGCTATAGGAGCGGTCACCCATTATCGATTTAATGCTTATTGGTGATGCAATCGATTCGTTTAAATTTGCTGAACTGGCTTGGCCGGGGGCGGTGGCCTCTGCGCCTTCAGCGGCGCCGTCACTACGCCCTGCTTTTGTCCAGCGACACCGCTTGGGCGTACACCGTGGCCAGCAGGTCCCCGCTGGGCAGGCGGGCGAGTCGAGTCATGGGCGGCCCAGGGTGTGAAACGGGACGATCGAATGGAAGGGCTTGATCGCAGTGTAATGCGCTCGGCATGAGCCGACAAAAAACCCGCCGGGATGGGCGGGTCGGGGTTGCTCGTGGTGCTCAGTGGCCGAGGAACTTCTTCGCGCGCTGCACCAGCAGCCACACGCTCAGCGCGATCGGCACGATCGCGAGGCCGGTGGCCAGCTCCGGGTTCACTTCCACCCCACCGGCGTGCAGTGCCTTGAAGATGTAGCCGGTCAGGCTGACCGCGTAGTAGGTCAGCACCCCCACCGACAGGCCTTCCACCGTTTCCTGCAGGCGCAGTTGCAGCTCGGCGCGGCGGTCCATGCTGGCGAGCAGGGCGCGGTTCTGCTGTTCGTGCATCACCTCGACCCGGGTGCGCAGCAAGGCGGTGGTGCGCTGGATGCGTTCGATCAGCCGATCCTGGCGGCCTAGCGCGGTCTCGCAGGTGGCCATCGCCGGCGCGAGACGACGCTCCATGAATTCGCGGAACGGCTGCAGGCCGGGCATGCGCCGCTCGCGCAGTTCTGCGATGCGCTGCGCGATCAGCTGGTAGTAGGCGCGGCTGGCCGAGAAACGGTACTGGTGCTCGCCGACCAGCCGCTCGGCGCGCGCCGCCAGCTCGGTCAGCTCGGCGAGCAGGTCGTCGTCCTGGTCGGGCTGCTCGGTCATCCGCTCGGTGACGCGGCGCAGGATGCCGCCCAGCTCGTTGATCTCGCGCATCTGCTGCTTGGCGATCGGCAGCGCCAGCAGCGCCAGCATCCGGTAGGTCTCGATCTCGAACAGCCGCTGCACCATGCGGCCGGTCTGGTTCGGGCCCATCTTGCGGTCGACGATGACGAAACGCGAGAAGCCCTCCGGCAGGCGCGGGTCCGGGTGCAGGCGCAGGTCGGTGTAGGCGGCACCGTTGCCGTCGCCGATCTCGGCGCCGAGCAGCTCGCGGCCGCCGAACCAGCGCTGGGCGATCTCCTGCACCGGCTGTTCCTCGCCGGCCGGCAGTACCACGGTGTGCAGCGCCACCATGACCGTGCCGGGCAGGGAAGCCAGCCAGTCGTCCGGCAGCTCGGCGAAGGCGGTGTCGACGAAGGGCAGCGGGCCGATGCCGGGCCGCACCAGGGTGTAGCGGGCAAACTCGTTATGCAGCGACCAGCGGACCGCCAGCTCGCCGGCCTGGCCGTCGAAATGCGAGGCGGTCGGCGCGGGCGGGGCGATGCCGAAGTGCTCGGCCAGGCGGGCGATCGCCTCGCGCTGGCCGCTGTCGTCCTTCTCGAACAGCACGGTGAACGAGGAGACCCGCGCCGGCGACGCAATCGCGGCAGGCGGACGGGCGTGCGCTTCGTCGTTCAGGGAGCGACGCAGCGGATGGGTAACAAGGGTGGTCATGCGGCAATCCTGCAAAAGGCGTTATCGCTGCTGCCAGTGGCAGCAGCGATAACGGCTCGTGCGGGACAAGAGCATACCGGAATTGTCTTGCCATGGTGGCATAGACAAAAATTGCATAAATGTATTTCGCAACAGTATTTCTGGATATAAAGACGGATGGATATAGTCGTGCATATTGCCCACTCGCCGCAGAGGTATCGCCATGACATCCCGTATCGTCCTGTCCGCGCTCGTCGCCTTCGGCCTGTCCGCCCCGGTGCTGGCCGACGTGACACTGCTGAACGTGTCCTATGACGTGATGCGCGATTTCTACAAGGACTACAACCCGGTCTTCCAGAAAGCCTACAAGGCCAAGACCGGCGAGGCGGTGACGATCCAGCAGTCGCACGGCGGCTCGTCCAAGCAGGCGCTGTCGGTGGTCAACGGCCTGCCGGCCGACGTGATCACCATGAACCAGGTGACCGATATCGACCTGCTGGCCGACAAGGGCGCGCTGATCCCGAAGGATTGGGCGAAGCGCCTGCCGAACAACAGCGTGCCGTTCACCTCCACCACGGTGTTCCTGGTGCGCAAGGGCAACCCGAAGAACGTGCACGACTGGGCCGACCTGGTGAAGCCGGGCGTGCAGGTCATCATCGCCAACCCGAAGACCTCGGGTAACGGCCGCTACGCGTATCTGGCCGCCTGGGGCGCCGCGCTGAAGCAGCCGGGCGGCAGCGAGGCCAAGGCGCGCGACTATGTGTCGCGCTTGTTCAAGAACGTGCCGGTGCTCGACACCGGCGGCCGCGCCGCCACCACCACCTTCATGCAGCGCCAGATCGGCGACGTGCTGATCACGTTTGAAAACGAAGCCGAGATGATCTCGCGCGAATTCGGTCGCGGCAGCTTCGAGCTGGTCTACCCGAAACTGTCGGTATCGGCTGAGAACCCGGTGTCGCTGGTCGACAAGGTGGTCAACAAGAAGGGCTCGCGCAAGGAGGCCGAGGCCTACCTGAAGTATCTGTGGAGCCCGGAAGGCCAGGAGATCGCCGCCAAGAACTACCTGCGCCCGCAGGACAAGGCGGTGGCCGCCAAGTACGCCGCGCAGTTCCCGCCGGTGAAGACCTTCACCGTCGCGAGCGTGTTCGGCAACTGGGAAGCGGTGGCCAAGAAGCACTTTGCCGATGGCGGGGTGTTTGACCAGATCTACGCCAAGAAATAATCCGACGCCACTAACAAGACGCTCCCGGCGTTGTTGCGCTGCCTTGCCGTACGACTTGTACTGTCTGCGGCAGCACGCCTAGTCGGGGCCGCTTCGCTGAGTCTTGTTAGCGGCTCGTGCCCATCAGTTTTTTGTGAGGAACCCCGATGAGCCTGTTGAACCGTCAACATAGCGTGCTGCCCGGCTTCGGCCTGTCGTTCGGCATCAGCGTGGTGTGGCTGTCGCTGATCGTGCTGCTGCCGTTCACGGCGCTGGTGCTGATGAGCACCAAGCTCGGCTGGTCGGCCTTCGTCGCCACCGTCGGCGCCGAGCGGGTGATCGCCTCGCTGAAACTGTCGTTCGGCGCCTCGGCAGTGGCCGCGCTGATCAATGCCGTGTTCGGCTTTCTGCTGGCCTGGGTGCTGGTGCGCTACCCCTTCCCAGGCAAGCGGCTGATCGACGCGCTGATCGACCTGCCGTTCGCACTGCCCACCGCAGTGGCCGGCATCGCGCTGACCACGTTGTACGCGCCGAACGGCTGGATCGGCCAGTACCTGGCGCCGCTGGGCTTGAAGGTGGCGTTCACGCCGCTGGGCATCGTGATCGCGCTGGTGTTCATCGGCCTGCCCTTCGTGGTGCGCACGGTGCAGCCGGTGCTGGAAGACCTGGAGAAGGAACTGGAAGAGGCGGCCACCTGCCTCGGTGCCAGCCGTGGCCAGATCTTCCGCCGGGTGATCTTCCCGGCCGTGCTGCCGGCGCTGATCACCGGCACCACCATGGCGTTCGCCCGCGCCACCGGCGAGTTCGGCTCGGTGATCTTCATCGCCGGCAACATCCCGCTGGTGTCGGAGATCGCTCCGCTGATCATCATTTCCAAGCTCGACCAGTACGACTATCTGGGCGCGACCGCGGTGGCGGTGGTGATGCTCGGCCTGTCCTTCGTGCTGTTGTTCGCCATCAACGCTATCCAGTGGTGGGCCAGTCGCCGCCACGGCGGCGGCCGCTAAGCCCGAGAGGAGAGAACCATGTCTTCGGCCAACCTGACCACCGAGGCCCCGTGGGTGCGCCGCGTGCTGATCGCGGTCGCGCTCGCCTTCGTCACCCTGTTCCTCCTGGTGCCGCTGGTCGCGGTGTTCTGGGAAGCGCTCGCCAAGGGCTGGGAGCTGTACCTTGCCGCCCTGGTCGAGCCCGAGGCCTGGTCGGCGATCAAGCTGACCCTGCTGACCGCCGCGATCGCGGTGCCGCTCAACGTGGTGTTCGGCGTGGCGGCTGCCTGGGCGATTGCCCGTTTCGAGTTCCGGGGCAAGAGTCTGTTCACCACGCTGATCGACCTGCCGTTCTCGGTGTCACCGGTGGTGGCTGGCCTGATGTACATGCTGATGTTCGGCGCCAACGGCTGGCTCGGCCCGTGGCTGGCTGAACACGACATCAAGCTGATGTTCGCGGTGCCGGGCATCGTGCTTGCCACCGTGTTCGTGACCTTCCCCTTCGTGGCGCGCGAGCTGATACCGCTGATGCAGGCGCAGGGCCAGGACGAGGAGCAGGCGGCGATGGTGCTCGGTGCGTCCGGCTGGCAGACCTTCTGGAAGGTGACCATCCCCAACATCAAGTGGGGCCTGCTCTACGGGGTGATCCTGACCAATGCCCGCGCGATGGGCGAATTCGGCGCGGTGAGCGTGGTGTCCGGCCATATCCGCGGCGAGACCAACACCATCCCGCTGCACGTGGAGATCCTCTACAACGAGTACAACTTCGTCGGCGCCTTCGCCTGCGCCTCGATCCTGGCGCTGCTGGCGCTGGTGACGCTGCTGGTGAAGACGCTGATCGAATGGCGCATCGCCCGCCAGCGCGAGGGCGCCAAGGAACGCACGCTGGAGGCCCGCCTGGCCCCCGCCTCGACGCACTGATTCAGGAAAACCGCAGATGACCATCGATATCCGCAATATCCGCAAGAGCTTCGGCGACTTCGTGGCGCTGGACAACGTCAACCTGACCATTGCCTCGGGCGAGCTGCTGGCGCTGCTCGGCCCGTCCGGCTGCGGCAAGACCACGCTGTTGCGCATCATCGCCGGCCTGGAGCGTCCGGACGCCGGCCAGGTGCTGTTCTCGGGCCAGGACGCTACTCACACCCACGTGTCGGAGCGCCAGGTCGGCTTCGTGTTCCAGCACTACGCGCTGTTCCGCCACATGACCGTGTTCGACAACGTCGCCTTCGGCCTGTCGGTGAAGTCGCGCAAGGAGCGCCCGGGCAAGGAGGAGATCCGCGAGCGGGTGATGAAGCTCTTGAAGCTGGTGCAGCTCGACTGGCTGGCCGACGCCTATCCTTCCCAGCTCTCCGGCGGCCAGCGTCAGCGCATCGCCCTGGCGCGTTCCCTGGCGGTGGAGCCGAAGGTGCTGCTGCTCGACGAGCCGTTCGGCGCGCTGGACGCCAAGGTGCGCAAGGATCTGCGCCGCTGGCTGCGCGACCTGCACGATGAGATCCACATCACCAGCGTGTTCGTGACCCACGACCAGGAAGAGGCGCTGGAGGTGTCCGACCGGGTGGTGGTGATGGACCACGGCCACATCGAGCAGGTCGGCCGCCCGGACGACATCTACGAGTCGCCGGCCACCCCGTTCGTCACCCAGTTCCTCGGCGACGTGAACCTGTTCCACGGCCGCGTCGACGGCGGCAGCCTGACCATCGGCGACTACGCGCACAGCCTGGGCCAGCAGCACGCCGGCAAGACCGATGACGCGGTCGCCTACGTGCGCCCGCACGACCTCGACGTGTCGCGTGTGGCCGACGGGGCGCTGGCGGCCGGCACGGTGGAGCACATCCACGCGGTCGGCCCGGTGGTGCGCATCGAGCTCGCCCAGATCGGCAGCGGCGAGACCATCGAGGCGGCGCTGTCCAAGGAGCGCTACCGCGAGCTCGGGCTGATGCTCGGCGACACCGTCTATGTCACGCCGAAGAAGGTGGCGGTGTTCCTGAAGGAAGAGGCGCAGGACTACGTGATCTGAGAGCCTGCTCATAATCTTACTGCGCGGTCCTGATCGGGGCTCATGTGCTCAGCGTGCGAATCTATTGATTCGTTCAGCGATCAGAAATCCTCATGGACACCGAGTCCATTCCGGTTTCTGCGCTGCTCTTCACCCCGCTGAGGACCGCTCGCGACAGATTCTGAACAGGCCCTGGATGCACTGATTGGATGCTACATCTACGACAACGCCCCGCTTGCCGGGGCGTTGTCGTTTTCGATGGACGAAACGATTTGGCCGAAGCATTGCTTCGGCCAATGTTGTACGGCGAGGGAGGAATCAGCGCCCGACGGCGGCGCGCAGCGCGGCGAGCTGGCGGCGGCTGACCGGCAAGCGCTCGGCCACATCGGTTAGCTGTACCGCCCAATGGTCGTCCGGCGGGGTGCCGACGCGCTCGACGCTGACGATGGCGTGGCGCATCACCAGGCAGTTGCGGTGGATGCGCAGCGCGGCCGGGCCGAGGTCTTCCTCGAGCTTGATCAGCGAGTCGTCGAGCAGGTATTCCTGGCCGCTGGCGGTGACCAGCGTGACGTATTTGAGTTCGGCCTTCAGGTAGCGAGCCTGTTCCAGCGGCACCAGCTGCACGCGGTCGCGGCTGCGCACGGTGAACTGGGTAAAGCGCCTGCCGCTGACCGGACGGCGCCCGGCCGCACGCTCGAGCGCGGTGCGCAGGCGTTCCAGCCGGACGGGTTTGAGCAGGTAGTCGGTGGCGGCGAGCTCGAAGGCGTCGACCGCGTGGGTGTCCAGCGCGGTCGTGAAGATCAGTGCCGGGGGAGAGGGACAGCGTTCGCTCAGCTGGCGGGCGAATTCCATGCCCGACATGCCTGGCAGGCGGATGTCGACCAGCGCCACGTCAACCGGATGGTGGCTGAGCCAGTCGAGCGCCGAACTGGCTTCGCCGAATTCGGCGACCGGCTCGGTGCCGCAGTCTGACAGCAAGGCGCGCAATCGCTCGCGCGCCAAGGGTTCGTCGTCGAGGATCAGGATGGATAGCGCGTTCAGAGTGCCCATTGCGGTTTGCCCAGTTTTTCGACCAGCTGTCGCCAAGTGACCTGCAGCTTCTGGAACTTGCCGTCGGTCGGCGCCATGTCGCGCACCGCGAGCATGATGTCGTGGGCGCGACGCATATACTCTTCATGCCAACCCTGGCGATGCACCAGCGTCAGCGTGGCATTGACCAGGTTGAGTTTAACCTGCAGGTTGTCCGGCAGCTCGTCGGCGGCGCGCAGGAACTGCTCGATCGCCGCGTCGAAACGGCCGGCCTTTGCCTCGGCCACCGCCTGGTTGTTCAGTTCTATCACCGCCTGCACGCTTTCGCTGATCAGCTGGCGGCCCTGCTCGTCCTCGCCGATCGCGCTGAACAGCGTACCGATTCGTTCTAGCAGCATTTCGTTGTCGTGGTAGTTGCGCACCAGTTCGCGCAACACCGTCTCGCTTTGTTCGCGCCGGCCCTGCGCATGGCAGGCGCGCGCGTATTCCATCTGCGCCTCCGGCGACAGTTCGCGGGCGAGTTCGGCGAATGTCGCATCGGCCTCGTCGAGCAGCCGGCCCGCGCTGTCCTGGTGACCGAGCTTCAGCTGGATCTGGCTGTCGATCACATTGGCCATCCACCCCGCAACGGGCTCATCCCGCAGGTCGCGGCGCAGCTGCTCGACGGTGCGCAAGGCTGCCGCATCATCGCCACGGGCCAATTGCACCCGCGCCGCCAGTGCGTAGTGCCCCGGCACGCGTCGCCACGAATGGCGGGCCAGCTCGAGCGCCTCGCGGGTGGCCTGCTCGGCCGCGTCCAAGTCGTCGTTGAGCAGCGCCACCTCGGCCAGCTGCTGCTGGCGCTGCACCAGCATCGGCGACAGGGCAACGGCACGAGTCAGACTCTGCTGGGCGGCCTTCAACTGGTGGTTGAGCTGCTGCAGCCGGGCCAGCCCGTCGTACGCCTCGATCACTTGGTCATTATCGGCGAGGACCTCCTCAAATAATAGACGCGCTTCGTCGTATTCCTTCAAACCGAGTAGCGCTTTTGCAAGACCGAGTTTGATCCACGGCACCGGCTTGATTCTGAGCGCGTCCATATACAGCGCCTTGGCACCGGCGAAGTCGCTGATCTTCAGCAACAGCATGCCGCGCAGTTTCATGAACTCCAGCGCGTGCGGGCTGCGCGCGGCGACCTGGCGTTTGCAGATCTCGATCGCCACCAGGTAGTTGTGACGCAGGATCGCCTCGTCGAGCACCCGGAGTGCGGCGCGGCGCTGCATCGCGCGCTCGAGACGCTGGCGCAACAGTTCGCCGGTGAACGGCTTGAGCAGGTAATCGTCGGGGGCGAGCTCGGCCGCCGAGGTGACGCGCTGGGCGCGACGCTCGCCGGTGAGCAGAATGAACACGCAGGACGGCTTGATCAGGTTGCGGCCGCGTGCCTCGTCGAGCAGGTTGAGCCCGTCGCAACCGTTGCCCAGGTCGAAGTCGCACAGCACGATGTCGTAATCGTGCTTGGTGAGCTTGGTCAGCGCGTCGGCTATGCGGCCGGAGTAGTCGATCTTCTCCGCCCCGAAAGAGGTCAGCGTCATTCCGAGCGAGCGCTGCATGTCCGGCACGCTGTCGACGATCAGGATGCGCCGCCGCTTGTACGGGTTGCTTTCCTGGCGACGGGCGGAGGCCTCGCGGCTGGACGCCGCCACGTTGGAGAGAGTGGTGAGGGAAAGATCGCTCATCGTCAGGAGGGCTGAAAAATCATCGTGTTAGGCCGGGGTCAGCTTGGCGTAGCGCAGGTCGAGCCATTTCACCCCGTGTTCGGCAAAATTGATCTGCAATCTTATATCGTCACCGGCGCCTTCAGCATTAATGACAACGCCAAGTCCGAACTTGGCGTGCTCGACCGATTGGCCGATGCGCCAGCCGCTGGCGTCGGCCGAACGGCGACTGGCGGCCTCGCGGTCACCGCGGCTCGGCGCGGCGTCCAGCCACGGGGCGCGCTGGTTCTGCGGCGCCGGCTTGGCGCGGGCCGACAGCACCTTGACCAGCTCGGCCGGCACCTCGTCGACGAAGCGCGAGCGGATCGGGTAGCTGGAGCGGCCGTGCAACATGCGCTGCTGCGCGCAGCTCAGATACAGGCGTTGGCGCGCGCGGGTCATCGCCACGTACATCAGCCGGCGTTCCTCCTGCAGCCCCTTATTGTCGGCCAGGCTGTTCTCGTGGGGGAACAGCCCTTCCTCCAGGCCGGATACGAACACCGCGTCGAATTCCAGGCCCTTGGCGGCGTGCACCGTCATCAACTGCAGCGCCTCCTGGCCGGCCTCGGCCTGGTGCTCGCCCGCCTCCAGCGCCGCGGCGGTGAGGAACTCGACCAGCGCGTTGCCCGGATCGTCCGGGAAGAAGCCGGCAGCGGCGTTGATCAGTTCGTCGAGGTTGGCGAGGCGCTCCTCGCCGTCCTTCTTGTCTTCTTCGTACATCGCGCGCAGGCCGGACTCGTCGATCGCCAGGCTGATCGCTTCGGCCAGGGTCAGCCCGTCGGCGCGCTCGCGCAGCTTGTCGATCAACAGCACGAAGGCGCCGAGCTTCTTGTTGCCGGGGCCGGTGCCGCAGGCGGCCTGCCACAGCGTCACGCCCTGTTCGCGGCTGGCGGCGAGCAGGCCCTCGACGGTGCGAGCACCGATGCCGCGCGCCGGCACGTTGACCACGCGCAACAGCGCGTTGTCGTCGTCCGGGTTGACCATCAGGCGCAGGTAGGCGAGCGCGTGCTTGATCTCCTGGCGCTCGAAGAAGCGCAGCCCGCCGTAGATGCGGTAGGGCAGGCCTGCCTGCACCAGTACATGTTCGAGGATGCGCGACTGGGCGTTGCTGCGGTACAGGATGGCGATGTCGGCGAGGCTGAGGCCTTCGCGCTTGAGTGCGCGCACCTCGTCGACGATGAACTCGGCCTCCTCGCCGTCGGAGTAGGCCTCGTAGAGGCGCAGCTCCTCGCCCTCGCCGGCATCGGTCCACAGGTTCTTGCCCAGGCGGCCGTCATTCTGCTCGATCACCGCGTTGGCGGCGTTGAGGATGTTGCCGGCCGAGCGGTAGTTCTGCTCCAGGCGGATTGGCGCGGCCACGCTGTAGTCGTGCATCAGCGCGCGCATATTGCCGACCTCGGCGCCGCGGAACGCGTAGATGCTCTGGTCGTCGTCGCCAACCGCGAACAGCGCGTTATTGGTGCCGGCCAGCAACTTTAGCCAGGCGTACTGCAGGCGGTTGGTGTCCTGGAACTCGTCCACCAGGATGTGGCGGAAGCGCGCGCGGTAGTGTTCGGCCAGCGCCCGGTTGGCGGCCAGCACCTCGTAGCTGCGCAATAGCAGCTCGGCGAAGTCGGCCACGCCCTCGCGGCGGCATTGCGCGTCGTAGGCGGCGTACAGCTCGATCAGCTTCTTGGTGTACGGGTCGTGCGCCGACAGCGCGTCCGCGCGTACGCCGGCCTCCTTCTGGCCGTTGATGAAGCTCTGCACCGCCTTGGGCGGAAATTTCTCGTCGGACACCTCCAGCGCCTTCAACAGCCGCTTGATCGCCGACTGCTGGTCGGCCGAATCGAGGATCTGGAAGGTCTGCGGCAGGCCGGCGTCGCGCCAGTGGGTGCGCAGGAAGCGGTTGCACAGGCCGTGGAAGGTGCCGATCCACATCGTGCGCACGTTCACCGGCACCAGGCTGGCGAGGCGGGTCTGCATCTCGCGCGCGGCCTTGTTGGTGAAGGTGACGGCCAAGAGGCCGCTCGGGGCGACCTGGCCGGTTTGCAGCAGCCAGGCGATGCGGGTGGTCAGCACCCGGGTCTTGCCGCTGCCGGCGCCGGCGAGCACCAGTGCACTCTTGGCCGGCCAGGTGACGGCGGTCAGCTGCTCCGGGTTCAGGCCGGCGAGCAAGGGGTCTTGGGGGGCGTGCAGAGTATCCATCGGCCGATTCTACACCAGAGACCGGCGTGCACCTGGCCGCGTGGCCGCATCGTCGGGCTCAGCGACGCGGCCGGCGCAATAGCAGCACGCCGAGAGTGCCGCCGGCGAGGCCGAACAGCGCGTGCCAGTAGACTACCCGCCACAACGGCTCGGCTCCCCACTGGCCGCCCGTGTAGGGCAAGAGCCACCAGCGCAGGACAGGGCGCAGCGCAAAGGCGGCAGCGGCGAGCAGCACCCAGTGCCAGCCGCGCCGTGCACGCGTGGCGCCCAGGTCGAGCAGTAGCGCCATGCCCAGATGGGCGAATACCTTGTTGAGGCCGAGTGGTGCGCCGAGCAGTCCGGCAAACAGCAGTCCGCCGGTCACCAGCACGGTGCCGCTGAGCCTGCCGTCGCGGCGGCGCAGCATCACGGTCAGGATGGCCATCGACACCAAGCCCTGGTAGCCGGGCACGCCGAGGGGCCAGCGCGCGCCGGCCTGCCAGATGCCCAGGGCGACCGCGGCGAGTACCCACTGCGGCCAAGCCGCCGGGTCGTCGCCGGTCAGGTGCCATTCGCGCCGGCGTGGCAGGGCATCCGAGTCGTTCATCGTCGAGGGTCCTTGCTGACATGAGGTGACCGCCGGGCGGCCAGACAGACACCTATGTTTAGCCAAGGGGGCCGGTGCTGGCAATCGTATCAGTGTGACAGCGTGGTGCTACAGCCTCACTCATGTTGCCACCAGTGCGCTTGGCTGGCCTGAAGCGCTTGGCCGAACTCCTCGTCGGTGATTGCTGGTAGCACCTCGAGCTGCAGCAGGTCGTTCCACTGCAACAGCCAGCGGAACAGCGCCGTCTCCTCGTCGGTCTCGACCAGCGCTACGCCGCGCAGCGCGCCGATCGCATGCCAGCGTCCGCGCAACGTCACGCCGTCGGGGGGCTGGGCGGCCGGGCCGAGAAAGCGCTTGATCGCGGCGTTGCGTTCGTGGGTGGTGAGGGTCCAGTTGATCAGGTAGAGCATCGCGCGGCTCCCGCGGCACCGGAACGGACGCTGGCCGCGCGGTGCCGGACGCGGCCAAGTCTGTCGTGAGCATAGCCGTGCCGGTGGCGCGCTTCAGGATGGGCGGCCCGGCGGCGGCGTGGCGGGGGCCGGTGGTTCAGTGCTGCTGGCCGTAGCCGTGCTCAGGGCTTCACGCCCAGCTCGCGCAGCCGTTCGGCCAGGTAGCTGCCGGCGCTGTGACGTTCTGACAGCACCACTTCGGGGCGCGGGTGCAGGAATAACGGCAACGAAACGCGGCTGTGCCGGGCTGCGTCGCCGCTCGGGTTGACCACCCGGTGGGTGGTGGACGGGAAATAGCCGCGCGAAGCCTCCTGCAACATGTCGCCGATATTGACGATCAGCATGCCGAAGTCGCACGGCACGTCGAGCCACGCACCGTCGCGGGCGCGCACCTGCAGGCCCGGCGCGTTGGCGGCCGGCAGCAGCGTCAGCAGGTTGATGTCCTCGTGCGGGGCGGCGCGCAAGGCGCCTGCCGGTTCGGCTCCGGTCAGCGGTGGGTAGCGCAGCACGCGCAGCAAGGTCTGACGGCTCTCGGCGATCATGCCGGACAAGGGTTCGCTGAAATGGTGCGCCACCTCGGCCGGGGTATGGCGCTCC
Organism: Crenobacter oryzisoli; assembly: GCF_030385785.1. GTDB lineage: Bacteria > Pseudomonadota > Gammaproteobacteria > Burkholderiales > Chromobacteriaceae > Crenobacter_A > Crenobacter_A oryzisoli. The sequence goes on from NZ_JAUEDK010000054.1 coordinate 25,276, forward strand.
ACCCAGCCGAGCAGCTCGGCGGCGAGGCCGGTGGCGAGCTCGTAGTAGTCCAGCGTCGGCCGGCGCAGCGCCGTCGGGATCCGTCCCCACGGGTAGACGTGGTAGTACTCCTTCAGGTCCTTCTCGGTGTGGCCCTTGGCGGTTTCGGACACCTGGGTGGAGAACCAGCCGTCCTGGGTGTCGACCGAGAACGCGTAGTCTCGCTTGGCGTCGCCGTCGAAGAAGGCCAGCCAGTCGGCGTAGATCGCCTCGACCTGCGTCTGCGGGATCGGGTGGTTCACCAGCACGGCGAAGCCGGTGTCGCGGAGCGAGCGGGTGAACTGTTCGGCCGCATCGGCGGCACGGTAATCGACGACGCTGACCTGCATGGGGGGACTCCTGTTCGGGGGACGAAAAAGGTTTCGGCCAACCTTAGCAGAGAAGGTTGGCCGAATGGGGAGGCAGTGGGTCGCGCGGGGCCTGGCTCAGACGCGCTGGTCCATGCCGAGCGCCGGCATATCCTCGTCCGGACGACCGGCTTCGCGCGCCGGCACGCCGACCACGGTGGTGTGCGGCGGCACGTCGTCGAGCACCACGCTACCGGCGCCGACCTTGGCGCCCTGGCCGATGCTGATGTTGCCGAGGATGCTGGCATTGGCGCCGATCAGCACGCCGTTGCCGATCTTCGGATGGCGGTCGCCGTGCTCCTTGCCGGTGCCGCCCAGCGTCACGCCCTGCAGCAGCGACACGTTGTCGCCGATCACCGCGGTTTCACCGACCACCACGCCGGTGCCGTGATCGAGCATCACCCCTTCGCCGATGCGCGCGGCCGGATGGATATCGGCGCCCATCACTTCGGAGATGCGGTTCTGCAGGAAGTAGGCCAGCGTCTTGCGGCCCTGTTTCCACAACCAGTGGGTGATGCGCTGGCTCTGGATGGCGTGGAAGCCCTTGAAGTACAACAGCGGCATCGAATAGGCATCGCAGGCCGGGTCGCGGTCGTAGCAGGCCTGGATGTCGGCGCGCGCGGCGCGGCTGATGGAACAGTCGGCCTCGAGCGCCTCGCGGAACAGCTCCATCAGCGCGCGCGCGTCCATGGTCGGGCTGGCGAGCTTGCTCGACAGGTGGAAGGCCAGCACGTCCTCGAAACGGTTGTGGCGCAGTACCGTCATGTGCAGGAAGCTCGCCAGCAGCGGTTCGGCCTCGGCGGCGGCGGCGGTTTCGGTCAGGATCGCCGCCCACATCGGGTCGGCGTTGGCATCGATCATTGCAAACTCCAGGCGGCGTGGGGCCCGATGGTCACGCACAGTATCATTTCATTGCTTGGTATTATTGCGCGCCTTGCCCATGTCATGGGCATGAGTTGGCCGAGTCGGCCGGCGCGTGAAAAACAATGGCCCCTGCGTTGCGGCAGGGGCCGTGGCGGAGTGACGCGGGCTTACTGCAAGACCACGTCGAACTGCTCCTGCGTATAGGTGCTCTCCACCGACAGCGAGATCGGCTTGCCGATGAAGTCGATCAGCATCGCCAGGGACTGCGACTCCTCGTCGAGGAACATGTCGATCACCGGCTGGGCGGCCAGGATGCGGAAGCTCTTCGCGTCGAACTTGCGCGCCTCGCGCACGATCTCGCGCTGCACCTCGTAGCACACCGTCTGCGCGGTCTTGATCTCGCCGCGTCCCTGGCAGGTCGGACACGGCTCGCACAGCACGTGCGCCAGGCTCTCGCGGGTGCGCTTGCGGGTGATCTCTACCAAGCCCAGGCTGGTGAAGCCGTTCAGCGTGACGCGGGTGCGGTCGCGCGCCAGCGTCTTCGCGAGTTCCGACAGCACCTGGTTGCGGTGCTCCTCGTTATCCATGTCGATGAAGTCGACGATGATGATGCCGCCGAGGTTGCGCAGCCGCAGCTGGCGTGCGATCGCGTAGGTGGCCTCGAGGTTGGTCTTGTAGATGGTCTCGTCGAAATTGCGCGTGCCGACGAAGCCGCCGGTGTTGACGTCGATCGTGGTCATCGCCTCGGTCTGGTCGATGATCAGGTAACCGCCGTACTTCAGGTTGACGCGTCGCGCCAGCGCCTTGTCGATCTCGGCCTCGATGCCGTGCAGCTCGAACAGCGGCCGCTCGCCGCTGTAGCGCTCGATCTTGGCCACCGCCTGGTTCACGTACTGCTCGGCGAACTCGACCATCTTGCCGTAGTTCTCGGTGGAGTCGACTACCACTGACAGCGTGCTGTCGCTGACCATGTCGCGCAGCACCCGTAAGCTAAGCGGCAGGTCCTGGTACAGCAGCGTCTGGGCCGGGCTGGTTTTGGCACGGGTCTGGATGTCGCTCCACAGCTTGGACAGGTAGGCGACGTCGGCCTCGAGCTCGATGTCGGTGGCGGTCTCGGCGCTGGTGCGGATGATGTAGCCGTGCGGGCTGTCGTCCGGCAGCAGTTTTTCCAGCCGGCTCTTCAGCGACAGCCGGTCGACCTCGTGTTCGATCTTCTGCGAAATGCCGATGTGCTCGTCCTGCGGCAGGTGGACGAGAAAGCGGCCGGCCAGGCTGATCTGCGTCGACAGGCGCGCGCCTTTCGTCCCGATCGGGTCCTTGATCACCTGCACCAGCACGGTCTGGCCCTCGAACAGCATCCGTTCGATGCGCTGCGGCTCGGTCGGGTGCTGGCGCTGCTCCAGCACATCGGCGATGTGCAGGAAGGCGGCGCGCTCCAGGCCGATTTCGATGAAGGCGCTCTGCATGCCCGGCAGCACGCGCTTGACCTGGCCGAGGTAGATATTGCCGACGATGCCGCGGCTGGCGGCACGCTCGACATGCAGTTCCTGCACGACGCTGTCCTCGACCACCGCGACGCGGGTCTCCTGCGGCGTGATGTTGACCAGAATCTGCTCGCGTGGGCGCGGCAGGTCGCGGGGCAGGGGAATGGGTTGGTGCAGCATGGCGATCCCCTTCAGGACAAGGTCAGGCCGAATTCGGCGAGCAATTGGGCGGTTTCGTAGAGCGGCAGGCCGACCACGCCGGTGAAGCTGCCGTCGAGGTGCTCGACGAACACCCCGGCGCGGCCCTGGATGCCATAGCCACCGGCCTTGTCGAACGGCTCGCCGCTGGCGACATAGCGCTCGATCTCGTCGTCCGACAGCGTCTTGAAGCGCACCGTGGTCACCGACGTGGCGACTTTCACGGTGTCGTCCTGGCGCACCGCCACCGAGGTGATCACCTGGTGTTCGCGGCCGGAGATGGCGCGCAGCATGCGGCGCGCGTCGTCGGCGTCGACGGGTTTGCCGAAGATTTCGCCATCCAGCGTCACCGTGGTGTCGGCCGCCAGGAGCGGATGGCTCGGCAGACCGCAGTTCGTCACCACCTGCCAGCCGGCCGCGGCCTTGGACTCGGCCAGCCGCTCGGTATAGCGGACCGCATCCTCGCCGGGCAGCACCGACTCGTCGATGTCGGCGTGGATACGTTCCAGAATGATGCCGAGATGTTCCAGGAGTTCACGGCGGCGCGGGCTGCCGGAGGCGAGATAAAGCAGGTTCGAAGTTGCAGTCATGCCGGGCGGAAGCGAGAGTGGATCGATCGCTCAAGAGTACCAGAGCCGCTCGGGCAACGGCAGGGCCGCGCCACATAATGTCTTCCCATTAATGTTTAATGACAATGGTAAATTTAATGGCGTGCTCACCTAAACTATTGCATGACAAAGAGGTTTTCTATTCAATCGTCGCTTTCCCGACTTTATCCGTTTTTTTCGGAGATTACCGCCGATGCGCTGGCTGTCCCGTTGGTCCCTGCGAACCAAACTGACCTGTCTGTTCCTGGCAATGAATTTGCTGACCGTGTCGGCCTACACGACGTACTGCTATTGGGCCAGCAGCGCCCACAGCATGGCCGAGATCGACACCCGGCTGAACGCCACCGCGCGCGCCGTGCCGCTGCTGCTCGGCAACGACTTCCTCGGCCGCATGTACACCCCGGGCAAGGTCGGCCTGCCCGAAATGGTCGACAATGCCCGCCGTCTCGACGAGTATGCGCGCCCATTCGGTGTCGCCTACCTGTACCTGCTCGGCCAGCGCGACGGCAAGGTGGTGTACCTGGCCGACGGTGCCGGTGAGCAGGAGCGCGCCAAAGGCAAGTTCGGCCACCACCTGCAGCCCTACGACGCCAGCGAGGGGCTGCGCCGCGCCTTCGCCAGCGGAACGCAGGACTACGACGAGTACCGCGACCAGTACGGCAGCTTCCGCTCGGTGTTCATCCCGCAAGTGATCGGCGGGCAGCGCGTGGTGATGGCCGCTGACGTGCCGCTCACCGCGGTGGCCGAGGCGCGCCGCGAGGCGCTGCAGAGCGCGTTGGGCATCGGCGCGATCAGTCTCCTGATCGGCGGGGTGATCGCCTGGGTGCTGGCGCGCTGGCTGGCCGGCTCGCTCGGCCGTATCGCCCAGCACATCGAGCAGACCGCCATCCGTCAGGACCTGACCCAGCAGCTGAAGGTGCAGGGCAACGACGAGATCGCCCGCATGGCTGGGCAGTTCAACCGGCTGGCCGAGGCGTTCCGCCAGATCCTGCATGATGTGTCGAGTAACGCCCGCAACACCTTCCATAGCGCCGAGAACGTGCAGCAGAGCGCGTTCAACCTGCAGGCCACCGCGCAGCGCGGCCAGCAGCGCCTCGGCGAGCTGGCCAGCCATGCCACCCACATCCAGACGCTGGCCGACAGCACCGCCGGCAGCGTCGGCGCGCTGGAAGGGCGCATCGCCGGGGTGTCGGCGCAGTTGGCCGAGTCGCGCCAGCATGTCGGCGCGCTGGCCGATGGGCTGAGCCGTCATGTCGACGCCAACCGCTCGCTCGGCGAGCGTTTCGCCGCGCTGAGCCAGGATGTGAACGCGATCACCGGCGTGCTCGGCCGGATCGCCGGCATTTCCGAGCAGACCAATCTGTTGGCGCTGAACGCGGCGATCGAGGCGGCGCGCGCCGGCGAGGCCGGGCGCGGTTTTGCGGTGGTGGCCGACGAGGTGAGGAAGCTTGCCGGCCAGACCCAGGACACACTGGCCGAAACGAATCAGCTCACCAGCTCGCTGTTGGCCACCATTGCCGACACCGCGGCCAACATCGCCGAGCATGGGGGCGAGGCCGGCGAGCTCGCAGAGGCCTCGGCCGGAGTGCAGCATACGCTGGACGATACAAACGGCCTCATCGGCGAGTTGAGCCAAGCGTTCCAGAGCGCACTGGCACAGACCCGCGAAATCCGCAGCGACATCCAGGCGATGAGTGGGGCGCTCGCCGAGCTGGAGCAACATTCGCACGCTACCGCACACGAGACCGGCAGCCTGAGCAGCGAGGCGAAGAGCCTGGAAGGCAGCGCTCAGACGTTGAACCTGTCGCTGAGCGGCTTCGTGATCTGAGAACAGGTTCTGAGTCGATTGTCCGAACATGGGCGGGCGCCGGAGGGCGCCCGTTTTGCTGCCTGCGAGCGAGGGGCGGTAACGGCAACCCGTCGAGGGCTGGTCTTCCGCGGTCCCGCGGCAGCGGTGGGCGTGCCGGCTGGGCCGCTCGGCCGGCAAAGGCTCACCGAACGACGCACAAAAAAAATAGGGCCCCGATTGGGGTAATGCCGTTCACTTAAGCAAGTGAACGGCATTTTTCATGGCGCGAATCTTGCTCATACTCCGGCCAAGTTGACTCCCTCACGTTGGTCCAGATGGTAGGCAAGGCTCATAAACACCCTGATTTCTCTGCACTTTCTCAGCAAATTGACCCGGCATGGATCGCCCACGCGCTTGCAGTGACCGGCAAAGCCAGCGTGCGCCGGCGTAGATTGCCGGCCGAACAGGTCGTCTGGCTGGTCATTGCGTTGGCTATGTACCGGCATCAGCCCATCCCGGAGGTCGTCGCTCATCTCGATCTGGTGCTGCCTGACGAGGTCAATCCAGATATTGCCAAGAGCGCCTTGACCCAGGCGCGGCAGCGCCTCGGCGAGGAACCGTTGGCCCAACTCTTCGGGCTCAGCGCGCTGGTTTGGGATGAGCGGCATCAGCAGGGAAGAAGCTGGCGCGGATTGGCCCGCTACGCGATTGATGGCAGTACGCTGCGTACCTCGGATACCCCAGAGAATCGTCAGCACTTCGGAGCACAGGCTTATGCCTCCGGCGTAGCCGCCAGCTATCCGCAGT
>NZ_JAUEDK010000055.1 GCF_030385785.1 Crenobacter oryzisoli
CTGAAATGATAGGGTCAAGCGACTAAGTGCATCTGGTGGATGCCTTGGCGATTACAGGCGATGAAGGACGTGTAAGCCTGCGAAAAGCTTCGGGGAGCTGGCAATAGAGCTTTGATCCGGAGATGTCCGAATGGGGAAACCCACCTCGCAAGAGGTACTCCCTCCTGAACACATAGGGAGGGTAGAGCGAACGCGGAGAACTGAAACATCTAAGTACCCGCAGGAAAAGAAATCAACCGAGATTCCGTTAGTAGTGGCGAGCGAACGCGGAAGAGCCTGTACGTGATAGCGGTTTAGTTAGGAGAAGGCCCTGGAAATGGCCGCCATAGTGGGTGATAGCCCCGTATCCGAAAACTGAATCGTGGTACTAAGCGTACGACAAGTAGGGCGGGACACGCGAAATCCTGTCTGAAGATGGGGGGACCATCCTCCAAGGCTAAATACTCGTAATCGACCGATAGTGAACCAGTACCGTGAGGGAAAGGCGAAAAGAACCCCGGGAGGGGAGTGAAATAGAACCTGAAACCGGATGCATACAAACAGTGGGAGCCTCGTAAGGGGTGACTGCGTACCTTTTGTATAATGGGTCAGCGACTTACGTTCAGTAGCGAGCTTAACCGAATAGGGGAGGCGTAGGGAAACCGAGTCCGAACAGGGCGCTTTAGTTGCTGGGCGTAGACCCGAAACCGGGTGATCTATCCATGGCCAGGATGAAGGTGCGGTAACACGCACTGGAGGTCCGAACCCACTAATGTTGCAAAATTAGGGGATGAGCTGTGGATAGGGGTGAAAGGCTAAACAAACCCGGAGATAGCTGGTTCTCCCCGAAAACTATTTAGGTAGTGCCTCACGTATCACTCTTGGGGGTAAAGCACTGTTATGGCTAGGGGGTCATTGCGACTTACCAACCCATGGCAAACTCTGAATACCAAGAAGTGTCAGCGTGGGAGACAGACGGTGGGTGCTAACGTCCATCGTCAAGAGGGAAACAACCCAGACCGCCAGCTAAGGTCCCAAATGATAAGCTAAGTGGTAAACGAAGTGGGAAGGCTTAGACAGCCAGGATGTTGGCTTAGAAGCAGCCATCATTTAAAGAAAGCGTAATAGCTCACTGGTCGAGTCGTCCTGCGCGGAAGATGTAACGGGGCTCAAGCTTATAACCGAAGCTGCGGATGGGCACGGTCAAACGTGTCCGTGGTAGGGGAGCGTTCTGTAGGTCTGTGAAGGTGTCTCGTAAGGGATGCTGGAGATATCAGAAGTGCGAATGCTGACATGAGTAGCGATAAAGCGGGTGAAAAGCCCGCTCGCCGAAAGCCCAAGGTTTCCTACGCAACGTTCATCGGCGTAGGGTGAGTCGGCCCCTAAGGCGAGGCAGAAATGCGTAGTCGATGGGAAACGGGTCAACATTCCCGTACTTGTTATAAGTGCGATGTGGGGACGGAGAAGGTTAGGTCAGCGGCCTGTTGGAATAGGTCGTTCAAGCCGGTAGGTGGGATGCTTAGGCAAATCCGGGCGTCCATTAACACCGAGAAGTGATAACGAGGGTCTACGGACCTGAAGTGACTGATACCACGCTTCCAGGAAAAGCCACTAAGCTTCAGCTTATAACAAACCGTACCGCAAACCGACACAGGTGGGCAGGATGAAAATTCTAAGGCGCTTGAGAGAACTCAGGAGAAGGAACTCGGCAAATTGATACCGTAACTTCGGGAGAAGGTATGCCCCTGTAGCGTGTAGCGACTTGCTCGTGAAGCGTGAAGGGGTCGCAGAGAATCGGTGGCTGCGACTGTTTATTAAAAACACAGCACTGTGCCAACACGAAAGTGGACGTATACGGTGTGACGCCTGCCCGGTGCTGGAAGGTTAAGTGAAGGGGTGCAAGCTCTGGATCGAAGCCCCAGTAAACGGCGGCCGTAACTATAACGGTCCTAAGGTAGCGAAATTCCTTGTCGGGTAAGTTCCGACCCGCACGAATGGCGTAACGATGGCCACACTGTCTCCTCCTGAGACTCAGCGAAGTTGAAGTGTTTGTGAAGATGCAATCTACCCGCTGCTAGACGGAAAGACCCCGTGAACCTTTACTGTAGCTTTGCATTGGACTTTGAACAGACTTGTGTAGGATAGGTGGGAGGCTATGAAGCCAGGACGCTAGTTCTGGTGGAGCCGTCCTTGAAATACCACCCTGGTGTGTTTGAGGTTCTAACCTTGGTCCGTGATCCGGATCGGGGACAGTGCATGGTAGGCAGTTTGACTGGGGCGGTCTCCTCCCAAAGTGTAACGGAGGAGTTCGAAGGTTACCTAGGTACGGTCGGAAATCGTGCTGATAGTGCAATGGCAAAAGGTAGCTTAACTGCGAGACTGACACGTCGAGCAGGTGCGAAAGCAGGACATAGTGATCCGGTGGTTCTGAATGGAAGGGCCATCGCTCAACGGATAAAAGGTACTCCGGGGATAACAGGCTGATTCCGCCCAAGAGTTCACATCGACGGCGGAGTTTGGCACCTCGATGTCGGCTCATCACATCCTGGGGCTGTAGCCGGTCCCAAGGGTATGGCTGTTCGCCATTTAAAGTGGTACGTGAGCTGGGTTTAAAACGTCGTGAGACAGTTTGGTCCCTATCTGCAGTGGGCGTTGGAAGTTTGACGGGGGCTGCTCCTAGTACGAGAGGACCGGAGTGGACGCACCTCTGGTGTACCGGTTGTGACGCCAGTCGCATTGCCGGGTAGCTAAGTGCGGAAGAGATAACCGCTGAAAGCATCTAAGCGGGAAACTCGCCTGAAGATGAGACTTCCCTAGGGCCTTGAGCCCTCTGAAGAGTCGTTCGAGACCAGGACGTTGATAGGTCGGGTGTGGAAGCGCTGTGAGGCGTTAAGCTAACCGATACTAATTGCTCGTGAGGCTTGATCCTATCATTTGAGGTACTTCGTAGAGTGAAGTACAGGTGATGTGCGACGAGACGCAATCAATTACCAAGTAACGCTTGAATTCAATACGGCAGCGTCAGTAACAGTGACGATGCTCGGCTTCGACAGTTTGTACAAGTTAATGTCTGGCGGCCATAGCGAGGTGGTCCCACGCCTTCCCATCCCGAACAGGACCGTGAAACGCCTCTGCGCCGATGATAGTGTGGCATTCGCCATGTGAAAGTAGGTCACCGCCAGACTCCCCACACCACAAGCCCAGCTCATAGAGCTGGGCTTTGTGCTTTACGGCGCCGCAACGCGCCTGCCCTCGACCCCTCCGCATTCCTTCACCTTCCACATCCCCCTGTCTGCCTGAACGGCGTGCCCGAGCCGCTTCTCAAGCGGACTGATGACGCTCCCCGGAAACGTTCGCCCGGGCGGGGAGGTGGTGTTTCTCAAGTTTTTTCTTTTCTGGGCCGTTAAACGGTACCAACGGTGCTCGGTTTGGGCTGTCGTGCGCTTGAGGACTGACGGCTAGCTCGACGACTGGGGGCGTCAGGGCTGGCTTGGCAACAGGAAGAGTTTTGGGAAGGCTAGGTGATGCATCAGTTCGCGCAGGATCAGTAATGCGACAGGAGTGGCGTCGGGCCAGCCTGATTGGAGCGGTGCGCCCCCTTCGACGAACTGGCAGTAGCGCTGGAAGAGCTGCTCGACAGCATCGCTGGAGAGCGACTGTGCCTCCTCGTCCCTGTTGGGAGAAAATCCTGCGGCTAGCGTGATGTGATGGGCTAGGGGGTCAGCACAGTAGAGCTGGCTGGCTAGCAGTAGAGGAGAACGGGCTGGTGCGATGGCATCCTCGACTGCCATGATGGCTGTTTCGAGGCTGGCCGGCGTCGGCCGCGGGGTGAAGTATCGTTCGTTCAGTTCCGCAGTGCCGATCGGTACCACGATCATTGTGAGTTCCTCTCCGACACCACGGCAGATCAGCAGGGTTTGTCGTTCGCCGAGGTGCAGCAGGGTAATAGGCTGCTCTGCGAAGGGACCCGCCTGTAGTCGCTGCCAGTGATACTGCAGGCTCTCGGGCAGGTTGGGGATGTGGAGTTGTTCGGACATGCTCGGCTCCTGTCCCTGGATGTGAACGGTGGGCTTACTGTAGCAGGTTCGACGACGGTGAAGAACCAGCCGAGCATGCTGAGCATGCGTGCAGTGTTTCTGCCGATAGGGGGCGCTCAAGCATCACTGTCAGCGTTGATAGCAGTACGGGGATCAGGAGCGCGATGTCGAAGGCGCGACCGGTGCGGGTGTCGGCCTCGAAGATGATCAGGCAGAGCTTGTCAGTTCAGGCTGAAGGATTACGGCTTCTTGAAAGCAGAGCTGGTTCAGGGGTTTCTTGGATATAAGTAAACAGTCTGTGGTGAGCGGCGTGGAATCGGATAGGATAGCCAGGAATATAGTTCAACTGTTTTGAATTCTTGAGGGAATAAACCGATGCGCATTGCGAACTCCGTGACCGATCTGATTGGTAACACGCCGCTGGTAAAACTCAATCGATTGACCGAGGGTTGCGTGGCGACGGTGGTGGCGAAGCTGGAGTTTTTCAATCCGGGTCACAGTGTGAAGGACCGTATTGCAGTGGCGATGATCGATGCGGCGGAGAAGGCGGGCAAGATCGGCCCGGGCACGGTAATCGTCGAGCCGACGTCAGGCAATACCGGCATTGGCCTCGCCATGGTGTGTGCGGCACGCGGTTACAAGCTGGTGATCACGATGCCGGAGACGATGAGTCGCGAGCGACGTCAGTTGCTGCGCGCTTATGGGGCCGAACTGATCCTGACGCCCGGGGCGGATGGTATGGGTGGGGCGATTGCCAAGGCGCGCGAACTGGTCGAGGCGCATCCGGACAGCTACTTTATGCCGCAGCAGTTCGAGAACCCGGCCAATCCAGAGATCCATCGCAATACGACGGCGGATGAGGTGTGGAACGACACCGACGGTCAGGTCGATATCTTCGTCGCTGGGGTGGGAACCGGCGGCACCATCACCGGTGTCGGCGAGGTGCTGAAGCAGCGCAAGCCGGGAGTGAAGGTGGTTGCTGTCGAGCCGGAAGCCTCGCCAGTGCTGTCCGGGGGCGCGAAGGGGCCGCACCCGATCCAGGGCATTGGCGCGGGCTTCGTGCCGTCGATCCTGAATACCGAGGTGTACGACGAGATTGTCCGCGTGAAGAACGATGACGCGTTCTCGACGGCACGGGCGATGGCGACGCAGGAAGGTCTGCTGGTCGGCATTTCGTCCGGTGCGGCGGTCTGGGCGGCGATCGAACAGGCCAAGCAGCCAGAGAACGCCGGTAAGCTGATCGTGGTGGTGATCCCGTCGTTCGGCGAGCGCTATCTGTCGACGCCGCTGTTCGAACATCTGGCCTGAGCCACCTCGAGTGAAACGCGCCCGGCATGTGTCGGGCGCGCTACAATGGGTGGCATGAAACGCCTGATCCCTCTCGTTGTCGTGCTGGCCTTGGCCGGCTGTGCCAACTTCAAGATGCCGAGTTATCATCCGCCGACTCGTCCGGCACCTGTGGAGCATCCTCCGTCCAGTTCCGACCTCATGCTGCACGAGGCGAACCGCATCGCCGAGCGCGTCAAGGCTGGCGAGCTGAATCGCGTGCAGGCGGCAGATCAATTGAACGCCTATCGGCTGCGTACCGTTGGGCACAATGCGGTCGATGACGATATGTTCGCTACCTATCGCCAGATTGCGGTGCAGCGCGACGCTAACCAGATTTCGCAGGAGGAGGCGCAGGCCAGGATGGACGCCAAGCTGCGTGAGACGCTGCGCCGTTGGCCGAAGCTGAAGCCCAAGCCGGCCAATCCTGCCTTCACTAATTTCCTGTTGAAAGTCTACGGCCTGCCGCCGTTGGGGTATTGAGATGGGCAAGTCGTCCAAACCGATCGAGCGCTGTCCCTGTGGGCTGGGCGACAGCCTGAGCCTGTGCTGCGGTCGTTATCTCGATGACGGTGCACCGGCGCCGACCGCCGAGGCGCTGATGCGTTCGCGCTATACCGCCTATACGCTCGGTGACGAGCGCTATCTGCTTGCCACCTGGCATCCGGATACCCGTCCTGCCGAGCTGGATTTGGTCGGTGATGCGGGCAAGGTGAAGTGGTTGGGGCTAGAGGTGCTGCGTTGCGAGGCGGGCGGGCTTGGCGATGTGCACGGGGTAGTCGGCTTCGTGGCCCGCTTTAAGTTCTCGGGCCGCGCAGAACGTTTGGCCGAGACCAGCCGATTCGAAAAGCTCGACGATGGCCGTTGGTACTATCGGGACGGTGACGTTGCCTGATGTGATGGGGTGTTCTGTTGAATAAAAAACCGGCTTTGGCCGGTTTTTTATTGTGTTGTGCCGGGGGCTGCATCGTCTTTGGGATTCATCCGTCCTGCAAGGTGCGGCGCAGGGCGTGAAGGGCATCGCGCAGGGCGCCGATCTGTTCTGCTTCGCCGCCGTAGCGGCAGAGCAGGGCTGCGGGCACAGTCTGTGCATCGGCTTGCAGGCGGCGTCCTTCGTCGGTCAGCCAGAGGGCGACCTGGCGTTCGTCTTCGGTTAGGCGTTGCCGGCGTAGTCGGCCAGCCGCTTCCAGGCGTTTTAGCAGCGGGGTCAGGGTGCCGGAGTCCAGGGCCAGCCGCTCGCCAAGTTGTTTCACAGTGAGCCCTTCTTGTTCCCATAGTACCAGCATGACCAAGTATTGCGGGTAGGTGAGACCAAGGGGGGCCAGCAGGGGCTGGTAGGCCTGGGTCATGGCTCGGCTGGCGGCGTAGAGTGCGAAGCAGAGTTGGCGGTCCAGTTGCAGGGCGTCGTTCACAGCAGTTTCTCGATATGGCGGGTCAGCGCCTCGGGTTTGGTCAGCGAGCCGAAGCGGGCGACGACCCTGCCGTCGCGGTTGATCAGGAACTTGGTGAAGTTCCATTTCACCTTGCGGGTGCCAAAGAAACCACGCTTGGTGCTGGTGAGATATTGCCAGAGTGGATGGGCGGTCGGTCCATTGACGTCGACCTTGTCGGCCATGGGGAAGCTGACGCCGTAGTTTTTCTGGCAGAAGGCCCCGATTTCGCTTGCGCTGCCGGGTTCCTGTTGGCCGAACTGGTTGCAGGGGAAGCCGATCACGGTGAGGCCGCGTTCGTGATATTGGCGATACAACTGATCGAGTCCGGCGTACTGCGGGGTAAAGCCGCACTGGCTGGCGGTATTGACGATCAGCAGCACCTGACCCCGATAGTCGGCGAGGTTCATCTCGCGGCCGTCGAGGGCGGCGGCGTGGAAACGATAGATGGGGGAGTCGGACATGGTTGGCGTGTTCTCTATCTATGGCTGGCTTTTATGATAGTTGGCAATTAAATTGCGTGCAATTGAAGTGGCGATTTTGCTTGGACTTTATGCGGGATACGGACAAGGGCTGAAACGGCGGGTGAGGTGATGAAGAGCGACCGGCTATCGTTTGCGCGCGTCCTCCTCTTGGCAGTGGGGTGGGCCGGGTTTATGATGGTTTCGATCTAAATAGATCAAAAAAAAGAGTGTTGCGGCAAGGGGGAACCGCAACACCCCAAGAAGAAACGGCTTGCTGTGCCGGATCCGCCGATAACGGGGGTGTGTTACCGGTGAACCTGTGTTTATCCTAGACCACCCCCCCCAAAATGCGAGTGCCATTTGTCGGCCACCGACCGGGCATAAAAAAGCGGCGCAACCATCAGGTTGCGCCGCTTTTTTTGTTTTTTCGTCAGAGGCTTAGGGCTTGGGTAGGGTTACGCCGACCTGTCCCATGTATTTGCCGGCGCGGTCTTTGTACGATACATCGCATTCTTCATCGCCCTGGAAGAACAATACCTGCGCCACGCCTTCGTTAGCGTAGATCTTGGCCGGCAGCGGGGTGGTGTTGGAGAACTCCAGCGTCACATAGCCTTCCCATTCTGGTTCGAATGGGGTGACGTTGACGATGATACCGCAGCGCGCGTAGGTGGACTTACCCAGGCAAACGGTCAGTACGTCGCGCGGGATGCGGAAGTATTCGACGGTGCGCGCCAGCGCGAACGAGTTCGGCGGGATGATGCACGAGTCGCCTTCAATCTCGACAAAGTTCTTCGGGTCGAAGTTCTTCGGGTCAACGATGGTGCTGTTGATGTTGGTGAACACCTTGAATTCGCGCGCGCAGCGGATGTCGTAACCGTAGCTGGAGGTGCCGTAGGAGATCACCTTGTGGCCGTCGACCATCTTCACTTGGTTGGGTTCGAACGGCTCGATCATGCCGTGCTCGGTGGCCATGCGGCGGATCCACTTATCGGACTTGATGCTCATCGCGGTACTTTCGGCTCAATAAATAGCCGACGATTTTACCCGTGGATCGCCCTGTGCGGCCAGCGTCCGGCCGGGCGGCAAGCCACGGCTTGCCGGAGCAGTGCCGAGGGCGCGACTTCATGAACGGTTTATTAAGATATTATTGTTTTCAGGAGCGTAGGATGCGGACGGTGCGGGATCACCGGCCGATAGGGGGGCCAGGATAAGGTGTTGCTCCGCATGAGGCTGGCACTGTTGAAGCCGGCCTATTGTCGTGAGACCTTGGGGGTTGTGTTATGCTCGCGCGCTTTTGAGCTGCTCACAAAAAATTCATTGCAACGTCTGCTGCAAGGTGCGCCGACGCAGACAGCACAGGTAGTACGGCAAGGAGACGCAACGCTGCAGCAGGATTTTGTTAGCGGCTCTTATCGGTCGGTACCTGTGATGCGCCAATGGCGCGCCGTGACAGCAGGGGGCCGGCCGCCTACAATTCGGCCAATCCCTGCCGTCATCGACGGGCCACCAACAAGAACAAGGAGCCGCCATGCAAGGCCACCCTGACACGCTGAAACTGCTCAATGATCTGCTCGCCGAAGAGCTTTCCGCAGCCGACCAGTACTTCATCCATGCCGAGATGTACCAGGACTGGGGCCTCGAAAAGCTCTTTACCCGTATCGACCATGAGCGCGAGGACGAACTGTCGCACGCTCGCGCGCTGATCCGCCGCATTCTGTTCCTTGGCGGCACGCCGAACGTGGCTGCGCGCGTGGCACTGCTGATCGGTGCAGACGTGTCGACCATGCTGAAAAACGATCTGGAAGTGGAATACAGGGTCGGCGCGCTGTTGAAGACTGCCATCGCGCAGGCCGAGTCAGTGAAGGACTATGTGACCCGCGATACCTTGATGGTGCTGCTGGAAGAGACCGAGAACGACCACGCGCACTGGCTGGAACAACAGCTGCGCCTGATCGAGCTGGTGGGGCTGGAGAACTACATCCAGTCGCAGCAGGGCTGAGGCTCGAACCGCTTGCAGTGGGGCGGCCGTGTAGCGCGGCGGTTCCCCTGTTTTGCTTGAGCGCTGTCCGAACGGCTTGAGGCCATGATGCATGGGGGCGGTACACAAAACGGGGTTTGCCCCGACGAGTTCCGTTACAAGGCTCAGCGTGCGGCAGTCACCGGGTGTCACATTCGACCAACAAAAACCCCTGTCGTTGCGGCAGGGGTTTTTTTATGGTGCGAGGTTGGCCAAACCGGTCGGCCGGCGCTCAACCGGCATGGCCGGCGCGGTGCAGCCAGCGCGACAGCAGCGGCGTGGCGGCTTCCTGGCGATGGCGCAGCCGTATCGGGCCGCCGATTGCCTCGATCAGCGCGCCGCGCGGGTCGTCGATGTCGAGGCGGCTGCCGCACAGTACGGTGGTGTCGAGGCCGTGCTGGCTGAGCCAGCCAGCGCCGCCGATGCATTCCCACTGGCTGTGGGCCGGCAGGCGCAGCAGTTCGTCGGGTTGTAGCACGATAACGGTTTCCATGACAGGGCTCCTTGCGGGTGGTGAGGCACGCTACACAGCCTATGCTGCTTAGAACAGCGTCAACAGACGCAGTGCCATGTCATCTGAACCGGTATAGTTGGCTAAAATCTACCACTGTACTGCTCAATCCGGTCGGCAACTGTACCTGCTTGGCCAGGAGGGCAGCGGAGCATGATGCCACCATGAAGACCGACACCATTCCCCTCTACGAGCAGGTCGCCGACGAGATCGCCTCGACCATTGCCAACGGCACGCTGAAGCCCGGCGAGAAACTGCCGTCGCTGCGAACGATGAAGCAGCGCCGCCAGGTCAGCATGACCACGGTGCAGGAGGCGTTCGGCATGCTGGAGGATCGCGGCTTGATAGAGGCGCGGCCGCAGTCCGGCTATTTCGTGCGGCGCCGGCTGCCGCGCCTGCCGGCGGCGTCCTGCCCGAGCCCGGAGCCGCAACCGATCGTCACCAACCCACTGCTGTGGCGCTATCTGCGCTACGTGGCCGAGAGCGCCGGCAACAGCTTTGCTTGTGCCACCCCTTCGGCCGAGCTGTTCCCGGACCGGGCGCTCAACAGCATGATGACGCATACCTTGCGTCGGCAGCCGCACCTGATTACCGAATACGGGCGCAGCGACGGCCTGCCCGAGCTGCGCCGCCAGATCGCGCGCCGCACGCTCGACTGGGGGCAGACGCTGTCGGCCGACGACATTCTGATTACCAACGGCTGCGTCGAGGCGCTGAACCTGAGCCTCTTGGCGGTGACCCAGCCGGGCGACGTGGTGGCAATCGAGTCGCCGTGCTATTTCGGCGTACTGCAGCTGTTGGAGACGCGCGGCCTGAAGGGGCTGGAGATTCCCACCGACCCGGTTACCGGCATGTCGGTAGAGGCGCTCGATGTGGCTACCCGCTACGGCGGGGTGAAGGCGGTGATCGTGGTCAGCAACTTCAGTAACCCGTTGGGCGCGCTGATTCCCGAGGCCAACAAGCGCCGCATGGTGCAGATGTTGGCCGAACGCGGTGTTCCGCTGATCGAGGACGATGTGTACGGCGAGTTCTATTTCGGTCGCGAGCGGCCGTTGCCGTGCAAGGCCTTCGATACTACCGGCAACGTGCTTTACAACGCCTCGTTCACCAAACAGGCGCTGCCGGGGCTGCGCATCGGCTGGATGGCCGGCGGGCGCTACCATGCCGAGTTGCAGATGCAGAAGTTCGGCATGAGCTTCTGCACGCCGTCGCTGCTGCAGGTAGTGGCCGCCGAGTTTCTGGCCGCCGGCGGCTTCGATCGTCACATCCGCCAGTTGCGCCGCACCCTGTGTCGCCAGGTGCACGAGATGTTGGCCCTGGTGACCGAGGCCTTTCCGGCCGGCACCCGCATCACCGAGCCGCAGGGGGGCTTCCTGCTGTGGCTGGAACTGCCGGAAGGAGCCGACAGCCAATCGCTGTTTGACGCTGCCTTGCGCGAAGGGATCGGCTTCACGCCGGGCCAGCTGTTCTCGCCGCGAGGCGAATTCAGCCGCTGCATGCGGCTAAGCTGCGGGGTGCCGTTGACCCCGGCACGGGTCGCTGCACTGAAGCGGTTGGGTGAACTGGCGCACGTGCAACTGAGCTGAGCGTCGTTTGCAAATTGATCCTGGCGCTGTTGTTTGGTCTTGCCGTGCCGGGAGGGGATGGTTTTGACCTGTATTGGTCGGTGTTGAGCGAAGCGGCTCGGTCAACGTCGGGCAAACGCTGGGCAACAAAAACGGGAGGCTAGGGCCTCCCGTTCTCATTAGGTGGGGCTAGACGGGGGCTAGACGGCACTTACTTCTGCCGCTCAGCCAGTGCTTTACGTACCCCTGCGCCGTAGGCCGGGTCGGCCTTGTCGAAGTGCACCAGCTGGCGCTGCAGCACCTCCGGGCGGGCGCCGGACAGCGAGCTGGCGATGTTGCCGAACAGGCGCTGCTGCTCGTCGGCTGGCATCAGGCGGAACAGGTCGCCCGGCTGGGTGTAGTAATCGTCGTCCTCGCGGTGGTCATAGCGCCAAGCCGCCGCTTCCTTCAGTGCCAGTGGCGGCTCCTGCTGGTCGCGGGTGTCCTGCAGACCGTCCGCGCGGGTGCTCGGCTGGTAGTTGCTGGCGGCGCCGTAGAGGGCTGCCTGCATCGTGCCGTCGCGGTGCGCGCTGTGGAACGGGCAGCGCGGTGCGTTCACCGGCAGTTGGCCGTGGTTGATGCCCAAGCGGTAGCGTTGAGTGTCCCCGTAAGAGAACAACCGGCCCTGTAGCATCTTGTCCGGCGAGAAGCCGATGCCCGGCACCACGTTGGCCGGCGTGAATGCCGCCTGTTCCACCTCTGCGAAGTAGTTCTCCGGATTGCGGTTGAGCTCCAGTTCGCCGACCTCGATCAGCGGGTAGTCCTTGTGCGACCACACCATGGTCAGGTCGAACGGGTTGAAGCGGTAGCTGGCCGCCTCGCGCTCCGGCATCACCTGGACGCAGACGCGCCATTTCGGGAAGTTGCCCTGTTCGATGTTGTCGTACAGGTCGCGCTGCGCGCTCTCGCGGTCCCGCCCAACCAGCTCGGCCGCCTCGGCGTCGGTGTAGTAGCTGATGCCTTGTTTGCTCTTGAAGTGGAACTTCACCCAGTAGCGCTCGCCGTCATCGTTGAGGAAGCTGAAGGTGTGGCTGCCGAAGCCGTGCATCTCGCGGTAGTTCTTCGGCAGGCCGCGGTCGGACATCAGGATGGTGACCTGGTGCAGGCTCTCCGGGTGCAGGCTCCAGAAATCCCACGCGGCGTCCGGATTGCGCAGATTGGTCTTCGGGTCGCGCTTTTGCGTATGGATGAAGTCGGGGAACTTCAGCGGATCGCGAATGAAGAACACCGGAGTGTTGTTGCCGACCAGGTCCCAGTTGCCTTCCTCGGTGTAGAACTTCAGCGCAAAGCCGCGCACGTCGCGCTCGGCATCGGCCGCGCCGCGCTCGCCGGCCACGGTTGAGAAGCGCAGGAACACTGGCGTTTGCTTGCCGACGCCATTGAACAGCTTGGCCTTGGTGTAGCGGCTGATGTCCTGGGTCAGCGTGAAGGTGCCGTAGGCGCCCGAACCCTTGGCGTGCACCACCCGTTCCGGAATCCGTTCGCGGTCGAAGTGGGCCAGCTTTTCCAGCAGCCACACGTCTTGCAGCAGCACCGGACCGCGCGCTCCGGCGGTCTGGCTGTTCTGGTTGTCGGCGACCGGTGCGCCGGCGGCGGTGGTGAGGCGATTCTGTTCAGCCATGATCAAGTCCTCTTGAGTCTGATGGGGGCCTGTTAGTGGGTGACCTGGGGCTCAGGCATGCCCGGCGGTGGCGTGCCGGGCTGATGAAGATCAAGCGTGGCTCGGCGATTCAGTGCAGCCAAGCCAGCGCGGCGAAGATTTCGGTCAGGGTGTCTTTCCAGTTGCTCTCGTTCATCGCATCACTCCATGTGTGAGGTGGGGCCTCGGGGCAACTACTGGTGTAGTTCACCTGTCGGCCAGCGGCCAGTATCGCCATGACGTCTGCTTGCTGGATTCCAGTATCGACGATAGCAATAGTCTTGTTAAATTGAAGTTTTATTGTCGATAGTTTGATTTTTTTGATCGAAAAAAAAGCGCCCCGTGGGCGCTGGTGTTAGGTAAGAGCCCGTCAGCCGGCGTTCTGCAGGCCGCCGAGCGCTTCGACCAACTCGTCGACCAGTTCGCCGAGCTCTGCGCTCATCAAGAGCAGCGTCGCCTCGGCCAGGCTGGCTGGATCGTCGCCGGCCTGGCTGGCTTCTTCCTGCAATACATCCAAGAACTGCAGTCGTTTGAGCTGCAGCGTGTCGGTCAGCACGAAGCGGATGCGCTCGCGCCATACCAGGCCGAGCTTGGTCGCCTGCTTGCCGCCCTTCAGGTGCTGCTGCACCTCGTCGGCGGTCAGGTCCTGGCGGCTGCAACGGATCACCGCACCTTCCTCGCCCTGCGCCTTCAGCTCGCAGTCGGCATCCAGCTCGAAGCCGCCCGGCGCCACGCCGGCCAGCAGCCAGTCGGTCATCGCGGTATGCGGTGCGATCTCGGTACGCGGCAGTGCGGCGGGGAAGGGCGGCAGCGCGTCGCGCAGTTCGCCGATCAGTGTCTCGGCACGGCTGGCGGTGCCGGTGTCGATCATCAGCCAGCGACGCTGCGTATCGAGGAAAGCGGATAGCCGGCCGGAACGGGTGAAGGCGCGCGGCAGCAGATCATCGGTGATCTGCTCCTTCAACGCCTGCTTCTCCTTTCGGCCAACCTTGCGCAGCTCCTTGTCCTCGATCTCCTGGACCTTGGCATCCAGATAGTCGCGGATCACGCCGGCCGGCAGCACCTTGTCTTCGCGCTTGAGCGCGACCAGGAGATTGCCTTTGCAGCCGAGCACCGGGCCATCGGCATGCGCCGCCGGTGGTACCCAGCCTTCGCTCGACCAGTCGAGCCCGCTGCAGGGGTTGAAGGGTTTCTTCGCCAGCGCCGTGGACAGGGTGTCCAGGTCCGGGCAGGAAGATTCGTCGAGTCGATAAAAAGAGAGTTGCCTAAACCACATATTTAGTAGATAATTCGCGTCCTCTGAAGTCGCAATTGTAACGCTTTCAGCGTTGCACTGGCTAATTCGGCGAAAACAGAAAATTCAGGACATCGGGGTGTAGCTTAGCCTGGTAGAGCGCTACGTTCGGGACGTAGAGGCCGGAGGTTCGAATCCTCTCACCCCGACCAGATTCTCTGTTTTCAATAACGCATTAAGCGTTGCAAAGCTGAATAAAATCGTGTAAATTGCCGCTTCTTCGACGCGATGCGTTGAAAACAATTCGGGGTGTAGCTTAGCCTGGTAGAGCGCTACGTTCGGGACGTAGAGGCCGGAGGTTCGAATCCTCTCACCCCGACCAGAATTAAAAAAAGCCTTGGTGAATGCGTTCGGTTCGTCAGGGCTTTTTTGCCAAGTTGGCTTGCCAATGTAGCTCAGTCGGTAGAGCAACTGATTCGTAATCAGTAGGTCGAGTGTTCGATTCACTTCATTGGCACCATAGAAAACAAGGGGTTAGCGCAAGCTAACCCCTTTTTCTTTTTCCTGCCGCAGTTTGTGTAGCCGCTATGTAGCCATCATTTCTAGGCTGAAACGCTGTTGCTAATTGTCAGTGTCATGTCCTGCGTGAAGGCTAAGTCCTACCTTGATGGCCTCTCACTGGAAGAGTCCGCTTAGAAGTTCTACCAAGATACAGAGCCGGCCAGTTTCGTGGTGTGCATCACCAAGGTCAAAATCTACGTTGCGGAATGCAAGATTCACGGTAAGACCGTGCCTGCAAACATTGGCAAATACGGTGCGTTCACCGCAACTGAGGCCAGCGAGCGAGCCAAGTAGAGGCAAGGCAAGATGGCCGGCAGCATCACTCAAATGAAGTGAAATGCAAAGCAGTCAGGCAAATCCTGTCGGGAACCCTGAGTTCGGGAGAGGAAAATATGACTAAGATTAAAAAATGAGCCCCTCATAAGACCTAGAGTTGTCAGGTGGCAATGGAGCAGATGCAGGTACCGGCCGCGAACTTGTAGTTAGGAGAGATTGGCCATGAATATCCCCCTATCTGGCACCAAAGTAGTCCTAGCGACAACCGTTGCAACGCTCCTGCGGTACTTGCAGGAATGGACAAGACAACGGGATTCATATCTTTATGCTTATGACTCCCGCCCGGTTTTGTCAATTTCAATATGTCGTACCAATCAAGATCCAGCTTCCAAAATACGTAGGGGCTTCACACTGCACTGTTCCTCGCAAAATGAATCCAGCGGAGGAAGGGTGCTGCCAGGTGGGGGAGGGGGCTCCGGTCTGGTTCGGCACCGTGTGGCAGATGTCATTAGGCTTGTTTTGGGGTTCCGCGGACGACGGAAAAAAAATGACAGAGGCCGACGCGCAACAGGCCCCATGTGTGACTCGCTTGAGCTTGTGCCGGTTGCAATTGTCACTATCAACGAGCAAGGCAAGATCGTATTTGCGAATTCGAAGGCCGCAGAGCTATTCGGCTATTGCAGCGATGAACTCAGTGGCTCATCCATTAGCCTCCTTTTGCCCGAACTGCCACTGACCGAGGTGCAAACACGGGATGGGTCTTTCTCGAGCGCCGAGATGTCGAGCCCCCCCATACAACAAATGCTGGTCGCAAAACGTAGTGACGGAGTCGAGTTTTTTTCCGAGGTCACCACAAGACAGTGCCGACTTGATGGCATTTCAGTACGGCTCGTGGTGGTTACTGACCGAAGCGAGCGGTACGAAATGCACCGTAACCGACAGGAGCTAGCCCACCTCACTCGTATCTCGGCTCTCGGCGAACTGGCTGGCTCGCTCGCCCATGAACTGAACCAGCCGCTCACTGCGATACTGAGCAATGCACAAGCCGCACAGCGGTTCTTGGAGTCAGACCCGATCAACCTATCCGAGATTCGGGAGACTTTAAAGGACATCGTGACGGACAACTGCCGGGCCAGTGAAATCATTCGGAAGATTCGAGCGCTCGTCAGGAAGGGGGTCGTCGAATTGCAGCCGGTCGATGTCGGCAGCGTGGTTCATGACGTTGCACTGCTCGTGCACAGCGACGCGATCGTACGCGGGATTAGGGTGGTGCTCGATATCGCCGACAATCTACCCATGGTGCGTGGTGACAAGGTACAGCTGCAGCAAGTCGTGCTTAATCTTCTGCTCAATGCATTTGAGGCGATGCACGACTGTCCCGCAGACGATCGCGTCGTTAAAGTGCAGGCCTCATCCGAGGCCAACGGCACGGTGCAGATTGTGGTAAGAGACCGTGGACATGGGTTGACGGTGGACAAGCTGGATAAAATATTCAAACCGTTTTTTACGTCGAAGCCGCACGGGCTGGGGCTTGGTCTGTCGATCAGCCGCACCATATTGACCGCGCATGGCGGTCGCATCTGGGCAGAAAACAATACCGATCAAGGGGCATCCTTCTATATCACATTGCCATGGGAGCACCCTGCGGGACTAAACCGCTCGTGTTAATAGCCATGAGTGACGCTACTTCTTCTCTTGTTTTTATCGTGGACGACGACGACGAGGTACGTCGTGCACTTGCGCGACTGGTTCGCTCTGCTGGCTATCACGTCGAAGCCTTTGAGTCTGCGGGTTCCTTCCTGAACGATGCCGATCTGCTAAGCCGCCCCGCGTGTCTCTTGCTGGATCTGCAGTTGCCCGATGTGAGTGGACTTGAACTGCAGCGTGAAGTCAGGATGATACTGCCTGTCATCTTTATCACCGGACACGGTGATATTCCCACCTCCGTGACCGCCATGAAGGCGGGTGCAGCGGACTTTCTGCCCAAACCGATATGCGACACGGTTTTGCTGGAGGTGATCGAGCATTCACTCGTACTTGCGGTAGAAATGTTCAAACATCGGCGGGAGTTGACGGATATTCAGGGGCGCTTGAACCGCTTGACGCCACGCGAGCGTGAAGTAATGGCACTCGTCGTGACCGGTCGTTTGAACAAGCAGGTTGCCAGCGAACTCGGCACCACGGAAAAGACGGTCAAGATCCATCGTGCACGCGTGATGGAAAAGATGGAGGCAAACTCGCTGGCCGACTTGGTTCGCATTGCCGACAAGGCTGGTATATGCGCAGGCGATCGAAAATGGACGCTTCACTGAACACGGGTGTAGCTTCTCGCTTGTGGTGGACCAAAGCCCAATACCGGTTTCTTTCCATGCAGACTAGCCTGAATTTGCAAAGTCGTGGTTAGGTAATCGCGAATCCGGGTCTCTTACTAATGGGTATCGCCAAGCCATTCGTTGCAGTTGTCGACGACGATGAATCGGTTGGCCGGGCTATCAGGCGTCTGTTGCATTCTGTCGGGATCGATGCGGACACATTCTCGAGTGGCGATGAGTTTCTGGACACCTTGGCGTCCATGCCCTCATATCATCCGGGCTGTGTGATCCTCGACATTCAGATGCCTGGTATCAACGGGCTGGAGGTCCAGCGACGACTGGCCGGCAGCGGTGTGCCCGTCATTCTGATCACTGCCCACGACGATGTCGCTGTCCGAGATCAGGCCCTTGCCTTGGGGGCTGTGGGTTATCTGCGCAAGCCATTCAACGACTCGATCCTGATCAAGACCGTGCAGGCCGCACTGGGTATTACACCGTCGCCTTGACCCGCTTTACTCGCGCGCAAAATGGATCAAGGGATATGGGACCAAAGTCTCATTGTCTTCAACCCATGTGACCACCAAACTTGAGAAAGTAAAGCTAAGTCCGTGGGGCGCGGTTGTCATACGGGCTCGCTTAATAGCAGCTGTTATCAGCGGGAGTACGCATCATGACCCAATACGTTCGTATGCTGACTATGATTTCGCTGCTCGCAGTGACTGCAGCTTGTTCGACTGAGAAGTCGCAGTCTGGATCAGCGTCTTCCTCTGCCCCGTCGTCCGCAGCCAGCGCTGTGAAGCCGAATCCGGAGCTTGATGCGGCCTCACAAGCCGCACTGACGGACCTTTATGCCAAAACGCCGAAAGCAAGAGAGCTGGCTGGCAAAGCCAAGGCTATTTTGGTTTTCCCTTATGTGTGGAAGGGGGGGGTCATTGCCGCTGTCGAACATGGCAAGGGCGAGCTGATCGAGAATGGCAGGGTGACCGGGCACTATTCGACCTCGGCATTCTCCGCGGGCATGCAGGCCGGCGCCCAGAAGTTTGGGTACGCGATGTTCTTCATGACGGACTCGGCTCTCAAGAGCCTGAAAACAAGCTCGAATTTTGAGGTTGGTATAGGGCCGAGCATCGTAGTCGTGGACGCGGGCGTCGCCAAAAACATGTCCACGACGACACTTCAATCCGACATCTATGCGTTCATCTTCGACCAGACGGGGCTGATGGCAGGGATGGGGTTGAGGGGGGCGAAGATTTCCCGGACAGAATGACCGAACTGTTCGTGCAAAAACGTAAGTGGAATGTCTGCGAGTCACGAACTGAAGCGAATGAGGCTGGATATGGCATCGGCACGTGAACGGTCAGGAGCCGTGGCATGGAGTGGACAGGAGGCGGGCAAGCTGCTGCGAGTCAGATGGATCACAGTGGGCGCTTTCCTCCTGATGCTGGCGGCTCTAGCTTCTGCTCAGCAGCCCATTTTCTATCCCGCGAAGGGACAGAGTCCCAAGAAGCAGCAGACCGACATGGGTGAGTGTCAGGTGTGGGCAACACAGACTACCGGTGTCGATCCGGTTGCGCTCGCGCAACGTTCGACGAGTCAGCCGCCCCCTCCCCAGCACCAAGGTGAGCGCATGAGAGGTGCGGTAGGCGGTGCCGCCTTGGGGGCTGGAGTAGGCGCGATCGCTGGCGATGCGGGCAAGGGGGCCGCGATAGGTGCGGTGACCGGCACGGTAGCGGGGGGAATGCGCCAGCGGCGTCGGGTCGCGGAGGCTAACCAGCAGCAGGAAGCGATGCAGCAAGATACTGCCAATCAGCTTGCGACCTATAACCGCGCTGTGGCCGCGTGCATGAATGGTCGAGGGTACACCAGCCAGTAGCCTTGACGCCTATTGTCGATTGAGGATAGAGCCATGAAGAAGGTTCAATCTGCGACGCTGGCGGTCATCTTCCTCTTGAGGTGTGCCGGCGCTTATGCCGCCGATTTCGATGGGAGCAAGCCGTTGCTGTGCGCAACGGTCGATGCCCATGAGTGCTTTTCTGGTCTTGTTTGTCAGCGCTCGCAGCCCTCGGATCTCGGGACCCCGAAATTTCTGTCCATCAATTTCGCAAAAAAGACGATTGCTGGACCCAAGCGGGCCACCCCGATCCTGTTCATGAGCAAAGATCAGAACCAGATCCTCATGCAGGGCACGGAGCAGGGTTACGCCTGGACCATTGCGCTCGACACAAGTGACGGTACGATGACCGTGACGATGGTAAATCGCGAGGACACACTTGTGTTGTTCGGGAACTGCACGACGAAGATGTAGCGCCGTGAGCGGTTCTTCTATCCCAATGAAACCGGCATCCGCACTTTTTACCGTTCGCATTAGGGGGCGTTGTACCCGCGTGGGGGATCAGGAGGTGGGTCGGCCACATCCGCCCGCCGGTCGTGGTTCGGTAAAGGTCGCAAGCTGTGATCTTGCCGGTAGAACGTTGCGGGAGGTGTGTCATGATCGGCTCATTCTTCCGGAGAGCCCATCTGCCAGATGGGGGCGCTCCGCAGCGAGGCGGTCTGTCTCTGATGTTGCTGGTGGCGGCTCTCCCGCTGTTTTCCGGGTGTAAGAAGCCGGCTGAGGCCCCCGCGATGGGGGCCCCCGAAGTGACGGTCATGACGGTGCTCAAT
This sequence comes from Crenobacter oryzisoli, assembly GCF_030385785.1. GTDB lineage: Bacteria > Pseudomonadota > Gammaproteobacteria > Burkholderiales > Chromobacteriaceae > Crenobacter_A > Crenobacter_A oryzisoli. Next base: position 20,052 of record NZ_JAUEDK010000055.1, read on the forward strand.
CGTGACACGCCGGTTACCTTCGAATTCACCGCGCAGACCCAAAGCTCACACGAAGTCCAGATTCGCGCTCGCGTGGATGGCTTTCTCGACAAGCGCACATATATCGAAGGCCAGCTAGTGAAGGCCGGCCAGACGATGTTCCAGATGGACCGCAAGCCGTTTGAAGCCGCATTGGAAACGGCGAAAGGCCAACTGGCACAACAGCAGGCGCGACTCCAGGTGGCAAGAGCCAACCTTGCTCGAGTCCGGCCGCTTGCAGCGCAGAATGCCTTGAGTAAAAAGGACCTGGACGATGCCATCGGTAACGAACAGCAGGCAGCTGCTGCTGTGCTCGCCGCTCAGGGCCAGGTCGAAACGGCGCAACTCAATCTCAGCTACACGACCATCATCTCCCCGCTCAATGGCTTGTCGAGCTTTGCCCGGCAACAGGATGGCAGCTATGTCACTGCCGCCGCTACTGGCCTGCTCACTTATGTGTATCAACTCGACCCCATGTGGGTGAATTTCAGCGTTTCCGAAAACGAATTGCTCAGGTATCGCGATCAGATTAATGCAGGACAGCTACGCTTTCCGAAGGACAACGAGTTCGTGGTAAGCGTCGTCCTCGCAGACGGCTCCGTCTTTCCAAATCTCGGTCACATCAATTTTACCAACCCGGCATTTAGCACCGAAACCGGTACCTTTCTCGTAAGGGCTGTGTTTGCAAACCCGAAGGGAACCTTACGTCCTGGCCAGTTCGTGCGCGCGCGCGTTGCCGGTGCTATACGGCCTAATTCGATTCTTGTCCCGCAACGTGCTGTCTTGCAGGGCGCGAAGAGCCATTTTGTCTGGGTTGTCGGCAAGGATGCGAAGGCCCAGCAGCGTGTGGTCGAGGTCGGCGACTGGCACGGTGACGACTGGTTTATTACCGACGGCCTGAAAGCCGGTGAGCGGGTAGTCGTGGACGGCGCAGTACGCGTTGTTGCCAATGTGCCGCTCAAGATCGTCGGTAGTGTGACAACCAAGAGTGCCGCAACAAAGCCGGCAGCCGGAAAACAAACGCCAGCGTCGCCCAAATACGGCAGCGCCGCGGGCCAGTGATGGGGCGGGCCACTTATGAACATTCCCCATTTTTGTATCGACCGGCCGATCTTCGCGTCAGTCATCTCTATTGTCATTACGCTGGGTGGCGCGTTGGCCATGTTTGCGCTGCCGATCGCCCAGTACCCTGACATTACCCCGCCGCAGATCACGATCTCCGCCACTTATCCAGGGGCGAGCGCGGATGTCGTGGCTAATAACGTGGCAGCACCGATTGAGCAGCAGGTCAATGGTGCCGACAACATGATTTATATGAACTCGTCGAGTTCATCCACTGGCAATCTGACAATCAATGCCTTCTTCGAGATTGGCACCAACCCACAACTTGCTCAGGTTGATGTACAGAACCGTGTGAACCTGGCGCTGCCGCAACTACCGCAATCGGTACAGGCGCAGGGCATTCAGGTACAGAAAAAATCATCGGCGTTCATGATGGTGATTGCGATCTATTCGCCAGATCAACGCTATGACGCGACCTATATTGCCAACTACGCCAATATTTATGTGCTCGATGCGCTTAAGCGCATCCCTGGCGCCAACCAATCCAGCATTTTTGGCACGCCTGACTATGCCATGCGTATCTGGCTCAAGCCGGACCGCATGGCGCAACTGGGCATCACGGCGGCAGACGTGCAACGGGCAGTTGCCAACCAGAACCAGCAGTTTGCTGTCGGGCGCATCGGCCAATCGCCGACTGGAAAACCGGTCGAGCAATCATTTGCGGTTACGACCACGGGTCGTCTGGCAGAACCGTCTGAGTTTGACAACATCATCATCCGCGCCGCGAGCCAAGGTGCGGCGATTGTTCGGCTCAAGGACGTCGGCCGGGCGGAGCTCGGGCAAAAGGATTATTCGATCCGTAGCCGCTTTCAAGGCAAGCCGGCTACGGTTATCGCGGTCTATCAACAGCCAGGAGCAAACGCCCTCGACGTATCGAACCAGGTTCGTGCCACCCTTGCAGAAATGAAGAAATCGTTTCCTGCAGGTATCGAATACCAGATCGCGATGGACACGACTGACTTTACCCGCGCTTCCATCTCGGACGTGGTCCACACCTTCTTCGAAGCGCTCGTGCTGGTTGTGATCGTCGTATTCGTGTTCCTGCAAAGTCTGCGCGCAACCCTAATTCCCATTGTGGCTGTACCTGTCTCGATTGTCGGCACCTGTATGGGCATGGAGGCGCTGGGCTTTTCGATCAACATGCTGACTCTCTTCGGGATGGTGCTCGCCATCGGGATTGTGGTGGACGATGCCATTGTGGTGATCGAGAACGTCGAGCGCAACATGACGGTGTTCAAGCTCAATCCAAAGGACGCCGCAAAGCGCGCGATGGATGAAGTGACAGGCCCGGTCATTGCGATCGTGCTGGTGTTGTGCGCCGTGTTCGTTCCGGTGGCTTTTCTGGGGGGGATCACTGGTCAGTTGTACAAGCAGTTCGCCATTACCATCGCGATCTCGGTGGTGATCTCGGGCATTGTGGCGTTGACCTTGTCACCCGCCTTGGCTTCGTTGCTGCTCAAGAGCACGCATCATGAAAAGAAAGGCTTCTTCAAATGGTTTGAGAACGTGTTTGCGCGAATGACGGCAGGCTACACGCGTGCGGTGCAATTCGTCATCAAGCGCTTTGTGATCGCATTAATGTTGTTTGTCGGCATGATCGTGCTCACAGTCGTGATGGTGAAATCCATCCCCACTGCATTCCTGCCGCCCGAAGATCAGGGCTATCTGCTCGGCGCGACCATCCTGCCGGACGCGGCGAGCCTTGATCGTACCGGCGACGTATCGCAGCAGGTCACCGATTACTTCATGAAGCAGGAGGCGGTGAGTAGCATCACGACCGTGGATGGCTACAGCTTGCTCGACGTCCAGAACAAGAATAATGCCGGGGCCTTCTTTGTCGGCCTGAAGGGGTTCGATGAGCGCTACAAGTTCGCAAACGTCAAGACGCAGAACGCGCGCGCAGTGCTGGTCGATGCCTACCAGAACCTTTCGACGGTGAAGGGGGGGGTTGTTCTTCCGGTCAATCCGCCGTCCATCCCAGGGCTTGGCACAACCGGTGGTACGGAGGTGTGGATACAAAGCAAGGGCGATGCAACCATCGGGCAACTCGCGGACGTTGTCCAGAACTTCGTGGAGAAGGCGAAACAGCGGCCGGAGCTTGCCCGCGTCACGACAACTTTCAATGCGTCGTCGCAGCAACTGCTGGTCAACGTGGACCGCGACAAAGCGGAAACACTCGGAGTGCCGGTCGAAGACGTCTACAGCGCGATGCAGACGATGTTCGGTTCGCTGTATGTATCGCAATTCAACCGCTCTAGCCGACTGTGGCAGGTCATCCTCCAGGCGGATCCGTCGTACCGGCTCAAGCCACAGGATCTCGATCAGATTTTTGTGCGCAGTAAAAATGGCAGCATGGTTCCGCTCAAATCGGTGGTGACTTACAAGTACGTCACCGGTCCTGATCTGGTGACGCGTTTCAATAATTTCCCGGCGGTCCTGGTCACTGCCAACGCGGCTCCTGGTTACAGTTCGGCTCAGGTGATTAGCACGCTGGAAGAGATCGGAGCACAAATGCCGCCGGACTACAGCTTAGCCTGGAGCGGCGAAGCCTTCGAAGCACGTAAGTCTGGCGGGACATCGGGGGCGGTATTCGTGTTCGGCCTCATCATGGTGTTCCTGATCCTCGCGGCACAGTACGAGAAGTGGTCGTTGCCGTTTGGGGTACTGATGGCGGTACCGTTTGCCCTGTTCGGTGCATTGCTCTCTATTTTGCTGCGCGGGCTCAATAACGATATCTACTTCCAGATCGGGCTGACCATGCTGGTAGCATTGGCCGCGAAGAATGCGATCCTGATCTTTGAGTTTGCCGTGTTGAACCGCGAAGCGGGTGCCTCTGTCATCGACGCAACGTTGAAGGCCGCCGATGAACGGCTGCGCCCGATCGTTATGACGTCGCTCGCATTCATCCTTGGTTGCGTGCCACTTGCGATCGCAATGGGGGCGTCGGCGAACAGCCGCCATTCGATTGGCACGGGCGTGATCGGCGGGATGCTCGGTGCGACGGCCATCGCCGTGTTCTTCATCCCAATGTTCTATTACCTGCTCGAGTCGCTATCGTCGCGTTCGAGCGGAGGCAAGCAGACTCCTGACTCGGGGCCGGGGCAGCCTGGCGAGTCCCTGCCGCCCGTCGCTCCGGCCGGGGGCACTTCGCAACAGACTACGCCATCCGCGCGCCATGAAGGGGACTGACATGCGCCGAGTTGCTGGTGTGTGTTTTGTTGTGCCGCTCCTGCTACTGGGATTGAGCAGCTGTACGCTCGGTCCCGACTATGCGCGGCCCAAGGTGGAGGTTCCGCCCTCATTCCGCTTCGAACACAAGGATGCTGAGGATGTCGTCAACACGACGTGGTGGGAGCAATTCCAGGATCCGGTGCTGAATGCGCTCATTGCCACAGCATTGGCGGAAAACCGCGATGTCAAGATTGCGGCCGCTCGTGTCGACGAGTTCTACGGTCGGTTAATGAGTACGCGTTCAGCATTATTCCCACAGGTGAATGCAGGGTTTGACGCGTCGCGCCAGCGTGCGTCAAAGAGCGTGGGGATACCGCTGCCAGCAGGTATCGATCCCGTCTACAACCAGTACCAGGCATCACTGTCCGTTGCCTGGGAAATCGACTTGTTCGGCCAGTTGCGTCGTGAGACAGAAGCGGCGCGTGCCAACCTGCTCGCGAGTGAAGATGGCCGTCGCGCCACCATTCTTGCGCTCGTGGCCGCTGTGGCATCGTCATACATCAATCTGCGCAACCTCGACCGGCAGCTGGAGATCGCTCAAGCGACGACGACAAGCCGGGCCGGTTCGGTGAAGATATTTACGCTGCGCTTTGAGGGCGGAGAAGTGTCGCAGATGGAACTGGCGCAAAGCCAGTCCGAGTACGAGGCTACGCGTTCGACAATTCCGCAATTCGAAGCGCAGATTGCTCAGCAGGAAGACGCGCTATCCGTCCTGCTCGGCCACAATCCTGAGCCTATCCTGCGCGGTCGAGACCTCGCGGCACTGGGGATACCGGTGGTACCCGCGGGCATCCCGTCCGACCTTCTCGAGCGTCGCCCCGATCTACTGCTGGCCGAGCAAAATCTGGTTGCGCAAAACGCGCTGATCGGAGCCGCGCGTGCTCAGTACTTCCCGTCGCTCTCACTGACGGGGCTTTTAGGTTCCGTCAGCTCCGCGTTTTCGAATTTGTTCACTGGCCCAGCGCGAGTCTGGTCGTACGCCGGAACAGTGACGCAACCGATCTTCACCGGCGGCTACATTACCGGGCAGGTGCATCAGGCGGAGGCCCGCCAACAAGAGGCGCTCTATGGCTACCAGCAGGCGATCCAGGTCGCGTTCCAGGAAGTCGATGATGCGCTGATTGCCGCGCAAAAGTCACGTGAGCAACTGGACGCACAAGGCAAGCAAGTGGACGCATTACGAACCTATGCGCAGCTTGCTCGACTGCGGTATGAGGGAGGGTACACGAGCTACATCGAAGTGCTCGACGCCGAACGCAGCCTGTTCAATGCAGAGCTGCAGTATACGCAAACGCAGAGCACGGTACTGACGTCGTTCGTCAACCTCTATAAGGCCATGGGCGGGGGCTGGGTCGTCAAGGCGGAACACATGACGACGCCTTCGTCCGTACCGGTTGCGCAGGTGCAGCGATGAGCCATACCGAACTGATTGCCTGCCACGAATGCGATTTGCTTCAGCGAGCGGTGCCTATATCCGCTGGCGGTACGCTGCGTTGCCGGCGCTGCAATGCGGAACTGTACCGGAGCCATCCGAACAGCCTGGAGCGGGCCTTGGCTTTGAGCCTGGCATCGTTCGTACTGTTCATCGTTTCCAATGTGTTCCCGATTGTCGGCCTTTCGGTCAGCGGGACGCACGTGAATACGACACTGTTCGGTTCCGTACGCGTGTTGTATCTGGATGGAATGTGGCCGATCGCAGGGCTCGTCTTTGCCACGACCATCCTGATGCCTGCTCTGCAGATAGGGGCCATGCTCTGGATGCTCCTACCGTTGCGATTGCACCGCGTGCCTTGGCAGGCTGCGCAGGTGTTTCGGGTGTTTCATCTAGCCAAGCCATGGGGAATGACCGAGGTACTGATCCTTGGCCTGCTGGTAGCGCTGGTCAAGCTGGCTCATATCGCGAGCATCGTGCCAGGGGAGGCGCTGTGGTCATTCGGCTTACTGATGCTGGTACTGGCGGCCGCCAGTGCTGCATTCGATGAGCGAGCGCTGTGGTCGCGCATCTCCGTGGTGCAATCGCCAGGTGCGGAGGGGAACGGAGGGATGGCGTTGCACGGTGCCGCCTCGGCGGCGGGACACCATCTCGCGCTGTGCCACGACTGCGGGTTACTCATGAAGCTCCCGGCACAGGCACACGATCTGTCTTGTCCGCGTTGCGGCGCCATGCTGCATCTGCGCAGGCCGGCGAGCCTGTCGCATACGTGGGCGTTTCTGATCGCCGCCATGGTGCTGTATATCCCGGCAAACGTACTACCGGTGATGTACACCAGTTCGCTGTTCGGCGCCCAGACCGACACGATCATGAGTGGCGTGGTCTATCTGTGGGTCTCCGGATCATGGTCGCTCGCAGTCATCGTGTTCATCGCGAGTGTTGCGGTGCCCATGCTCAAAATCCTTGCTCTGAGCTACCTGGTGATCTCGACGCAGTTTCACTCGCGCTGGCTACCCGAGCAGCGCACCCGCATCTACCGTCTGGTCGAGTTCGTCGGTCGCTGGTCGATGCTCGATATTTATGTGATCACCATGCTTGTCGCGCTAGTGCAGTTCCAGGCGCTGGCGACCATCAAGGCCGGTCCTGCAGCGATTGCCTTCGGGGCGGTCGTCGTGCTGACGATGTTTGCCGCGATGTCGTTCGACCCGCGCCTGATCTGGGATGAAGCGGAGAAAAATCATGCCTGGACCCGAACCCAACAATGAATTACCAGACCTTCCCGAGGCGGTTGCTGCTTCGCGCTCGCGCTGGCGCATGCAACTCGTGTGGCTGGTGCCTATCGTTGCGGTGTTGATCGGCGGGTGGCTTGCGGTCAAGGCAGTTCTTGAGCAGGGGACGGCAATCACCATCAGCTTCAAGACCGGCGAAGGGCTGGAGGCGGGCAAGACCAAGATCAGGTTCAAGGATGTCGAAATCGGCATCGTCGAGGCGGTGGCCCTGTCGCCCGATCACTCGCGCGTCGTGGCGAAGGCAGAGATTTCCAAGGATGCGGCAAAACTCCTCGTCAACAACACGCGTTTCTGGGTGGTGCGCCCCCGCATTTCGGGAGGCTCGGTCTCCGGTTTGAGTACGCTCTTGTCCGGATCGTTTATCGGGATGGATGTCGGCAACGCGGTGAAAGCGCGCCGCGATTTCGTTGGTCTCGAATCCCCACCTGTATTCCCCAGTGATGTTCCCGGCCGTGAGTTCATCCTGAAAGGGAAGGACCTGGGCTCGCTCGACACGGGCTCGCCCGTCTATTTTCGCCGGTTGCAGGTTGGGCAGGTCACTGCGTACGATCTCGACGCAGACGGCAAGGGTGTTACGTTGAGGGTGTTCGTGAATACACCGTACGACAAGTTCGTTGAAGCTGATACGCGGTTTTGGCAGGCCAGCGGTGTCGATGTGTCGCTGGATGCTAACGGCATACGAGTCGATACGCAGTCGTTGGTGTCTATCATGATCGGCGGCATTGCGTTTGAATCGTCGGGGGGAGTGTTCCCACCGTCAGTCGCTGCGGCGCACACGCAATTCACGTTGTACCACGACCGTGCAGAGGCGATGAAACGGCATGATCGAATCGTCAACACGTATATAGTGGACTTTACCGAATCGGTACGTGGCCTGGCCGTTGGCGCCCCTGTCGATTTTCGCGGCATCGTCGTTGGCGAGGTCACCGGTATCTATACGCACTTTGATCCGGCTACCCGCCAGTTCAGCATCCCCGTTGAAATCAATCTTTATCCGGAACGTTTCACGTCACGCTACAAGACCGGTGAGAAGGGGGGGCGGCTTAGCGACAATCCTAAACAGTTGGCGGACTTCCTGGTCGAGCGTGGGCTTCGTGTACAGCTGAGGACAGGCAGCTTGCTGAGCGGACAGCTCTATCTCGCGCTCGATTTCTTCCCCGGTGCGCAGAAAGCGAAAGTCGATTGGGACACGACCCCGCCCGAGCTGCCATCCGTTCCGGGCAAACTGCAATCGCTGCAGGATTCGGTGACGAGCTTGGTAGCGAAGCTGAATACCATTCCATTTGAAGGAATCGGCAAAGATACGCGGAAGACGCTGCAAAGTGCAAATGTGCTGCTAACGAACCTCGACACGCTCATTCCGCAGGCCAATGATACGTTGGCGGCGGCCCATAGGGCGCTCGATTCCGCGAATGCAGTCCTTCAGCCGGACTCGGCATTGCAGCAGAACACCGCCGATGCGGTTCGAGAACTGGCGCGCACCGCTGCCGCCTTCCGTGCGCTTGCCGATTACCTGGATCGGCATCCGGAGGCGCTGATTCGTGGCAAGCTGGAGGACAAACCGTGATACGCCTGATTTTGTTCGTCATCCTCGCCTTGTTTGCCGCACTGCTTGAGGGGTGCAGCAGCTCGCCAAAGGCCAGTTTTTATACGCTTAGCCCCGCTGCGACGCTGGCGCCGAGTGGGGCGGCAATGCCTCTTCATGTCGTGGTGAGTCCGGTTACGGTGCCGGATCTTGTCGATCGGCCGCAGATTGTCACGCGCCTAGCCGGCGACGAGGTGGCGCTGAACGAATTTGCGCGCTGGGCCGCACCGTTGAAAAGCGATATTGCAAGGGTGATTGCCGCCGACCTTGCCCAGCAGCTGGGTTCGGATCATGTGTCGATGTTCGATTCGGGATCGGATACGGCATCGACATGGCGTGTGCGCGTGGATATCGTCCGATTTGATTCGGTGCCGGGGACAGCCGTCACGGTAGAGGCCCTGTGGACGGTTCGGCCGCCGGGGCGTGCTACTCCTGTCCTGGGGCGCACTGTCGCACAGGAGCCGGTGAAGGAGCAGGGCTATGGCGCCCTTGTCGCGGGGCATGATCGTGCCCTTGCCACGGTGAGCCGTGATATTGCGTCAGCCATACGCACGAATCAGCCGCATTGAAAGCTGTCGGTCAGCGGTCGAACCAGCGGTACTGCAGTGTGAGCATGACGGCCTTGTAGTCGCCGCCGGCACGCGTGACGAACCCATTAGACAGTGCCAATTTGGCTGACCAGCCGTCAGCGATGGGGGCTGCGAATGTCATGCCGTAGCGCACATTGGCTCGGCGGTCCTGATTGGGTATCCCATTGAGCTGGGTTCGACCACCTGTATCGTAGCCGAGATCGCCGGCAATCCATAACCCTGGCCGGAAGTTATAACCCGTATGCAACTGGAGCACCGCGAGCGGGTCTTGGCTGCGTCGGTTGCCGCCGAAGAAGTTGTTATTGTCCGTGTAAAACCAGACTCCGGCCGATGCCTCTGCAAACCATTGGCCGATAGGTTGCGATATGCCGATCTCGGGTTTGAACGACCAGCGGTTGGTTCCGACATTGATGAGCCGAGACGGGACATACTGTCCAGTTGGCGCAGTCATGGTCAGGCTTGCTCCCAGAGAGGTGCGGGGCGTGCGCTTGGCAAACTCCTCTGGGGTCAACGCCGGGTCTCCAATGAGATTGAAGGCGAATCGTAGCCGTACATCTCCGATGCCGGCGCGATGCACTTCTCGTGGCGCATCGATCACATTGCCACTCATGTCGCCGCTCGCGAACGGTAGTCCGAAACCCAGTGAGGCACTGTGGCCGGCAATGCCAAAGGTACGTACATAACCGAGCGCAACGAGGTTGATGTGCGCCTGCACATCGGTGATGGGCAGGGAAGGGTCCGTCAGGACATCTCCAGTCAGGTACGTATAGTTTGCGACCAGGAAGTTGGTCCCAATCGGCGATGCCGAGTAGGTGCGCGGCTCCAATTCCTGTGCGAGGGTTGTTGCCGTCTGCAGCAATGCAACTGCACTGGCAAATAGCAGCCTATGACATAACAGTGCTCGCTTCATCAGACGCTTTCACCGGAGGTGCGGCCGCCAAACGGTGTGCCACTGCAAACAAAGCGATACAGGGAACATCGTTGATTTCGCCTATCTATCGCCGTTATTACTAAGCTTTGCAAAAGTATTGTCACTGGCAGGCATATTGGCACTCAGGCTGGCGGAAGAACGATTTCACCAGCCCGGGTAGCTTTTGGATTCGACGCAAGGCGCCGATTGCTAGCCGCTTCATTTCCTCATGGTTTTGCACCAGACGCTTTGATACCTGGCGCTTCACGTGCGCCCAGACCTGCTCGTCCGGATTCAGTTGCGGCGAGTAAGGCGGCAAGTAGAACAGGTTGAGCTTGCCTTCCAAGCTCTCCACATAGTCCCTGACCAGCTTCGCCTTGTGGATCGGATGGCCATCGACGATCACAAAC